>NZ_JADBDR010000006.1:0-417808 GCF_014873645.1 Paenibacillus sp. OAS669
CCCGTCCGCCGCTATCCCCGAAGGGACCGCTCGACTTGCATGTATTAGGCACGCCGCCAGCGTTCGTCCTGAGCCAGGATCAAACTCTCCATTAAGGTGATCACCGAAGTGATCAATAATAGAGCTTGTCTTAAGCTCAAAATTCATTGCTAGCGAGAATTTTCATTCTCTCTTCAAACATTCACTCGTTGTTCAGTTTTCAAAGGACAATGGTTCTTATTTCTTACCGCCCCGTTCAGCGGCGACTTGATTAATATATCACAATCCCACACTATAATGCAAGTCTTTTTTATTTTCCATTTTCAGACTCTTCATTATAGTCTTATACAACCCACAGCTTCAACGCGATAAGCATCAATAAACCTGGCACCCCAAGCACACTGACTGTCCCTACGGTTGCGGGGTTAAGCGGAACCTCGATTCGGGTATACGGCCCGAACAGATTTAAAATATATAACAAAAACGCGGCAAATGCAACATGCAAGCATACATATCCAATCCACTGAAAGGTATGCTTGTGCCTGAACAAAGTAATAATCAATAATAATCCGGATACGATAAGGATTCCCCACAGCATATATTGCTTTATCATCAGCCCTCCATTACCCTCCCTTTATATACATCTATGGCAGAGAGGTTCATATTCTTGGCCTGCTTAATTAGCATTTCGAATCTTTTTTCCGCTGCCTCCATAGCATATACGGCATAATCAATCTGATCCACATCCAGCACGTAGTTCAGTCGCTCCTGAGCCGCCACCCATTCGTTATGGGCTACTCCTATCTCAAGCAGCAGCTGCAGTCTCTCATTCTTCAATAGCTCCTCCCGTTTACGATGCTTCGAGCTTAACCTCTGCCATAGCTTCATTTTCGATCCCTCCCAAGTTTGTCCCTATGTTCTATACATATCAATCCAAGGGCTTAAGTAGAACCGAATCTCTTATTTTATACAAAAATAACCCGACTAAGTGCGGCTATGGCTTCGAAGCGGATTCAGGTACATTGCGGTCAAAATGAAAAGTCGCGGCATAGAAGAAGAAGTCTATAAAAAAAGAAGCCGTACAAGAATAACCTGCGTTATTCTAAACGACTTCTCTTCTTTCATTGCTATATTCAAAGGCTCGTAAGCTTGTTAAAGCTCCCTGCGTCCTTCTAACGCTTTGGTCAACGTAACCTCGTCGGCATATTCCAAGTCGCCGCCCACAGGCAGACCATGCGCAATCCGCGTCACTTTCAATCCAAACGGACGTACGAGCCTCGACAAGTACATCGCCGTAGCCTCGCCTTCTATATTCGGATTGGTTGCGAGAATGAGCTCCTGCACCTGCTCGTCGGACAACCGCCTCAGCAAATCCGCAATCCGGATTTCATCAGGGCCGATGCCTTCCATCGGTGAGATCGCTCCGTGAAGGACGTGGTAATACCCATTAAATTCTTTGGTTCTTTCCATTGCGACCAGATCCTTGGGCTCCTGCACGACACAGATGACCGAACGGTCTCTGCTTTTATCCTGGCATATGCGGCAGGGGTCCGTATCCGTAATGTTGCAGCAGACGGAACAATAGTGCAAATTTCGTTTGACATTGACCAGGGCTTTGGCAAAATCGATACAGTCGTCTTCCTTCATACGCAGCACATGAAATGCAAGCCGCGCAGCCGTCTTAGGCCCTATACCGGGCAAACGGGCAAACGAATCGATCAGTTTGGCTAACGGTTCGGGATAAAACAAAAGAGATAGCTCCTTATGCTGTTAAAGTAAATTCCCTGTACTTCACAAATGCGGCCGTCGGTCGATTAGAATAAGCCTGGAATGTTCATTCCGCCCGTCAAACGGGACATTTCTTTGTTAGCCATTTCTTCCGCTTTGTTCATTGCATCGTTAATAGCTGTCAGAACGAGATCCTGAAGCATTTCTACATCGTCCGGATCTACGGCTTCCGGTTTGATGACGATTCCGGTAACTTTCTTCTGCCCGTTCACGGTAACAGTAACAACGCCGCCGCCGGCAGTTCCTTCGATTGTTTTTTGCGCCAATTCCTCTTGCGTCTTGAGCATTTGCTCCTGCATTTTCTTCACTTGCTTCATCATTTGGTTCATGTTGTTCATTGAAAATCCACTCCTCGTCATCAATCTTCTTTTATTTTTACCAGATCCTCGCCAAACAATTGGATGGCCTCGTGAATCCATTCTTCCTTCGTTGCCGCCGGTTCATCCTCATGCACCAGCTTTAACTCCTCACCAGCCTGCTCGGCAGGCTTCGACTGCTCTGCGGCGGCCTTCCAATCCTTCATCATGATAGTGACCAGCCGAAGGGGCTTGCCTAGAATCTCACTCATGACTTGCTCAATCAGCTGTTTATTGGCCGGCTTTTCTGTCGTTTCCCGGTGCATCGAACTTTTGAAGGCAACGAGCAGAGCTCCCTCAAATACCGCAACCGGCTCTCCGTCCACCAGCCAGGCATGGATGGTAATCTTCAGCTCCTTAACCCGGCCAAGCACTTGACTCCACCGCTGAATGACAGCTCTCGTTTCGTCCGTATCCTTGGCGTGCAGGTAGCCCTCCAGCTTCTCAACCCTCTTCATCGCTACAGGTACCGAAGCCGTTCTTCCACCCGAACCGGAATGACTGCCGGCATGGCCGGAACCAGCTGCAGCCGGGGGGACACCCTGCTTAAGCATCTGAGCAATCTGCTCCTCCAGCCGCTGGATTCGTCCATTCAGTTGAGCAATCAACCCGTCCGGCGCTGGCGCCGATCCGGCTGTAGGCGCTGCCGCGGCTGAACGTTCGGGACCAGTGGAACTGCAAAGCTTCATTAAGGCCACTTCCAGCAGCGTCTGAGGCTGTACGGAATATTTCATCTCCGTCTGGTAGTGGTTCAATGTGTCCATCATGGAGATTAGCTCCTGGGTTGTGAACGACTCCGCCACTTCGGCAAATTGTTTTACATCTATGATACGGTCAGTGACCGCCTGAGAACCAGGCACCATCTTGACCATAAGCAAATCGCGGAAATAATACAGCAGGCTCTCCATGCATTTATCCGCACTTTTGCCTTCCTGCATGAAGTCATCAATCAACTGTAATACGGCCCCGACATCCCGTCGTTTCACAGCCTGCACCAATTTTTGAAACTGGTCGCCCGCCATGCCTCCGGTAATCGATACCACATCATCGTATGTGATGCTCTTGCCCGAAAACGCCATGATCTGGTCCAGCAGGCTTAACGCATCGCGCATACCTCCATCGGACAATCTGGCTATGAACCGAATGGCTTCATCATCGGCATTAATTTGCTCTTCTCTGCACACTTCATGAAGCCTCTCCACCTGCTCATCCAGCGATACCCGGCGAAAATCGAAGCGCTGACAGCGGGAAATAATCGTAGCAGGCAGCTTATGCGGCTCCGTGGTAGCCAGAATGAACATAACATGTGCCGGAGGCTCCTCGAGAGTCTTCAGCAATGCATTGAAGGCTTCCGTTGTGAGCATATGAACCTCGTCGATGATGTACACCTTTTGCCGCACTTCTGTCGGCGCGTACTTCACTTTGTCCCGGATATCGCGGATTTCCTCGACGCCCCGATTGGAGGCCGCATCAATCTCCACAACGTCCATGACGGCACCCTCGGTAATGCGAATGCAATTGGCGCACTCGTTACACGGCTCCTCGGCAGGACCTTTCAAACAATTGACGGCTTTAGCCAATATTTTGGCAGCACTCGTCTTCCCCGTACCCCGTGGGCCGTTAAACAAGTAAGCGTGGGTATAACGCCCTTCGCGCAGCGAATTTTGCAAGGTTTGAACAATGTGCTTCTGACCTACAATTTCACGGAAAGCCTGCGGTCTCCACGTTCGGTATAATGCGATATGTGCCATAGCTTCCTCTCCAACAATTGTTTATCCCGTCTATTATACTACACATCTACGGCTGAATGAAGTGGCTTAGGGGAAAGGAATGCTGAGAGTGAAAGTAGTTCCGAAGCCTTTCGAGGAAACGCGGATATGCCCGCCGATGTCGTGAATAATACGTTGGCAGATGGACAGTCCAAGTCCTGTGCCTTCTTGCTTTGTAGTGAAGAACGGGTCAAAAATTTTATCAATAACAAAAAGCGGTATGCCGGGACCTGTATCGTGAATTTCTATGTTCACTTTTCGCTCCTCAATGTCCACCCTTTCGGTAATCTTCAAATGACCTCCGTCACCCATGGCCTCAATGCCATTTTTGCATATGTTCAGAAAAACTTGCTTCAACAACTCCTTATCCGCTATGACATGTGGAAGCCCGTCTGTGATTTCGCATTGAACGATAACGCCGTGAAGCAGAGCCTCATTCTTAATGATCGGCAAAATATCCTTCACAACCTGCGAAATATCAATGGATGTATAGGTCACATTCTTGGGTTTGCCCAGCAGCAAAAATTCGTTCACCAATTCATTGATCCGGTTCATCTCAGTAAGCATAACCTCGGTATAGCCGCTTTCCCGTTCCATCCCTTGCTCTTGAAGTGTTTTACGAAGCACCTGCAGGAAGCCTTTAATCGAGGTCAACGGATTGCGAATTTCATGGGCGGTTCCCGCCGCTATCTGTCCGATCATCGCCAGCCGGTCGCTGCGCTGAACCTGTTCTTCCAAGGAACGCAGATTCGTCACATCTTTAAAAATAATATAAGCTCCGGCTATCTGATGATTCTCGTCACGCAGCACATTGGAATCCAGCAAAAGCTCGTAGCGCTCCTGATTGTTCGTCCACGACAGCGCGTGGTTGCGTACAACCATCCCCTCCAGAATGCTCCGCTGCACCAACTGATGCTCGGGCGGAAGTGTCGCGAATATACGGTCTACCGGCCGTCCGATCACATTCTCTTTTACTAAGCCAAGCACACGGCACGCCATATCACTGATGTCAATCAATTGAAAGCTGGTGTCAATAAGCAGAACCCCCAGATTGACATCCTTCATAAATGTTCCGGCGAATTGCTGTAGCAAATTCAACCCCCGCTGCAACGTGCCACCTCCTAAGCTCTACCCCTTTTAACATTTCAGTTAACTTTAGTATACAATTCTCCTAAATTTTTCATTTTCCTCCTGAGCGTATAAAAAAACACCATCCCCGGTCATAGACCGAAAATGGTGTTTATGTACATTCATTTTAAAAAATAATACCGTGCACCTACCTTGATATTACGATCCAAGCGGAATTTTTAGACTCGACTCAAGTCAGGCAGCCCTCCGGCACATGAAACATCTTGCTTACGGCTGCTTCCTTCCGGACCTGACCGGGTTCACAAGCATCCATTGCGGAGGACCCAACTCTCAACACCGATTCTAAAACCCAAACCTTACATCGTAATACCGCGAATAGGCGTTCGACCCCGCTACAGCGGATTGCGGGTTACAGGGCACCGCTACCTCCCCGTCTAGCACGGCAAAGATAAGTATAGACGATTCCCCGAGAAATATCAACCTGTGTGCATTATTTACGTGAAACGGAAACTTTCACCGTATATCGGGGCATCATTTTCGACAGCCTGTCGTAGGCCTCCCATTCCACTCTTTCCGCCTCTTCCGCAGATAAGGTGGCCGGCACATCCAGTCTTACCGTAGCAATAGGTCCGTTCATAGTAATGGTAGAGGACCTGACTTCGGGGATTTGTCTTATCGTATCCTTCATTAAACGGGTATCATCCATATACGTATGATAAGTGGGACTCATGGGCATGTTCGGGTTGACCTCCGTTATTCCAAGCGCCCCGTCCCGGGAATACGACTTCACCCTGGTCACTCCGTCCTGCTTCTGACAAGCCGTTCCCCATAATACAACGGATAATAAAATACACAACGTGAATGACGCCACTCTCGGTTTCAAAACAAAAACACCTCCTGCAACTTCTAAGAGCTAGTGAAACAGTCCGATGAACAAAGTCATCAAAGCTGCTGCATTGCTTTTAGGATAGCCACAGGAGGCATGATTATGCTGTAAGACATCTGGAAAACGGTCTAAAATTAGATACCGTATTTCTTTTTAAATTTATCAACGCGACCGCCGGCATCAACGAATTTTTGTTTACCGGTAAAGAACGGATGGCAAGCGGAACAAATCTCAACACGAAGATTTTGTTTGATCGAACCTGTTTCGAACGTATTGCCGCAAGCACAAGTTACCGTTGTGTTATGGTACGTAGGATGGATTGCTTCTTTCACTGCTTTCACCTCTTTTGCCCTGAAACACCATGTGAATCAGAGTTATTTAATTGCACACATAGGCGTAGTATATCACGTCAGCTGCATTCGTTGCAAGTAGTTTGTCCGAATTACGGCTTTGGTGGAACATGGGTATAAGAGCCGAGAACAACATGAGGCAGCTCCTCACGGAAAATGTCCAGCATCTGCTTCATTCCGAGCACTTCGCCCTGTGCTTTGGGAATTAGACCCAAATAGCTCTCGGGGTCAATATTCAAATTGCGCAGCTGAATCAGCTTGAGATCGGTTCGTCTGGCAAATTCGATCATGGCTTCGATTTCTTCTTCCCTATCCGTTACGCCGGGAAAAATCAAATAGTTGATCGAGGTATACACCCCTTTATCAGCCGCGTAGCGAAGCGATTTCTCGACATTCTTCAGCGTATAGCCGCGGGGCTTGTAATAAGCATTATAATGGTCGTCCAAGGCACTGATGGTGCTTACCCGCATCAAGTTAAGGCCGGCATCCACAATGCCCCGGATATGGTCGGTCAGACCGGCATTGGTATTGATATTGATATATCCCATGCTGGTCAGCTCACGCACACGGCGCATCGCTTGAATGATGATCGACGCTTGCGTCGATGGCTCGCCTTCACAGCCCTGTCCGAAGCTGATGATGCTGTCCGGCGTTTTCAGATGCTCCAGCATGACTTCAACAACTTCATCCACCGTCGGCTTGAAGTTCATACGTGTCTGCGGGGCAGGAAAGCCGCTATCGTCAGGCTGTTCGGAAATACAGCCAAAGCACCCGGCATTGCAGGAGAACGATACGGGAACCGCACCTTCCCAGCGATTCAAGAACGTATTGGAGGCCGTAAGACATTCGTAGCCCAAAGCACAATTGGATAAATGCTTGTACAGCCGGTTCTCGCTGTACTTCTCCAAATACCGCTGCACCTGCAGCTCCAGCTCGTCAGGGTCACAGTTGCGCGGATTCCACCGCTCCGGATCGTCACTCTGATGCGCGGCCACATAAAACTGCCCGTCCTTCCAGATTGCAGCCGTGTAACCGAACAGCGGAAGCAGCTGGCTCTTGTCCGATTTGACGTACCCTGGGAGCAGCAGCCGGGTGAAGCCCTGCGGCAGCAGCGCTCCGACGGCCGTAACATCCCCGGGGACGACTTCCATCTCCCCGGTAGCCGCATTCAAGCCGACCGGTCGTGTATGCGGCAGGCTGACCAACGTAGCTCCTTCCGGAAGAGGAATCAGCTCTTCTTCCATAATATCGGTTATCATATCACCGTTACGGCCAAGTGCAGTATAGTCGGGATGATCGAATACATTTCCATCACGGTCGGCATATAGCAAGTTCATGGCTAATGCTCCTATCTTGTTGAATTACGACGCAGAGGTGTTTTTTACCCGCTTGGAGGCGGATGCGGAAGAAGAACCGCTGCCCCCGCTGCCGCCTGTGCTGCCTGCGCCATTTTTTTCGAGCATATCCAAAAACTCCTGGTTCGTCTTGGAATCAGCCAGCTTCTTGAGGAAAGCCTCCAAATATTCATGCGAATCGTTCATGCTCTTGCGAATAGCCCATACTTTATCCAGCTCTTCTTTGGTCAAGAGCATTTCCTCGCGGCGTGTACCCGATCGGCGAATGTCGATAGCCGGGAATATGCGGCGCTCCGCCAGCTTGCGGTCCAGGTGCAGCTCCAGATTGCCTGTTCCCTTGAACTCTTCATAGATAACGTCATCCATACGCGATCCGGTTTCAATCAGCGCAGTGGCCAGGATCGTCAGGCTGCCGCCTTCTTCGATATTACGGGCGGCACCGAAAAATCTTTTCGGGCGATGGAATGCCCCGGGATCGATCCCCCCGGATAAGGTACGGCCAGTCGGAGGCACGACCAGGTTATAGGCGCGAGCCAAACGAGTGATGCTATCCATCAATATAACGACATCTTTCTTATGCTCAACCAAGCGTTGAGCCCGCTCTAACACCAATTCAGCAACCTTGATGTGATTCTCCGGCAGTTCATCAAAGGTAGAAGCGACTACTTCCCCTTTCACCGAACGCTGCATATCCGTCACTTCCTCCGGACGCTCGTCGATCAGCAGCACAAACAGCTCGATATCCGGGTAATTGGTGGAAATGCTGTTGGCAATTTCTTTAAGCAGCAAGGTTTTACCTGCCTTAGGCGGAGCTACGATCAAGCCGCGCTGTCCTAATCCTACGGGAGCCAATAAGTCCATAAGCCGTGTGGAATAATGCGTAGGGGAGGTTTCAAGCACCAGTTTTTTCTGCGGATACAGAGGAGTTAATGCCGGGAAGTGCAGCCGTTCCGCTGCCGTCACAGGGTCCTCTCCGTTTACGGCTTCCACATGCAGCAAGCCGAAGTAACGTTCATTTTCTTTTGGAGGCCGGCATTTACCGGATACCAGGTCTCCGGACCGCAAATCAAATTTGCGAATCTGGGAGGCGGATATATAAATATCCTCCGAGCTAGGCAGGTAATTGATAGGTCTAAGGAAACCGAAGCCGTCCTGCAGGATCTCCAGTACGCCCTCCATAAACATCAATCCGCTTTTTTCAGCCTGCGCGCGTAAAATGGCGAAAATAAGTTCTTTTTTCTTCAACTGCCCGTAATAAGGAATTTGATGCTTTTTGGCCAATTGATAAAGCTCTGTTAATTTAAGTGCCTCTAGTTGAGCTAGATGCATATCCATAATTTCTAACCACCAAACTATTAAATTTTCAAGGCTTAACGTTCCACATTCATTATTCTAGCATGAGGCGTTCATGGAATCCTTTTTCATTTGCCGGGAAGTACATGTTCTCGGAGAAAACCCACTAAGGAATCAGGTCGGGGAATGAGGAAAGGAGCAGCAAGCCTTTCTTGCGAAAAACCATCCCTCAATGTTCACCGCTAGCGATCAGACCGGGCGAAGACCTCGCAGATAGCTTTTCGTAAGAAAGCCGCTTCATAACATGTTTAACCGTTTTACGGTGTTCTGTTTCAAAAGACTATCGAAGTGTTGTTTCACTGTGATGCAGACATTGTCTAGCATTACCCAATTTGGCGAAGTCTATACGACTACTATTCGTTCTTACGCCATACCTCTGCACCTAAATTCGATAGATTCATAACCAAATGATCGTAACCGCGATCAATATATTCGACGCCGCTAATTTCGGTCACCCCATCCGGTACGGTAAGGCCCGCTATGACCAGCGCAGCGCCGGCCCGAAGGTCCGTCGCCTTCACTTTAGCCGCACACAGCGGAGATCCCTCGATAACCGCCGAACGCCCCTCAACCTTGATTTTGGCTCCCATTCGCACAAGCTCCGGAACGTGCTTAAATCTATTGCTATAAACATAGTCTGTAAGAATGCTGACGCCTTTGGTTTGAGTAAGGAGGCTCGTCATAGGCGATTGCAGATCGGTGGCAAACCCGGGGTACACCAATGCTTTTACGTCGACGCTTTCATAAATAGGCTGACCGACAACACGGATGGACTCATCCATCTCATAAATGTGTACGCCCATTTCCTGCAATTTGGCCGTCAAGGCCTCCATATGCTTGGGAATCACATTATCTACGACAACATCCCCGCGCGTTGCGGCTGCGGCAATCATATAAGTACCTGCTTGTATACGATCGGGAATGATAGAGTGTTGACATCCGTGCAGAGAATCTACACCTTCTATGCGAATGGTTTCTGTTCCTGCCCCTTTTATTTTGGCGCCCATGGCGTTCAATAAAGTGGCAACATCTATAATTTCAGGCTCTTTGGCCGCGTTTTCAATCAAAGTGACACCTTTGGCGCGAGAAGCTGCCAACATGATGTTGATCGTCGCCCCTACGCTAACTACATCCAAATAAATCTTTGCCCCGCGAAGCTCTTTAGCATGAATATGTAAGGCACCGTTTTCTGTACTTACACGCGCTCCCAGCGCTTCAAATCCTTTAATATGCTGATCGATCGGACGCGGTTCAAAATTGCATCCGCCGGGTAATCCTATGGTGGCTTCCCCAAAACGTCCCAGTAACGCTCCCATCAAATAGTAGGAAGCTCTTAATTTCTTCACATTGCCGTTCGGCATAGGTTTGGATTGCAAGCGGCTCGGGTCGATGATCATGCGATCTTCCTTCCATTCTACCGTTGCACCAAGCTCCTCGAGAAGTTCCGTATAAATGGCTACATCGCTCAAAATCGGTAAATTGTCCAGCGTTACCGTCGTCTCCGATAAAATAGCGGCTGGAATTAAAGCTATCGCGCTGTTCTTGGCGCCGCTTATCTGGACCGTCCCCCTCAGCGGACGACCGCCGGAGACCATCAATTTTTCCATTCGTCCCTCTTCCTCCCACATGACTGCTTTAAAGCACTAAACAAACGAATCAACCGATAAACGGAGCTATTAAAGAAAGAATAGAAGGGAAACACATCTTAACGATGCATTTCCCGTATATAACTTAAGCTTGGTTGGAGCTTCCGAACAATTGAATTTTGGATTTAACCACTTCAATCATGGCTTTGCGGGCAGGAGTGAGGTATTTACGAGGATCGTACACTTTAGCATCTTTGTTCAACACTTCACGAATCGTTTCCGTGCATGCTACTTGGTTTTCGGTGTTCACGTTGATCTTGCCGACCCCTGCTGCGATGGACTTCTTGATCATTTCGTCAGGTACGCCGGATCCGCCGTGAAGAACGACAGGAACAGGAATAGCCTGGGAAACCTTCTCGATAATATCAAATCGGATGTTAGGCTCGCCTGCGTACATACCGTGTGCGGTACCTACTGCGATCGCCAGACAGTCAACGCCGGTTTCTTCATAGAAACGAATAGCTTCTTCCGGCTTAGCAAGGCTTGCATTCTCTTCGTCAACGCTGATATCATCTTCAACGCCGCCGATAGTTCCAAGCTCGCCTTCAACGGAAACGCCCATAGCATGAGCGGCCTTAACCACTTCTTTAGTCAAACGGATGTTTTCTTCGAAAGAATAGTGAGAACCGTCAAACATAACGGAGCTGAAGCCCGCGCGGATACATTTCATAGCAACTTCAAAGCTGCTGCCGTGATCCAGGTGCAATGCGATCGGTAATCCGGATTTTTTGGCAGCCGCTTCAGCAATGGCAACCGTAAACTCGATACCCATATACTTCAAAGCTCCTTCACTTACGCCGTAAATGAAAGGAGACTTCAATTCCTCTGCTGCTTCTACGATAGCTTGGGCGAACTCCAGGTTGTTCATGTTAAATTGTCCAACCGCATACTTGTTCGCCTTTGCCTTAGGCAAAAATTCGTTCATTGAAACCAATGGCATGTGTCTCTTCCTCCTAGTGTTTATTGACCGAGTTAAGTACGAAGACCGCTCTTGTGTCATACTGCGTTATTATATCATATAAAGCTTAAAATGATAACCAAGCCTATAGTAATTTTCCAGACAAGCCTACCTAAAATAGAGGGTTATCTTTGTCGATTTTACATGTAAGCGAACCCAATTCCATAGAAATAAAAAAAAGAGATCCTGAAAAATCAGGATCCCACTGCGTATGAATTGTTGCCCGTAAGTCGCAGCTGATTGTTGACTGCATGGCGAAGCTCATCAATGTCGAACGGCTTCGTGAAATGCATGATAGCCCCCAGCTCCGTAGCTTCCTTAATCATGTCCAGCTCACCATAAGCTGTCATCATGATCACTTTGATGGAAGGGTCAATGGCTTTGATATGCTTCAAAATATCCAGGCCGTCCATTCCGGGGATTTTCATATCCAGGAGCACAAGATCAGGAGAGGCCGATCTGACAATCTCAAGGGCCAGCTTCCCGTTGGAAGCCTGGTAGGTCTCATAGCCTTCGCTGCTGAACACTTCCATTAACAAAATGCGAATACCGTTCTGGTCATCAACAATAAGCAACTTCTTCTTCAATACGGTAACCTCCTCATTCCGCTTTCGTTTGTTTGTCGGAATTCCGTCCTGTCTAACGATCCTAACAAGATAAATTCGATACAAACACCGATATTCCTTCTTGTTTCTGCGGAAAGTTGAAAACTTTTACAATTAAAGAAGTTTCTGAAGAAGCAAATCGAATTGTGTTGTTATGGAATATGCTGTCGCATGAGGATCTATGACTAATTTTTCATTTGAAATGCCGCTTGAACGAAATGCTTGAACAAGGCTTGCGGACGGTTCGGACGCGATGTGAATTCCGGATGGAATTGCACAGCCAGGAACCAAGGATGATCCGGGCATTCAATGATTTCAACCAGTCGGCCATCTGGCGACGTACCGGTAATTTTCAAACCGGCCGATTCCAGCATGTCACGGTATTGATTATTAAATTCGTAGCGGTGACGGTGTCTTTCGTAGACAAGTTCATCGTCGTAGCAGCGCATAGCGAGCGAGCCTTCCGCCAATTTGCACGGATACAATCCAAGACGCATTGTTCCGCCCAGATCTTCAATATCCTTTTGCTCAGGCAGAAGATCAATCACCGGATACGGCGTAGTCGGATTGATCTCGGAGCTGTTCGCTCCCTCCAGATTCAATACGGAACGCGCATATTCCACTACGGCTACCTGCATTCCCAAGCAAATGCCGAAGAACGGAATTTTGTTCTCGCGCGCATAGCGAATGGCAGAAACCTTGCCTTCGATGCCGCGATCGCCGAAGCCTCCCGGTACAAGAATGCCTTGTACACCCTTCAGCAGCTCTTCCACGTTGCCGTCGGTCACCTCTTCGGCGTTGACCCAACGAATTTTAATTTCCGTGTTGCTGTCGATTCCGGCATGCCCCAACGCTTCGACAATACTTAAATAAGCATCATGCAGTGCAACGTACTTGCCGACAATGGCGATTTCCGTCGTATGCTTCAAGGATTTGACGCGCTGAACAAGGCTTTCCCATTCCGTCATATCCGGTTCATTCGTAGTCAGCTTCAAATGATTGACGACGATATCGTCGAGCCCTTGCTCACGCAGCATCATCGGTACTTCATACAAGGTATCCGCATCCAGACACTCGACTACCGCTTTCTCATCGATGTCGCAGAACAAGGCCAGCTTGCGCTTCATATCCTCGGACAACGGATGCTCCGTACGGCAAACGATAACATGAGGCTGAATACCGATTCCGCGAAGCTCCTTCACGCTGTGCTGGGTCGGCTTGGTTTTAACTTCGCCCGCCGCTTTCAAGTAAGGAATCAGCGTCACGTGGATGTACATGACGTTCTCGCGTCCAATGTCGCTCTTAATTTGGCGAATAGCCTCGATGAACGGCAAGCTCTCGATATCGCCGACCGTACCGCCGATTTCAGTAATAACGACGTCGGATTGCGCTTCGCGTCCTGCGCGGAATACGCGATCCTTGATTTCGTTGGTAATGTGCGGGATAACCTGCACCGTTCCGCCCAAATACTCTCCGCGACGCTCTTTCGTAATAACGGAGGAATAGATTTTGCCCGTCGTTACGTTGCTGTTCTTGGATAAGTTAATATCGATAAAACGCTCGTAGTGACCCAAGTCCAAATCGGTTTCCGCGCCGTCATCGGTAACGAAAACTTCCCCGTGCTGGTATGGACTCATCGTTCCAGGGTCTACGTTAATATAAGGGTCAAATTTTTGAATGGTAACTTTCAGCCCCCGGTTTTTCAAGAGCCTTCCGAGCGATGCCGCTGTAATCCCCTTGCCCAATGAGGAAACAACGCCCCCCGTGACGAAAATATACTTGGTCATTATGTAACCCTCCAATATTGATAGTATTGCGCGAAATCAGTTCTCATAAACGGAAGGAAAGCAACAACTTCCGCGCCACAATCCATTTCACGTCCAACGGCGCGGAACGCTCAAAAATCCCCCATAAAAAAAGAAAAAATGCCCCGACTTTGCGCGGGGCACTTTATAGTCAAGACATTCGTCATGATTCGATCTTTTCCAAAGCCCAGAAAATAGTTTACTCTGAACGCCCATCCCTGTCAAGAAGGAGGAGGGAATTGGTTTATTTCCGGTCGTCGTCTTCATCCTCATCATCAAATTCTTCCTCTTCGGAATCATCCAATTCCTCGTCGGAGTCTTCCTCCAGATCGGTCTCCTCGATCTCCTCTTCAATCTCGTCCTCTTCGAAGAATTCGGTTTCTTCCTCTGCTTCTTCTTCCGATTCAAAGTCATCCTCGTCACGCACTTTGTCGAAGGAGTCGTAATCTTCCTCCTCGGCGAAATGATCCTCTTCCTCGGCGAACAGATCCTCATCGTCCAGATCGTCGTCTTCATCGTTAATAATGCGCGGACGCTTGCCGCTGCCAACGGCATCCTCGGATTTCTCAACCGGATACCAGCGCTTCAATCCCCACAAATTCGTGCCGACACAAGCAAACCGGCCGTCTATATTGATCTCCGTATATAGTTGAGCGATAACCTGCATGACTTCATCTTCAGAGAGGCCTTTAATTTTGGCGATTTCAGCCATTAAATCACGGTAATAAAAAGGTGTATTCGCAGCTTTCAGCAATTCAAATGCTAGATCGACCATCGGCATTTCTTTTGCTTGCTCCGCACCGACCTTTAGAGTGTACTGTCCACTCATCCAAGCACATCCCTTCGAACATTTTACAAGAGTCCTAACTCATAATATCCATTATACTCATTTAGTAAACCTTATTTTATGTAAAAATGCAACTAGGAGTCTGTCCGCAGGACCGCTTTTTTTGCTGATAAAGACTCTGATCCCCATCCTCCTCAAAATCTTCGCCGATCCCGTCCAAAGAAAGAAGCGAAGGAAAGCTCCTTCGCCTTTGACTGTATCCGCGAGAGCCGAGTACAGATCTGCCCCAACTCCCATCTCGCTGAAGAGAATCGACCGACTCTCTCTATTTATCGTATGTGCAAGTTTCCCGAATGACACGGGTCCCAACCCAATTATTTATATAAAGGTTATGTGCACATGCCGCCGGACTTCCTCCTACATACGATATTGAAAAGCGTATGATTCCAGACGGCCGATGCATGGGGGGAAGATCAACTGTGAAACCATCCGCGTTTGTTGAATGGCTACATGGAGCCATGGAAGGTACAGGCAGCAGCGATTGCAAGCATATCATCCGATTCAACGACCCAATGCATTACTCAGCTTGCCTGCAACAAATTAAACGCCGCAAGAAGAAATGGACCCGGCTTAAGGAAGTCCAGCCGCTGCAAATCATTCACGCCCTTTCCTGCACCCTGAATTCCCCGGAGCTGTTGGTGGATCTCCCTTTTATCCAATCCGTTGAACCGGATACCTTGATGAAGGTTCATGCACCGAAATCTTTAAAGTCAGTTCAGTCTAACAGCGGAAAGTCAGCGAGCGAGACGCAGACGATTCCTTGGGGCATTCGGCATATCCGGGCTCCTCAAGCTTGGAAAAAATCCAAAGGGGACCGGATTCATATCGGGGTCATCGATACCGGGGCCGACTACACGCATCCGGATTTGCGCAACTGCCTGTCACACGGAATTAACCTGCTGAACCGGTTTCTGCTGCCCAATGACGATAACGGCCACGGGACCCATATCGCGGGTACGATCGCCGCATCCAGCCGCCAGCGCGGGATATTGGGAGTGGCTCCGGAAGCTCTGATCCATCCGGTGAAGGCATTCGATCATCAAGGCAGCGCGTTTGTTTCCGATATTATTAACGGCATCGACTGGTGCGTGAAAAATCAAATACACATTATTAATATGAGCTTCGGCATGAAAACGTACAGTAAAGCGCTGGAATTGGCCGTGCGCAACGCGTATGAGGCTGGCGTCATCGTCGTAGCCTCCTCCGGCAACGAAGGCAAGAAAGCGGGAATTGATTACCCTGCCAGACTTCGTCAGGTGATCGCCGTAGGGGCGACAACCCGGCGCGGGCAGATCGCTCCCTTCAGCAACATCAGCAAAAAAATCGACATTTATGCCCCAGGTGAGAGAGTATATTCCACTTGGCTGCGAGGAAAATATCACGAATTAAGCGGTACCTCGATGGCGACTTCGCACGTCACCGGCGTGATCGCTCTTATGCTTGCCAAAAAGCCGGGCCTAAAGCCGATGCAGGTAAAAACCATCATCAAGAAAAACGCCAAGCTGATTTTGAAAGCAAACAGAACCAGCTTCGGTATCAAGGAAATCAATGCGATGAGAGCCGTCGGCGCAGTATCAAAAACGGTTTCGAGCGGAGACTGATGCAACCGCCCGAAACCGTTTTTTTGTTTGTCTTCGCTTATTCGGCTTACTGCCGCAAAGCAATCGTCACCTTTAACCGGAAGGAGCCGGATTTCTCCCCCGCCACATACAAGTCATAGCTCCAATCGACGGTCCCGAGACCCTCCAACAGATCGATGATCATGGAGGTCGTGTCCGTGTGCAGCTCCAGGCTGCCTTGAGGCATCTCATAGCTCCCCCGGCAGCTTTGGCCCTGCACGAACGTAAGCTCCGATCGCACGCTCCCGCTCCGTAATAACCGGATGCGGTCACGCTCCAGCTTGATCGTCGTCATCGTCCCCGACATCTCCGGATCGGCTTCTTCATATCGCAAATAATAGTGATCGCCCTTTGGGAACAGCTCTCCCTGAACGGACTGCTGCATGCTCTGGTCCTCATAGAAACTCTCTATCACGACCGATACTGCCCTCTTCATCTTTCCCGCACCTCCCGCTACACGCAACAGTGTAACGAAACGGGAACCTTTTTTCAAGGAAAGGACTAAGGCTGCAAGTGAAGGATCGCAATCCCGTTAGGATCAAGCTCCAGCGAGGTATCGACGGACCGGCCGCTGATCAAGTCCACGAAAGCCCCTTCCGGAAGCCCCACGCTGGTTTTCTGTCCATTATGGTTCAGCACGAAGATATAGCGGTCCCCGTTCGCCGATCGGCGTACCGTCGCCTCCACACCCGCAGGCGCCGTCACAGGAGCCTGCAGCTCTAAATCAGCCAGCAGGCCGCCCACGAGCTGCTTGATGTAGCCAGCCTCTGGCTGCGTGCCAACATAATAGGCCTTTCCGCTTCCGAACGTATGTTCCGTAACGGCCGGAGAGCCTGCAAAGAAATCGGAAGTAAAGGATGCCAGAGATTCGGCTCCCTCAAGCCGTATTATATCGGCCCAAAGATTGCAGCTGAACTCCCCGCCCCCGGTTACGCTGATGCCATTGGTTTGGCCCGGCAGCATAGGATCGAATTCCTCCACGCAGATCCCAAGCAGCTTGCGAAGCGGTGCCGGGTATCCGCCCAAGTGGATGCGGTCATTCTCGTCAACGATGCCGCTGAAGAAGGTCGTTAGCAGCGTGCCTCCATTCTGCACGTACGATTCCAAATTGGCCGCGACGCCGGGAGCGACCATATACATTGCAGGCGCAATAACCAGCTTGTAGCTGCTTAAATCGGCGTTCGGCTGCACGAAGTCCACGCCGACATTATGCTCGAATAAGGCCTGGTAATACTGCTTGACCTGCTCCAGGTACAGGATATCCCGGCTCGGCTTGGAGTCCAGCTCCAGCGCCCACCAGTTATGCCAGTCAAAGATCATCGCCACGCGCGCCTCCACGCGGGAATCGACCAAGGCGTCAAGCCGTTTCAGCTCTTGTCCGAGCTGTTCGACTTCACGATAAATGCGGCTGTTCTCATCTCCGGTGTGCGTCACCATAGCGCCATGGAACTTCTCTGCTCCGGCCTGGGATTGTCGCCATTGGAAGAACATCACGCCGTCCCCGCCGTGGGCGATCGTCTGATAGCTCCATAGGCGCATGACGCCGGGGCGCTTAAGCGGATTCTGCTGCCGCCAGTTCACCTGGCTTGTTACCTGCTCCATGAGAATAAACGGCTGTCCGCCCTTCAGGCTGCGCATCAAATCATGCTGCATGGCGGCAAATACCGGAATCCCCGCCGTCGGCTCCGGATAGCTGTCCCAGGTAACCACATCCAGATGCTTGGCCCATTCGAAATGATCCAGCGGCTTGAAGGCTCCCATGAAATTCGTCATGATCGGCAAATGCGGTGTAATTTCCTTCAGAATCCTCTGTTCTCCCAAATAGGCGTCAAGCAGGCTGTCGGACATGAAGCGCTTGTAATCCAGCTGTTGGCCCGGGTTCGGGTACGTCGGCGTTTTGCCGGGCAGGCCGATTTCTTCCCAGTCATAATATTTTTGGCTCCAGAAATTCGTTCCCCAGCGGGCATTCAGCTCATCAATCGTCCCGTAGCGCTTTTGAAGCCATACGCGAAACTCCCGGGTACATTCGTCGCAGAAGCATTGGGAAATATGGCACGCATACTCGTTGTTAATATGCCACATAGCAAGCGCAGGATGGTCCTTATACCGTTCTGCCAGCTTGCGGACCAGCCGCTGTCCATACAGGCGGAACGCCTTGCTGTTAGGGCAGTAATGCTGGCGCGAGCCTTGAGCGTAACGGGCCCCGTTCTCGTCTACAGGCAAAGACTCGGGATGCAGCTTCGCCAGCCATGCAGGCGGCGATGCGGTAGCGGTTGCCAGGTCCGCCATAATGCCGTGCTCGGCCATCAAATCCATCAGGCGGTCCAGCCATGCAAAATCGTATGTTTCCGGTCCCGGCTGCAGTGCAGCCCAGCTGAAGATACCGACGCTGACAATGTTGACGCCAGCCTTGTTCATCAAACGCATATCGTCTTTCCATACTTCCTCCGGCCATTGCTCCGGATTATAATCGCCCCCATAGAACAAATGGGGAAGCTTAACATTTTTGGATACGGTCATAACGAAACCTCCTCAAAATAGGATCATATGCATAGGATAAATCTTATTGAGGTGCTATTTCAATCGGATCATTTTCTTGTTAATATGAATATATTCATATTGGTTTCTACGGAAGCATAAGGCGGTGTCTCTACCCTTTGGACTACAATATATTCGGCGTCATGACGGAAATGGATTTGAAATATCCGATCTATATTACGAATGCGGGCGGCTGGCGCAATCAGGAGCCCATGCACCGGGAGAAGGGCTTCCCCGACTACCAGTGGATTCAGACGGTGAGCGGGGCTGGTCAGCTGGAGGTCGGCGGCAAGCAGTATACGGTGAGCGAGGGACAAGGCATGTTCCTGCTTCCTAATGAGAAGCACGGCTATGCTCCGGTCCGTGAGCCCTGGACAGTCAAATGGGTGACGTTCAACGGAGCTCATATGGCTGAGCTGCTGGCTTCCATGCATTTCGATACATCGACCATCCTATATTTAAGCAATCCCGATGTGACACTTAATAAAATCAATGCCATCGTCTCGATCCTGCAATCGGAAGATCCGCTGCGGGGAGCGGAATGCTCCTCCCTCGGCTATCAGCTGCTGCTCGATCTGTTCCTGTACGCCTCCCGTTCGGAGGTCCGTACCAAAAGGCAGCATGCGGAGCAGCTCGCTCCGGCATTTCTGTATATCGAGGCCCACTATCATGAGACCATCAGCCTGCAGCAGCTTGCCGACCAGCTCGGCGTCACTCCCCAGCATACCTGCCTGCTGTTCCAGCAGACACTCGGCATCCGTCCCTTTGCCTACTTGACCCGCTACCGGCTGCGAAAGGCAAAGGAGCTGCTGCTCAAGCAGCCGAACACGGAGGTTCGCGATATCGCCCGCAGCGTCGGGTACGAGGACAGCAGCTACTTTATCAAGCTGTTCAAAAAGCAGGAAGGGATTACCCCGAGCAGCTTTCGCAAAATTCACCGCCTGGCCTGACAGCAACCTTTGCCCTGCGTAAAGCGTAAATACCATATCAATAGTTTTTCCAAAATAAGGAGCGGTGTGCATCATGCTGTTAGTCATGAGTTGTCAGGCGGTATGGGATTCCAGTGTTCCTCCCTATAGGGCGGACCTGGCTAATATCCTCTGCCCGGTGAAATATGAACATCCTCGGCGTATGGAGCTTGCCCTATGACCTCCAAGCTTAGCAGAAGATCTTTTCTGAAGCATGCGCTGTCCGGCTTCGCGCAGCTTGCCGTATTATCCGCAGGCGGTTACGGTTACGCACGCTATGCCGAACCTCGCTGGCTGCAAACCAAGCATCTGACCTTAACGCTGAAGCGGCTGCCTCCTGCCTTTAACGGGATGCGGATCGTCCAATTCAGCGACGTTCATCTCGGGTTCCATTATACAGCGGAGCAGCTCTCTCATCTGGTCGGCATTATCCAGTCCCATGAACCCGATCTGATCTGCTTTACCGGCGACCTGTACGACTACGTCGTTCTGGAAGACGCCCCTGCGGTTATTCAGGCGTTGTCCCGTCTGGAAGCCCCTCTCGGCAAAGGAGCGGTTCTTGGAAATCACGATTACTACGGCAAGGAGCCGAAGAAAATTACGAAGATTTTGGCCGATAGCGGCTTCTATGTCTTGAACAACCAGTCCGTCGCTCTGAACCGGGGCAAGGATTACATATGGCTGAGCGGCATAGAGGATATGTGGAACGGGCAGCCGGACATCGACAAGACAATGCAATCCGTGCCCCCTAACGACTTTGTGCTGCTGCTGTCCCATTGTCCCGATTTCGCCGATATCGCTCTTCAATATCCGATCGATTTGCAGCTATCCGGTCACAGTCACGGCGGCCAGGTGCGGCTTCCCTTCTATGGCCATATCGTCACTCCCGAATACGCCAAAAAATACGTAGACGGCCTGTATATTTTGGGCGACGGCAAGCTGCAGGTCTATACCAATCGGGGCATCGGCGTGTCCCAATACCCGGTCCGGTTTTACTGCCGTCCGGAGTTAACGGTCTTAACCCTGCAATCGGGGTAAGCTTGCCGTACGGAGACCCGCAAATTGGAGCCTCGACTCAGAAGCCGATAGAACGAACAAATATGCAAAAAGGCAGCCCCTGCGCCATCGGCGGAAGAGCTGCCTCTTTCTAATTGCATCTATTATTTCACTAGTCCGAGCAAAATTTCTCTAATAAGCTTAGCGGCTACAATTTGCGTCTGCTCCGTCGGATCGTAGGCAGGAGCTACCTCCACCACATCGGCGCCAACGACATTCAGGTTAGCCGCAGCCATAGCATGAATTGCAGCCAGCAGCTCCTTCGAGGTGATGCCGCCCGCTTCTGCGGTACCGGTACCCGGTGCGCAGGAAGGATCGAGGACGTCGATATCGATCGTCAGGTAAATCGGACGACCCGCCAGCTCCGGAAGCACCTTTTTCAAAGGCTCCAATACTTCGAACGGATGGAAGTTGATATTCTCGCGGGCATAACGGAATTCCTCGCGGGAGCCGGAGCGGATACCGAACTGGTAAATGTTGCGTCCGCCCATTAACTCCGCCGCTTTGCGAAGCGGTGTGGAGTGCGACAGCGGTTCGCCTTCGTACTGCTCGCGCAAATCCGCATGAGCGTCGAAATGAACGATCGCCAAATCAGGGTATTTGGCATAAACCTCGCGGAAGATCGGCCAAGAGCACAGATGCTCTCCGCCAAGACCAAGCGGGAATTTGCCGTCGTTCAGCAAGCCGCGCACATATTCGCCGATGATATCCAGGCTGCGCGCCGCATTGCCGAAAGGCAGCAGCAAATCGCCTGCATCGAAGTATTTCATGTCCTCAAGGCTTTTGTCGAGGTAAGGGCTGTACTCCTCCAGACCGATCGACACTTCGCGGATACGCGGAGGGCCAAAGCGGGAGCCTGGACGGAAGCTGACCGTAAAGTCCATAGGCATACCATATATTACGGCTCGTGATGCCTCGTAATCATCAGAACTTAAAATAAATACGTTACCGGAATATGCTTGATCCAAACGCATGCGTGACACTTCCTTACTTTAAGAGATAGGTACTTTATTTCGTAAGATCTTCTACGAATTTCGGCAAGGCGAAAGCCGCTTTATGCAGTCGAGGCGTGTAGTACTTCGTCTCGATTTCAGGAATTTTCGTCTCGTCGACCTCAAGCGGGTCGTATTTTTTGCTGCCCATCGTGAAGGTCCACAAGCCGCTTGGGTACGTTGGAATGTTCGCGCAGTATACGCGTACGATCGGGAAGATTTCTTTTACATCGCGGTTCACCGTTTGGATCAAGTCCGCCTTGAACCAAGGATTGTCTGTTTGCGCTACGAAAATACCGTCTTCCTTCAACGCTTCGAAGATGCCTTGGTAAAATCCGCGGGTGAACAGCTCTACTGCCGGTCCAACCGGTTCTGTAGAATCGACCATAATAACATCGTATGTATTTTTATGATCATGGATATGCATGTAGCCGTCGTTTACAATAACCTCTACGCGGGGATGATTCAGCTGTCCTGCGATTTCCGGCAAGTACTTTTTGGAATACTCGATGACTTTGCCGTCGATTTCTACAAGTACCGCTTTCTCGACTTCGGGGTGCTTCAGTACTTCGCGGATAACCCCGCCGTCGCCGCCGCCTACAACCAGCACATGCTTAGGATTAGGATGCGTGAAAAGCGCAGGGTGCGCTACCATTTCATGATACACAAACTCATCCTTAATCGTAGTCATCACCATGCCGTCCAAAACAAGCATACGTCCGAATTCTTCTGTATCGATCATAGCGAGATCTTGAAAGTCGGTTTTCTCCTTTACAAGCGTCTCACGAATTTTTGCGGTAATGCCGAAACTTTCGGTTTGCTTCTCCGTGTACCACAATTCCATTATCAGTTCACCCTTCCTTCTTCATCATACCGGTTCATTCCAGATCCTGGAGCGTATGGTTTTTTCCTGTTCCAAACGGGCCGATTTCCTGCGTTATCTGCTTCTGGTTTTGCGTCAAGTTGTATTATAGTGTATCCACCCGAAAATGCAAATACAAACCGGCCGAAATTCGGAACCTTTAAAAAAAATTAACGCGGATGCCGCATTCCTTGAATAGCCGTTTCTATGTTTTTCCATAATGGAAAGTAAGGACTCTTGAAGCTTGTATTGAAATAGCCCTGCAAAGCGGGCGCTGGCCTTGAGGCTAGTCCAGTCCTTTTTTTGGGGGAGCCCCCAAATTATAATGTTGTAAGAAAGGAGGGATGATCGTGTCCGATGCGAAAAAGAACAAACCGGCCGAGCCGGACGAGCTTCGCTGGTTCCGAAAGCTGAAATCGGCTGTGTCGCTCGCCTTCTCTACGCTCCTTATGACTACGGCCGTCATCTTCATCCTGCTGTTATATATGCGTTCCCAGGCGCTGCCGGTCTCCAAAATGGGTCCCTCGACCGAAATGTACGATATGCACGGAGAGGTGCTGGAAACATTAAACGGAGGAAAAAACCGCCAGGAGGTTCCTCTTGACAACATTTCCCCATATTTGGTCGAAGCGACGCTGGCCATTGAAGATCGTAATTTTTACAATCATTACGGCTTTGATCTGCGCGGGATCGCACGGGCGGCCGTCGTCAACCTGCAGCATATGGCCAAGGTTCAGGGGGCCGGTACGATTACGCAGCAGCTGGCCCGGAATCTGTACTTATCACACGAGCGCACATGGTCGAGAAAGCTGAAGGAAACGTACTACGCCGTCCAAATGGAATTGCATATGACCAAGGACGAAATATTGGACGAGTATTTGAATCAAATTTATTACGGGCATTCCACCTACGGCATTCAGGCGGCGGCCAAGCTGTTCTTCGGCAAGGATGCCAAGGATTTGACGCTTGCCGAAAGCGCCATGCTGGCCGGTATTCCGAAAGGTCCCCGCTACTATTCTCCCTACTATGATATGAAAAGCGCAAAGGACCGGCAGGAAACGGTGCTCCAAACGATGGTCCATGCCGGCATCATCAGTCAGGGACAGGCCGATCAGGCGGCTAAGGAAAAGCTGACGATCCTGCCGTTGGAGCCCCGCAAACCGGCGATCGCGGGCTACTTCCGCGATTATGTGCGCAGTGTGGCGACGGAAAAGCTGGGCATCACGGAGGACCAGTTCGATGACGGCGGCTTGAAAATCTATACGACGCTGGATATGAACACCCAGAGGGTCGCCGAAGAAACCGTGAGCTCCCAATTGGAGCCCTATCCGGAGATGCAGGCCGCACTGGTGGCAATCGACCCGCGCAACGGCTACGTCAAAGCGATGGTCGGCGGACGCAACTACAGCGAGAATCAATATAACCGGGCATTGTCCAATACCCGGCAGCCGGGCTCTTCCTTTAAGCCGATCATGTATGTCACCGCGCTTCAGCAAAAGCAGTATACCCCGGTGACACGGTTTAAAAGCGAGCCTACGACATTCACCTATGACAACGGAAAGCAAACGTATACGCCAAGCAACTTCGATAACAAGTATTTCGACTGGATCGATCTCCGGCAGGCGATCGCCAAATCGGACAACATCTTCGCCGTTCATACCATACTGGACGTAGGTCCGGAGAATGTCATAGCGATGGCGCGCAAAATGGGCATCAACAGCCCGATGAAGCCGCTCCCCTCGCTAGCGCTTGGCACCTTCCCGGTAAGCCCGTTCGAGATGGCGTCCGCCTTCGGCATCTTCGCCAACCAAGGCGTCCGGGTCGAGCCTACGATCATCACCCGCATCGAGGACAGCTACGGGCGGGTTCTGTATCAGGCGAATCCGGCCAAGGAAACGGTCATCCCGCCTGCCTACACTTACGTCATGACGCAGCTCATGGAGAGCGTATTCGAGACGGGAGGCACCGGCAACCGCGTCTCCGCCGTGCTGAAGCGTCCGGTTGCGGGCAAGACCGGCACCACCAACACAGACGCCTGGCTGGTCGGCTATACGCCCGAGCTGTCCACGGCCGTCTGGGTCGGTTATGACAAAGACCGGAACATCAATGCGGTAGAATCGCATCTGGCCGCTCCTATCTTTGCGGAGTTTACGGAGCATGCGCTGGAGTCGGTTCCGCCGAAGCTGTTCCCGATCCCTGACGGGGTGACCAGCGTCTACATTGATCCGGCGACAGGCAAGCTGGCGAATGATGACTGCCCTAACTCCAGAATGGAAGCCTTCGTGCAGGGAACCGAGCCTACCGACTACTGCACCGAGCAGAAGAAAGAGCCTGTGAAGCCGGCCAAGCCAAAAGGCAACGGCACCTGGTGGGAAGATCTGAAGCGCTGGTGGAACGATTGATGAGGGAGCCGCATCGGATACGGTGCGGCGAGTCTGTTAAAAAAACCGAAAATCTGAAAATTCGCTTCGGTTCCCCGGTGAGGTATCCCCTTCCGGCCGCTGTTGTTCTCGGGAAACTTTGATTATATACGCCTTATAGCGGGGATTTCCCGAGAACAAAGGCGAACGCTATCGCTCCTACAAGGGATACCCCACCTGTCACCTTTTCCATTTTCTGCATGATAGGTTTTTCAACGACCTGGCCGCATCGGATACGGTGCGGCTTTTTTGCTTTTTTAGCCAAATTCCTTCCATATTATGACACACAGCTATGCTATACTATGAGGACAACATTGGAGGTGCGTTTATGGGGCTTCATTCCATTCTAACTGCGGCAAAAAGCATCACAGAGCGGCTGGATACGGCCGGCATCCCTTATGCTTCCGGCGGAAGCGGCCTATTGTACAGCCTCGGGCTCACAGAGCAGGTTCGCGACTGGGATATCACGACGGAGGCACCGCTTGAGGATGTGGAGAAAGCACTGAAAGGAATTTCGTGGACCAGGGCCGTCAGCGGGGATTATCCCTTTGCAAGCAGCTACCGGCTTTCCATCACACACGGTTCCCTTCCTGTAGATCTGATAGGCGGCTTCGCGATTCATACGGATGCCGGATTATGCCGGCTGTATTCCCATTCCTCCCGCGTATGGGAAGGCATCCCTATGGGGAGTCCCGAAGTATGGGCGGCCGCCTATGCATTGATGAACCGTGAGGAGAAGGCGAATAAGCTATTCTCCTATTTGACCGAATGCGGAGCGGACCAGGAGAGGCTGCAGCAGCTGCTGCAGGAACCGCTGCCAGAGCCTGTCCGCAGCAGACTTCTCGCTTTAACAATATGATTTTCAATGCAGGTCAAGCGTTAGCCGGATATCAGAAACTTTTGCGCCATTTGCCGCGTTATATACCATACAAACTAATTTTTCCATAGGTAAGGTTGGGAAATGATGAAGCTAAAATGGAAGCTTACGGCTGTCATCGTGCTGATTGCCGCTCCGATCTTCACTGTATTCACGATTAACAGCATTGTGAAATCCTCCGCGGCACCGTTCATTGTCAGCGTTGAGGAGGCTCCTAAGGCCGAGGCTATTCTTGTTCTGGGTGCAAGGGTATATCCTAACGGCTCGGTATCCAGCATGCTGGGAGACCGATTGGATGCGGCCCTTGAGCTCAAGGAGGCAGGCAAAGCGGACCGGTTCATTGTGAGCGGCGATCACGGCAGAATGGATTACGACGAGGTCAATACGATGAGACGCTATCTGGAGCAGCGAAATGTAGAACCGGAGCATATCTTCATGGATCACGCCGGATTTAGCACGTATGAAAGCATGTACCGCGCTAAAGATATATTCCAGGCAAAAAAAATCGTGATCGTGACCCAGGAGTACCATCTGATGCGCGCTGTCTATACCGCCCGGCAAATGGGTTTGGATGCTTACGGCGTCGCCTCGGACAGGCAGCAATACGCCGGGATGCCGCGCTACGAAACCCGCGAGGTATTAGCCAGGAACAAAGACTTTCTTTATGTAAATTTATTAAAGCCTAAACCGACTTATTTGGGGGACCCGATTCCCGTGATGACCTCTGACGGAAGAATCACCTCTGACGGCAAATCATAACGAACTCAGGTGAACAGAAGCTATGCCTATGAAGCTGCAAGCTGACATTGTCCATATACGCCCCCTCGCTCTATCCGATGCCGAAGCGCTGCATCGCCTTCGCACCGAGAACCGGGAATACCACCGGCTGTTTGAGCCGGTCCGCCCGGACAACCATTTTACGCTTGAGTTCCAGGAGGAACAAATTCGCCTAAGCCTGGTAAATGCGCAAAACGATACCGGCTACAGCTTCGGTATTTTTTTGAATGAAAGCGAGCATTTAATTGGACGCGTTAACCTATCCTCTGTATTCCGGGGGCCTTGGCAAAACGCTAATATCGGCTATTATTTAGATAAAGGGCATACAGGCAAAGGCTATGCGACGGAAGCCGTCAAACTGACCGTACATTGCGCCTTCCACCATTTGAAGCTGCATCGCGTCCAAGGCGCTGTTATGCCCCGCAATACACCTTCCATCCGTGTGCTTGAGAAAGCAGGGTTTCGTTACGAGGGCTTAGCCCGAAACTACTTGCATATTCATGATGTGTGGGAGGATCATAATATTTATGCAATTACCTGTGAGGAGCAGCAGGATCTTCCTTAATTTCAGGTAGCCAGGAGGGCTGCATAATGCAAAAAATAGCTGTCATATCCGATATTCACGGCAACATTCCGGCTCTCGATGCAGTGCTAGAGGACATACGCCAGCGGGGAGTCACGGCTATCTATTGTTTGGGAGATTTGGTCGGTACCGGCCCTCATCCGGCCGAAGCCGTTGATACCATCAAGGAGCTGTGTCCCGTCGTTGTTATGGGAAACTGGGATCATCTATTGACCAAGCCCAGTCAGGACGAGGTTCTCCAGTGGCATCAGCGCCGGTTAGGGGAGGAACGCCTCCGCTGGCTCGGGCAGCTTCCCTTCTCCCACGATTTTATGATGAGCGGCAAAAAGATCCGGTTGTTTCACGCATCCCCGGTCAGTGTGTATACGCGCATTCAGCCGTGGGATTCAATGGAAAGCCGGCTCACCATGTTTCATAATACCGACCAGACAGGAGGAACGGATGGCAGCGAGCTGCCCGATGTCGTCGGCTACGGAGACATTCACAACGCCTACTCCCAAAATCTGCGCGGAAGAACGCTGTTTAATGCAGGCAGCGTAGGCAACCCTCTCGACATCCCGCAGGCCTCTTATGCCATATTGGAAGGGCAGCTCGACAGCTCCGTTCCTTCCGCCTTCTCCATCCAGCTTGTCCGGGTTCCTTATGATATCGAGCTGGCCGTCCGTCTGGCGGAGCAGGCCGATATTCCGCTGCTCGAACCGTACAGCCGCGAGCTTCGAACAGGACGTTACCGCGGCTTGAAGGAATAATCCTATTTTTTGTCCAACACAAAAAGGCAGACCGAGGTCTGCCTTTTTGCTGTCCTAGTATATGTTGCATATACTGAGCAATAGTATACATCGTTCGCGAGGACTTATACAATGGAAGTCACATAATGTACATAATTTTATGCCAGCGCTTCCTTCAGCGCCTCATCTGAGTTTTCCCACATCTCCGGGTTGTACTCCATAAGCAATTTTCGCAAGGCCGCCTTCTCCCGGGTCGGCAAATTTTCCAGCATGATCCGGCGTTTCAACGCATAATCCATCCGGTTTACATGGTCAGCCAGGATCTTCCACCCGCGTCTTGCCTCCGGATCGACCGACATTTCGCAGGACGTCACACCCGCATAATAAGAGCCGGATTCCCTGCGGTCCGCCGCTACCCAAACGATCCAGCAGGTGCGCCCGTTCGGGACGTCCTCCTTGTTCGTCGAGAATTTGATACCTTTCTCCACCTTGCTCTTCGCATGCAGAGCTCCCATATCGAGATACGCCTCGTCCCCATCGATAATGACGCTGGACAGCTGGCTCAGGTCGATAGATCCTGCGCCAAAGCCACGATGCTCCACCTTGCCGCTGACAATGTTGAGAGAGTTCAATTTTTTCGGCTTATCCGCCGCTTGATCCTTATTTATATCCATTAATGGCACCATCCGTCTTTAATGTTATCGTCTTGCCCGTTCCTTCTATTTTAGCTAAAATGCCCCCCCTATTTCCACTAAAAACGAAAAATTATTGATACAGCCCTCAGCGGACAGGGTAAGCAGCCTGAAAAATTTCTTTTGTACCGAGCAGAAATAATCCTCGTCCCACAAACATATACATGCTGTAGATGCTTGTCAACGGGGTGAAAAATAGATGAAAAATGTTATCGGCAACCGACTCGCGCAATGGTGTCTTCTCGTAGTCCTTGCCAGCGGAGCAACCTTTGCAAGCCGAGCCCTGCCGGGCGGCGGCCTTCCGCAGCAAGCTCCATTCTCTCTATCCGACCTGCGCGAGGGGGCGGCACTATTAGGCTCGCTCGCACCGAATCCCGTCGCCATGACCTCCTCATCATTGAAGGGAGAGCCCGACTTTCAACCGTATCAATTCGATCTGTCTCAAGCGGACGGCTCCTCGCTGGGTCTTCAGCTCCAGCCTCTGGCCAAGCCCGTGGCAGCACGTATGAATGAGCCCGCAACGCCGGCGCCTCCCAGCTTGCCGGCCAAGCCTATCGAGAAGCCTGCCCCGCAGCCGCTCAGCTCCCGCATCGTCGAGTATCATATGAACGTCGAGCTGGATGCGGCGAAAAAGCAGATTGCCGGCACTCAGACGCTGACCTGGAAAAATCCCGGAAGCCAGCCGGTACAAGAGCTTTACTTCCACATGTACCCGAATGCGTTCAAATCCAAAAAAACGACCTTCATGAAAGAGTCCGGCGGCAAGCTGAGGGAAGATAAAAGCACAGAAAACAATACAGGGAATATGGACATCAGCAGTATCAAAACGTTAGAGGGCGAGGAGCTCGTCTCCAAAATGGAGTATGTTCAGCCCGACGACGGTAACAAGGATGACCAGACCTTGATGAAAATCACCCTGCCCAAGGCGGTGAACCCCGGAGAGCGAATCACGCTGAAAACCAACTTTTCCGTTCAGTTCCCTTCTGTGTTCGCCAGGATGGGGTACGCCGACGATTTCATCATGGCTGGGCAGTGGTTCCCGAAGGTAGCCGTCTATGAGCCGGCAGGTACCAGAGGACGCACGGCCGAGGGCTGGAATTTGCACCAATATCACGGCAATTCGGAGTTTTATGCGGATTTCGGCATTTTTGACGTACGCATCAAAGTGCCGTCCAGCTACACGGTTGCAGCCACCGGCTTTCCGACGAAGCCGCCCGCAGACGACGGGAAGACGAAAACCTATTCGTTCTACTCCGATGACGTGCATGATTTTGCCTGGGCCGCCTCCCCTCATTTCATTTATTATGAAGAGCCCTACGCCACCCAGCAAATTCCGGGCGTCCGCATCAAGCTGTATCTCGATCCCAAGCACGAGCAGCTTAAAAACCGTTACATGACCGCCGCCAAAAAAGCATTGGCACGGTTCTCCCAATGGTACGGCAGCTACCCGTACTCCACGCTCTCGATCGTTGTACCGCCCGAGAACGGCAATGGAGCAGGCGGCATGGAATATCCGACGCTCGTCACAGGTTGGGGAGCAGCCAGCGAACAGCCGGACCTGGAGCTCGAGCGGGTGATCGTACATGAAATTGGACATCAATTCTGGTATGGCATGGTCGCGAACAACGAATTCGAGGAAGCTTGGCTGGATGAGGGCTTTACCTCCTATGCCGAGGATAAGCTGATGGAGCTGGAGTACGGCGTTAAGCCGAATCTGCTCGTGGAGTCCAGCTACATGACTTCTCCGGCGGCGCTCAAGCTGGATTCCTGGGGGTACCGGGGCCACAATCAATATGCCGAGAACGTCTACATCCGGGCCAAGCTGGTATTAAAGTCGCTAGAGCAGCAAATCGGCCGGGATACGATGGACCGTGTGATGAAGACCTATTTCCAGCGCTGGAAGTTCAAGCATCCGGCGACCTCCGATTTCCAGAAAGTACTGGAGGACGTGACCAAGACGAGCTGGGCAGCCTTCTTCGATCAATATGTCTATAACGGCCTTATGGTAGACTACGCCGTGACCGGTATTCACAGCAAGCAGGTTGTCCAGGAAGGACAGCCCTTATATGAAAATACGGTCCGCATTCAAAGGTTCGGGGGAACCTATTCTACGATTCCCATCCGCTTCCATTTTGCCGATGGCTCGCAAATTGACAAAACCTGGGACGGGATCGACGCCGACGTCCAGTTCAAGCTGAATCACACGGCGCCTTTGGATTACGCTTCTATCGACCCGCATTACTCTATCGTGCTGGAAAACAAGCGAATCAACAGCTTTATGAAAACTAATGTGGACAGCAAGCTATCCATTCGCTGGAATGTCGGTGTGGTCAAATTAATCGAGACCTTGTTCGGCTGGGTCGCATGGTGAGGTGAGCAAGCGCTTATGTTGAATTTAATAAAAAAAGGATTGGGCTTAGCCTGGAACCAGCCTTTTACCGTATGCACTCTATTTATTTATAATCTGCTGTGGGGGCTCGGGCTCTTCGAATGGATCCACTCCATCGTCTTCCCCTTGCTCCGCCGCTATCCCGGCAAAGAGCAGGCCCGTGAAGCGGTACAGCTCTTCTGGATCGAAGGCCAGTTCCAATTGACGAAGACCGACCTCGTGCAGCCTTACCTTCTGTGGGGGCTCGGGCTGCTGCTGGCCCGCATGCTGCTCACCCCGGTGCTGAACGCCGGCGTATACTACTCACTTAAGCATACCGAATTAAACGCCGGCTACCGGTTCGTCCAAGGGATACGTGAGCTGACCTTACCGTTCTTCGGCTACTACCTGGCCCAAATGGCGCTGCAGCTCGGCCCGCTGTACTGGCTGATCCCCAAAGCAGCTCAGCTGTACAGCAAGCAAGCAACACTGTATGCGGCCGCGCAGGAATTGCTGCCTTGGCTCGGGGCCTATCTGGCCTACATGTTTATTCTGCAGACGCTGTTTATGTATCTGCAATTCGGGAAAGTATGCGGAAAGTCATCCTTATTCTCCGTATCCCTCCTGCTGCGCAACGTTCTTCCAGCTCTGTTGATCGCTGTCACGGTTACGCTGATCGGCCTTCTTATTACCGCCGCCGTCGTGACATCCACCATGATATGGGCCGGATTCCTTGCTCTTCTCGGCTTTCAAGCCTACCGCTTCATCCATATGTTCTGCAAAATGTGGGAGATCACGGCTCAATACGCGCTTTGGTCCGCCAAAAGCGAATAGCTTCCCCCGATGTCCTGACCGGCAGATAGAAACTAACTGATCCGCTAAATTTTAATATATCAAAAAAACCGTCCGCATCCCCTTGGAAGCTGCGACGGTTTTTTCATGTTTTAGGGTTCAGGGTTACATCCCAATTCATGCCATCCAATGTGAGATAACAGATTTTATCCATAAAGTCAATAGCCCGCTAAATCGGGCATCCCCACTACAGACAGTAATGTTCCACGATTTGGACGACGCCCATGTCAAACGACTCAGCATTTTGTCGAAATATGAATGGGAACACCCCGTTTCCTCCCAATGATTTTTCATTGTAAACCTTTTCATCTACTGCTTTTTTAGAAATTTCGAGAAATATAGCAAAAAAACCTTTATAATTGTGAACTTTTTATGACGGCGGGAGGAAAACTGCATATTTGATCGAATTGTTGTAGTCGTAACAAAAATAACGTACATATTGCCGAATTTCCACAGCGGAAAACGGGGGATCCAAATACCCGGGTGAATTGATCTCGCAACAGAGTGATCATAGGGAGCCTTCAACCGAACCCTTAAGCTAACCTCGTAGGCATCGGAAGGGGAAAATTTCCTTTGAAAAAGTTTTTTGGTTTTGCCGTTTCTGTGGCACTGTTTTGCAGCATTCAAGTAGGAAGCGCTTTTGCGGAAACGCCGCTAAGTCAAGCCGTGAACGAAGAGCTGGGAGCGCCTTATAAATGGGCGGGTACCACAGCAAAAGGCTTCGATTGCTCCGGCTACACTTCCTTCGTCTTCGCAAAATTCGATATCGATTTGCCTCATACGTCTAAAGGACAAGCAGCGATCGGTACAACGGTGTCCCAAGATGAGCTACGCCCAGGCGATCTTGTGTTCTATAACACGGATGGCAAAGGAATCTCACATGTCGGTATTTATGTTGGTGACGGAAAGTTCTACCATTCCGCCACAAACAAAGGCGTTACCGTGACCAAGCTTAGCGATTCCTACTACGCCAAGCGTTTTGTCACAGCGAAACGCATCCTGTCGGAAGAGCAGTACCAAGCTGTGATGACCGACAGCAAATAGAAGCATCGCGCAACTTTTTTTGAAGCCCTCAGCGTTTGCCTCCGTTACGTCTCCAGCGTCCGGACAAGCCTGCAGGGCTCTCTTTCTTCTATACGATTGGTTACCCGAAAAAGTTCCACTTGAACCCGTTTTCTCACCCTTCCAATTTCGACCAGTCGGATGGGACCTGCGAACGTTTAACTATACTGGCAGGAAATACGGAAGCCCCCGAAAAAAAACTGCCGGCAAGATTTTGCCGACAGTTCGAGCCGCCTCGCTATAAGGCTGCTTCAGTACAGTCAGTATGGTTTGAACGGTGTTACTTCCTGTCGCTCTTCAAGCCGAAGCTTGCTATCAGAGCGAAGATGACTGCAATAGCAGCCGCCAGAAAGGAGTCGGAATAACCTATCGCCTCAAACTTGTAGAATGGATTTAACGAATGGGAAGCATCGCTGCGTGCATGCAGAAAAGCTCCGATGATGCCGGCTCCTGATCCCGCCCCGAAATATAATGCTCCCTGGAATAATCCCATTCCTGCCCCGACCTGGGCCTTCTCAAGAACACCTACAGCAGCACTATTGGCGGGCGAGTTAATGAAAGCGAAAGCTATCCCTACCCCGATGACCCCCAACGAAACCAAAAGGGCCGATGCCCCCGAAGCTATCGACAAGAACAGAGTGGATATTCCCATCACGATTAACCCGGCAATGACAAGCGGTTTGCTCCCGGCACGGTCAGATATTCGGCCAACCCACGGCGAAAGCAGCGCGACAGCCGCACCACCTGGCAGCAGCGTTACCCCCGCTTCTCCAGGGGTAAGTCCGTTGGCTTCTACAAGGAGCAGCGGTACAAATACTAGAACCGCAAAATAGGCAAAAGCCGATAAATAAGCCACAGCGACCGCGTGAATATAAGGCCTGTTTTTGAACAGGATCGCAGGTACAAAAGGATCGCTTGCCGTACGAATACGCCAAATAAACGCAACCAAGGCACATACGGCTCCAAAAAGACTTCCTAAGGAAGCTAAAGAGGTAAAGCCAACGCTTTCCCCTTGCGTTAAACCAAACAGGAATAATCCCGTGGTAAGGCCAAGCAGAACGCCTCCGATCCAATCCATTCTTTGTCCATGTTCCTGTTCAATTTCCGGTTTTATTACCGGTAGAGTACAGACAGCCCCGACTACGATAAGAAGTGACAGTACAAAAGCGATCCAGAATAGCGCAGGCCAGCCCCAGGCTTGCCCTACAAAGCCTCCGAATATCGGCCCAAATGCTGTTCCAATCCCGATACATCCCATAACAACGCCTAATGCTGCTCCGCGTTCTCCTTCTGCAAACACTTTAGAAATAGAGACTACCGATAGCACCGGTATCGCAGACATTCCCGCCCCTTGAACCATCCGGCCAAACACCAATAACGGAAGGCTCGGAGCCAGGGCACAAATCAAACTTCCAAGCGCCAGTACGGAAGCGGCAAAAGCAAACAGCTTCCTCAGTTCAAAAAAATCCGACATTCGGCCATAAAGCGGAATTCCAATGGCAAGTAAAAGTGTAATTCCGCTTACTACCCAGCTTACTTGTGCCTTCGCAGCATGTAAAGAATCGCCGATGAGGCCAAGAACAGGATTCACCATATCCACCGTGATTGCAGCCAAAAGAGAGGATAAGATAAGGACCATTATGAACCCTTTTACGGATGCTCGATTGTGTGCAAGGTTATTTGGTTTTGCTTTCATTTTGGACAGCCTCCTAAAATCATTAGTATTGTTTATTTTAGGAGGCTTGATCGTCTGCTTTCTTAACCACGCTTGCTCACCCTTTCTACGCGGTATAAAGAATATCCGTGAAAACAAAAAAGACGCCGCAGCAGCACCGGCGCCGACCCATTCATTCATTTAGGAACATTTATATTCGCTAATGACGCATGAAGGCAAAAAAAGTCCGGTAGCTATCTTCTTCTAAACCATGTATAGCTAAAAAAGGGCAGACGTATCCCGTTGCATGAAAATCTCCTGAAACTTTTACACTTTTCCCCAACGCATCGCACGTGAAGATAGTTTCCATCGCTTTTTGCCTCCTTTCGGTGTTATTCATATAAGATTATAGTTCAGACCACATGAAGGGGCAATAATATTTCCCTTCTATTTCACTCGCTTCTCCGCTTTAGTACCGCATCCGACATCCTTTCAAGCAATCGCCTTATCTCCTCAGCCGTTTCCGCATCCGTCCATTCGCCCAACTCATTGATCTTTTTGGATACGAGAGGGATGGACAGCTGTCCTCCTTCGAACAGGTGAGCGGTAATCATACCTAGAGTCAGCATCAGGGAAGCATGAGCCACCTTCCCTCCGGTCGCTAGCGGGGAAGCGCTTATGACGGCCGTCGGTTTATTCACCAGCTCTCCCGACGAGACCAGCCAATCCAAGGCGTTCTTCAGAACGCCGGGCACTCCATTCGCATATTCCGGCGTACAGATCATCACTCCATCTGCCGCTTGCAGCGTCTTTCGCCATACGGCTACCGGAGCCGGTGGAGCCTCTCCATCCAAGTCGGGATTAAAATGCGGGAGATCCCCTATCCCCTCAAAGCTAACCAGCTCCATCCCCTCCGGCGCCAAAGCCGCTGCGGCCTGCAGCACCCTTGTATTGGAGGATACCTTGCGCAAGCTGCCGGAAATCGTTACGATTCTCATTCTGCTCCTCCTCCTTTTCGTTATGATACGATTATAACCTACCGGAGTAAGGAAAGCCTTATAAACCCTGGTACTTCTTGGATGTTACGGCCATGATGATGGAAATAATACATTCCCAGGCATCTTGTGATAAATATCACATATAATTATTCGAGCTCCAGCTACAATAAAGCCATCCAATATATCCCACAGCGAACGGTTTTACATTGAGGAGGTTATTCTATGAGCAAGCACGAAATCGTAATACCCGAAAATCCCGTTTCCCATTTTTTATTCAGCAGCACCCGGGCAGGTTTGATTTGGTTAATCATTCGCCTCTATGTCGGCTACACTTGGGTTACATCCGGGTGGGGAAAAATAACGAATCCTGCATGGACCGGCGATAAGGCGGGAACCGCTTTGACAGGGTTCATCAAGGGGGCATTAGCCAAAGCCGAGGCCGGCAAGGATGTTACCGGCTGGTATGCGGGCTTTCTGGAGCACTTCGTACTGCCAAATGCCAAGGTGTTCGGATTCGTTGTCGCCTTCGGCGAGCTGCTCGTAGGACTCGGATTGATCCTGGGTCTGTTAACCGGCATCGCGGCCTTCTTCGGCGGCGTTATGAACGCCAGCTTCTTATTCGCCGGAACCTTGAGCACGAACCCGATTTTATTTATTTTGGCCACATGGCTGGTGCTGGCATGGAAAAATGCAGGATGGTACGGGCTGGACCGCTGGGCGCTGCCTTTCCTCGGTACGCCTTGGGGACGCAAAGCATCGACCGAAGGCTTCAAGTCCGCCCCGCCGCTATAAACGCAAGCTTTTCAATCATGAAAAATCAGCAGCAGAAGGAACAACCCGTCCGTCGGTAACCCGCGGGCGGTTTTTTTTGCTTCCTTTCCTTCCGCGCATCCAGGTACGAACCATCCCCTCTACTTGAACTATCAATCTATGATACACTGAATAAATAGATGACAAGTAAGCGGTAAGGAGATAAAGCAATGAAACTGGTATCCTGGAACGTCAATGGTTTACGTGCTTGTGTTAACAAAGGTTTTTACGATTATTTCAAGGAATGCGGAGCCGATATATTCTGTGTTCAGGAGACGAAGCTGCAGGAAGGACAAATTAGCCTGGAGCTGGGAGATTCCTACTATCAATATTGGAATTACGCCGTTAAGAAGGGATACTCCGGCACCGCCGTCTTTACCAAGATAGAGCCGCTTTCCGTGCGATACGGCATCGAAGAGGACCAAGAAGAAGAGGGCAGGATTCTCACGCTGGAATTCGAATCATTTTATCTAGTCAATGTGTATACTCCCAATGCCCGTCGCGACCTGTCCCGGTTGGCGTACAGACTGGAGTGGGAGGAAAGGTTCCGCGCCTACCTTCAACAGCTGGACGAACAGAAGCCTGTTATCGTTTGCGGGGACCTGAATGTGGCGCATCAGGAAATAGACCTGAAAAATCCGAAGTCCAATCAAAACAATTCCGGCTTCACTCCAGAGGAACGGGAGAAAATGACGCAGCTTCTGGAGGCGGGATTTCTCGATACGTTCCGGCATTTCTACCCTGACCAGACAGATGTCTACAGCTGGTGGTCCTTCATGCCCAAGGTAAGGGAGCGGAATATCGGATGGCGCATTGATTATTTTCTGGCTTCCTCCCGACTCGCTCCCTTCTTGCTGGATGCGCAAATAGATACGGAAATCTTCGGCAGCGATCACTGTCCCGTGATTCTTACGATGTCTGACGAGATTAGCGGCTAAAAAGATTTGCGGCCAATATCTTGATAGATAAGATTAAGCCTATGCAGCGGCCCCTCTCTATTTATCGATCACGATTACTGCACTCATTCGACTTAACTCAAGCCACCTTTTCGGTGGCTTGATTCTGTTGAAAAACCTATGACGCTTGAACCATTTCCAATATATTCCAGTGGGGTATACCCCTCCAGCCGCTGTTGAAACCCATGAATTAGATTAGATTTAGCGGTATTTTCACGGGTTTCAAAGGCGGACGTAAACTCCTCCGAGGCATACCCCACCTCCATATATAGCATAGTTCTCGCAAAACTAGTTTTTTCTACAGCCTGAAGCCATCTCTCTGATGGCTTATTTTTTCATTATCGGTATTCATTTGTTAAAAAAAGGATATTAAACATCGATGGTCTTAATAACCTTCGCGGGATTTCCTCCTACGACAACATTGCTAGGAACATCTTTGGTTACGATTGCCCCGGAAGCTATTACCACATTATCTCCGATAGTAACGCCGGGATTAATAACAGCTCTTCCACCTATCCAAACATTATTGCCAATCGTTACAGGCTTCCCAAACTCAGCCCCCGAAACTCGTTCAAACGGATTTAGCGGGTGTGTGGCCGTATAAATATGTACGCCTGGTGCTATAAAACAATTTTCACCGATACGGACTTCACACACATCCAGAATAACGCAATCGAAGTTCGCATAAAAATGGTTGCCTACATGAATGTTATAGCCGTAATCGCAACGAAATGTCGGTTCCATATACAGGTTTTCACCGGTTGAACCAAAGAGCTGTTTGAGCAATTCCGTTCGTTTATCATAATCCGTTTCTATCGTTTGATTGAACAGTCTGGTCAGCTTTCTAGCGTTCTCACGGTCTTTGGTTAATTCCGGATCGGAAGCAAGGTATAATTCTCCGGCTAACATTTTCTCTTTCTCAGTTCTCGTATTCATCTTGGACATCCTTTCGTATTAGGAATATCTTCATGGAATTGAGTTACAAGCCTAATAATGATCCAGACACTTGCTTGCGGTGCCTCTAAACCGTCCCCAGCTTCCAATGTAGCATATTTCTGTCAAAGCCGGGTTATTCAACAAACGGACCTACAAAAGGACCTTAGCTTCGTAATTTTGCGGGGCCCCGAAAATTTATAGCTCTATAAAGGAAAAAAGGGCGTGACCACCGCCTCCCGGCAGTCCGCCACAGCCCAAATTCATTGGTAAGGGACTATGTTTCATGAAACAAGGGGAGCCCGGGTGCGGACTTCCTTATGCTGTGCCGCCTCCACTTGGCTAGGCTCAGCTACAGGTACAACACAGGATTACTTGCTTTTTGGAGAAACCAAAATTTTGATTTGACTCTTCTCCTTGATGAGAGTCTCGAAGCCTTCCTCCACAATATCGGAAAGCGGAATCCGCTTGGTTACCAGCTTGTCGGCGGGGAAATATCCTTGCTCCATCAAGCTTATGACGGCAGGGAAAATATCACGGTAGCCGATGATCCCGGCAATATTGCGCTCTTTCAGCACGATTTGGTTAGGATGAATAGATGCCTCGCGCTCGAAAATGCTGACGATCATAATTTGACCGCTGATTTTTGTCGAAGCAATGGCTTGGTTCAATACGGCCGGAACGCCGGTCACTTCAAAGCATACGTCCGCTCCGCCGTTAGTAAGGCGCTGGATTTCCGACACAACGTCCTTTTCCGCCGGATTCAAGACTATGGCTCCCAGCTCTGCCGCTTTGCTGCGTCTCTCCTCGGACAGCTCCACCGCATAAATTTCCGATGCGCCGGAAGCCTTCAAAGCTTCGATCAGCAGCAAGCCGATCGGGCCCGTCCCGAATACAACCGCGCGGTCGCCTACTTTCAGCTGGCTCGAGCGAACGGCGTACAGGACGACAGCCGAAGGCTCAACTAATGCGCCTTGCTCATAAGATAGACTGTCCGGAATTTTGTGCACCATATGCTCATCTGCCGCTACATATTCCGAGAAGCCTCCTCCGCCCCCGGCCAGGCCCAGGAAGCCCATTTTGTCGCAAAGATTGTATTTGCCGTGTCTGCAGGATTCGCATGTGCCGCATGAGAACACAGGCTCGACCACTACACGGTCTCCAACCCGGAACCGGGTCACCCCTTCGCCGACCTCAACGACTTGTCCGGAAAACTCATGGCCCATGACGATAGGCGCTTTTTCATTCGTAAGCGGATGGGGCGTTCCCTCAGGAATAAAAATAGGACCTGCAGCATATTCATGCAGATCGCTTCCGCATATTCCGCACGCCTCGATTCTGATTTTGACCTGCCCTTTCTTAGGGGTAGGCTCATCGATCGTCTCTACGCGCAAGTCCTTCACACCATGCCATCTTAACGCTTGCATATTAGTCATCTCCCTGTAGGAATTAAGAAATAAATGATATGATTTCCCATTTACAAAGGCACAATAGGAAACGTTTCCGGTAACTATCATGTCACAGTTTCGACAAACTGTCAAATAACAAAACGGGGAGCCCATCTGCTTATTTGCCGTAAAAACGGGTCATAATCCCGCGGTTTGACCACAATCCCGTTATAGGAAGGATAGGCTATGATATAATAAAAATAGAACTCCCATCTCGCGGAAACAATACGGAAACGATTCCGAAATGAAAGGAACATTCCTTCGTATGACGATTAACAAAAAGCTGACGATCGAGGATGTCGCCAAAAGAGCCGGTGTCGGGATCGCCACCGTGTCCCGGGCGCTTAATAATCATAAAGGCATCAGCGCCAAGACGAAGGCCAAAATATTGCAGGTCGTAGAAGAGATGGGCTTTACGCCCAATACTTCAGCCCAGAGCCTCAAAATACGCCAAACACGCCAGATTGCGCTGGCGGTCCCCGATATCCGGAATGCCATCATTCCGGATATTGCATGGTCGGTCGAGCAGGCGGCCAAGCAGCACGGGTACAGAGTCGTGCAGATCAATACGCTGGGGAATGCCATGCTGGAGCTGGAGACGCTGAGGGAGCTGGACAAGCTGCATGTTGACGGGCTTGTCATTATGCCTCTGGCGTATCCCAAACAGCTCGAGCCCATGATAAATCAGGCCGTGATCCCAGTATCCGTCATCAACTACGGCAAAAAAATGAGCGAGGACCTCAACGCGGATATTGTCGGCATGGCCCGCCAGGAGGGCAAGCTGGTGATGGAGCATTTACTGCAGATAGGGCGGACACGAATCGCTTATGCAGGTGCCCCGAAGCAAAAGATTGAGGAGCGCTATTTTGCTTACGAGCAGTCGCTTAACCACGTGGATCCGTCCCTTGTCTATTTCGGCGAAGATTTCTCTTTTGAAACGGGACGGCAGGCGGCCAATTATTTTTACAGCCTGAAGCATATGCCGGACGCCATCTATGCGGTGAATGACATGGTTGCCATCGGTATCGTGAACCGGCTCAAGGAGCTTGGCGTTCGAGTGCCGGAGGATGTGGCGATTGCGGGCATCGATAACAATCTGTGGGCGACCGTAACGACACCGCAGATCACCTCCGTCTCCATCATGGGCAGCGAGGTCGGAAGGCTCGCGGCGGAGCTATTGCTCAAACGCATTCAATATCCGAACACCTCCGGCTATGAACGGGTAGAATTCGAGCCCCGGCTTATTGTCAGGGAGTCTACTGTCAAAATGAATCAGTACGCCAAAAGCTAACTCCCCCTCTCAGCAAGGGGAATAGGCATTGTAACAAGCCAAAGAGGGCTGCTGCAGGGTATCATCCTTCCCCTGCCGCAGCCCTTACATTGTGCGCATAAACAGTTATGCGCTCTCTTATTCTTCCACTGTCGCGATCGGATTGTCCTTGTACGAGATCCAGTCGCTCCAGCTGCCGGAATACAGCTTCACGTTCGCCAAGCCCGCTTCCTTCATCGCCAGCACGTTAGGACAAGCGGTAACGCCTGACCCGCAGTACACGATAACCTCATCGGCCTTTTGCAATTGTGCGAATTGCTCACGAAGCGCCGCCGCATCCTTCCAGCTCCCCTGTTCGTTCAGGCTTTGCTTCCAGAAGTAATTTTTTGCCGAAGGAATATGTCCGGCCACCGGATCAATCGGTTCCTCCAGGCCAAGATATCGGCGCTCTTCACGAGAATCGACCAATACCGTCCCTGGACGGCCTATGCGCTCCTTCACTTCCTCCATGCTGACCAGCATCGAGCTCTGCAGCTTGGGCACGAATACAGCCTCGTGCACAGCCGGCGGCTCGTCGGTTACCGGGTAGCCTGCGGCCTTCCACTTGGAGTATCCTCCGTCTAACACAAAGACTTGCGTATGTCCTGCATATTGGAGCATCCACCATAAGCGGGAAGCCATGGCTCCGCCCTGGTCGTCGTATACGATAACCTTCGATTCGCTGCTGATGCCGGCGGATCCCATAATTTGCGCAAAGCGGTTCATATCCGGAAGCGGATGCCGCCCTCCGTGCTCCGATATCGGGGCCGACAGGTCTTGTTCCAAATCGATATAAACGGCGCCGGGGATATGATCCTGCTCATACGCCTTCCGTCCTGCTTCCGCGTTGCCCATTCCCAATACGAAACGACAATCTATGATGACGACAAACTCATCTGTTCCATGCTCGAACAACCATCCCTGAGATACGATATGCTGCATCGAAGGTTCACTTCCTTTGCTGAAGGTAAATGTTTTCTTCTAGTATACAACGGAATGGCAGGGGAGCAAAATGTGGAAATAATCAAGAAAAGCCGCAGGTCGACAAAAAAGCCCCCACTCTGTACAATGGAGTATGGTAATTATTTGGAAAAGGAGATGAGTGCGCCATGCACACGACATCCCAATTTCGTGTCGTCCCCTTAACGGAAGATCATTGCCGCGATATTTGCACGTGGGAATATCCCGTTCCTTATAACGTATACAACTGGCGGTCCTGGGAGCTGATGGTTGCGGAACAGGAGGAATTCGCCGATGCGGCGCTTCGGGAGGAGCAGTACCGCGGTGTCGTCGATTCCGACGGCTTGCTGGTGGGCTTCGCTCAATTCTTCCCTTTGGTCGGCGTGACCCGGCTCGGTCTAGGCATGCGCCCGGAGTTTTGCGGACAGGGGTACGGGGTTGAATTCGTACGCACCATCGTCGCCGAAGCCAAGCAAAAAGCACCTGCCAACGAAATCGACCTGGAGGTGCTGATCTGGAACATCCGCGCTTACCGCGTATATGAGAAAGCAGGGTTTGTGCAGACCGATACCTACGAGCGGAGAACTCCCACCGGGATGGAAACGTTCCACTGCATGGTCTGGAAAGGCTCCGCTGAGCCGCTATAAATCGGCGTATCGCTCGAACACGGCGTCATAGCGCGAAGCCGCCTCGAAATCAAGGTCCATCAAGCCTCCTGCCCGCCAGGAGGTCAGACGCAGCCGCACCAGCTTGTAATCGACAGCAATGAACGGATGGTGATCCAGCTCCTGCTCCGATATCCGGGCGATCTCCTGAACAAATTGAATCCCGTCCATATAAGCCGGAAACCGGTACGATTTGACGATCCATTTGCCGTCCTCCCTGCTCCAGCCGTCCGCTTGCCCGAGCCTGGTTACGATCTCTTCCTCCGTCAGCTTCATCGATTTCATCATAGTCGTCCTTCCCCTGAACCGTCCGCTCGAGCCGCTATACCAGGTAAACCACGCTGATCAGCTTGCCCTCATGGTAAACGACAATCACATGCTTTTCCCGGTCATGGCTCACCGTGCAGCTGCCGACGCGCATTTTGGGCTCCGTACCCAAACCGTAGAACAGATCGTCAGCCAGCGTCTTGATGCACTCCTGCTGCTCCTCGCCGTCCAGTTCTTTCCAATCCTCCGGTGTCATTTCCAAAAAAGAATAACATTCGTCGATGCTGTGTAAAGCTTGGGTAAAGTCGTCAATAATGTCATTATATTCACGGGCAAATTTAATTCCCATGCAACGTCAGTCCTTCCGGGTTGAAAATGGAATGAAAATGCTTACTAAGCATTTTAACCTGAAAATTCCTTCTCATGCAACCGCACGGAAATAAAGCATTTGTATCCAAAATCTGTTACACTGTAAGGATACAAACAAGTTCGGAGGCGGAACGTTTCCTATGTTGAAGCTGCAACTCCCGAAAAACCGAATGAACTTTTTGATCGAACGGATGCAGCAGGATTTCGATCTCTCTGCCCTGGAGCAAGGGTGGGAGCATTTCCATAAACGCCGCATATCCGAGGTAGAGCTGGTCCATGGATTAGAGATCCATGCCCTCGTTCGCGATGCACAGGCATGCGAGGTCGTTCTCGATCTCGACCGCTTCGAGAAGAGCGAATGCAGCTGTCCTGACGACGGGTATTGCCAGCACATGGCTGCGGTTATCTTCACATTATATGCTTCGTTCGCACGCCCGGAACTGCTGCTGCAGCACTTGAAGCAGTCCATCCGGGTCAAAAATCGCCAGCAGCTGTCGCGAACGGCTGCAGGGACCAGAACGGAGAAAAAGCAAGAGCGCCTGGAACCGCCCGAGGCCCAACAGTTGCCTGCCTATTGGCACCGTTTCTTCGATCAGCAGTTTTACGGCTATTCTCTCTCCCAGCAGCATTCGATTGAGCAGTTCTTTGCCACAGCCCAAGAAACGCTTCATCCGATTGCAGCCGCGTGGGAGCCTTCGCTGCGGACGCTCTATGAGCTGCACGTGCTGCTGTTCGTCATGCGCAAGATCGAGCAGTTTTACTCGGAGACGAAGACCTCCTACATGTCCTACTATATCGAAACCGGGTGCAAAACCGTCGCCAAGCAGTGTATGGAGCAGCTCATGAAGCTGCTGCCTGAATTGGACATTCCCTCCCTGCTTAAGCGGCATGGTGAAGCTATAGATGAAACATTGACTTTCCTCGGCGACGCCGCACTCAGCGGCAAGGACTCTCCATTGGATTGGCTGGTGGGCTATCGCAGCCTTTGGTGGCGGCTGACAGAGGATCCGGACCGGATCGCCAAAGAGAGGAAGCGGCTTAAGCTGCTCGCCTCCAAGACAGGTCTTCAGCCTCGGCGCAAGGACGCCCTGTTGATCGCGGCCGCGCATTTTGAAGTTATGGACGGAAAAGACGAGCAGGCCCGGACGCAGCTCGAGGAGCTGAGCAAGCGGGAGCCCCGCGACTATTTCTTGTACCTGAACCACAGCTATGAGAATCAGGAGTGGGAACGGATGCTGGCCTGGCTTCGGTGGATGCTGCCCTCCATGCAAAGGGCGCAGCAGGATGAGCTGCGGACGTTCTGCACGTACTGGATGGAGGCGGTCAACCGGCAGCCCGATGACGGGGAATGGGTCGACGTGATGATCGCCCTGCTGCCGCGCACCTACTACTTTTATACGACCTATTTGCTCAAGGCCCACCGGTTCAAGGCCTGGGTCGATCTGCAGATCGCCAACCGTGTCTCTCCGCTCAATTTGTATGCGCTGGATTTAAAAACAGTGGAAAGCCATGATCCGTCCCTTCTGCTTCCGCTTTATCATCAGGCGGTGGAGCGAAGCATCGCGGAAAAGAACCGGAACGCCTATAAAATGGCCGTTAAGCTGCTCAAAAAGCTGCATGCCTATTACAAAAAGCTCGATAAGCTTACTGTATGGGAGGAATACATGTACCGGCTGGCTACGAGATATTCCCGCCTTAGAGCGTTTCAAGAGGAGCTTCGGAAAGGGAAGTGGATTCCATGATCGATACATCTGCAATTACGGTTCATGCCAGATGGATAGCCCCGGGCTGCTTCTTCTTATGGGGCTCCCGGTACAATGGGGGCGTGAGCGATGCCTATGATTTGAAGGGACTGCTGTTCGCCTGGCACGAGCCTTCGTTCTACGGCACATTCATCGAGGTAACGGAATCGATGAACGTAGAGGGGCTGCAACTGTCCGCGCTGGAGGCGCTGGACTACTTCTGCAGCCCGAGCGCAGTCCAGCATCTGAAGCTGGACTGGAGCAGCGAGCTGCGCGAGCTGATGCGGCTGGCGCCTCACGTGAAGGAGGCGCTCGTGCAGGGGCGCTGCATGCCCGACTTCGCGAAGTGGAAGGCGGGCGAGCTCGGCTGGAAGCTTCAGCTGCCGGATTCCGTGGCGGCTGAAGGGTTTTCGCCTTTGGCGCAGCAATGGATGGACCGCCTCATCCCCGAATGGGGTGAGGAGGACAGCCTGCTGCGCCAGAGCATCCGGCAGCTGGAGGCGACGTATCCTCTGCTGCAGCGAGGCAAGCTGCCGGCCGATCTGTGGATGGACGAGGAGGATTGGCTCGTCTCCATCGGCTGGCAGACCGACGGCACGCCGTTTCGGACGTGCCTGCAGCTGAGCGAGCCGCCGCAGCAGAAGAGCAGCGGCAGCTGGCCTCTGCGCGTCATCCTGCAGGACCGCGCCGACAAGACTCTGCTGCGCGAGGTGGACTCCCGGGCCCTCGCAGCTGCTGCCAAGGGCGACGCGGACGCGCCGCCGCCCGGCCCGGCCGCACCCGCGCTGGAGGAGCTCCCGGCTGCCTGGCAGCCTGAGCTTCAACGCGCGGGGCGCGATATCGCCAAATGGCAGCGCATCCTGCCATGGCTCGAGAACAGTGAAGAGCCCGGCACGCTGCGCAGCGAGCTCACGCAGGACGAGGCTTGGCAGCTGCTGACCGCCGGCAGCCTGCGCCTGATGGAGGCGGGCTACTCCGTCTTCCTGCCCGCCTGGTGGGAGCGCATTCGGCGCTGGCGTCCGCGCCTCAAGGCGAAGATCAAATCGTCGGTCGGCACCGGGCCGCAAGCGATGTTCGGACTCGAGCAGCTGATGCAGTTCGACTGGAAGATCGCCCTGGGCGACATCGAGCTGACGGAGGAGGAATTCCGCTCCCTCCTGGAGGAAAACCGCAAGCTCGTCCAAATCCGCGGCCAATGGATTCAACTGGACCCGGCCCAGCTCCTGCAGCTTGAGCAGGTCATGAAGCAGGTGCAGAAGAAGCAGGGGTTATCCTTCCGCGATGTGCTGGAGCTGCATCTGCTCGGCTCTTCCGAAGGAGAGGAAGAATTCGGCTTCCAGCGCTCCCTGCAAATGGAGGTAGAGCTCAACGAGCAGCTGCAGGAAATGGTCGATCTGCTCAACCACGCCAAGCGCCCGCCGCTGGTCGAGCCCCCTGCGTCGTTCCGCGGAACACTGCGGCCTTATCAGGTCGAAGGAATCTCCTGGCTCCTGTTCCTGCGGCGCGCCGGTCTCGGCGGCTGCCTTGCCGATGACATGGGTCTCGGCAAAACCATTCAAATGATCACGTACTTGCTCCACCTGCGGGAGCAGGAAGCTGCGGCCCAAGCGGAGCAAGGGACTGAGACCGCTCCGTCGCTCCTGGTTTGCCCGACCTCCGTGCTCGGCAACTGGCAGAAGGAGCTCGAGCGGTTCGCGCCCGAGCTCAAAATCCATCTGCATTACGGCCCGAACCGGGCAAAGGGCGACGCCTTCAAGGAAGCCTGCCTAGGCTATGACCTGGTACTGACAACCTATACCTTGTCTCATCTGGATGAAGCCGAGCTGTCCCAGCTGGAATGGAGCTCGATCTGCCTCGACGAGGCGCAAAACATTAAGAACGCCTATACGAAGCAGGCGACCTCGATCCGCGGCCTCAAGAGCCGTCACCGGATCGCTCTGACAGGGACCCCGATCGAGAACCGCCTGACTGAGCTGTGGTCGATCTTCGACTTCCTCAATCCGGGCTATCTCGGAACGCTGCGGGAGTTCACACACCGGTACGTAGGCGCCATCGAGCGAACGAACGATCCCGAGCTCGTATCCAAGGTACAGCGACTGGTCCGCCCCTTCCTGCTGCGGCGGGTCAAGAAGGACCCGGCTATTCAGCTCGATCTGCCGGATAAGCATGAGTATAAAACGTTCGTCTCGCTGACGGCAGAGCAGGGCATGCTGTATGAAAACTACATCAAGGATATGTTCGAGCGGCTGGACAGCCTGAGCGCTATGGAACGGAGAGGCTTGATTCTGGCGGCTTTAACGAAGCTGAAGCAAATCTGCAACCATCCTTCCCTTCTGCTGAAAGAACCGGCCGCCGCCCCCTGGCAGCAGCGCTCCAACAAAGTCGAGCGGCTGCTTGAAATGGTTCAGGAGCTGCGCCAGGAAGGAGATAAATGCCTTATCTTCACCCAGTTCGTGGAGACGGGCCATCTGCTGCAGCGCATTCTGGAGCAGGAGCTCGGCTCCCAGGTGCTGTTCCTCCATGGCGGCACGCCCAGAGCGGCGCGTGACCGCATGATTGCCGACTTCCAGAACGAATCGCTGCCGAGCGACAAGCAGCCGGGCATCTTCCTGCTCTCGCTCAAAGCCGGCGGCACGGGGCTTAATCTGACAGCGGCCAATCACGTATTCCACTTTGACCGCTGGTGGAACCCTGCCGTCGAGAATCAGGCGACGGACCGTGCCTTCCGGATCGGGCAAACCCGCCATGTGCAGGTGCACAAGTTCGTCACGCTCGGGACGCTGGAGGAGCGCATCGACGAAATGATTGAGAAGAAGCAGGGCCTGAGCCAGCAAATTGTCGGTAACGGCGAGCAGTGGATCACGGAGCTGTCCACCGAGGATTTGAAGGAGTTGTTCGCACTGCGCAATGATTGGGTCGAGCTCTAGCCGCCCGACCGGACTTCCTAGACCTGAACATCGAGAAATAAATAATGCGTGCCGCCAACAGGACACGAGTAGGTCTGCATCAACCGGGCCGTATCCAGATCGGTATATTCGCTCGACAGCATGCCCTGCCGCTGATTGTTCAGCCGCATCATATTCGGAATAAAATAAGGACGCCATATCCAGTTCGAACCTTGATATTGGGCGTCCCTTTTCCATTGGCCCCCGCTATCCCTCGAATAATTGGAGGAAACCTGACATCCGTCCTCGCGGCAAATATAAATCCGCACTACATTAGAGCCCACACTCGGAAGCAGACCTTCGATCATCCTATCCGCATCCGCAAAGCCGGTGATAGGGGCATCCGGGGCAATAAGCTCGCTCAAGCCCTCCTGCACCGAGAACAGCGCACGATAGCGTGCGACCTCCTGCTCGGTATACAGCCTGATTTCCTCTTTCAGAAACGGCTCATAGGCGCGCTCATCCTGAAGCTCTTCCCGGGCCTCCGAGAAGAGGAAGCCTTGGACATATCTGGCCCCCGCCTTCAACGAATGGTACAGATCGTGCTTGGTCTCTACCCCTTCTATCAGGAGTGATGAGCCCATTTGGGAGGAAAGAATCGAGAAGGAATTCAACAGTGCCTTGTACCCGTCATGTATAGCGCTCTTCTTCAACAGCTTCAGATCGATCTTCAAGATGTTCGGCCGGATGGAAGCGATGCGGTCATAGTTGCTGTAGCCGCTGCCGATATCATCAATGGCTATCAGGCAGCCATGGTCCCGATATACATGAATCATTGCGGATAATTCGTCCAGCCTGCCGTGGAACTCCTCTTCCGTCACTTCAATGACGACCCTTGCAGGATCAAGCCCGTGCTTTTGCAGGAGCTTTAGCGTAGGCAATACTCCCTTCTCCTTATACACACGGTAAATCCAGGACGGCTTTACATTCAGAAACAGCATGGCGCTGGAATCCGATTGGGCTATGGCCGCAATGGCTTGCTCGCGCAGCATTCGGTCTACATGCAGATGCTGCTCGTCGCTGATGTTCGGGTTTTGGAAAAAATCCCCTAAGCTTCGAACCCGATTCCCCTCCACCCTCCGCCCTAACGCTTCGTAAGCGATAATTCTTTGTGTTTGCAGCGATACTATCGGTTGAAAAAAAGAACGCAGCTCCCGTTCCCGCAAATCTCCTGTTCCGTTCAGCATTCTCCTTGCCCTCCAATAACCCATAAGCGTTAGTTGTATGATAGATTTCCTAACATAATATTCCTATGGTTATTGTAAGGTACAACAGGTCGGCTGGCAATCAGTTACAGCGAAACTTGCCGTATTTTCTTAGGCTGCGCTCTCCTCACCTGCTTACCGAGAGCCAAAATCGATCGATTCTCCATCCCCGGGCACCTTGACTTGATGCAGCAGCCCCTCCGACCGCAAATAATCGGTTAGCTGCTCTCTCGTCTCCAGGCAATGGTTGATCGCCTCCATATGAACGGCTACCACGCAAGTCCCCGATGCATAGCGGCATACGCGCGCAATATCCTCCTTGGTCATCGTGATCGGATCTCCTTGGGCAAATTGAGCCGCACCCCCGTTAACAATCGTGACATCGGGACGATGCCGGTCCAACGCTTCCTCCACCTCCGGAACATAGATGGTATCTCCCGCTATATACAGCACAGGCTCGCCCGGAGCCTGCAGAACAAAGCCCGATACGTTTCCCATCCGTTCGCCGATCTCCCCTGTCCCGTGCCGCCCTCCTGTTCGTGACAGCTGGATGCCTTCCCACTTAAGCTCGCTCTCTACCGGCTTCACATCGGTAAAACCTGCTTCTCTTATGGCTTCCGCATCCGACGGCTGGCAAAACACCGGCAGCTGCTTATCGAGAAGACGCACCGCTTCCTTGTCCCAATGATCAAAATGAGTATGGGTCACGATGACGGCATTCACCGATTGTAATAACTCAGGGGTGACGGCAATGGAAACTAAAGGATTTTGTCGACTATTTGTCGAATTCATTACGGGTGGTTGTACCCCTTGATCGCAGAGCATAGGATCGACCAAAAACCGTTTTCCGTGAATATCTGCCAATAACGTTGCGTGACGAAGAAGTTGAACTTTCATTACCGTTTCCTCCTAGACCTGTCAGTTTACTCTCCTGCCTACCCGAGCCCTTGGACCCGGAAAGCATCTGTCATCAGTATGCACCGTTTCTCCAAACGGCTGAAGGACTTGATGAAAAGATTCCGCACAAACCATTTTCACGATGAAAAAACTGCCCCCTGGACAGGAAAGGATGAAGCCCATGCTGGATGAAACGGATATCAAAATATTGGAGTGCTTGCTGGCCGATGCGCGAATGCCCCACAAGGAAATCGGAGAGCATGTTCATCTGACCGGACAGGCGGTCGGCTTCCGGATCCGCAAACTGGAGGATGCCGGAGTGATCCAGGGTGTCCATGTGTCGCTGAATCATGAAAAGCTCGGCTTGACGGTTATGGCGCACATTATCGTGTTCATGAAGATGACGAGCTCCCATGCCCAGTTCCAGAGCTTCGTACGGGAGCATCCCCATGTCAAGGAGGCTTACCGCATCAGCGGTGATGGCTGCTACTCGCTCCGTCTGCTCGTAGCTTCGCATGGCGAGCTTAACGAGTTTCTGGACCGGCTGCTTGACTACGCCAACTATAGAGTTCATATTTGCTTGGACCGAATCAAATGAACAGCATCATTCTATTTTTAGGTAAGGAGCTTATGCATGAACGTAACCCGATCTAACGTTTCCTTGCTCTACGTCGTACTCATCGTCGCCCTGCTGGCCCTTGTCAGCGTGTCCAGCTATATCGCTTCCACGAACATGGAGGACGAGCTCAACAGTGTCGTGCAGGAAGCGATTCCCTTGGCCGCACTGGCCGAAAATATTTTAGGCGATGTCATCAATCAGGAGACCGGTGTACGCGGCTTTGAAGTGACAAGCGATGAAAGGTATCTGGAGCCCTATGAGCAAGGCAAAGCCCAGCTTGCCAAAGACTTGGAGCTTATGGCCGTATACCAGAAAAAATATCCAGGTTTGAAAAGCCTGATGGAAGGCGACATTATTCCGCAAATCCAAAAGCTTCAGGACCATTACAGCTCGCAGGTGGAGCTGGTCCGGGCCGGCAGGGTGGAGGAGGCGCGCGCGCGTCTAGGTAACGGCAAAATGCTGATGGACCGATTCCGGCAGCTGCACCTGAAGATTCGGACTGATATCGATGCGATCGGAACGGATGCCTACAATGATGCACAAAGAGCGGGCCATCTCGCCCGGATCATCATAGCGGCCGGCGGGGCGGTAGCTATCATAATCGGCGCCTTCTCCGCCGTGATTTTCAACCGGGCCCGCCGGGCCGAGGCCGCACTGCGCAAAAGCGAGGAGACCTACCGCTATATGGCGGAGAGTCTGGAAGCGCAGAATGAAGAGATCATCGCGCAGCAGGAGGAGCAGGAGCAGACCTTGGAAAAGCTGTCCCAGAGGGAGCTGGAGCTCGAAGCGATCAGCTCTTACCAGGAGAAGCTGTCCGGCTCGCTGAATATGAACCAGTTCCTGCAAGCCTCCATTCCGGCGTTGTTAAACTCGCTTCAGATGGATGCGGCGCTCCTTGTCGTGAAAGAGAAAGCCGGCAATGCGCTTGTCCCGCTTCCGGAGGAGCCTCCCTCTTCCGGACAGCGTTCTGCCTATACCATTTTGTATGCGGCAGGTTATCCGTCGCAGCTGCCTTCCCAGGTCGAGCAGGAGCTGTACGGGCCGGCCCAACGCGTATTTACGGAGAAAGTGCAGATAGACTGCAAGCGGGAGCTGTCTCGGGAAGAGACCGGTCTGCACCAGGGAATGACCCATGCGATAGATCAATATCACCCCTTGTTCGACGATAAACAAGAAGTGATCGGCTTCCTGCTGCTGACCAGCTATTTGTCCTCGCGCACCGAGCAGCAGGACCGTACGGGCAAAGGCCTGATGCGGCAGTTCGGGCTCGCCTTCCTGGCTCAGCAGATGAATGAGGACCGTCATCTTCAATCATTGTATCTGGAGCAGCTGAATGAACAGCTTCTTCAGGAAAAAGCCTTGATCGAGGAGCAGCGCGACTTGATAGAGAGCATCCTGGAGTCTACTAATGAGGGAATGATGCTGTGCGATTCCTCAGGTAAGCTGCTTTTCGCCAACCACCGGATGAAAAGCTACTTTACGATCGCCGATCAAGGCGGGGAGGATTGGAACGAGCTTACCCGAAACATGGAGAAGATCATTCCTTCCTTGTCACCCGTCCGCCTTGCTATGGATAACCTGCTGACCGGCACGCTTGATAAGCTGACCGAACGGTTCGCCTTCATGGATCAGGAGGAGCAGCAGCGCTATGTCGAGCTGTACGCCACCAAGGTAGGTGACAAGAAAAACCAACAGGAACGAGGCTACCTGTTCGTGTTCCGGGACCGGACCGAGGAGGAAAAGGTCGATGAGATGAAAAACGAATTCATCAGCATCGTATCCCATGAGCTCCGTACACCGCTGGCCAGCGTGCTTGGATTCATCGAGATTCTGCTGCACCGGCAATTGCCGCAGGACAAGCAGCACAAGTATATGCAAACCATTTACAAGGAAGCCCATCGCTTGTCGAACTTGATTAACGATTTCCTCGATCTGCAGCGTATGGAATCCGGGAAGCAGGCGTATCATTTTGCGCCCGTTGAGCTGATCAGCATCGTGAGGGAAGTGGCGGAGCAGTGGAAGGAAAAGCCGAGCCACACCGTGGTCATTGAGTCTTCAGCCCAAGAAGCATGGGTTCGTGCCGATGCCGATCGGCTCAAGCAGGTGGCGCACAATTTAATCAGCAATGCGATCAAATATTCGCCTCAGGCCGATAAAGTGAACATTCTCATCGATGCGCAGGACGGGCAGGTCAAGCTGCACATCACTGACTTCGGGCTCGGCATACCGGATGAGGCAAAAGATAAGTTATTCACCAAATTTTACCGGGTGGATAACTCGGACCGCCGGCAAATCGGGGGCACGGGCCTAGGTCTTGCCATCGTGAAGGAAATCGTCGATGCGCACGGCGGCTCCATCACCTTCGAATCCGCGATGGGCGAAGGTACGACCTTCACCGTTCAGCTGGACAGCTACCGGTTCCCCGAGGTCGACGGCAGCATTATCGTACTCGAGGACGATGATAACTTGGCCAAGCTGATCCAGGTTGCTCTCAGCAAGCTGGAGATCCCTATCGTGCATTTGCGTTCCGCGGAAGAAGGCATCGGCTCCCTGCATCGCATTCGCAAGAGCCCGCCGCGTCTCTGCATCGTGGATATTCATCTCGAGGGCTCGAAGAACGGCTGGGATTTCATGGCCGAGCTCTACGATCACCCTACCTTCTATCGCACTCCGGTCATCGTATCGACTGCGCTGGAGCCGCCGCTTAATTATTACGAGAAGGATATTGAGAAGTTTTTGCGCAAGCCATTTTCAATGGAGAAGCTGCTTCAGGCTGCAGAGCAATTGCTGTACCATACAGAGTCCCAGCCTTCCTATATTTTCCCTGAGCAGGATGAAGCCTTGATCACATCGTCCTTAAGGAAAAAAGGGATTGAGGTCAGCGGAATTACGCATGGACAGGATACGATTCAAATTGAGCCCAAGCGTAAACCCGATCTGCCGGAGGCTTAGCTCGGCAGGGGATATTCGAGCGGTCATTTTATAGAAGACAGCAATCTAGGGTAAGCTGCTCCTAATACGAACCGAAGGAGATGTTGTTGCGATGCACTTTCGCGAAGAAGAAAAGGCCGCCGTCTACAAAGCCATCTATACCCGCAGAGATATACGGACCTTCCGGCCCGATCCAATCCCGCAGGATACGATCATGAAGCTGCTGGACGCCGCGCATCACGGACCTTCCGTCGGCTTCAGTCAGCCATGGAATTTTATTCTCATTCAATCGGAGGAAGGAAAACGGCGTCTCGCCTGGGCGGCGGATAAAGAGCGGAGAGCGCTGGCCATTCATTATGAAGGAGAAAGAGAAACGAAGTTCCTGTCGCTCAAAATCGAAGGGCTCGAGCAGGCTCCCCTAACGATCTGTGTAACCTGCGATCCCACCCGCGGCGGCTCCCATGTGCTCGGGCGCAATTCGATCCCGGAGACGGATATTATGTCGACTGCGTGCGCCATTCAGAATATGTGGCTCGCAGCCTGTGCCGAAGGGCTTGCCATGGGATGGGTCAGCTTTTATAAAAAGAACGACGTTCGCGACATTCTGAATATTCCTCCCCATATCGATCCCGTTGCCCTGCTGTCCATCGGGTATACCGATAACTATCCTCCAATGCCGATTCTGGAAGCGGCTCAATGGGAGAAACGGCGCTCGCTGGAGCCGCTAATTTTTGCAGAGAAGTGGGGAGTGCCGCCGGAGCGTCCGTGAGCGGATGAACGAGCCCCCGACCCCTAATGGCGCTCTTGGCTTCATGATGGCGGGCCGGTATCATCCGTGAGCCGAAGACACTTTGGGACCTACCTTAAATCTTTATGGAATAGGAAGAGCTGCCCGATCCTATTTAGGAGCAGGCAGCTCTTCCCCGATTGCAGCTTCACATATGAGAGCCGTTCAGCTTTCGTCTCGTCTATCTTCTCCTGGTTTCCGTTAACCGGAACTGATTCACCAGCTGCTGCAGAAAACCGGTAATAGCCTCCACATGATGGGAGGTATGACGGACGTTCACAATATCGGTCATTAATTCCTGCACCTTGCCTTCGACCTCGGTAGAAATTTGGCGGTTTTCTTTGCTGACGTCGGCGATTTTTTCCATCAATCCGACTACCTCGTCGACGACTTGTGTTTTTTGCGAGTCCATCCCTGCCCCGGTTAATAGCTCAGAGGCTGCTGCCGCCAGCCGGGTCCCTTCCTCCACCACCTGCGTTCCTTCCTCCATTGAGGAGAACGCTTCCTTGGCGTTTTTATATATATGCTGCACCGTTTCGTGAATCTCCTCCGTCGATTTGCGGGTCAGATCAGCCAGCTTGCGGATTTCCCCTGCAACAACCGCAAAGCCTTTGCCATGCTCGCCTACCCGGGCCGCTTCAATCGAGGCATTCAAGGAGAGCAAATTCGTCTGGTTGGATATTTCCTCGATGACCTGAAGCACGTTAGTGATCTCCTGGGTCGTCTTCATGAAGGTCAGAATCGTTTGGTTCGTTTGAGCCACCTTGTCCGAAATTTGGCGCATCTTCTCCCCGATTCGCTCTACCTCGGTCTGCGCCACCGCAATTTGCTCCGACGCTTTATCTTCAAGCACCCTCAGCGTTCCCTGCATATCGCCTACCGCATCCTTGGCGACATCGATATCCTTCAGCTGGCTGCGAATGCTTCGAATCATATCATGAATTTTGCCGCTCATTCGCTCGGTGGATCCGGCTGTACTGACCGTCGATTCGTTCAGCAGCTGCTGGCTGGACAGCACATCGGCCGCCGCCTGCTTCACCTGCAGCATAATCCCTTCCAAAGAATCGATCATATTATTAATCCATTTCGCCAGCTCCCGGGTCTCGTCCTTATCGAACCGCGCATAGTCCAGACGCTGCGTTAAGTCCCCCTTGCCTTCGGCGTTGATCCGGATAAACCGGTTGATAGTATGAAGGCTGTCCACCACCGGCTTGGAGCCCTTCTTATGCAGCGTCCAGGCGACTAGGCCGCCGTACAACAGATGGAGCACGCCCAGCCCGATAGCCACAAGAGCCGGAGACACGGAACCCAGGCTTAGCGCGAAATAGACCAGAAGGGCGCTCAATACCGCGAAAACAGCGATCAGAGGCAGCTGAAGCTTAGCCAGTTTCCAGCCGACACCGCGAATCCGGTACACCTCCTCCAGATCCCCCTCGCACATCATCCCCCAAACATCCGGGCAATGAGGAAGCTGGAACGTCACCCCCTTGCCGATGACCGGAATATGCCGGTAATCCGAATAACCCGGAAAGGAGACGAATAAGTTGCTGCCGTTCGCTATCGTATTTGCAACGCCCGGATGAAGCTTGCCGGTGGCAGGATCAGTGAACATCAGCTCGAGCTCAGTGTGCTCCTGTACCGAAACTACACCCCAATCGGTTGTGACGCCGTCCTTCAGGTTTTCCCCATGAGTAAACGTACGATCCTCGAAGCGGCTTCGTGATAAGGCCGTACCCGGAGCAATGTGGGTATTCAGGCCCGCCCGTGCCATAAAAATATAGTTATCGCCGGAATCCGGATACACATGGCCTGATTCCCGCTGAATCAAGTCGCCGATCACATCGTTCGGAATTCTTCCGCACAAAGCTCCCGCCCACCGGCCGTCTTTCATAACCGGTACCATATAAAGAAGCGTCATTTTATCATGAAAAGCGGAGGTCGAAGGTCCTATCTCCAGCGTCAAAGGGTCTGCATAGGGACCGAACAGACATTTATCCCCTTTATAGGTATATTCCAAGCCTTTAGACAGCAGACCGCGCCCGGCATAGCTTGTGCCGACATGTCTCGGGTAAGATGAGAACACGACAACAGATTGTTCGTTTAACAGGAAAATTTCCGAAAAGTCCGATGCCCGATTACGGACGGAGGCGAACAGCTTGTCCAGCTCCTTAGCCTGGCGGTTCTGCGAATCGTCCCGATCCTCATCCACTGAAGCCATCTGCACGAGCAAACGATCCAGATGAGCCCAGTATTCGTTCGTCCAGCTTCTCAAGAGCTCCATGCGGGTGTTCGCAATCCCTTCGAAAATATCCTCGACATCCTCCTTTAACCCCCGATTCAATCGGTAAGACCACCAGAGAGGAAGCCCCTTCCTGAAACCTAACCAATCAAACATATGTACTCCCCCATCCCTTAACAGATGTTATCATTATGTAAAATACTATAACACAAAGAGAGTTCGTATGTGAGAATTTTTTCCTATTTTCCGCATAAAACTTATCACCAAACTGAAATAGATAGTAAAAAAGACTCATTCCCAAGGGAATGAGTCTCAAAACCTGCCATAATATTCAACGAAATCCGAACGTTCGAATAAATGCTTTAAATCCATCCAGTCCCGCTTCGGTCCGTTTGAATACGCCGGCATCCTGTAAAACGCAGGAGAATTTATGACCGATAGCCTTGCGAAGTACCTCTTCCGCGGCTGTATGCGTCAAGGCCGTTCCGTGCTCCGCAATCAGCTCGACGATCCAATCGCGATGCTTATACAGAGGATACTCCTCATGCCCGGTAATTCCCGCATCCAAAGGAAGAGATCCCGTCAGCACTTGTGCCAGAAGCTCCATTTCATCCTTAAGGCGGCCCGGGAGAACGGCCAGACCCATCACTTCAATCAAGCCGATATTTTCTTTCTTGATATGATGAAGCGGCTGATGAGGGTGAAAAATTCCATCCGGATGCTCCTCGCTGGTCCGGTTGTTGCGAAGAACAAGATCCAGCTCATACTCTCCATTTGCATTATTACGTGCAATAGGGGTAATCGTATTGTGAGGCACACGTACGCCGTCCTGATCCGTGTAAGCCAATATATCATGAGCGGGATCGCTGTAGTCTTTCCATTCGTTAAGAATCGTATCGGCCAGCTTCAACAGCAGCAGCTTATTATGACCGGAAATACGGATAACGGACATTGGCCATTTGACAATACCCAGCTTCACGTTCGGATAGTCCGGATGGGACATGCTGTATTCCACCGGTGCCTTCTCCATAGGGAACCGATGCTTGCCGCCCTGAAAATGATCATGGTTCAGGATGGACCCTCCTACGATCGGCAGGTCCGCATTAGCCCCTATAAAATAGTGAGGGAACTGATCGATGAAATCAAATAGGCGGTAAAACGTCTTATTGGAGGTCTGCATCGGCCGATGCTGATGGTCCAAAATGATGCTATGCTCGTTGTAATACACGTACGGAGAATATTGGAAATACCACGGCTCTCCGTCCAGCTCCACAGGGATGACTCTCAGATTTTGCCGGGCGGGATGATTCAATCTTCCTGCATACCCGACGTTGTCGATGCAGAGCAGGCATTTCGGATAATTGCTCGGCGCTGCTGTCTTAAGCAGGGCGATCTCTTTGGGGTCCTTCTCCGGCTTCGACAGATTTACCGTAATCTCCAAATCGCCGTATTCCGTTGGCGCCAGCCAATACTGGTTTTTGGCAATCCGGTCTGCGCGAATATAATTCGAATCCATGCACATCCGGTAAAATTCATTCGTAGCCCGCTCCACGCTGTCCTGCTTGGCCGTCTTCCAGAACCGTCCGGCCACCTCGGATTGACGAGGCATCAGACAGCCCATGATTTTGGCGTCCAGCAGATCGCGAAGCGTCGTGTTGTTGTCTTCCAGAATGCCGGTTTCCGCCGCATAATCCAGCAGCTGCTCCAGCAGCTCCACAGGGCTGTCGATAGATTCCTCTTCCACTTTGCCGCTGTACGGCTCCCCGATCCGAAGCATCTCAAGCAGGGCGTTACGCGCAGCATAGATGTCGATCGGCTCCAGCAGCTTATGTCTAATACCGAACTGGAGGAGCCGCTCTATGGTCAGAGCGGCTGTTTCCTCCCGATTCATACCGGTTGTGTCATTCATAGCGCACGATCTCCTTTGTTACAGCTTGTAAGCCGCATGTACTTGATTACTTCGCATAGCCTTCCGGATGGCTCTGATGCCATGCCCATGCCGATGCGATGATTTGCTCCAGACTATCGCGCTTCGGCTTCCAGCCGAGCTCCGCCCGGGTCCGCTCCGAAGAAGCGATAAGGATGGCCGGATCGCCTGCGCGGCGCGGCTCCACAACCGCAGGGATATCGTGTCCCGTTACCTTGCGGGCAATGTCAATCACTTCCTTAACGGAGAAGCCTTTGCCGTTGCCCAGGTTATAGATGCCACTGTCGCCGCCTTTACGAAGCTTCTCCAGCGCCAGGATATGAGCGTCCGACAAATCGGTCACGTGAATGTAATCGCGGATGCAAGTACCGTCCGGCGTTGCGTAGTCATCGCCGAAGATCGAGATATGCGCTCTCTTCCCTAGAGCCACCTGCAAAATAATCGGAATGAGATGCGTTTCCGGCGAGTGGTCCTCTCCGATACGGCCGCTTTCATGGGCTCCCGCCGCATTAAAATAGCGAAGCGACACGTATTTGATGCCATGGGCCGTATCGAACCAGCGCATCATTTTTTCCATCGCCAGCTTGGTTTCCCCGTATGCATTCGTCGGCAGGGTGCGGTCGCTCTCCACGATAGGCACATTTTCCGGTTCGCCGTACGTAGCCGCCGTGGAGGAGAACACGATTTTGTTCACGCCGTACTCGTTCATTTTTTCCAGAAGACAGAGCGTTCCGTACACGTTGTTATGATAGTACTTGGCCGGATTCTGCATGCTCTCGCCGACCAGCGAGTTCGCGGCGAAATGAATGACCGCCTCAATCTCATTTTCCTTGAACACCGTATCCATAAATGCCGCGTCACGCAGATCGCCCACGTACAGCTTGCCGCCCAATACCGCCTCGCGGTGTCCCTGCTGGAGATTATCGACAACGACAACCTCCTCGTTTCTTGCCAACAGCTCCGCAACCGTATGCGAGCCGATATAGCCCGCACCGCCTGTTACCATGATTGCCATTTTGATTGCCTCCCCATTGTTGTATGTCATGTTTCCTATCCGAATGCCCGGACAAGCTTCAGCCCAGGCAAGGCTTTTCTATGCTTCCGTTACTTGCTCCACGCCATTGCCGATGTCACATACGTAGAAGTCCGCGGTTAGCCCTGTTTTTTCCTTGTAGACGCGGCCCACCTGCTCAATAAACGTATCGACGCTATCCTCATGCACCAATGATACGGTACATCCGCCAAAGCCTGCCCCAGTCATGCGGGAGCCAAGCACCCCAGGAATCTTCAAGGCTTCCTCCACCATGACATCAAGCTCCAGGCAGGTTACTTCATATAGGTCACGAAGCGAATTATGGGAGCCGATCATCAATTGGCCGAAGGCCTCGAGATCGCCTTTCTCCAACACTTTCATGGATTGAAGCACGCGGTCAATCTCCTCCACAACGTGCCTTGCCCGCTTGCGGACGGTTTCGTCCGGAATAAGATGCTGATAAGCGTTAAACTGCTCCAGATTCAGCTGGCCGAGCAGCGTCAGCTCCGGAAATTGCTGCTGCAAATCCTTGACTGCCTGTTCGCACTGCGATCTTCTTTCGTTATAGGCCGAATCAACGAGGCCGCGCTTCTTGTTCGTATTGCCGATCACCAGCTTGTACGCGCCGCTCTCAAACGGCACATGCTTGTACTCAAGCGTATCGCACATCAGCAGGATCGCATGATCCTTCTTGCCCATCGCCACGGCGAATTGGTCCATGATGCCGCATTTCACACCCATGAACTCATTCTCCGCCTTCTGCGACATCAATGCGATTTGAACTTTATCCGCAGGGTGTCCCTCCATGGTCAGCAAGCCATAAGCCGTTACCACTTCAATAGAGGCCGAGGAGGACAGTCCGGAGCCGTTAGGAATAGCGCCGCTGTACAAGATGTCATAGCCGCCTACGGACAGGCCCTTCTTCTGAATCTCATGGATAATCCCTTTAGGATAATTCATCCAGTCATCGGCCGGATCAAACGCGATGTTGTTGATGGAAATATGTTTGTGCAGCGGGAAGTTGGTTGAGGCGAATCCAACCTGCTCATCCTCGCGCTTGCGGATCAGCATGGTCGTCCCGAAGGTAAGTGCCGCCGGGAATACGTAGCCTCCGTTATAATCCGTATGCTCACCGATCAAATTAACGCGCCCAGGTGCATGAAAAACGTGGATAGGTTCTGCGCTCTCGCTGCCGTATTGTTCTGTGAAACGGCCTTTCAATGCTTGTAAATCTGCCATGGGTACACCACCTGTTTTAGAATAATGCCGCACATCAATGGATGCGGGGCTCGTTGTTTGCTTGCTTTCAGTATACTGCTGCCGGGTTCTCTTCACTATGGAACGATGTCAGTATAGCATGGAAAAATGTTAGATCGCCCGTTTAACTTCTCCAGGGACATGATATACTCTATCTTATAGAAAGACAACCTGAGCGAAAATGTAAAATACGACCGATCATGCCAGGAGGATTGACCGATGACCGTGCCCACCAAACGAACGGAAAGCTATTATGTCGTCTCCAACCCCGAGCCGCCCGCCGATGACGATTTGACCGTGCTGTTCAGCGGCAGCAGCCAGACCAAGCCCGGACACAAGCCCGGCCCGAAGGTGGTCGACTACTATTTGCTCCACCACATTCAAGCCGGGCGCGGTACTTACACATGCCAGGGGGTAACCTATCCTCTGGGGCCCGGGGACAGCTTCCTGATCGAGCCGGGCCGGCTTATCAGCTACAAGGCCGATGAGGATGATCCTTGGTTCTATCGCTGGATCGCGTTTGAAGGAGCTCGTGCGGAGCGGATGCTGAAGCAGATCGGCCTCTCCTCCCAGCAGCCTGTCGTCCACACCGGCCGCAAACGCAGCATCGGCGTGCTCTACCATCAAGTGCAGACCGTCTTCCAGACGAGAATAAGCCAAGCCAACCTTAGGGCAAGCGGCTATCTCCACCTGCTGCTGGCCGAATATGCCGGGGCTCTGCAGCCCGAGCCGAGCGGATCACCCCAGCTCCCAAGCAGCAGCGGGCAGATCGTCCAGCAGGCTATTCAATATTTGTCCACCCAATATGCGGAGCCTATCACTATAGAGCTCATGGCCGAGGCTCTCGGCTATAACCGCGCCTACTTGTCCACGTTGTTCAAGAAGCATACGGGCATGACTCCCGTAAGCTTCCTGCTTCAGCTCCGCACGGACAAGGCAAGGCTGCTGCTTCGCGAGAGACAAGAGCTTACCGTGGAGCAGATCGCCTCCTCGGTCGGGTTCCATGACCCGCTTTACTTTTCGAAGCAGTTCAAGCGGCTGTACGGGATGTCGCCGACCGACTATCGCCAGGCGATGAAGCGGCTCTAGCCTATTGTCCGGTCAGGAGAATCCTTCCTTCACTTAAGCGCGAATGATCTGCTTGGCCGGCTGCAGAGGCAGCAGGAAGCAGATGCAGGCTCCTTGTCCGAGCCGGCTCTCCGCCCAGATGCGTCCGCCATGGAATTCCACGATTTCTTTGGCGATGGCAAGTCCCAGGCCGCTGCCCCCCTCGGCGGAGTTGCGCGCCTTGTCCTTCTTATAAAACCGGTCGAATATGTAAGGTAAGTCTTCCGGATCGATCCCGCTCCCATTGTCCTGTACCCGCATTACAAGCGCTTGTCCTTCAATGGCCATTTGGAGCTGTATAAATCCTCCCACGGGAGTATGCTTGATCGCGTTATAAATAATATTGGTCAATACCTGATCGATCCGGTCGATATCGATAAATACGCTGCCGGTTTTATTCCGCTCCTCCGGAGCAGGGATAGGAGCCTGTACACTGAAATGCAGGCCGGCATTCTTCACCTCAAGATCGTAGCGATCGCTGTAAAAGTGAATGACGTCTTCTATGTCCATCTCCTGCATGGAAAAGTCAATTTGCCTAGCCTCAAGCTTGGAGAGCTGGAACAAATCGGCTATAAGCCGGTTCAAGCCCGTGATTCGCCCCAGAATGAGCCGCAAATATTTTTCCTGCTGGTCAGGATCGACAACAACCCTGTCAATTAAAGCCTCCACATAACCCTGGATAAGCGTCATCGGCGTCCCGAGATCGTGGGATATGTTGCTCAGCAGATGGCGCCTGGAGGTTTCCAGACGTCCCAAATCCTCATTCATTTTCTCCAATCTCCGGTTGGACCTCTGAAGCTCGGCTGTTCTTTCCTTAATCCGGTGCTCCAGACCCATATTCAGCTCACGCAGCTGGCGGGACAAGGTCTCCACTGATGCAAAGGCTTTGAAGGACTTGAGGCTGATGATAAACGATGTCATAAATATGAAGAAAAACAAGCCAAAGGAAGAGATATTCCCTAAATGAATCCACTGATTATAATACAAAATATCTACACAAACCGTAATCGCGTATACGATGCCCCCCAATAGAGCAAACCAAGCCCCTTCCCTGCCGCGGAGCAGAGCTCTGACGATCCCGGTCAGCACATACCCGCAGACCAGCACTGTAATCACTTGGTAGGCCTGAGTCGTGAATGTGAATTGCTCCGGCGGCAGGATTATCACCGCGGCTGAGAAGACGGCCCCAGTCACCTGTGTTCCGACCACGAAAAAACGCATTATCTCCTGCGGGTATAATGATCTGCAGAACATGACCGCCAGCGGCAGCGCCAAATAGTAGCATAGATACTCTATCCGCAAGCCGCATTCCCAAGAAACGGACGGGAACATTTGCAGTGCGGCCCCCTCGCCGACATACGTAGCTCGTATCCCGATCAACAGGCAGAATAGGGAGAAATAAAGCGATCCTCTCTCTTTAAAGCGGATAAGGAATAGCCCGAAGTGGTACAGCCCCATCAACAGCAAGCTTCCTACCAGCATTAAATCAAGGCCCATATGATTATTATGGCTTGTTGTGATCTGAGAGGCTTCCCCCAACTTCAGCTCGTTCCATATTCCTCCGAGCCGGTGATCGTAATTGGAAACCTGGAGTACGATATCCAACGTCGTACTCGTCGGTTTAAAATAGACGACCTGAGGTCTATATCCCGGCTCCCCTTCCTCCGGGCTGACCCCTACCTTACCTGCTTGGGCGAGCCGCTCGCCATTGATCCACAAGGTATAGGCTGTACGTATAGAAGGCATCTCCACTGCCAAAATGCGATCGGTCGGCTGCGTCAACAGCTTCAGATGAAACGTCGCATAGCCGATCCCGGATAGCGCTTCACCGTTGACCCAATGTCCATTCCAGGCGGCGGGAAGCTTGAGCCGATCCGGAACCTGACGCAGATATCCGTTTGAGGCAGCCTCCTGCGGGTCAACCAATTGCCTCCAGTAAAAGTCCCAATCTCCGTTTAATTCCACGCCGCCGTCCTGCTCAAATTGCCAGCTCCGCAGATCCATGACCCCATCAACCGCAAGAGGCTGAAGCCGCTTTACCGTCTCGTCCTTGCCGCACCCGCTTAACAAAAGGATAGCAAAAACAACTGGAATCCATATATAATAGAGATATAATCTGGAAACGGAAATCACTTTCTTTCTATAACATTTTTCTCTCATCGTATCGCAATTTTCATTTTTTGGGAACTAGCAGGTTACAACAGGGGTCAGGAGATGAAGAGTGACAATGCCAGCTGAAAAAATATTAATCGTAGATGACGAACCGGAAATTATTGAGCTCATTCGATTGTACTTGATCAAGGAAGGATATGAAGTGATAAGCACGGACAGCGGCACCGGGGCTTTGGAGTATATGGAGCAGCATAAACCGGATATGGTGATCCTGGATGTGCTGCTGCCGGGGATGGATGGTATTGAAATATGCCGGCAGATCCGCAGAAATTACGACATTCCGATCTTGTTCATCAGCTGTAAGAGCGAGGATATGGATATCATTCTTGGCTTAAGCATCGGCGGCGACGATTACGTGACCAAGCCCTTCAGCCCGAGCCAGCTCGTCGCGAGAGTGAAGGCCCATCTGCGCCGCAAGCAGCAGTTGGACCAGCAAAAGGAGGAATCGCAGCAGCTGTCGTTTCCGGGGCTCGAAATCGATCTTCTCAGCCGCAATGTCTGGGTCAACGGAACCATTGCCCCCTTGTCGTCCAAAGAATTCGACCTGTTGGCCTTAATGGCCAAAAAGCCGAATAAAGTGGTGCCCATCGAGCAGCTGTATAAAATGGCCTGGGGAGTGGACAGCAACGGGGACACCCGAACCCTTCTCGTGCATATCAGCAATCTGCGCAAAAAAATCGAGCCCAATCCGACCGAGCCCGTTTTCGTACAAACGGTCCGCGGCGTAGGCTATAAGTTTAACTGCTAGAACTCTTACATAAGATAAGAAAAGTAAAGGGCCGCACAGACCAGGTATCTTCCAACCTGGCCTTGCAGCCCTTTTATTATTGATGGATTAAGCCGTTAGCGTTTCTACGGACAGCTTCCTCACAATAATCCGCGAAACCCTGAGTTCATCCGTTTCTTCCACGATAAACTCATATTGGTCATTGTATGCGATCTTCTGGCCTTTTTTAGGCGGAATCTCGATATGGGAGTAGACCCAACCGCCGATCGTATCATAGTCCTCGGTATCGATCTCGGTCCCGAATCGGTCATTCACTTCATCGATCAGCATACGGCCGTCGATAGAAAACGTTCTTTCGTCCTTTTGCTCCAGCACTGGACGCTCATCCGTATCGAATTCATCCTGAATTTCACCGACGATTTCCTCAATGATATCCTCGAGTGTCACCATACCCGAAGTACCCCCATATTCGTCGATCAACAGAGCAATTTGCGCTCTCTTCTTCTGCATCAGCTTCAGCAGGTTGCTGATCGGCATCGACTCAGGCACTTTGGTAATAGGGCGAATGACTTTACGAATGTCCGCGCTGTTGGCGTTGGCCTTCAATAAATCTTTTATATGGACAAACCCGATAATGTTATCTTTATCCGGATCACAAACCGGGTAGCGTGTTCGCATCTCGTCTAGCGCAATTTTCATATTCTCCTCAAACGACATTTGGACGTATAAGCAGCCCATATCCGTGCGGGGAATCATAATTTCACGCGCATTCGTTTCGGTAAATTCAAAAATATTATCAACCAGCGTAAGCTCGGTGTTATCGATCAAGCCGTTCTTATGGCTTTCTTTCATCAGTACGCGAATTTCTTCTTCCGTGTGAGCCGAGTCATGCTCGGAAGTAACCTCGATCCCCGCCTTGCGGAGCATCCAGTTGGAAATCGTATTCAACAGCCAGTTGAATGGGAACATAATTTTATAGAACAAAATCATAGGTCCGGCAGACATCATCGTGATCTGCTCCGGCTTGCGAATCGCATAAGTCTTCGGAAATTGCTCACCCAAAGTAATATGCAGCGTGGTAATTACGGAAAAGGAAATGATAAAAGAAATCGTATGAATCAGTGTATCGTTAAAACCAAAATCCTTGAGCACAGGCTCAATGATTCTCGATACGGTCGGTTCCCCGACCCAACCTAAAGCTAGTGACGCTAATGTGATACCTAACTGGCACGCAGACAGATAAGCATTCAAGTTGCTCGTAATTTTTTGGGCAAACTTGGCGCTTGTGTTTCCATCCTTGGCCAACGTTTCAATCCTGCTGTTACGAACCTTAACCATCGCAAATTCTACAGCGACAAAAAATCCATTCAATAAGATCAAAACAAGAATCAATACCAGATTCCACAATAAAGGTAACGGGTCACTACTCAATAATTCCCTATCCCCTCGGTGAGGCGGATAGGTACACCTCCCTTAAAACTCAATTTTTCAAACCATACATAAGCAACATTTATATATACTTATATATACTTATTATATCGCAATTTATGCATGCTTCCAAGGAACAGCTTGCCGCTAAACGGCGTTATATCCCGAGATAAGATGTAAAAAGTATAGGGATACAAACTATTTTCTAACAATTTTGCGCCGATTTGGACTGTTTTGGACTTCCGAACCGGTTTCATTTATACCGCCACGGCATGGAAAGGGCTCATATGAATGGTAAAGAAATGCCGGGTACTCCGGTCGTAAACCGTGTGGTGTGGTGAAAGCCTTGAAGGAAATTGTACATGAAACGAGCGTTTCTGCACAGGGGCTGGGAATCATTACTGCCGCCAGGAGACTTGGCTTCGAAGCTGATTCAGGGGTAGAGCGCGAGCCGGCCAGCTCCGGAGTCGAGCCGGCTTGCCTCATGCCGCCGCTTACTTACGATCGTGAGCGATCGTTCGCAGCAGCTCGTCCATTTCCTGATCCGTCAAGTCCCGCCATTTGCCTGCAGGCAGCGAGCCCAGATGGATATTCATAATTCTTACCCGCTTCAAGCGGCGGACCTCATATCCGAATGCACTGCACATTCTCCGGATTTGCCGGTTCAATCCTTGGGTCAGAATAATTCGGAACACCCTGTCTCCCTGCTTGTATATGCGGCAAGGCTTGGTTACTGTGCCCAAAATATGGACTCCGCCCGCCATGCCCTGCAAAAACATCGGGGTAATCGGTTTATCCACCGTGACGATATATTCCTTCTCGTGGTTGTTTTCCGCCCGCAGGATTTTGTTCACGATGTCTCCGTCATTGGTCAGCAGGATCAGCCCCTCGGAATCTTTATCCAGCCGCCCGATAGGAAAGATCCGTTCCTTATGCCCGACGAAGTCAACGATATTGCCGCGAATGTGCTGCTCCGTCGTGCTTGTAATGCCGACCGGCTTGTTCAGCGCGATGTAGACGCCCTTCTTCCTGGTGCTGATCGGCTTGCCGTCGACCCGGACCTCATCCCCTTCTTCCACCTGGCTGCCCAGCTCGGCCCTCTTGCCGTTAATGGTTACGCGCCCGGCTTCAACTAATTTGTCCACCTCGCGCCGCGAGCAGAAGCCCGTCTCACTTATAAATTTGTTAATCCGCATATATTGTCACTCCACCTAATGTTCTCTCCATTGCCTGTATTATAACACGGCCTATCCTGCCCAAACAAAAATAGGCAGATTTCCCCTTTCCTTATTTACATAATATCCCCTGTTTAGGTACGATAGTCCTATGCTCATGTTCGATAACTATCACAATCCATCGAAAGGAGGCGAAATTCGTTGTTGTCCAAAATGTCCTATCCGGCCAAAACGGTATTCTACTTCAGCCTGTACATGTTCGCACTCAGCCTGGCCCTGTTGGTCGTACCGGGTCTGCTGGCTCCGCTGCTTGGCTATACCCAGGAAAGCGAAATTTGGATTCGCGTCATAGGCATGTTCCTGCTCTTCCTGGCGTTCTATTATTGTGCTTCGGCCCTTGGAGGAATGACATACTTCTTCTACTTGACCGTCTATACGCGGGCATCGATCATCGTGTTCATGACGACCTTCGTCTTGCTGGGTATGCTGAAGCCGATCTTCATTGCGCTCAGCCTTATCGACCTGTTCGGAGCGCTCTGGACGTTAAGCGCCCTTCGCTCGGCCATGAAGCATCATAAGAGGACTTCCATTCATACGGCGCCATAAGGGGCTTCACTCTGCCGCCTGTTTCAAGGCCCGGGAAACAGGGTAAATACAACTACCCGATTCTCGGGATGCCTGATTTCGGTCGCTGGCATTCCCACACCACCATTCAAGGAGTGTGAAGGCAATGACACGCAAGAAGCAGATGCATTTGATCACGCGCCCCTTTTCCCACGTGCACAATATATTAACGGCTCTAGGCTTTGCCGAACGAGCTCAGCGAGATGGATGCGTATATGAGATCATGTTCCGCGACCCTATCACGCTGAAGGACTATCTGTACCAGCTGCCGGCCCAAACGGCAACCAACGGCCTCACCATCGTTCATCTTCACAAAGCTTGCTTCAAAGACGGAGGGGATATTCCTCTCAGCGCCATAGAAGCGGCGGCTCAGATGATGGCCGAGGTCGAGCAGTATTTGGCCAGCCACGAGCCCAAGGAGGCCGGCAAACCGATTGAGGAAGCCATGAACGGCCGCATGGCCAATAACGAGGAGGAAGTGAAGCGGCTTGGGAAGGAAATGGCCAGCATGCCGACGAACTCCCAGGTGATGAAAAGCGGGCTGGTGCCCGATCCCATTCAATAGCAATAGCAGAATGGGATTAATCAAAGAACTCCGGCAGCTGCGGTACCAGAGCCTGCCGGGGTTCTTTGGCATGCAGAAATATCGGCGGTATCAACTGAAAATCGGCCCATTGCCCGAATACATTACTATGCGACAGTTTGTATTGCTCGCCATATCCAGTTTTTGTAGCGAGGGGTTTACTTCATGACATCAAAACAACCTTCTTTACTAGCGCTGCTGCGAAAGAGACTGCGGCGCAAATGGGCAGGAAAGAATGCAGCACGAAATACCTCCGTTTCGAAGCAAACGAACAGGATGGAACAACCGGCCCCGGATCAAAGCCGGGGTCTACAGCAGCCCAAACGGCCGAAGCGTGCCCGGCGCCGATTTGGACGGATAGCGCTATGGTTTGCCGGGATTATGGCGGTAGCCTGCGGCATAGCAGCATTTGCTGCCGCGCAGTGGGTTCGCAGCCTCGATATCAGCAAGCTGGAGAACCCTCTGCCCGAGCCGACGCTAATCTATGACCGGAACGGCAAGCCGGCTTCCCAGCTGTCATCCTCCCGTATCGTCCCGGTATCGCTGGACCAAATCCCGCTCGATCTGCGCAATGCAGTCATCGCGGTGGAGGACCGCCGGTTTTATGAGCATTCGGGGATCGATCTCTGGTCCACGGCCCGCGCTCTGGTTCGCGATGTAATGTCCGGCGAAATGAAGGAAGGCGGCAGCACGCTGACCCAGCAGCTGGCCAAAAACTTATTCCTGCAATCGGATAAGACGTTAAGCCGCAAGCTGAAGGAAGCCGGCTACGCTCTTAAAATCAATACGGTATACAGTAAGGATGAAATATTGGAGCTGTATTTAAACAGCATTTATTTCGGGGAAGGCCGCTGGGGCGTCGAGGGCGCGGCGCAGGAATACTTCGCGAAGCCCGTGCAGGAGCTGAGCCTGGCCGAGTCTGCTCTGCTGGCCGGCCTGCCCAAGGCTCCCACGGCCTATTCGCCGGCCAAAAATATGCAAAAGGCGCTGGATCGGCGCAATCTCGTCTTATCCCTGATGAAGGAGCAGAACTTCATTACGGAGGCCGCCTATGAACAGGCCGTCGCTCAGCCGATCGTGCTGAAGCAGCACAATGAGGAATCGCTAAAGGGCAAATACCCTTCCTATGTCGATTATGTCATCCAGGAGGCGGCGGATCTGTACGGCTTTACGGAGGAGCAGGTGCTGACCACCGGGCTCCGCATCTACACCGACCTTGATCCGCAGGTTCAAGAGGCGGCTCAGGATGTGTACGCGAGCGACGCCTTGTTCCCCGAGAGCAAGCCGGATCAGCTGATCCAGAGCGGTGTGGTCATTATGGACCACAAGACCGGAGGCATCCGGGCACTGGTCGGCGCCCGCGGACCGCAGGTCTACCGCGGCTTCAACCATGCGACGCAGCTGAAGCGGCAGCCCGGCTCGTCCTTCAAGCCGCTGGCGGTGTACGGCCCCGCTCTGGAGCAGGGCTATACCCCGAGCTCTCCGCTTTATGACGGAGACCTCGATATCGCCGGCTACCGTCCCAAGGACTGGGACGGTCAGACCCGCGGGCAGGTCACGATGCGGGAAGCCATTATGCGCTCGTGGAACATCCCCGCCGTATGGCTGCTGAACGAGATCGGCATCGATGCGGGGATGGACTTTGCCCGCCGGGCAGGCATAGCGCTTGGGCCTGCCGACCGCTCTTTGAGCATCGCCCTCGGCGGCTTGTCCGAGGGCGTGTCGCCCTTGCAGATGGCGCAAGCGTTCGGCGCCATCGCCAATCTCGGCGTGCGGCAGCAGGCGCACGCCATCGTGAAGGTAACGACCAAGGAGGGCTACCCCTTGGTCGAAGCACAGGCGCAGCCGGCCGCGGTCACGAAGCCGGCGACCGCCTATACCCTGACTTTACTGCTGCAGGATGCAGTCAAGTCAGGTACGGGTCAGGCCGCCGCGCTCGGGCGGCCGACCGCAGGCAAGACGGGCACGACGCAGCTGCCCGACACCAAGGAATTCGCCGACATCGGAGCCAACGGCATCAAGGATGCCTGGTTCGTCGGCTTTACGCCCGAGCTGACCGCCGCTATCTGGCTCGGCTACGATCAGACGGACAAGAACCACTATCTGATGACCGGGGGAGCGGTCCCCGCCGCGCTGTTCAAGGAAATCATGTCCCGCGCGCTGCGCGATGTGCCCGTGACTCCGTTCACGGTGCCGGCCGATTACGTTCCCGAGCCGGACCCGCAGAGCACCTGGCTTCAATCCGTACAGGAAAAGCTCGGCATCGGTAAACAGGAGACACCTTCCAAGCCCGGCCCCAAGGGGAAAGAGAATGACCCGGGGAAAGGCAAGGGCAAAGGCAAGCCGAAGGAGCATTAAACCATGACAAAAACCCCGCTTACAGCGCTTCGTCTTTATGACTAGGCCTGCTTGTAAGCGGGGTTTTCCTTACCTGTTAAAGCAAAGCATCAATCATCATCATGACCGTTACGTCCCTTGTCCTGATGCTTTTCTTTTTCCTTCTCCTTCTCCTTGTCCTTGCCTTTTCCGTTATCCTTCGGCCTTTCCTTCTCGTTTCCTTTAGCCTTGGATTCCTGAGGCGAAGAGTTCGCTGCTTTATCCAGCCATTTCACATCCAGCTTCCATTCCGGGGATGTGTTTTTAAGCTGAAACTCCGAAGCAATTTTTTGCTTTAAGGAGGCCTCGAACGATTTGGCGTCAGAAGGAACCCCCTTCATCAGCAGCTGAATGAACGAGTCCGCCTCGGCGCCCTCGAGATGAATGATGGAGCGGTCGTTCGTCTGCAGGAACATCTCGCTCTTCGATGGGCCCGACGAACCCGTCTTGGCCGGCTCCTGCTTGACCTTAAGCTCGAACTCGCGGCTCTTCCATTCAAAGGACAGCTTCTCCCAAGCCTTGGCTGAAGATGAACCGCTTGTTCCTGGCGTGCCGACGCTGGCGGTGGACCCCGGCGTCGACTTCGAACCGGAAGCCGTCGCTGCCGATGATGCGGTCGGGGCTGCAGGAGTACCTTGCGGAGCCGCTGCACCGGAAGGTACTCCTTCACCCGGCGCTGTCGGTGTCTTTGCGCCGGACCCGGCGCTTGCCTCTGCGCTGCCGCCCGTCGCTGGCGAAGTAGGGCTGCCTTGGGAAGCCGAATCGTTGGATTCCTGGCCGGCCGAAGCCTGCGCCGACTCTTGAGCGCTGACGGCTTTAATATAGGCAGCCTGATCCTTGCTGTTCAAAATAATGTCTACCGTATCCCCCGGCTGAAGATCCGCCAGGGCTGACTTTTGCATATTGCGATATACCCATACCGCAGCAGAAACCGGATAAGCTGCTTCCTGCCCGCCAGTACTCACGACGAGCCGCTTGCCCCCATCCTCTGCGCGGACAAACTGTCCCTTCGTTTCCTTCGATATTTCAGCCGATACCGGCCGTTCCGACAAGCCGAAAGCACCGTACGAAATGCCTCCGAGCACCAAACAACCGACAATAATCCATATGAGCCTTTTTCTCATAGTCCCCTCCTATAGGTCATCATGTCTTATCTAGTCCCTATAGGTTTCGTAATGATCTCCGCTTTTCGGGGATCATCGGGGATTTTTCGTATGACGGAATCCGCTATTGCACAGCGTCCCACCTGTGATCCGTGGTCTGCAGCCGGGGATGAAGCTCGGATGAGCTGGCCCCCGCAGGCATATCGATCCATAGACGGACCTTCTTGATCCAGGGCTCGAACGAATCGAAGGAAGCCAGCTTATTCGCCATGTCCAACGTTACCCATATAAAATGAGGCCCGGAGTACTTGTCGGCCAAATAACGGAATGCGGTATCGGCAGGCGTGTACTTTTTGCGCTTGCCCTCAAACCGGTCGATAACCGTCTCCGTCTCCGAAGGAAGCCTCTCCAGCAAAGCCTCCAGCTCCTCTACCCGTCGAAAATAAGGCGCGGCCTCCCGATCCCCCATCCGTTTGAGCGTCTCCTCATGCAAAGGATAGAACACGAGCCTGGCTACCGTTTTTTCCTCCGCCATGTGAATAAGTGCAGCCAGCTGCTGCTCCCCGAACGTCTCGAAGCTGTCGTATACCCATACTGTACCCCGCTTATCTTTACGTTCATCTTCCGGCACATAGCCGAAAGGCACACTGCTTGCTTGTCTCGCCATGCTGGTTCCCCCATCTATTGGAAATGATCGTTGTTAGCCTTAGTATACCATCCGCCTCTGTAAACATTCCCGCAATAAGGAATAAATGTCCTCTTTCCAGGCAAGCTTAAGAACAGCTTACTGCATTCGGCACAGGCGTATCCGCGCTGCTCGGGAAAGGAAGCTAAGTATACAAGGAAATGGAGAGAGATCGAATGTCGGAAAATAAAAAGCATCAAGGAAACTACGAGGGAACCGCCTCCATGAAAGCGGAAAATCAGGATATGGAGTTCGTGAACGATACGGTGGAGGGCGTGAAAACGACCAGAAACTTAAACGGAGCCATTTTCAAGGATTCGGCTGAGGAAGAGTAAGCAGGATATTTGCCGCTCGGTATCCTGATCTTGAAATGAACCAACGGTTAGCGCTAGCTTACGATGTCATTTGGAGAATTCCCCGTCTGCAGCCGAGCCGAATCAGCCTATATGGTGTCACCAAAATAAGAGGATGCGGGATTCCGGAAGGAATACCTTCATCCTCTTTTGCCTGAGAACCCGGTTTATAGTTTTATGGCAGATATCAGAAGAAACATCGGTCTTCGCAATTCATCCTTCATTTCAGGACCAGTATCCATAAGCCTTGAATCCGGTTCAGGCTCCACCAGCTCCCTGATTTGGAACCCTGATCGGATTAACTGATTGATGTAAGTCGTCAGCGTCCTGTGGTATTTTGTGACTTTCTCGCCCAAAAACCGGGTATGACGCATGCCTTCTGCAAAATACCGGTCTACTGGCCAGAACATCCTCTGCCCTAGTTCATCATAGTGCCAATCCTGCTTCTCATGGGCGGTAAACACCGGATGCTCGACCGAGAAAACAAACGCGCCCCCGCTTGTGAGGCACCGGTTCACTTTGCGGCAAATCTCCTCGAAGGATTGAATATAATGGAATGCCAGCGAGCTGAAGACGACATCAAAGCTATTCTCCGGAAAATCAATATCTTCAATTGGCATTTGCAGGTATTGAATAGAGTCTGACTGCGTCATACGCTTCGCCTCCCGGAGCATTCGTTCCGAAATATCGACGCCCGTGACCTGCTTCGCCCCTTGCTCGATTGCATAACGGCAATGCCAGCCATAACCGCAGCCCAAATCCAAAACCCGCTGATTCCGCAAATCCGGAAGCATTCGCTTTACTGCATGCCACTCTCCCGCAGCATCCAGACCTCCCATGGAACGGGCCATTTGACTATATTGTTGAAAAAACGCGGGATCATCATATTTGTTTTCTTTCATCTTGGAGACCTCCTTACCGTAGGTTGAACCCATTTATTTGTCGGCAGCCGTCGCTTCCTCTCTTAGTATGGCCCAGGATTCCAGCTTGGCCTCGAATGACAAGGTCCTCGCAGGGCTAGTGGAGGGCAGCACCCTGTACGAGAGATGCTCCCCAATACCAAGCTCCTTCAGCTTCGGCAGCACCCTCTTCCGGTATAGCTCGCCGGCGGCCTGCCCGTTGAAGAAGACTCGGCTTACTTGAGGGTATTCCCGAAACAACCATCCGAAGTCATTCGGCTCTGGATGGCGGATGTTCGTATCCAGGCTGCCCTCCCGCTCGCAGGAGGCCAGCACGTCCCATAGACCAATCCCATGCGATAAAGCAAACGCAAGCCGCTCCTCGTAGCTCTCGCTCGGGCTTATCTGCTGTCCCTGATGAGCCGTCGTCTGGGAGCCGAATAGGGTATACAGCAGCCTCCAGAAATGATTCCGCGGATGCCCGTAATATTGCTGCTTGGTTAAGGACAGCGCGCCCGGCATGGAGCCGAGCACAATCGTCCGGCACGATGCATTCATCACGGGTGGCAGCCCGATAAGACGATCTTCTTCTCTATTCACGTAGATCCTTATCTCCTTTCACCGCGGCTGCGATCCGATTACGACCGATAGCATCTCTATTGTTCCCAGTTTCCTGCCGCTAGCCACCTCTAGGCTTCAAGCCGCTTGCTTTGATCGAGCTTGACCTTTTGCTTCAGAGGCCAGTTCAGCAGCAGCAGCCCGGCCACAAAAACGCCCGCCCCGCCTATAATATAGATGGTAATAGGATCATGAAAAAATAAATATGACCATGCTATCGTGAACAGGACTCCGCTGTTGCTGACAATGACGGCAACGGCAAAGCTCACTCTTTTGAGTGCCTGCGCGAACCAGTTGAAGCTTAGCCCGGTTATGAGCCCGAGCCCGAGCAGGGCTGCAATCGCCCATCCGTTCACCGGCCCTGTCGCATGGGCTTGTACCGGCAGCGGAAGCGCCATAAGCAGCGAGCACCAGAAAAAGACGGAGAAGTTCATATTTTCCGCATCCATCGATTGAATCAGCATTTTCTGGCTTAATACGTGGAAGGTTGTGCCGACCGCGGAGAAAATAAACAGAACGGTCGTCAAGCCGTTGCTCGCCAGCATCTGATGCAGCGGAAGCCCGTTCCAGCTGATCATCAGCACGCCTCCGATACAAAGACCCGCCGCCGCCCATCCGCGAGCCGAGACGTGCTCCTTAAAGTAAAAGGCCGAAACCAGCAGCAAAATCACGGTCTGGATCGGCCCTACCAAGATATTGCCATATGAATAGCCGATCGATAGGGCCAGGTTTTCGAAGAAATAGTTGCAGCTTTTGCCAAGCGCCCCAAGCCATATCCACTTCATATTGCCGCGAAGCTTGATTCGCCCGTCCTTCAGAAGCAGTAAAATGCCTAAAAAAACAATCCCTAACGCAAACCGTGCAAAGGTAATCGTCGTACTATCGACCATCCCCGATGCCGTCTTCACCAGGATCCCGACAAAGCTCCAGGATAACGTCGCCAAAAAAAGCAGGAAATACCCCACGCTGCCACACCTCATTCGTCCTCTTGACCCGCTCTGTCTTTCGGCATGCTGAGTCTGATTCTTGTCCGCTTCGATTTTACGTAGCTATTGTACCACAGCCTTGGGATGCCGTAACGATGAATATGAAGTTCGGCAGATCCATATTTGGCGAAAAAAAAGAAACCGCGGGCGGTTTAAAACCTAAACCTGCCCACGGTTTCACTCAATTGCCGCTCGGCTGAACGAAGCGCATCCGATAGAGCCCGGGTTTCCTCCGATTCCTGGAGCTGCCGTTGTGATGCTTCAGCTACCTGGTGCGCATTCTCCGATGCCGATCCGGCGATTCTCGCCATTTCCTCGATGCCCGCGGTCACTTCCTCCGTACCGGCCGTCATTTGCTCGGCAGCAGCGGACACTTCCTCCATCTGCCCGGAAATGCTGTGAATCATGCCGACCATGCTCCCAAGCACCCGGCGAACCTCTTCAACTTGAAAAACTCCAAGCTCGACGTCCTTCCCGCCCTGCTGCATGGCAAGCACAGCGGCTTTCATAGTAGCTTGTATGCCTTCGACCATCTCGTGAATTTGCCCGGCGGAGGCCTCCGATTGATCGGCCAGCTTGCGCACTTCCCCGGCAACAACGGCGAAGCCTTTGCCATGCTCTCCCGCCCGGGCCGCCTCAATCGCCGCATTGAGTGCAAGCAGCCCCGTCTGGGAGGCGATTCCCGAAATCACATGCGCCATCTCGCCCACAACCTGCATCCCTTCCTCCAGCTTGTGAATGGCCTCGGCTACCTTGCGGGCAGATTCATTCATCGTGCCCATCTGCTCCATCGCCTTCTCGGACGAACGGCTGCCCTGATCGGCCTCCTCAACGAGACGTTTTGTAGCCTCCGTCACATGCGAGGATGCTTCGGCAATACGCTGAATCCCGCCGGCCATCTCCTCCATCGCTTTGGCGCTGTCCTCGGCCCCGGAAGCCTGATTCTCGGCACCGGCTGCCATTTCCCGAACGGTGCGCGATATATCAGAGGCCATAACGGTCGATTGGGCTGCGCTCTCCGTCAGCTTGCCGGATATATCCCCTATCCGGCCCGACATGCCATGCACCGTACCGATTATGCCTTGAAGATGGGCGATAAACCGGTTCACCTCTTCCGCCAGCTGTCCCATCTCATCCTTTCCTTTTACCGGAATCCGGTAGGTCAAATCGGCCTCATGGGAGTTCAGGTTGGCCGTTGCCCGAAGGACGAACCGCAGCTTGCGTGCAACAATCAGTCGGGATAACACGAACAAAAGAAGGAGCATGCCCGCATACAACAGCCCGAATGCGCCGCCCATCAGCATACGCTGCTTGGCCACCAAAGCGTCGGACCCTTCCTTGGACAAGGCGACGCGGACGCCGCCCCAATGTTTGCCTTCGATTGTAAGCGGGTACGAAATATTCCACGTTTCCACGATCTTGCCCTCGAGATTGCGGGGGTATTTCTGCAGCAGTGCCTTGGACGTGTCTTTGGTTGCGGCAGACCGGTATCCGGTCTCATCATTGAAGACCCGGTTGCCCCGGTACTTTTGACTCAACAGGCCCGCGGCCCCCCATGAATCCTTGGATGCCTCGCCCTGCGGACTGTATTTGCTGTTATGCGTTGCCGTATAGCCGACGAAGTCCGGATGATCCGAATACATCGATGGAATAGCAAAGATGACGTTATCGTCCGTCAGGAAGCTATCGATCACCGCCTGCCAGCGATCATCGGTATATTCGTCGAAAGCGCTTGTATATTTAAGCTCATATTGCGCAAGCGGAACGGAACGGCCGTCAAACAGCAGCTGCTTGCCTTCCGCATAAGCCGGGTCCTTCGAGCGCTTCTGCGCTTCCTGCTGGCTTTCCGGCATGACCGTCAGCTTATCATTGAATAAACGGCTCTTCAGCTCTTCTCCCGTCAGCCTTGTTCCATTCCTCAAGACAACGCCGTTGCGAATGTCATCTTCGGTGACGCTCTGCAGGGTCTTGGAGAGCGCCACTGCCAGGCTGTTCCCTTTATCCAGCAGCTGTGCTTCCGCATCCTTGTTTATCTCATGCCACTCGACGGCATAGATTCCCGCCATCAGCGCCAGTAGGATGATCCCGGTATACGCCATAAACTTGCCTGTTAGAGATACGTAGCCTTTAGCCATAAAATCCCCCCATGCCCTATGGATTAATTTTCCACCATTATACATGGTTTTTTGGGGATGAAGGCCTACCATCACGTACAAAATATGACATTTTCAGCAACAAACCGACATCCGTTAGACGAATCGTCTCCACAGAAGCATAAGCAGCATAACCGCAACAAAAACTCCTAAGACAACAAAAAAGGCTTTTAGAAACCCGACGATAAACGAAGGCTCCTGCTTACGGCCCGGATCCCGGTCCAGCCAATCCCGCACCCATAATACGGCCACCGTACCCAAAGAAGCGCCGCAGGCCCATCGGAGCAGCTTCAGCACATATTCCCTCATGGGCAATAATTCCGTTACGGTCGATGAAGCGCTTCTGGAGACGGTTATCTGATCGTCACACAGCAGGACGGCCAGGAACAGTCCGATGATGAAGCCGTATAAACCGCCTTTCACCAGCTTGGTTTCCAATGTTTCCTCCCCCTCGTATAAAAATAATGAGCCCCTTCGATCTTTCGTCTTGGGAGCTCATCTCTTGGTTGTAAAGTTTTTTTAGATTATCCGCTTTATTTGGCACTAGCGGCATAGGCGTTCCATAACGGCTGCAGCTCGGGCTCCAGCGCACGCTCCAGGTAGGGATCGGCCCCAAGGAAGCTCCGGTAGTCCACATAGCTGCGGACCATGGCCGACAGCTCCGCTTCCGCAGGCCGTTTTCCCTTGACGGCCCGAATCAGTACATTTTTGGGCGTATGCTCCATATCGATGAATTCCAGCAGCTGCGTCTTGTAGCCTACGATATCGAGCAGCTTGGCCCGAATGGCGTCCGTAGCCAGCGCAGCGAACCGTTCCTTCAAAATCCCGTGCTGCAGCAGAGGCTGAAGCACCTGATTCTGCAGCTGACGGAACAGCTCATGCTGACAGCAGGGCACGGACAAAATAACGTCGGCCTGCCAGCGGACCGCCTTTTCCAGAGCCGCATCCGTCGCCGTGTCACAAGCATGCAGCGTCACGACCATATCGACCCGGTCCAGTTCGTTATACTGGGCGATGTCCCCTACGAGAAACTGCAAGCGGTCATAGCCGAAGTCTTCGGCAAGCTTGCTGCAATGCCGGATGACATCCTCCTTGAGATCCAGACCGATCACCCGGATATCGAGTCCCTGTACTTCTTTCAAATAATGATAGAGGGCGAAGGTGAGATACGATTTGCCGCAGCCAAAGTCAACGATGTTCAGCGTCCGGTCTTTTGACAGATGAGGCACTACATCCGCGATCATCTCGACAAAGCGGTTGATTTGCCGGAACTTGTCATACTTCTTGGCGAGCACCTTGCCCTCCGCGTTCATAATCCCCAGCTCGACCAAAAAAGGAACCGGGGTCCCTTCCTCGAGCACGTAATTCTTTTTACGATTGTGGGATAGCTCTGCTGCAGGCTTCTTGGTCGGCGGCTTCTTTAAAATACCGGCTTTCCCCTTCTTGCTGATCAGTACCTGGTAGTCCGCTTCCACTGCTTGCAGCAGCGCTTGACGGAACGACACCGTGAGCATCTGCTCTATTCGTTCAGCGGCTTCCTCGGGCACAACATTATCATGCAGCACTTTACTGCCGCAGTAGGAGCTGAATTGATAATGAAGCTTGCCCTTCAGCTCCAGCGGCTTCACGACAACCTTGGTGCAGCCCTGTGGATCCTTGGTGCGAACCTGGCTTAAGGTCGCTTGTATCAGCGAGCGCTGTTGGATAAGATCGTTCAATAGCGATGCTATGGATTGCATAAATGGTCATTCTCCGTTCCGATGGGTAAGTAAGGTCATGGCTATTTTTTAGGAAGCAGGCCGCTATCCGGCTGGGCTCTTCTTGACCGAATCAGGCCCCCCGGCAAAGTCCGGTTGATTCGCCAGCATGACCATGATGGTTAGTAGTAATTATACCTAATTTGCCCACAGGAATGCGAGCAGGAACATTCGCCGCTTGAATCAGCGATAACATAGCTCCATTAGAAAAGAAAAAAGCGCCGCATTCCGCAGCGCTCATTCCTTTTCCCTCCATTATTGCGCGAACGATTTCAGCATCCACACATGCTTCTCCAGGCTCGCTTGTATGCCTAGCAGCAGATCGGAGGTCGACTCGTCTCCCGCCTCTTCCGCGGCTTCCATGCCTTCCTGAAGCTCTTTGTTTACGGTATTGAAATCCTCGATCAGCTGAGAAACCATTTCCTCGGCCTTTTCTTTGCCGCTGGCCTCCTTGATAGAGGAGTCCTGCAGCATTTCCTTCATCGTTGCTACGGGCTTTCCTTGAATTGTGAGCAGGCGCTCGGCCACCGCATCGAAATGAAGCGTCACTTCGTTATACAGCTCTTCGAATTTGGCGTGCAGCGTAAAGAAATGAGGCCCCTTAACATACCAGTGATAGTTATGGAGCTTCATATATAAAACACCGAAGTTGGCTACCTGCTTGTTCAATACTTTTTCAATCGATACGGTTGTAGCTGTAGACATATAGGTCACGCTCCTTTTTAGATCATTGGAATAGGTTATTTTTGCTCACAATGGAATTACCCTTCTTAAGGAAGGCTGAAACGCGGCAGTAAGCTTTCACTTCAGCTCCGATGCACGCAGAGGCTTTCCGCTTTCTATTTATCGCTTTGGTCGATATGGAGCCTTGGCTTGGTATTGCCCTTGGTATTCTTGTACAGCTCTTGCTCCTCGCTCTCGAGAGGCAAGCTGACCAGCTCCCATTCGGTTTGGCCCATCATAGGATCGTAAGGAAACTCATCCCCCCGCTTCAGCGTCTCCTCGCGTCCCCATTCATTCTCATATATACCGTCTGTTTCGACTTCGTCACTGGATACAGGCTTCATGCTTTTATCGTTTGCCATAGATGCCAAAACCCTCCTTGATGTTGAACTCGGACGTTATTATACCCTTATCCCCCGGGATCTATGATGCGGAAATGACGGTGAAAGGCCGGTCGAGGCGGCGTAAAAACTTTAAGTTTATTTTCAGGTTTCCATAAAGTGGTTCTGCTACAATGATCTCGAACACTACTCTATGTAGTGTATAATCACTTCGGAAGGCGGGTGTATTCGAAGGCAGCTGATACTTAGAGAAGGCTAGTAGTGCATTATATTAGATGAGAGGATGAGAGCGATGGATTATCTTATGAAAAATATGCATTTTATTTTTATCCATATTCCGATTGCCATGTTAATTTTCAGCTTCGTCTTCGACATCCTGGCTGTCGCCTTGAAGAAGAAGGATTGGCATACCGCCGCTATCCTTTGCTTGGTCGTAGGAACTCTGGGAACGATCGCTTCGGTCTGGACCGGTCCGGACATCCCCAATCCTGCCATCCAGAAGCATGCGCTGTACGGAAAAATCACGATGGTGCTGTTCATTCTCTTGACAGCCCTGCGCTTGTGGTTTCATTGGAAAAAGAAGGCCGAAACGGGGAGCCGGCCCGCTTATTTGGCCGCCGCCTTTATCGGGGTGCTGCTCGTGTCCTATACGGGGCATCTGGGAGGGCAAATGGTACATAAAGAAAAAGGACCGATGCAGCGCCCCAACGGCCAGCCCGCCATGCAAGGAGGTCCTGCGACGAACGGCACCGCCCCCGCTTCCTCTCCGGCTAACAGCGCTCCGGCTTCAGGTAAGCCTGCTCCCTAATGGATAGCAGAAGCTTCTTGTCTTCATCCACGCAAAAATCCCCCTCGCTTCTTCCAGTAAGCACAGGGGGAGTAAGTCTTATAACATATATCGGGCTGCATAATGCTGTATCAATTCCTCTTTACGCTGCAAAACGGGCAGGAAGGACTCAGGCACCCCTTTCGGAAAAAGTACCCCCAGGCCACTGCTGTGCGGGAATGACATATGCGGCAGCACTGATAATGCATCCCACAGCTTATATACACCAAAGTCGGCAAGACGCGCCACAATATCATGGAACAAGATGATGCCATTGGGCGCTATCTTCGGATACCAGGTTTGAAAGTCATGAAGCACCGCTTCATAGGTATGATATCCGTCAATATGCAGCAAATCGATGGAGCCATCCGCGAACGAATCCAACGCCTGATCGAAGCTCCCGCGAATCAGCGTACCGATCTGGGGAAACTCCCTCGCTGTCACCACAGAAACATCAAGGTAGATATTTTCTCCATAAGCCCCTGTATGCAAGTCTCCCTTCCATGTATCCACAGCATAGCAGCGGGTAGACAACCCCCCGTCCTTCACCGCCTGGCAGAAGCTGAAAAACGAGGTTCCATACAGGGTGCCCAGCTCCACAATCGTTCTAGGTTTGGCAAAGCGAACCAGATCATAGGCGAAGCGCCGATGCCCCGACCAGGCTCCATTTACCATGAATTCAAGGGGCAGCTCGGGGGCCGAATCCGCGATAAATACCGCATCGTGAAACTCCCAATCCATTGAAATGATCACCACTCTCACATTGATACGAGGATTGGGATATTGTATGAAGAATGGGACCGTCTTGGGAGGGCATATCGGCCGGAGGCCTGCCCATTTTGGCAGGCCTCAAGAATCCGAACCCGTACGCGCATGATCGTTGAACCAGCGATAGCCCTTCCTCACTGCAGTCAACAAAAACTCAGGAACGGGCATATGGTGCAGAACCGGGAAGTAAAACCGGTCGTAAGCGGCCTTCAAATCGTCCCACATGCTGCAAGGCTCCTCCTTCAGGAAATCCGACACGTCGACCACGATTCCCCGTCCGTCCTTCAGCATGACGTTTTTGCCGTGTACGTCGTGCGGATTCAGCCCTTTTCGCCTCGCGTAATCGAGAGCTGCATCAATATCGTCGATGACCCGCCGGGGGATCGGAATCCCCCTCAGGATGCAGTTATACAGCGTAATGCCGCTTAAGCGCCGCAGAATCAGATAGGAATCCCCGGCATAATAGCATTCCGAATAGGCAGGATGGCTCCCCAGCCGCCTGTATACCTCCGCCTCCGCTTCAAGCCCCGGACGGCCGGGAGCGTATACTTTTACCGCCATATCGCTATAGTCGGGGTGATATACAACCGCGGCATAATTGCCGGCTCCGAGCAGCTTCCACGGCTTTGGCACATGATGCACCTTAACAGGGTCATGGGAGTGCTCGCTTTCGATGCGAAGCGCGGGGAGCAGCTCCTGCTCCACTATGTTGACGAACGTTTGGATCATGTACATCAGCTCCTTGTTTGCTGACTGTCAGCCTCCGTACATACGAGTAGGTAGTCCAACTACTCCCGGCTTTACGCGAAATACTCCACCGGCGTGCGGCTGCTTGGCGAGCTCCTCCTCCGACAGCCCCGTGCGCGCGGTCGTGATATACAATTCATCCAACCGCTCCCCTCCGAATGTGCAGGAAGTGACGCGGGCTGCTGGCAGCGAAATCTTGTCGATTTGTTCGCCCGTTTGCGGATTCCAGCGGGATACCTGCCAGCCGCCCCATTGAGCCACCCACAGCATTCCCTCCGCATCCACTGTCATTCCGTCGGGGAAGCCGCCGCCTTCCGGTATGGTCACTACCGTTCGCGCCTGTCCCAAGCTTCCGCTTTCCACATCGTAATCATATGCAACGACCTTCTTGGTTGGCGAATCAATGTAATACATCGTTCCGCCATCCGGGCTCCAACCGAGCCCGTTGGATACCGTGATGCCGTCAAGCACTTTGCGTACCCTCCGATCCTTTTCCAAAACATAGAGCGCTGCAATCGGCTCCTTCTCATCAAAGCTGAGCGTACCGGCCCAGAACCGGCCTGCCGCGTCGCATTTGCCGTCATTAAACCGGTTCTCCGTCTTGTCGCTCTCCGGATCATCAATGAACGTCAGCTGCTCCGTCTCCCAATCCAGCAGATAGAAGCCGTGCTGGAGCGCCAGCACAAGTCCGCCTTCCTGCCTCGGAACAACCGCTCCCACCATTTGATCAAGCGTGATCGTACGGTTCGTTCCTTGCTCAGGACAGTAAGCATGAAGCTGATTTTGCTTGATATCCACCCAGTATAACGTTCCGCTCCGGGAGTCCCAGCAAGGGCCTTCTCCCAAGGTGGCTTTAAGGTCTAGAACCAGTTCCGCTTGAGGCTGTGTCATCGCAGATTCCTCCATTCATATTTAAGCGTTCTCAATGTCCATTATTGCCTTTATTGTAGCATAGGAGACCGGGAGAAATCACGGGCAGCCCCGAAGCAGGCTCCTTGGCTTTCAAACCTATTTCATGCCAAAAAAAACCTGCAAGCCGGTCCTACCGGTCATTGCAGGTTTTTCTGATTGCTTGGTTGAGCGATCTGCTCATCGGGTTTCCGTTTCCTCCGGGCTTTCCATTGGTGTCAGGCTTTGCAGCGCCGCCTGATCCTCTGCCAGATCCGCTCTAGCCTCCTCTACCGCCTTCTGATTATGGCTGAAGCCGGCCTGCTCCACTGCACGCTCCGCCCGCTCCACCGCCGTTTGAGCCTGCTCGATCAATTGCTCGCTCGGATGGCTTTGCGCCTGCGTTACCGCATGATGAGCCGTCACTACGGAGTTTTGCGCCTGGGAAATCGGGTTCTGCGATTGCAGACTGGAATCCTCTGTCATCGAAGATGCCTCCTTAAGTCTTGGTTTTCATTCCTTGCTTACTATGGAACAAAAGGAGGTATTTTATGCCGATGAGCCCCTTCTTCGCAAAAGCCCGGCATCCGAATTATAATAACGCCGTCGGCTGATCTTCCGTTTCAAAGCGCTGCGACTCATAGCCGTACAAATAGGGATGCGCGTGAAAGCGTCCGATTTCGTTAATCCGCTTGGGCAATGGAGGATGGGTCGACATGAGCTCATACCAGGCGATGAAAAAGCCCCTCTCTCTTGCACCCTGCTCCACATATTCGTTTATATTGACCCGGTTAAACAGCTGCTTGCCTATAGCAAGGATGGTTAAAGCCCGCACGGCCGCATTAGCATTTCCGGTATACGCCGTTGCAATACGATCGCAAGTAAACTCGCAGGAACGGGAATAGGCTTTCCCCAGAAAAGGAACCCACATCGCAGGCCAGATCAGCATATGCTTGTTGATATGCTTTCTTTGGATATGCGCAAGCTCATGGGCAATCACAAAGGTCAGCTCCTCGTCATTCCCCTGCTCGATCAATTCGAATATGTCCGAATATAAAATCACGAAATTTCGTCCCAGAAAGCGGGTTGCGAATGCATTCAGAACTCCCCCGGATTGAACGACAAACACGTCGGGCACCTTCGCGATCCCCATTTGCCGGCACAGCTCCTGCACTTTTTCATGCACTACGGGAAACTGGTTCGGTGACAGCTTCACGCCCGAGCTGCGAATGCCCGCTACCAGCAGCCCATGCAATATGAGCGATACGATCAAGCCTATGATCAAATACGGAATCCCGATCATGGAAAAAATCAGACTGAGATAAATAAACACACTGACGCAGACACAAATAATGAATAAAGCTGTTTCATTCTCATGTACCAACCTCGGATTCATTCTCCTACAACACTCCTGTTCAAAATAAGTCCAGCTGCTTCGGGGCGTTCTCCTTCGGCTGCATCCCCAGCAGCTCCATCAATTGCTTGGCATTGGCCGCCGCGTCACCGCCGGAATTGTTGTTAAAGATGACGCATAGCTCATCGGTCTTCTCCTGAAGCCGTTCCAGATGCTGCTTCCATTCCATCAGCTCATCCCGGGAGTAGCGGTACAGGTAGCGGACATCCCTCCAATTCGGAACGCTTGCCTGACTCCACCCCTCTTGATTCCGCCCGTGCATTCGAACCATCGTCATGGAGCGGACCGTGGGATGCAGAACCGTAGGCACCGAACCCAAGCCCGCCTGAGGCTCGTCACAGATGCTGTGCATCCATCCTTCCTTTTCCATAAACGACAGCGTCTTGTCCCTCATTTCGGGGGTAAACCAGCTCTGATGCCGAAATTCCAGCGCAACGGGAATATAGCCCATGCGTTCTTTGGCCTCCCGCAGCTTCTGCACATGGGCTCTCGTGCAATCAAACCACGGAGGGTATTGGAACAAGACCGTCTTCAGCTTCCCTGCTGCCTGCACAGGTCCTATCGATCGGATGAAGGCTTCGAACATCGCGGCTTCGTCGTCGAAGGGAATTTTCCCCCGCGAATGCCCAGTCATGCCTTGATAGGCTTTAATGATAAATCCGAAATCATCCGGAGTATCATGTACCCATTTCTCATATGTCGTTTCCGCCTGAACGGCATAAAACGAGCTGTCCACCTCTACAATGGGAAAATGGCGGCTGTATACCTTCAATTTATCCCGGCCCGGGTTTCCTTCCCCATACAAATCATCATGATCGCCCCAACCGGCAAGTCCGATATGTATCATAGGCACCTCACTATTCTTGCAGCTCCTATTGTATACTGGAATCCATTTCCTTTTCAATTATAAAATAGGAGAGATCAACCTCGCCATCGATTCCGCAGCACGGGTCAGAAGCGGCCTTTTGTTGTAGCTATCCCAGGTCAGCAGCTGGCAGTAACGAATATCCTGCTCGAAAATATGCTCAAGACGGGAAGCCACCTTGGGATCGAATAAAAAGGCATTGATTTCAAAATTCAACTCCAGACTGCGGCGGTCCATATTGGCCGTACCCACGGATGCCGCCTGCCCGTCGACCACCATCGTCTTCGCGTGCAAAAAGCCCTTGTCATACAAGTAACAGCTTGCCCCTGCACGAAGCAGCTCCACCAAATAGGCGTAGGAAGCCAGATGAACCAGAGGATGATCGCCCTTAAAGGGGATCATGATGCGAACGTCTATCCCGGACAGCGTCGCTATTTTCAATGCGTTCAGCACGCTATCGTCGGGAATGAAGTAAGGCGTTTGAATATAGATTCTCTTCTGGGCCTCGAAGATAAATTTGATGAAGCCGTTCTTGATCCGCTGCGTCTCCGAGCTCGGGCCGCTGGTAATAACTTGTACCGCCGTTTGTGCCGTATCCCGCATCGCCGGGAAGAATGCAGGGTCAGCCATCGGGCTTTCACTGGAGGCGGCAACGCCCCAATCCAGCAAAAATTGGACCTGCAGCCGATGCACCGCATCGCCCCGCAGCATCAAATGCGTATCCCGCCAATAACCGACACGCTTGTCCATCCCCAAATATTCATTCCCGATATTAAAGCCCCCGACAAACCCGACCCGCCCGTCAATGACTACGATCTTTCGATGATTACGGTAGTTGAGGCGGAAGTTCAAATAAGGGATTTTGGACGGAAAGAAGGGAAGCGCCTCTCCGCCTGCGGCCAGCAACTCCGTGAACATCCTTTTCCTGACCCCAAGAGACCCGATATGGTCATACAAGAGACGCACCTTAACGCCCTCTTGCGCTTTGCGCGTCAGAGCCTCGATAAGCCTGCTGCCGGTCTCGTCGTTGCCGATTTTATAATAAAGCAGATGAATGTGATGCTCGGCACGGCTAATCTCCTTAAGCAGCGCTTCGAATTTCTCCACCCCGTCGATAAAGATCGTGACTTCATTGTTTTGAGTCAAAGGGGAGTAGCCGCTGATCAGGTTCATATAAATCAACCGCTGGTAGTCCCGAACCGAAGGATCGTGATATGCGAATGTATTGTTATGCAGGCTCTGGGCCTGCCCCTTCATCTCCTCCCGGACCCGCCTCTCCAAACGCGGACGGTTGCGGTACACCTTCTGTCTGGCCAGGTTTTGCCCAAGAAAAATATACAGAAGGAAACCGACCACCGGCAGAAGCAGCAGCACCATAAGCCAGGCCCAGGTAACCCCTACATTACGCCTTTCCAAAAAAATAATGGCCGCCGCAAACAGCAGGTTGATGACGGGAATCCAATCATTCAGCGTCTTCCATATGTGCATCGTCCAAAAATCCATGATTCCCCACCTCAAACAACGATTCTAACCCAACATTTACTAATACCATACACCATCAATGAAAATATGCAAATCTTTCATTCTATAAAAAATCGTAAACCGTCTGATAGCCCAAGTATCCCCTCCTGCTCCCGGCACAGGTATAGAATCTAGCAAAATCGGCAAATCTAGCTACTAGCAATCGATTCTATCATTTGTGCTATCGAAGGAGGAAAAGAACCATGTATCGTAAAAGCTTGAGCATTATGCTGTTACTTCCTGCATTGCTGCTATCCAACCTGACCTTGGCCGCCCATGTATATGCCTATCATGTATTAGACGATGGAACGGATTTGCTCGAGGCCTATTCCGACCCCTACTATTATTCTTTGGCTCCTGAACCTTTGCTCGAGCCTCAGCCTGCCGCTGAAGAGCCTTCGACGCCAGAGCCTGTTTATTATCAGGTAAACTCCGGCGACACGCTGTATAAAATTGCAAGTATGTTCGACACTTCCGTAGAATCCCTTATGGTTGAAAATAATATTAGCGACCCGCGCCTTCTCTCCATTGGCCAGCAATTGCAGATCCCTTCTGAGGAACCCGTCCTCCCGCTTTCCGACGGTCAGCAAAAGGTTATCAAAAAAGTGCTTAGCTCGACGCTTACCGCATACACGGCCGGCAAAGAATCTACGGGAAAAGAGCCGACGAGCGCCGCCTACGGCATTACCTACAGCGGAAGCAAGGCGGAGGAGGGCCGGACTATTGCCGTAGACCCTGCCGTCATTCCTATCGGCTCTACCGTATTCATTGACGGCATCGGCATCCGCACAGCGGAAGATACCGGCTCTGCCGTCCGGGGCGCGCGAATCGACGTGTTCATGAACGATTTGAATGAGGCTATTAACTTCGGCGTGAAAAAAAATGTGAAGGTCTACGTGCTGTCTTAAAAAAGCAATAAATCCCCCATCCCTGTACTCCTGTACGATGCGTCAGGACATGCTCGTGAATATACTGCATGGATACCTCAATATTCGAGGAGCGTGAGCACCATGAGTATACATTCACTGCAGCAGACATTCCCTCGAAGAGTGGAAGGGAGCAAAATATTTATAGGGGAATTTACTTACGGCTACCCGGAAGTCCTATCCTGGGGGGAGAACAGCATTCTGACCATCGGAAAGTTCTGTTCTATTGCCGATAGAGTATCCATCTTTCTCGGAGGAGAGCACCGCCCGGACTGGGTGACTACGTATCCTTTCAATGCCCTGATCCCAAGTTTCAGCTATATCCAGGGCCATCCGAAGACAAAAGGGAATGTGGTGATCGGCAATGACGTCTGGCTTGGGTCTGGAGCTACGATTATGTCAGGCGTGCAGATTGGTGACGGTGCCGTCATCGGGGCCCGTGCCGTTGTTACCAAGTATGTTCCTCCGTACGCTGTCGTAGCCGGTAATCCCGGCAAAATTATTAAATACCGCTTCGACGACGAGACCATTCGCCGCTTGCTTCAAGTGCAATGGTGGAACTGGCCTCTGGACCGGATCGAAAGAGCGATCCCCTTCCTGCTGTCCACGGATATCCAGCTGTTTCTAGCGTATTGTGAAGCGCAAATTTTGTAAGAACGCCTTTCGCGGGACGACCGAAAAATCCCTCCATCCGGCTTGCTTTCGCCTGGATTCGGAGGGATTTTTGTTCCTAACGTCATATGCCTGCCAGCTGCAGCGTTTGCTCCCGTCACGCGGGGTCTCAAAAGAAGGGCTGTTAGGCCGCCGAAGGGAGCCTGTTTTCCCCGGAAACTGCCAAACTCCCAAAAAAGTCATAGTTTTAGAGGAAGGACCATTATATTTCAACCCGATTTTGTGTATTATATTAAGATAAACTATTACGTAAGAAAGGTTGATTCTGTTGGAGAACCCGTCTGCATCATCCAATTTTATTAAAAACATCGTTATGGAAGACTTGAAATCCGGCAAAGTCGACTACATATTAACCCGTTTCCCGCCTGAACCGAACGGTTATTTGCACATCGGACATGCCAAATCCATCTGCCTTAACTTTGAGCTCGCCGACGAGTTCAACGGCAAGACTAACCTGCGCTTTGACGATACGAACCCGGTTAAGGAAGATACCGAATATGTCGAAGCCATCAAGGAGGATGTGGCCTGGCTCGGTTTTGAATGGGACGGCTTGTTCTTTGCCTCGAACTATTTTGAAGAAATGTATAACCGTGCGGTGCTGCTGATCAAGAAGGGTCTCGCCTTCGTCGATGACCAGTCCGCCGATGAAATCCGCAATACCCGGGGTACTTTGACGCAGCCTGGACAAAACAGCCCGCATCGCGACAGAACCGTTGAGGAGAACCTCGATTTGTTCGAACGGATGCGCAAGGGTGAATTCAAGGACGGCGAGAAGGTGCTGCGTGCCAAAATCGACATGAGCTCGCCGAATATTAACCTGCGCGACCCGGTGATTTACCGTATCGCTCACGTGACTCATCATAATACCGGCGACAAATGGTGCATTTATCCGATGTATGCCTTTGCCCACCCGCTAGAGGACGCGATTGAGGGCGTCACCCACTCCATCTGTACATTGGAGTTTGAGGATCAACGCCCGTTCTACGATTGGGTTGTATCCGAGTGCGAGATGGAGCACCAGCCGAAGCAATATGAATTTGCCCGGCTGAACATCACCAACACGGTGATGAGCAAGCGGTTCTTGAAGCAGCTCGTGGACGAAAACATCGTTGACGGCTGGGACGATCCGCGCATGCCGACGATCAGCGGACTACGCCGCAAGGGCTATACGCCGGAATCGATCCGCAATTTCGTTCGCGAAACCGGCGTAGCCAAGAGCTACAGCGTCGCTGATGAGCGCATGCTGGAATATTTCATCCGCGAAGATTTGAAGCTTAAGGCGCCTCGTACGATGGCGGTTCTGCGCCCTTTGAAGGTTGTCATCACGAACTATCCGGAAGATCAAGTGGAAATGCTGGACGCGGAGATCAATCCGGAAAATCCGGATATGGGCGTTCGCCAAATTCCGTTCTCCCGTGAAATTTATATCGAGCAGGACGATTTCATGGAGAATCCGCCGAACAAATATTTCCGGCTGTTCCCCGGCAATGAAGTGCGTCTGAAGAATGCTTATTTCATCAAATGCAACGACTTCATTAAGGATGCGAACGGGAATGTGGTCGAAATTCACTGCACGTACGATCCGGAGACGAAGAGCGGCAGCGGCTTTACCGGACGTAAGGTGAAGGGAACGATCCACTGGGTCGATGCCAAGCATGCCCTGCCTGCCGAATTCCATTTGTTCGAGCCGCTCATCCTCGATGAGGAAAAAGGCGACAGCGACAATTTCATGGAGCATATCAATCCGAATTCACTGGAGATCGTCCATGGCTTCGTAGAGCCGAACATGAAAGAGGCTCAACCGCAGGACAAGTTCCAGCTCTTCCGCCACGGCTACTTTAATATTGATCCGAAGCTGACCAAGGGCGATAAGCTGGTCTATAACCGAATCGTCTCCCTTAAAAGCTCCTTCGAGCTGTAAGATACGATCCCCTTATCCATCCGAAGCAGTTCCGGCGTTGACGCGCTGGGGCTGCTTTTTTGGCTTTCAGGAGACTTTCAGTTGCACTTCAGTCGCTTTTCATAAAACCGTTTTATACTTGCTATCAGATCAGCAAACGAAAACATTATGATAGAAAAGGTGAAATTCTTATGAAGCGCACACGTCAACTGCATTTATGGATTGGATTGATCTGTTCTATTTTTATTTTGATTGAATCCGTTACGGGATTATTGCTATCGGAACGATGGTTGGTCGGATCGGGCGGCATGGACATGAAGCCTCCTCAAGCCATTACCCAATCGGCAGCAGCAGGACAAGATTCAGGAGCATCCGATCAAGCATCCGCCAATACGGGACGAGCTTTAGCCAACCGTCCAGACGGAGCCTCCGATACGGCTAACCGGCAAGCCTTTAAAGGCGGCGACCGCGGCGGGGAAGCCGGCGGCGTTATGGGGGTTATTAGAGGCCTCCACGAAGGCAGAATCGGCCAAACCGATGTGAAATGGCTCGTCGATTTGACGGCCGTCGGCATGATCGTCCTTACTGTAACCGGGATTACGCTGTCTATTAAGACCCTCCGGGCTCAAAGCAGCAGCCGCAGAAAAAAGAAGCAGGCTTAGGCTTGAATAATGTCTGACCACGCTCTAAGGCGTGGTTTTTATTTGCCCTCCGTTTACCATAAATTAACATAGGGTTGTTCATCCTTTAACATTCGGCTGATATAATGCGGTGGACAAATTAAATAGGTAACCTAAGGAGGGCAAGTATGAAGAAAAGAACAGCATGGCTTTCTGTAATGCTGACATTATTCATCGGCGCATCCACGGCGGTCCCTGCATCCGCTGCCGACGCGACGAGCGGGACGGCAACGATCACCATCCTCCACACGAACGACATCCACAGCCGGGTTGAAGAAAGCAAGGAGGGCATCGGCTACGCCAAGCTGTCGACCCTGATCAAGCAGCAGAAAGCGGCTAATCCGAGCACACTGGTTCTGGACGCTGGGGATACGTTCCACGGGCAGACCATCGCTAATCTGGAGCGCGGCGAAAGCATCGTCAAAATCATGAACAGCATCGGCTTTGATGCCATGGAGCCCGGCAACCATGATTTCAACTACGGAAGCAGCCGGCTTGTCGAGCTGAGCGGCAAAGCCCAATTCCCGATTCTTTCGGCCAACGTGAAGAAGGCTGACGGAACCCGTCTGCTCAAGCCTTATATTATCAAGGACGTTGCCGGAGTAAAGGTGGGCATCTTTGGCCTTACGACCCCGGAAACGGCATACAAGACCCACCCCAACAATGTGAAAGGCCTTACGTTCGCCGACCCGGTAGCTGAAGCCAAAGCGATGGTTAACGAGCTCAAGGGGAAAGCCGATATCATCATTGCTTTAGCGCATCTGGGAATCGATAAATCGAGCGTGGATACGAGCGCCAAGGTGGCTGAGCAGGTCCCCGGTATCGATGTCATTATTGACGGACACAGTCATTCCACGCTGGAGCATGGGATAACCGTCGGAAATACCCTCATAGCCCAGACCGGGGAATACAGCAAAAATATCGGCAAGGTCGATCTCCAGCTGGACGGCAAAACCATCAAAAGCAAAACGGCCAGCCTTATTACCAAGCCTGCAACCGAAAGCGTGGAAGCCGATCCTGCGGTCCTGAGCATAATCGATGAGATCAAGAAGAGCCAAGACAGCATATTGTCCCAAGTGGTAGGTTCTTCGGCAATGAAGCTTGTCGGGGAGCGCGAGGTGGTTCGTGCCGGCGAATCCAATCTGGGCCATCTGATTACGGACGCCATGCTGGATGAGACCGGGGCGGATGTCGCTCTGACCAACGGAGGCGGCATTCGAGCATCCATTGAGGCCGGTCAGATCACCAAGGGTCAGATCATTACCGTGCTTCCGTTCGGCAATTACATTCAGACTAAGAAGGTCAAGGGCTCCGATATCGTCGCAGCCCTCGAACTGGGGGTTTCCTCCTATCCTGAGCCTCTCGGCGGATTCCCGCATGTCGGAGGGGTTACGTTCACGCTTGACGCGGGCAAGCCCTCCGGCCAGCGCGTCAGCGATGTATTGGTCAAGGGACAGCCGATCGAGCCAGACAAGGACTACGTTCTGGCCACGAATGATTTTATGGCAGCCGGCGGCGACCAATATACGATGTTCAAGGATTACCCGATAGCTAACGACTTCTCCTCGCTTGAGGAATCGGTCATCGCTTATCTGCAAAAAATAGGCTCCGTGCAGCCGAGCGCCGATAGCCGCATGAAGGTCATATCCTCCGCTTCGGAGCCCCAGCCGGCTCCGGTTAAACCTGCTGCGCCTGCAGAGGCTCAAGCCTCCTCAGGGGTATATATCGTACAATCCGGAGATTCCTTGTGGACCATTGCCCGTCGGTATGGAACTCAATGGGAAAAGCTGCAGGAATGGAATCAGCTCGCCGATCCCAATCTGATTTTCCCGGGGCAAAAAATTGTCGTGCCGGCCAGCTAATATGACACAGGATTGGCATTGTGTTCGTTCCATTGTACACTGAAGATACGGCAGCCGCGGCTTACGCCAGGCTGATACAATCTGATGGATGAGGTAGGACATGGAACAACAAATGTCGTCTTTGCTTGGCTTTTGGATGAAGCGGGCTTACCGGGATATTTGCAATTATTTGGACAGCCGCCTGGAATCGTACGGGGTCACCAACTCCCAGCTGGGTGTACTGATGATGCTTTGGGAGCAGGACGGGCTGACGCAGACCGATATTCAAAAAATGCTCGGCATCCAGCCCGCTTCTATGACTCATTTGATTAAAGGGCTGGAGAACAAACAGCTCGTCACCCGCAGCGGAGACCCGAGCGATTCCCGGGTCAAGCGATTATATATCACGCCGCAAGGAAAGGCATTGGAGAAGCCTTGCATGGCCATAGTCATAGAGGGCGAGGAGAAAATGCGCGGCGGCTTTTCCCCGGACGAGATTAAGATCCTGAGAGCCTGGATTCAGAGAATGATGGGCAATCTGAATGAAGGGAAATAACCCGTTTAAAGTTGAGCCCATGACTTCGAAGCAGATTTAGCGGTGCTTTCTGCGGAGAGAACCAAAATTATATACTCTATCATGTACACAAAGAACTCCCTTGAACGGGGGTTCTTTTATTTAGATATCGAAGTTTATTTTTCTTGTTATTGTTCTTTTTCAAAACACCTGGTGCAGGTTGATAGTTTCCCGATGGATGTCCCGATAGCCCTGAATTAATCTATATTTATCGTGATTTTATTTAATTATATAAATTCCTTGCTACATATGCACTCGGAACTATTTTGGAAATTTACGTATTTTTTTCTTGAAAAATCCTCCATCCTGATTTATTATTTACTTAGATATCTAAATATATTTCCGAATGGAGGTTGTTTCCATTGCCTGATGACGTTTTATACCGCAAATCGTATTTAGGCCGCATTTCAGAATTGAGACCGATGGCCTTACCGGCAGCGAACAGCTATTTTCAATACGAAAAGGAAGCCTTCGCTTCCGGGCTCATCCCCCGTAAGACAAAGGAGCTTATTGCCATAGCCGCCGCTCATATCACCGGATGCCCTTATTGCATCGACGTGCATGTAGCCAAGTACAAAAAGCTGGGCGGCACGATGGAGGAGATCATGGAGGCGGTTATGGTCGCTTCCGCCGTCAATGCTGGAGCCGCTCTAGCCCATGCCGTCAATGCCCTGAATGCATACGAGCAAAATTAACAGACATTCTCAACCCGGTATGCTTCACTTCAACTATGGTCTATAGCCAAACAGGAAAGCCCGGCTCGAAGCTGAATGCTTCTACCGGGCTTATGTTGTTCCTAATGATCCTGCTTGTTCAAAGATCTAAGCGCATCGCGAAATTGATTATCGCCTGTCGCCTTGGGCGGCAGATGCTGTTGATCCTCATCTTGCTCCTCTCCGCTCTCAAAGTTCCTAAGCGCCTGCCGATAGTCATAATCGCCCCGATTGCTTTGCTTTTGCACCTTGGGCTCCGACGGTAAAGATTCCGCTGCTGCGGGCACTTCCTTCACCGGCTCTCTTTCGGGTTCTGCAGGTGGCGCTGCGGAGGGCACGGCTGCAGGAGGAGCGACTTCCGCTCTGGCGGGAGAAGCCATTTCGGCCTCCTTCTTTTTACGGTTAGCCTCGACCTTCAAATTGTAAACAATGAGGAAGATAAGCCCGACAACGGCAATAATACCAAAAATGATATATTGCATAAGCTTACACCCTGTCGTGCTTCATCTTGGCGGTTATCGAAGCGACCCGTTTACCTAATGCCCGGCCAAGTGCAAGGTCTCGTTCCGAAGGCAGGTTCGGCGGATCATTATGTGACGCCTCTACCGGGCAGGTAACGCCGACTCCATAATAGGAGCCGTATAAGGCATTTTCAGGAATGTTGCCGGGAAGTCCCACAATGATCATTCCTTGATGCAGCATCGGAGTAATCAGGTTCAGCATCGTCGCTTCAATGCCGCCGTGAACCGTAGCGGTGGTGCAGAAGACAGCGCCGATTTTATCCATCAGCTTCCCTTGTGCCCAGAGATATCCCAATTGGTCGATCCACGTTTTCATGCCGGAGCTGATGGTTCCGAAATGCCCCGGACAGCCCCATATGATCGCATCCATCTCAACTAACTCGCTCGTATCCGCATCGCTTACATGGCGAAGCTTGACCGTAGAGTGAGGATGGCTGTTAGCCCCTTCGTAGATGGAGCGTGCCAGCGCCTCCGTGTGCCCGTTCTCGCTATCATAAACCACAATGATTTTCATGGTTGCTCTGTCCTCCCTATCCTGTGCTTCTTCCTTCAATTTTCCCCATGAATCCGCAAAGTATGAGGCCGCTCATGAATTTCCAATCTCAGAAATCCATTGCATAAAGAAACACCCGTCAGGGGAAAATGTGTACAGAATATTGGAGTATGGAGGAATGTAAGATGAGCAAAGTAATTTTGGTTAATATTTTGGTTTTGATCCTCATTTTGGGTGGCGCCGGAGCGGCTATTTACTATTACAACCGTTCTATTAATTATGTAACGACTGATAACGCCAAATTCGAAGGCCAGGCTATAACGATTGCGGCCGTTGCTTCCGGTCAGCTTACGGATTGGAACGGTACGGTTGGCAAGGCTTATCGCTCCGGCGACCGTGTAGGCAGCATCCAGCCGGCAGCTGGCGCAGCCAAAGTTGATTTGACGTTCCCGATTGACGCCACTATTGTTCAGCAGACCGCCGTGCCCAACTCCTTCGTCTCGGCAGGCTCTCCGCTCGCCAGAGGATTTGACATGGCCCATCTGTACGTTACCGCTAATATCGAAGAGACAAAAATCAACAATATCAAAGTGGGGCAAACGGTCGACGTGTATGCAGACGCTTTTCCGGGAACCACCATCACCGGCCATGTGGAAAAAGTGGGATTAGCAACAGCGAGCTCCTTCTCCCTGCTGCCGTCCTCCAACAGCAATGCGAACTATACGAAGGTCACTCAAGTCATTCCTGTAACCATCACCTTGGACAGCTATAACGGACTCGCCATCGTTCCGGGCATGAACGTATCCGTACGAATTCATATTTAGCAGGGGGCCGTCATGGAAAACATTTCGATCGGCCGCACGCTAACCGTGTTAATGGCCGGGGCTTTCGTAGCCATCTTGAATCAAACCCTTATCAGTGTGGCTATCCCGCACATGATGAATGATTTCAACGTATCGGCCACAACGATCCAATGGTTGACCACCGCTTATATGCTGGTTAACGGAGTGCTCATTCCGATCACCGCGTTCCTGATAGAAACGTATGGAACCCGGGCCTTGTTTCTTTTTGCCATGGTGGCCTTCACAGTGGGAGCTCTCATCTGTGCCATAGCGCCCAGCTTCTCGATCATCCTCTTCGGCCGTATTATTCAAGCTATTGGGGCCGGTGTCCTAATGCCGCTGATCACCAACGTATTCCTGGCCGTCTTCCCTCCGGAAAAACGGGGTGCGGCTATGGGAATGATGGGGATCGTTATGGTGTTCGCACCCGCTGTCGGGCCGACCTTGGCAGGATGGGTTGTGCAAAACTATACTTGGCGCATCCTGTTCTATGCCATGCTTCCGTTAGGGATACTGGATATTTTACTGGCAACGAAATGGCTTAAAAATGTGACCAAGCTCTCCTACCCTCCGTTTGATTTGGCGGGAGCCATTTTCTCAACGATTGGCTTTGGAGCCCTGCTCTACGGCTTTAGTGAAGCCGGCAGCAAAGGCTGGACCAGCTTGCTGGTCGTATGCAGCTTTTTCATCGGAGGTATTTTCCTGCTGCTGTTCATTTGGCGGGAATTGACAACCGATCAGCCATTGCTGAACTTAAGCGTGTTTAAATACGATGTGTTTACGATGAGCACCATCATCGGGGCGGCCGTGAATATGGCTATGCTCGGAGCCATGATTTTGCTGCCGATTTACCTGCAAAATATTCGCGGTTTCACACCGCTTCAATCCGGCCTCTTGCTGCTCCCGGGAGCTTTGATTATGGGCGTCATGTCCCCCATATCCGGTGCGCTGTTCGACCGGATGGGGGCACGGCCGCTGGCCATCGTCGGTCTGATTATTACGGCGATAACGACGCTGGAATTCAGCAGGCTGACGGATGACTCCACCTACGGTCACATCATGCTGCTGTATACCGTGCGGATGTTCGGCATGTCGATGATTATGATGACCGTTCAGACCGCCGGCTTGAACCAGCTTCCGCGGCAGCTCGGCAGCCATGGGACCGCGATGTCGAATACAACGCGTCAAGTCGCGGGCTCTATCGGTACCGCCCTGCTGGTTACCGTCATGTCGAGCCGTACCACCGTCCATTTGGGCAATTATTCGAATGAGCTGACAACAAGCAACCCCATCTTAATGGAAAATGTAACCCAGTTCGGGCAGCAGCTTGCCCTGGCCTCAGGCCAGGCCGTGGAAGCAGGGAGCACCTTGGCTATCCAAACGCTGTACTCCCTGGCGGCGACCCACTCCACCATCAGCGGGATCAATGACTCCTTTCTGGTGGCAACGCTGATCACGGTGATCGCCCTGTTCTTCTCCCTGTTCCTTCGCCGGGCGAAGCATGCGGAACCAAAATCCTAAATTTTATAGCAGCTACGGCTAACCGCTGTTTAGCAAAACAATTCATGTCATCAAGTTAACGAAACAAGACCAACCAGAAAAATCTGGTTGGTCTTGTTATATCCACTGTTCCCATGCAGCAACAGTTGATTCGCGTGCATAATCAGTCCCAGCGGAATGTAAAGCTGGCGATGATGAAGGCGACAATCGTCCAACCGCCCAGCAAGGCGATTTGCGGCCACAGCTCACCAAAGCCAGCCCCGATGTTCATCACTTGCCGGAACGCCGTCGACAAATGGGATATCGGAAGCAGCTTCACTACAGCCTGGAATCCCTCTGGCATCGAGTTGATCGGGAAGAAGACTCCGCCAAGGAACATAAGCGGAAAAGAAATCACACCGGCAATCGGACCGGCAGACTCCGGAGTCTTTGCCATTCCGGCAATAATAAAGCCAATAGCCATGAAGGTAAGAGTCCCGAGTACGACTAGAAGGATTAGCAGCCACCAAGATCCGTTAACCTGCGTGTCGAAGAACCAACTGGCTATCAGAATCACGATGATAGCTTGAATACAGTTCAGCAGCAGCCGCGCTGTAATCTGGCCTGCGATAAAGATCGGTGCACGCAGCGTCGTGCTCTGCATTCTGCGAAGGATGCCGCGCTCACGCCACGAAGAGATTTGACCTGCCACGCCGTTCAAGTTGTTAGACATGATCATCATCGCAACAATACCTGGCACAAGGAAATCGATATATTTCAAGTTAAGCGATCTTACGCCCTTTCCTTCAATCGTGACTGCCGGCTTATATTGCGTAATATTCTTGCTTACACCCTCAACGAGCTGCCCGATAACCGCAAGGCCTACATTGGCTCTGGCCGCATCGGTTTCATCGTAATATACATCGAGCTTGCCTGCTGCGGCCGATGAGGTAGAGTACGCAGCGATTTGATCGCCATATCCTTTCGGAATGATGATGACGAATTGCTTATCGCCCTTTTTAAGCTGATCGAGCGCTTGTGTTTCATCCGGGCTTATAACCGCGTTCAAGGGGGATACGGATTGTGCTTGCAGCGCGGCGATCATTGATTGAGACTGTGGTGTGCTATCGTGATCGACGATGACGGTGTCTAGCGACACCCCTCCCCCTTTGCCGATGAATGATCCAAGCATGATCATGAGAAGCAGCGGAAATAGCAATGTGAAGAACAGCATCTGGCGGTTGCGGGCGAAGATACGAAGCTGAGCGAGCGTCAGCTGGATATAAGCGGCTATATTCATTCCTCTCTCAAGCTCCTCCCTGTCATATGGATGAATACATCCTCCAATGTCGCCGTCCTTGTTTGCAGCTCTGAGTAAAATAAGCTCGCTTCGGCGGCCTTGCCAATGAAATCTATCAGCGAGTCTTGAAGATTATCGGTATAAAGAATAAACCCTTCTTTATGCGTGTCAACCTGCTTCACTTCCGCAACCGATTGGAGAAGCTGCACTATTCCTAAGCGTTCTCCTTCCGGCAAGCTCTCATAGCTTGGCATGCGGAATTCAATGGCGCTGTCGGAATGAAGGCTGCGCACAAGCTGCTGCGGGGTATCCAGGGCGATTACCTTTCCCTGATCCATTAGGCAGATGCGATCACAGAGAACATGAGCCTCATCCATATAATGGGTGCTTAATACAATCGTCTTGCCCTGCTCCTTAAGCTTGAGAATAATGTCCCACAGCACTCGGCGCGCTTGCGGGTCAAGACCCGTCGTCGGTTCATCCAGGAACACGACCTGAGGGTCATTAACGAGGGCGAGCGCTATCGCGAGACGCTGCTTCTGTCCTCCGGACAGATGCTTGACGCGATCATTCATCTTCTCTTTCAAGATCATCGAATCGAGCAATGCATCTACCGGAAGCGATTTCGGATAGAAGCTGGCGTACATACGAACGATTTCTTTAACTTTCAGTAAATCGAACATTGACGTCGATTGCAGCTGAACGCCGATCACTTCCTTTACTTTCCGTAAGTTCTTCTGCGTATCATAGCCGGCTACTTTAGCAAAGCCTTGATCAGGACGCCGCAGGCCTTCAATCATCTCTATCGTTGTCGTCTTGCCGGCACCGTTCGGTCCGAGCAGCCCCAGTACTTCACCGCGCTTAACGGTAAAGCTGACACCGTTTACGGCAGTATGATCTCCGTATTTCTTTACAAGTCCATCGACAATAATAATTGCTTCGCTCACATCGTCATCAACTTGCATCGGCTCATTTATGTTTCTCATTATAACCTCCTCAGTTGTTCCTCCACTTCATTTTAGCATGTTATCGCGGGAAAGTTTCTTATAGATTGCTTGGATTTGTCCAAAACCGCTGCAAAAAAGCCGCAGCCTGCAGCCACGGCTTCCGTTCTGCACAGAGCTGCGCTGGCCAGCTCCCGGACGGTTCTCACGGCAGGGGCTTGGTCTGCAGGCAGATTCGGCAGCCGCGGCCGGTGGTCTGCATAGAGTGGCTCCCAGAAGCAACCGCTGCTTTGCAAATCGCTCTCCGATTCGCTAAGATGATAGCAGCAGCAAGCACATTAAGGTGAAAAATGGGGATGGAAGCATGGAGATTGGAGCGACGATTCGGGCAATTCGCAAAAAAAGAGGGATCACCATAGGACAGCTATGTGAAGCGACAGGACTCTCGCAAGGATTTATGAGCCTCGTTGAGAACAACAAGACCTCTCCCTCGCTGGCCACCTTGGATTCCATTGCCGGCGTCCTGAAAGTCCCGCTAGCGTTTCTGCTGCTCAAGCAGGAGGAACGGATGAAAGTCGTCCGCAAGGAAGAACGCACCTTCAGCTTGTACAAGGATCAGCTGAAGGTTGAGCATCTGGGGGAGGAAGGCGGACTGCGCATGATTCTGATCGAGATTCCTCCGGGGCCGCCCATGACGGAAGAGCCTAGCGTTCACGAAGGAGTGGAATGTCACCTCATTCTGAAAGGAACCCTGCTCGTAACCCAAGGCGAGGATGAGTTTGTTCTGGGCGAAGGAGATACCTTCACTTGGCAGGCCTGTGTGCCTCATAAAGTGGTCAATATCGGGGAGGACCAGGCCGTCATCCTGATCGCCAGCTACAATGAAAGCAGAGCGGGCCGTTCCTGACTGCAGGAAACGCCCGCAAAAATAAGCCACGGCTGCCCATCTTGGGAAAGCGGTGGCTTTTTGATTTAACTTAGGAGCCGCACTCGAATTGCTTGCGGTATTCCGTTGGGGTAAGGGTCAGCTTCTTGCGGAACACCTGGGTGAAATGCCGCATATCCTGATAGCCCACCCGCTCCGCGACGTCAGCGATTTTCAGATACGGATCCTGCAGCAGCTCCTTGGCTCTCTCCATTCGCAGCTGAATGACATATTCCTTATAGCCCTGACCGATCTTTTGCTTGAATAACTGGCTGAAGTATACCGGATTGAGATAAACGACCGAGGCAACCTTCTCCAGGGACAAGTCAGCGCCATAATGAGTTCGGATATACTGCAAAGCGATATCAATCGGGCCTTCGCCGCCTTTCTCCAGCGGCTTTGCCACCGGAGCCGCGATGTGCAGCTTGAGCTTTTTCACCTCATCGGGAATGCGTTCGAATTCGGTTAGCCCTGCGCTGACGAACAAGTGAAAAGGAATTTTCAAGCATTGGTGCAGGTGGCTCTTCAGCTCGGCCCGGAAGGTCTCCAGACCAATCCCCGGACGCAGAGTCACCAAACCGAGCAGGCTATGGGTATCCAGGCTGACCACGAAGCCGTGGCCCTGATGTTCGATGAGCTCGGACAGCACATTATCTACGATAAAATGCTCCAGCTGAATGCGGTTGGTATGCTCAAGCCGTACCATAACCAAATGAAAATGTGAATGCTGCTCCATCATATCGGTCATGTCGAAGCGTCCAATGTCGAGACCCGAGGCCCAGCGTTGAAACACTGCTTCGCGCAAATATTTCAAATTGGATTTGAGAAGCTGCGTTTCTTTCGTCAAGCGGCTGTCCCTCTTCAGCTCGGCATCCAGCGCAGCTATAAGTCCGATCAGCTTTTCCTTGCCTATAGGCTTAATAAGGTAATCCCGCGCTCCGAGCCGGATCGCTTCCTGTGCGTAGGCAAACTCGGAATAGGCCGAGATCACAATCCATTTGACGTGGGGATGCCGGCGCCGGGACAGCTTCATAAGCTCCAGTCCGGTCATGCCGGGCATCAGGATATCGGTAAATACCGCATCCACCTGCTCGCTTTGCAGCACTTGAATGGCTTCCTCGGGAGAAGCCGCCAAAAGGATTCGATACTCGGGATATCCCGCCTGTATGGCGCGCCTGACCCCTTCGCGTATGATCTTCTCATCATCGACGACCAGAATATTCATGCAAGCTGCCCCCTTCTGCTTCCAAAGGCTTTATTAGAGGTATCGTAATCGTAACAACCGTTCCCTCTCCTTCGCGGCTGCGGATCGAGAGGCCGTAGGACTCCCCGAACATAAGCTGCAGGCGCTGATGTACATTGTGCAGCCCGATGCCCTGACGGCTCTTCACGGCTGTTTCTGCCGAGTCGGCGGGTTGCTGAGCAGCCTTCCGCGGGCCCTCGGCGAGCGACAGGTTGAGCCGTTCGAGAACAGGTCCTTCCATACCAGGGCCGTTATCTTCAATATACACATGCAGAATAGATCCGGCTGCCTCGCCAAAAACCCGCAGCATCCCTGCCTCGTGCATAGGCTCCAAGCCATGCTTCACTGCGTTCTCGATGATCGGCTGCAGCGTCATCTTGGGCAGCCGGATCGCATGCCAGCTCTCGTCGATTCGGATATCCGTACGCAGCCTTCCCTCGAGCCGGGTCTCGATGATCGTCAAATAATGACCGATCTGCTCCAGCTCCTCACCTAAGGTCACGACCGAATTCTCCTCCCAATGGCTGCTGTAGCGGAACATGTGCGACAAGGAAAGGACGACCCTTCCCAGCCGGTCGTTCCCCTGCTCATCGAGCATCCAATAAATCATATCGAGCGTGTTGTACAGAAAATGAGGATTGACCTGAGACTGCAGAGCAAGCAGCTGAGCGTTCTTCTCGCTCTCGGACACTGCCCTGATGCGGTTGATCAGCTCTTCCATCCGGCCGACCATCTGATTGAACGAGGCTACCAGAATATTGATTTCTTCATAGGAATTGACGTTAAGCACTCCATGGAAATTCCCGCGTTCCACCTGCTTCATTTGATGAATGAGCCGTTTCAAGGGAGAAGCGAACGATTTGGAGACGAGTGTGGCCATCACCGTAGCAACGACCACGAGAATCGAGCCGACGATCAGCAAATAATGCTTCATCTGATCCAGCTCAACATTCAAGTCCTTGGAGGGGGTCAGGCTGATAAACTGCCAGTCCGCCAATGCGGGTCTCGACGCTACGACCAGAATGCCGGATTGCTCCCTTACGAGCACCTCATGCTCCTGAAGCGGATGGTCCTCGAGCGACTTGAGCAGCTTGGAATCAGCCTCTAACGTGCCGCTTGAGCCCATCACCTTGCTGTCCTTGGATAGCATATAAGCCTCGCTGTGCGCTCCCAGGCTGAGGTTGGACAAGGCAGACACCACCTGGTCCGGCGTCATTTCCACAAACAGCACTCCGATAGGCTGATGCGTATGAAAATCGTATAAATGCCTGCCAAAGGCAAATACAGGGCGTTTCTCATTCTGATCAATCATGGACCGGTCCTTCACACCGAACCAGACCAGCTCCCCGGTCGAAGCCTCGACCTGCTTATACCAATCTGTTGCGGCAAAATTCGAATCTACCACGCTCATCATGCTGCCATAGCTGTAGACGGCGCCTTCGTTGGAGATCACGTGGATTCCGATAATATCCTCCCGCGAGTTGAAGAAGCCCCCTAATATATTAACGATCGTCCGTTCATTAATGGCTTTCACTGCAGGGTCCTTATGGCTGTCGTCCACAATCAGCCGCTGCAAATCCAGATTGCCCGCAATGGATTTGGACAGCATATTGTACCCTTGCAGCAGCAAATCAAACAGCTGCAGCGTCTGATACACGTTTTTTTCCGCAATTTCGCTGAATTTATGATGAAATTGATCGGTCGAGCGCTTGTAATAGAGCCCGCTCACAACCAGAAGCAGGCTGAGCATGCAGATAAGAAAAAGGAAAAACAACCGGTTGTGGATCGAATGAAGCCCTCTCCGCACGAATGACGTCTCCTTTCGCTAAACTGCCTGCTTTTACTATACAACATCGCTTTGTGTTTGAGCAGATGCCCCCGTGCGATACAAGGAAATTTTGTAATCTCTATCCTTTAACGGCTCCGGCGACCATTCCCTTCGTAATTTTCTCCGACAGGAGGAAATAGATGATGACAACCGGCACGGCCCCCATGACGAGAAAGGCTCCGATAGCTCCGTAGTTGGCCGAGTATTGGCTGACAAAGCTATAGACGCCGAAAGGCAGCGTTTTAAGCTTCTGGGACGAGATAAACGTGGCCGCCATAATGTACTCGTTCCAGACCGAGATAAACGTTAATATACAGACGGTCATGATAGGCGGTACGGAGATCGGCAAAATAATGCTGCGGAACAGCCGAAGGATGCTCGCACCGTCCATAATGGCGGATTCCTCGATCTCCACCGGAATCGATCGCATGAAGCCGGACAGAACGAAGACGGCAATCGGCGTGGAGAAGGAAATGTACGGCAATATCAATGCCAAATACGTATTCAGAATGCCCAGGTGCTTAAAAATGATCATATTGGGCAGCAGCGTCGCTTGCAGCGGTATCATGATCCCGACGAGGAACACCAGCATCACTGCGTTCCCGTAACGGAACCGGAACCTTGTTATCGCATACGCGACCATCGAGCAAAGCACGATGACCGTCAGCATCGTTACCGATGTGACGAAAAAGCTGTTAAACAAATACCTCAGATAATTCCCCGAAACATAGGCGTCCTTAAAATTATGCCACTGGGGCGACTGCGGAAGCGAGAAGAAGCTTCCGCTTAATATTTCTTCATTGGTCTTCAGTGAATAGAGCAGCAGCCAGACAAGCGGATAAATCTGTGTGACGAACAGCACGGACAGCAGCACCATGACGAGGCCTTTGCCTGCCGAAAACCGGCTTCGGCGGGCTTTCACGGTGCTCGGAACAGTGACTCTACCGGTTATGGAGCTCATAGCGGGCTCTCCTCTCAATTAAGCATACTTATTTTCCAGCCAGCGGAACACGGCATTCAACAGGACGGTCACGACAAGGCATTCTACGACGAGGAAGGACGCCAGAGCGCTTCCGTAGCCATATTTCATGGATAAAAAGGACATGTTGTACATATGGGTCGATATGACGTCTGTCGCGTGGCCCGGTCCTCCCGCAGTCATGACCATAATCAGGTCGAACGACTGCAAGGATCCAATGACGGAGAGAACAATCGATATTTTAAAAATCGGCAGCACCATAGGCAGCGTAATGTAACGGTCAGCAGTCAGCCCTTCAGCGCCGTCGATACGAGCGGCCTCGTAAATGTCTGCCGAAATATTTTGTATCCCCGTAAACTGGATCAGCACATGGTAACCGAGATACTGCCATAAGGCTACGAAAAAAAGAGAGAAAATGGCGACCTTCGGGTCGGAAATCCATTCCCGGGTCCAATCCTTGAGGCCAGCGGAGATAAGAACCTGATTCAGCATGCCGCCAAGCGATGCGGGATTATAGATCGTTTTCCACAGCTGCCCTATCACGACAACCGACAGGATAACAGGCAAAAAGTAGCTCGATACCCAGAAATTCGGCTTGCGGACGAAACGGCTGATCAAGATGGCAATGAACAGCGCAATGGGAATCTCCGCCATCGAAAATAAAGCGAACAGCAGTGTTCTTCCGACAGAGGGCCAAAAAACCGGGTCCTGCCTAAACATCGTCTTGAAATTGTCCAGACCGATAAACTCCGACGTGCCAATTCCGTTCCAATCCAGCAAGCCGCTGTAAAAGGAGACGAGAATCGGAATAAAAACCAACAGCACATACAAGAGTAAGCAAGGGAGCACGAATAAAGCGATGGTCCATTTCGGAACCCTTAGTGCGTTCAACTGTAACATCCTCCTTGTCTAAGGATAAAGGGAACCGTCCAACTTCCCGGTTCCCTTCCCACCTAGCTTCGTTTTATTTGTTGTTCGCCTCGAAGGCCGCTTGATGCTCCTTCCCTACTTCCTTGGGATCCTTTTTCTGGACGAACAGGTTTTGAATGCTGGTCAAGTGAGCTTGAGTTGCTCCCGGGTTCATCGTGTTGTCGAAGGCCAAATCCCCGCCCTGTACCGTTTTAAACAGCTCCAGCACATCGATAGACAGCTGCGAATAGCCCGCGGCTTTGAAATCGCCGTCTACTTTTTGCGCCAGACCGACTGCATTGTTCAATTCAAACGATACTTTCGGGAAGTTCACCATGAAATAATTCAAGAAATCCTTCGTTTCCTTCAAATGCTTGCTGTTAGCCGATACGGCGAAGCCGCTGCCCGGAGCCAGCATGTATTGATCCGGATTTCCTTTTCCGTCCACCGTCGGGAACTTGAACACGCCGACCTTGCTTTTGATCGATGAGTCGTCGATGCTTCCCGTTGCCCAGGTGCCCATATAATACATGGCGGTTTTACCGCTGCGGAACAGGTTTTCGCCTGCATTATAGTCGAACGAGGTTGCCCCTTCCTGGAAGGCGCCGGCTTGGATGAGGTCCTGAAGCTTGGAAACAGCCAGCTCAAACGCCGGATCGTTGAATGTTTTCTTCTTATCCATAACATCCTTCAAGAAATTCGGTCCGCCGTTCGTCCGCAGCACCATGTTCATAAATAAGAAGGAGCCGGTCCATGTATCTTTCTCGGGGATGGAAATCGGTGTAATCCCTTTTGCCTTTAATTTTTTGGATACGTCCACCAATTCCTCGAACGTCTTGGGCACCTCAACGCCGGCTTGGGCGAAGAGCTCCTTATTGTAATAGATGACCCCAAGGTTGTTGCCGTCCGGGAAAGCGTATACGTTGTTATTGAAGGTGTAATAATCCAGAATGCCCTTCTGGAACGTGTCCTTCAGCCCGTTCTTATCCAGCACATCGTTCAAAGGCGCCAGCAGGCCGGCATCTACGAACGGCTTCATTTGCGCGCTGGGATTCACCATCGTAATATCCGGAACCTCCTTGGAGGCTGCCTGGGTTTTGAGCTTCAGCTTCTGCTGGTCCGTGTTCAGAGAGTCCAGCTCAATTTTAATGTTCGGATTTGCTGCCATGTAATCGGCTACAATTTTATGGACTACTTTATATTTTGGGGTCGTCGGATCCGGATATATATTTTGAAAGGTGACGGTGACCGCAGACTGCTTCTCCTTATCTTTGGCGGTATCGCCGGAGCCGCCCCCCTGATTCGTTTGACCCGGCGCCGGGCTGCCCCCTCCCCCGCATGCCGCAAGACTTAATACCAGCGTTCCGGTCAAAGCCAGATGGACCTTACGCATTCTCCTCATTAGTGCTCCCCCTCACATCGATTCTCCTTGCTACATGCTTATTATGGCATCCCGGAGAACCATTCAACAATGAACAAACTTAAGAGGTTAGGTTTGTTTTTTCTAGTGGAGACATTCGCGGAGGCGACTGATTTATTAATAATATAAATATTATATTTGTATGATAAATATTTCTTCTTGACGCTCCGCGGCAAACATGTTATTTTTTATTTAAAGTAACTTACAAATTTATAGTTAAAAGGAGAGAATGTTTGTGCCAAAAGGAAGTATTATTCATACGATCGTACGCATCCTATTCGGTGTAATGTTCATGGCTCATGGTATAGCAAAGCTGCAAATGGGGTTAAGCAATGTGGCGGGCTGGTTCAACAGCATCGGGCTGCCTGGCCAGCTGGGGTATGTGGTTGCCCTCCTCGAATTGATCGGGGGGATCCTTATCATCGTCGGCTTCGCAACCCGTTATATATCAATCGCTTATATTCTGCTGATGGCCGGCGCCATTATCAGCACCAAGCTGCCGATGGGTCTTCTCGGAGACGGCAAGGCTCCGGGCTTCGAGCTTGAGCTGGCTTATATGCTGATCGCTCTCTTCTTAAGCGTCGAACCGAAAAAAGGCTGGGGAATCGACCGCCTGTTCGGACGTTCTGCAAATGCAACCCAATCTTAATTGGAGGAGGCTTCAAGAACATGGGAACATCCTTTTTTATCGGTCATGGATCGCCTATGCTGGCGATTCAGGATCTCCCTTACACCCGGGAGCTCCGTCAGCTGGGTGAGCGGCTGGGCAAGCCGGAAGCGGTTATTTTGTTCTCGGCCCACTGGGTAAGCCGCCAGCAAGAGCTTGCGTCAACGGATCAAGTCTACGAAACGATTTACGATTTCGGCGGATTTCCGGATGAGCTGTTCCGGGTCGTATACCCGGCGCGCGGTTCGGTCAGCATCGCTGATGAGCTCCATGGCTTGTTCGAGGCGGCCGGCATCCCGGCAGCCCGCAACACCGTCCGCGGACTCGACCATGGATCCTGGGTCGTGCTGCGGCACATGTATCCAGAGGCCGATGTTCCGGTGATCGCCCTCTCCGTCAATCCGCTGCTGCCCCCGGAGCAGCAATATCGTATCGGGCAAGCCTTGGCGGAATTTAGCGACCAGAGGAACGTCGTCATCATCGGCAGCGGCGCGACCGTGCATAACTTCCGCGCCATGGACTTCGGCAAGCCGGAGCAAGCCGACAGTTGGGCCAAAGAATTCGACGATTGGCTCATCGGCCGCATGCAGGACTGGGATACCGCAGCCTTGTTCGATTATTTGAAGCAGGGTCCTTACGCGAAGGTGGCAACGCCCGACTACGAGCATTTCCTTCCGGTCTTTATCGCGATGGGTGCAGGGGATACCCGCAAGAAGGCCAAACTGCTGCATCAAAACTATCAATACGGCTCGCTCAGCCATTTGATCGTTCAATTTTAATTTAGAAGGCGGCTGCCCCGCGGGCGGCCGTCTTTTTGCTTGTTGAAGATTGAAAAAACCGTTTGGTGGAAATAATAACAAACAGGAAAGAAACCGGTTACAGGGAGCGATGCGAATGCAGTATAACCTCACGACCAAACGTGATATGAAAGAAATTATTTTATCCGCTATCGAGCAGGAGAAATGGAATGCCGCCATCAAGCTGATCCAGACGGTCCAAGAGATGGAGCGGTGCGGCAGAGATAGCATTCTCATCGAGATTAAGCAGCATCCTTCCTGACTGCCGTTTGCAAAAGACCGCCTTAGCCTGGTCTGTTCACTAGGCGAGTCACCCTGCATCCAGCCCCTTCATATTCTAACCATACGGAGGGGATTCGTAATGTCCTGGCAGCAAAGCATACATTACTTGATAGGTAAACCGGTCGGCGTCTCATTGACCAACGGGCAAGGGGTATCGGGGATTTTGTGCAGCGTCAGCGGCGGGGAGATATACCTTATGGAATATTTGTACCATACCCAATTCGCAACGAAGCATTACCCGCTCAGCCAGATTCAAAATATTCTCCCTTACCCGGCCTGTTATTCGGCCCAGCCCTCTTATCCGCCGTCCCGGCAAAGGCTTTACTATTAAAGCACGGTCTTCATCCTTCCAGCCTCATTTCATCTCGACTAAAAAAGGATTGCCTGCGCAACAGGGTAATCCTTTTTGCTTTGGGAACATATCCTCTTGGGCATCCAATACATTCCGTTTATATTCCGTTTAAAAAAGTTTCGTATTCTGTTCTTAGCAAAAAACAAAGGAGCGGATACGTGAATGTCGACTGCAAAACCAAGCCTGGAGCTGACTTTGACCGATTGGCTGCTCGGGCTGTTGCTGGCTGCTCTTGACCCTACGGTGTCAACGGCGAAGCCGACCATAATGAAAGATCCGGGTAAGGCGGGCCCGAAAGAGGCCCTCTCCTCTCCCGATCTCGCATAAACCGAGGAACTGATATATGATATTGCCAAGATTATTCCTTATCCCGTTCGAACCGTTGGTGGTTATTGCACAAAGGAGGCAGGCTGGGAAGATGGCCAAATTAATGATTGTCGATGACGATTCGCATATCCGCGAGCTGGTGCGGGTGTTTCTGAGCGGAGAGGGATTCGAGGTGATAGAAGCCTCGGACGGCGTAGAAGCGCTTGCCTTGCTGGAATCCGTTACTGTCGATATGGTAATTCTGGATATCATGATGCCGAATATGGACGGCTGGGAGCTGTGCCGCGAGCTAAGAGAGCATTACGAGCTCCCCCTTCTTATGCTCACGGCCAAAGGCGAAACGGCCCAGAAGGTCAAAGGATTCGAGCTCGGCACAGACGATTATTTGGTAAAGCCGTTCGATCCGCTGGAGCTGGTCGTCCGAGTGAAGGCGCTGCTCAAGCGATACCGCATCGCCTCCTCCCAGACCATCCAATTCGGCAAGCTGTCAATGAACCGCAAGACGTACGAGCTTATTGCAGACGGCGAGAGCATGACGCTGCCTTTAAAGGAATTTGAGCTGCTGTTCAAGCTGGGCAGCTATCCGGGCAAAACCTTCTCTCGCGAACAGCTTATCGAGCAGCTGTGGGGTTATGATTTTGAAGGCAATGAACGGACCGTGGACGTCCATATCAATCGGCTTCGCGAGAGGTTTCCGGAGGACCAATACGGCTTCAAGATTCATACGATCCGCGGGCTCGGCTATCGGCTGGAGGATCTATCATGAAACCGCGAAAAAAATTCGTCCTAAGCGTGGCTTTCGGCATGACACTCTTCCTCACCGTGTCCATTGCGCTGTGGACGATAGCTTCGCTGCTGACCGCTTATTATTACGATTGGCGCGGCAAGGAAGCCATATGGGACGAGATGCTGAGTGACGGGAGGACGATAGCCCTTCTCGCCGACAGTCATGCCGGCAATTGGGACGGCTTGATGGAAGAGCTCGCGGTCCTCAAGCAGGAGCGGCTCGTTCTCGTCGATGATTCGGGCCGCAAGCTGGAGTTTGGCGGAGCGCCGGCCGTTTTGTTCGCCTCGTCCCTCGATCGGACCGAGGTCGACCGGGTGCTGTCCGGCACCGAGATGAAGTATATGGAGCGCAAGAACATATTCCGGCCGGGTCTGGCTATCACCGGCCAACCCATCTCGATTGCAGGCCGTTCCTATGCCCTCTTTATCCAGGCGGATACGGAAAGCTTGTTTCATGATTACGGCAAGCAGCTCGTCACGGTCATCGTCGACTTGCTTCTGTTTCTCCTGCTTGCTTTGCTCGCATCCCCGAAGCGAAAGCAGCAGATGCTTTCTTTGAAACGAATGATCGATGCCATCCGGAAAATAGCCAAAGGGGACTTCAACGTCACCTTCGAAACGCGCAAGGACCATGGCCCATGGGGAGAGCTGGCGGAAAACCTGAACCACATGGCGGTCGAATTGAACCAGATCGAGCAGATGCGGCAGGAGTTTATCTCGAACGTCTCGCACGAGATTCAATCCCCGCTGACATCCATTACCGGCTTCGCCCGCGCCCTTCATAACGGGCGGCTGAGTGCCGACGAGCGGAGGCATTATCTTGAGATCATTGAGACCGAAAGCACCCGTCTGTCCAAGCTGAGCGATAATCTGCTCAAGCTGACCTCGCTCGAGTCGCGGCACCACCCGTTCGAGCCCAAGCCTTACCGGCTGGACAAACAGCTTCGCAGGCTCGTGCTTGCATGCGAGCCTCAATGGGTTAACAAGAACCTGGATATGGATGTATCTCTAGATGAGGTTGTTGTGGAAGCAGATGAAGATATGATGAGTCAGGTATGGGTGAATCTGATTAACAACAGCATCAAATTCACCCCGAAGGACGGCACGATCGGGATTCATTTGACCCGGCAGGATGGCGATGCCGTGATTCGCATATCGGATACGGGCATTGGCATTTCCCCGGAGGATCAGGAGCATATCTTCGAGCGCTTCTACAAAGCCGATAAGGCACGGCAGCGGTCAGCCGGAGGCAGTGGTCTCGGGCTCTCCATCGTCAAGAACATCATCGAGCGCCACCAGGGCTCTATCCAAGTGCACAGCCGTTTGGGCGAAGGCACAGCCTTTACCGTCAAGCTGCCGCTTAAGAACACTCGTGACGAAAAAAACGCTCTTTCCTAGAAAGCCTGGAAAGAGCGGCAGGTTGTTGAAAAACCCTGTTTTGCGTGAACTATGCTGCATATGGAGGTGGGGTATGCCCCGGAGGAGTTTACGTCCGCCTTTGAAACCCGTGAAAATACCGCTAAACCTGATCCAATTCACGGGTTTCAATAGCGGCTGGAGGGGCATGCCCCATCGGAGTATATTGGCAATAGTTCGAGCTCTATAGGTTTTTCAACAGACTCACGCTCTTTCCTAAAAAGCTTGGAAAGAGCGTTTTGCTGCAAGCATGGCTTTATCCTTTTAAGGAGCCTGCGGACATTTGCATAAACGATTTGTTCGCCAAGGCGTAGACGACCAGAATCGGCAGGATGGACAAACAGGCACCGGCCAGCATCAGGTTGAGCTGAGCGGCATCGCCTGTGCCGTAGCGCAGATTTGCAAGACCTACGGTCAACGGCTGCAGCTTCGGCGAGCTCATCGTGAAGACAAGCGGCAGGATATATTCGTTCCAGCCGTGACGGAAGGCAAACAGTGCCGATACGCCAAGACCTGGAGCCACGAGCGGTAGAACGATCCGCCAGTAGATGCGGAAGTACCCGCAGCCGTCCAGCATCGCCGCTTCATCCAATTCCTTCGGAATCCCTTGGAAGAACCCGAGCAGAATAAAGAAGGTCGAAGCATGGGCGGCAATAAGGATAATAACGACGCCCCACAGCGTTTTGTTCAAGCCGAGGGAAACCATGATATCGTATTGCGGACGAAGCACGACCGCACCGATCGAGATAAACATCGTAGCGGATTGAATGAACACGAACAGCTTTTTCCCCGGAAAAGGAAGCCGGTTCGCCGCGAAGGCCGCCATGGAAGCGACGATCAGCGTACCGATGGTGGACACAATACTGATAAACAAGCTGTTCCATGTAAAGGTGCTGAAATTCCCCTTTTTCCACGCAGTCAAGTAGTTGCTGAACTCCCATGTCTTAGGGAAGAACGTATCGCCTAAGTTAATTTCGATATTCGTTTTAAACGAGTTGATAATCGCCATAATAACTGGAAACACAGTCACGATAAGGACAATCAGCAAAAATGCCCAAAGGATGATTTGGCTTGTATATTTGCTGGCCTTGGACCGGCTTTTTTGCCCCGCATGTACGGTTGCAGGCGCGTTATTCATAGTCTTCGCTCCCTTCCCCTATTAATAAACCTTGTTAAGACGTTTGGAAATGTAGAAGTAGGCCGCCGTAATCAGACCGACGATCAAGGCCGTAACGAAACCTACCGCAGAACCGTAACCGAATTGCGGCTGTACGCCGGAGCCTGTCGATACCGGGAAGAACAGCTTGTACACGTACAAGAACATAACCTCCGTCTTGCCGACCGGACCGCCCTCGGTAAGTACCATGATGCTCTCATAGCCCTTCAGCGAGTTGATGATCGCGTACATAATAATAATTTGCAGTACAGGTCCGAGCATGGGAATCGTAATGTACCAGAACTTTTGAGCCTCGTTGGCTCCGTCCAGAGAAGCACTTTCGTATACATCGTTAGGAATGCTTTGCAGGCCCGCGATGAACAGGAGCATATAGTTCCCGAAGGCTCCCCAAGCCGCGATCAGAATCACCGTAAGCATCGCATGCTTTTGCCCGAGCCAGTCGATTGGCTGCGAAATGAGGTGAAGATTCAGCAGCATTTTATTCAATATGCCGTTGTAGGAGTTAAATACGATGAAGAAGACAACCGCCATAACCGCGGAGCTGATAACCGTCGGCATAAAATAGACCGCCCGCAAAAACTGGCGACCCCGGATCGCCCGGTTTAAGATAACAGCAAGAATCAAGGACAACGGCAGCGTGATGAGCAGCTTGCCTCCCGCATAAATAAAGGTGTTCCACACCGAATCCCAATACAATTGGTCGTGCATCAGCTGCTTGAAATTATCGAGTCCGATAAACACTTCTTTCCCGTACCCCTTATAGTCGTAAAACATATACCGGATAGCCCATCCGATCGGATATACGGAGAAAATAAGCGTAAGGAGCAGACTCGGGAGTACGAATACGGCAGATATCCCTAACAGTCTGGATTTTTTGGTCATCATGTTCCCTCCTGAGAGTTTCGTCGGAGACGAAACTTACTTCGTAAGCATAAGCTGAGTTTCACCGAAGGTGAAACTTACTTCGTAAGCATTACTGAGTTTCGTCGGAGACGAAACTTGCTTCGTAAGCGTAAGCTGAGTTTCACCGAAGGTGAAACTTACTTCGTAAGCATTGACTTTGGCAAAAAGAAGGGGACCCATCAAGATAAGGTCCCGCCTCTCAACAAACCAGCCTGATTTACTTCAATTTCATAGGATCGAAGTTCGGATCCGGATTCACTTTCACGTCGCCGGCTTTCACCGCTTTATCCAGAGCATCGTTGTAGCGCTTGCTCAGGTCGGCAATAATGCCGTCCAGGTCGCCGCTGCCGTCCAAGATGTATTTCCAGAACGCATCCGCATATTTCAAGCCTTGCAGCGAGCTGTCTACGTTCGGTTTGATAGGCCAGATGGCATCGGATTTGTTAGGAACGAAATCTTTATATCCATAGATATCCGGAGTTTTCATTTTTTCCGCAACGGATTGCAGCACTGGCATACCAAGACCTGTTTCTGCATATTTCACCAGGTTCTCTTCGCTGTACATGTAGTTCACGAACTTCCATGCCGCTTCTTTATTCTTGGAGCTGCTGCTGATAGCGAGCCATTGAGCTCCGTTCATCCCGTTAAGACCTTTGATGGTACCGTCAATGGATGGTACCGGTGCTGCAGCCCATTTGATTTTGGTAGGGAATTGAGTCTGGTACACGCCGATTTCCGCAGAGTAGGACAAGTACATCCCGATTTTACCTGCGGCAAATTGCGCGCGCAGCGGGTCGATATCCATCGATTCCACGCCTGGCAGCATGCTTCCGTCATCCTTCATTTTCTTGAATGCGGAGATAACCTCTTTATAGCCTGCAAAATCGTATTTGCCTGTTTTGAAGTTGTAGCCGTCTACGCCGTAGCCGCTAACTTGGAGAATGTTACGTACGGAACGCTCCATAGCGCTTGTAGGGTTTTTGAAGTTCTCGGCAAAGCCATAGATGCCGTCCTTTTTACCCATGTCCGTAATTTTCTTGGCCGCATCCACCATTTCCTGAAGCGTTTTCGGCGGGTTCGCGATGCCGGCCTTTTCGAACAGCTCTTGGTTATACACGAGACGAATCGTTGTTCCGTAGTTAGGCAGCGTGTAGATTTTGCCGTCATACATGTTGGCGCTGTCACGAAGCGTGCCTTCAAAACGTTTTTTCATATCATCCTTCATGAACGAATCGAGCGGTTCGAAGTATTGCTTGCGAGCCATGTTCACGAAATCAAATTTGGCATTCAGAATATCAGGAGCTTGTCCGCTGGCATAAGCCAGATCGACGGATTGAACGTAGTTCTCCGACATCACGCTCATTTCCACTTCGATATCCGGGTTATCCGTATTGAACTTTTCTACAAGACCTTTAATATAATCCGCATCATGACGGTCTGCTGTCCAGAATGTCAGTTTCGTTTTGCCGCCGCTGCTGGCTCCTCCGCCATTAGCGCCGTCCTCCTTGTTTCCGCAAGCCGCTGCCGTAAAGGCTAATGACAAGCAAAGCAAGGCTGCCATTGATTTTTTTACCATGGTGTAACCCTCCTGTTCAAATCATAGGTTTCTCTTATGAATATAGGATATGCGATTTTTGTCGAAAATGGAGTGCGGTGAAACGATGACAAAGGGATAAAATCCGACGATGGACCTAGATCGATATTTTCTCCCTTTGGTTTGCTGTGAAATAACGCGGATAAAGCATGGACTAACCGCTCATGATAAATGGGCTGAGGCCAGGTTATCCTATAGATCAGCCAGTCCTAATAATGCTAGAATTGGTAAGTACATAATGAATAACCGGGAGGTACTGCCAGGTGACAACCACACTTTATGAACAATTAGGCGGAGAAGACGCGATTTCCAAGGTCGTAGACGAATTTTACAACCGAATTTTGGCCGATGATTCGATCAACTCCTTCTTCACCAAAACCGATATGGAAAAGCAGCGGAAGCATCAGGCGAAGTTTATCAGCTTTGCGTTGGGCGGTCCGAATCAATACTCCGGCAAGTCTATGGAAAAAGCCCATGAAGGAATGAACCTTCAACCGGAGCACTTCAATGCCGTGGTCGGCCATCTTCATGATGCGCTTGCCCATTTTGGCGTCGGCGAGGAAAAAATCGATGAAGTATTGACCCATGTAGCCACGCTTAAGGACAGTATTCTTTATAAGTAGCCGCATGCCGCATGCCGCATGCCAAAAAGCAAAGCCCTTAGCCTTCCCCACACAGGGAAAAGACTAAGGGCTTTCCATTTTATTCCCGTTTACAGCATTTCCAGCAGCCGATGATATTGGGACAATAAGACCCCGTCCTCAACCTTTACACCGGAAGTATAAAAGGTGACCTGACCTGTTCCATCCCCGGTTTGGCCGCTTGCTTCCAGCACCCTTTTCAAATGCTTCACCGTACCGACGCTCCCGTCCATCAGCACCACATCGTCCGGAAACAGCTTCCTGATGGCTGCTTTAAAGAAAGGAAAATGCGTACAGCCCAGAACGACCGTACCGTACTGCTTCAGGTCAAACGGAGTGAGCTGATCCTCCAGATAACGGATGACGTCATCCTCCTGAAATTGATACCTCTCGGCAAACTGGACCAGATTCGGCAGCGGCAGCTTGTCGACAATGGCATGGCTGTCAATCCGATCCACCAGGTCATGGAACTTCTTCTCCTTGAGCGTTAGCGAGGTGGCCAGCACCAGCACCCTTTTGCCCATAGCTTCGCTAGCTTGCACAGCCGGCTTGACCGCAGGCTCGATGCCAAGCACCGGAAACGCATACTTCGCCCTTAGGTCCTCCACCGCTACGCTGGTTGCTGTATTGCAGGCGATCACAACCGCCTTCACTCCTTGCCGGGCAATAAAATCTACCGCTTCGAATATATATCGTTTGACTTCTTCCTTCGGCTTCTCGCCATATGGAACGTTCTGTGTATCCGCGTAATAAATATAATCTTCATTAGGCAGCTGCTTCAACGCCTGGTGAAGTACCGTGACTCCACCGATACCTGAGTCAAAAATGCCGATTTTCAAGACATTCACTCTTTCCTGTCACAAGTTCTTATTCTATGGTTTCGGCTTCGAACAGCCTTTTCCTTCAGCCCGCGGGCTACCCGCGTAAAAATGTATAATCGCTTCATAATATGTTACACTGAATAAACCGTCCTTACTAATTTATCCGTTTCAGGAGATCGCTGGTTACCAGCAAGCAGCAAAAGGAGATTTGCAACAGCCATGATTCGTAATATCAAAAAACTGGACTATCACATACTCATTCTTCTTTTCTTGTTCATGATCATCAGCACCCTGCTCATTAAGAGCGCCACCACGTATGATGAACAGTATCATAATCTTTATATCAAAAATATGATCAATTACGCCATAGGCTTCGTGGTGCTCATCGTGACCGCGCTGTGGGATTACCGCTTGGTCGTCAAGATGTCGTACTACATCTATGGCATTGCCTTGCTCCTGCTGGTTGCCGTCTATAAGCTGGGCAGCAAAATTAACGGAGCTACAGGCTGGTTCGAGCTGCCGTTCGGGTTTAACTTTCAGCCGGCTGAGCTGATGAAAATCGTACTGATCCTATCTATTGTAAAGCTGCTTGAGAAAAAAAACTATGACCCTCTGCAAATCACCCGCGATGTCGTTCCTATGGCTTTGATGACTCTAATTCCCTTCATTCTGGTACTGAAGCAGCCGGATCTCGGAAATGCCGTCATTTATTTGGTTATTCTTTTCGCCATGCTGTGGATGGGGAATATGAAATACAGGCACATGCTTCTCCTGATTCTCCTCATCGCGGCTTCTCTGATTGCGTTTGTCTACAGCTATATTCATTATCATGATTCGATAGAGCGGTATTTGCTGGACAAGAAGCTCGGTCACTGGTCGGAAAGGATCGACACGTATTTAATGCCGGATCAAGCCTCGGACGATGCAGCCTATCATGTCAAAAAAACGATTACCGCCATCGGCTCGGGCCAACTGAGCGGAGAAGGCTTCATGCAGGGCAGCTCCAAGAACCGCGGACGCATTCCGTTCGCGTACTCCGATTCCATCTTCGCCGTCATCGGAGAGGAATTCGGCTTTATCGGCTGCTCGGCACTCATTGCCCTCTATCTGATCCTGATCAGCAGGCTGCTGTTCATGAACACCGGCTCTGCTTATATAGCAGGAATTATGGCGGTAGGCGTGTCCGCCGTCCTCCTGTTTCAAATCTTCGAGAACATCGGGATGCTCATGGGCCTGATGCCGTTGACGGGGATAACGCTGCCCTTCATCAGCTACGGAGGCACCTCGATAATTATCAATATGTTCTCTATCGGTCTTATCCTTAGTGCTCAGATTCATAGAGATTAAGGCGCAGCCCTCTAATTAATGTAGAAGGCTGCGACGGTTGTGAAGCTAAGCGTTTGAAATATCGCCAACAAATCCGGTGAGGTATCCCCCTCCGGCCGCTGTTGAAGCCCGTGAAGCATGATTAACTATAGCGGTAACTTCACGGACTTCAAAGGCGGACGTAAACTCCTCCGAGGTATACCTCACCTCCTTATTTAGCGAATTTCACACCAAACAAGGCATCACAACAATCCACGCCCTCTAAATCTTCTAGAGGGCTTTTTGGGGGATAGGCAAGCGCCAGCTTATCGGAGCACGGCGCCTACCTATCGATGTGCATCCTCCGATGAACGCGGGCTGCGCCATTCGCCCAAAGCATCGGCACACGTTTGCCTCAAGTTTCCGCAAGCCCTGCGCTCTGACGAAATTCCGAAGGCGTCATCCCCGTCACTTTCTTGAACACGTCGCTGAAGTAGCGACGCTCTTCGTATCCCAGCGCGGAAGCCACCTCCTGGATCTGCTTGTTCTGAAGCAGCATCTCCTTCGCCTTGTCCATCCGCATAGCAGTGACATACTGGCTGAAGCTCATCCCGGTCACCTTCTTGAACAGATTGGCGAAATAGCTCCCGCTCAAATGCACCTGCGAAGCGCAATGGGCCACGGTCAGCTCTGCAGACAGATGCTGCTTGATATAGGCTATCGCCTGCTCAATGATCAAGTGTGCCTGCGAAGCGCTGCGCTCCTCCACGATGCTGCAGCCCCGCTCGCAAATTTGCTTCAGCAGCCCGTAAATATCGTGAACGGTACGACCGCTGCTCGCCTCCATTTCCTGCAGCAGCTCCTCCAGAGGCTCGATATCCTCATAGGAAAGCTTCTCGAGCAGCACCCGCACCAGCATGTTGGCAAATCCATGGAGCAGCAAGGCCAGATACCGCGGCTGCGGCCGCGGTTGAAAGTGAACTAGCTCCTCGTACACCTCTTCGAGTATGACGAGCGTCCGCTCCCTGTTGCCCGACAGCAGCGCAAAGGCAATGTCCTGCACCCGGTCCGCCGGATATTTGGGGAGCCGCTGCTTGTCCTCTATCACGTCGCCGTAGCATACGACGCCATTGCCGCCGGTGTAGAAATGGTACGACATAGCCGTGGTCGCCTGCTGATACGACAGCGGCAGCTCATGGATTCTGCTTACCCGACTGCCGACCCCGATGGAGACCGTGTACTTGGCGTAACGGGCGATATGATCACAGCAGCGTTCCGCCAGTGCGGACGGACTTTCCGCCTCGTATTCGTTATGGATGACTACGAACCTTCCGTCCGAATCGCGAAAGACCACGCCTTTGGTATAGGCATGGATCGTTTCCTCCAATATATTTTGCATAGTGAACCGCAGCAGCTCGATTTCGCTGACCGGCCAATCCTTGCTCAGCTCCTGGAACCGGTCGATCTCGAGCACCATGACGACGAAGTTCTCCCGGTCCAGTCCGACCTGGAGAAAATCCCATCGTTCACGAATTTTGTTCTCATGAGCTTTGTGATGAATGAGCAAATTGAAAAACTCCTGCCGCAGCACCGGCAAGCTCTCCTTCACCCGCCGCTCCATTTCCTGAATATTGGATTGCTGCCGCTTCAGTTCCAAGACCGCCAGCCGCGCCTTCTGTACCGTCTCGACGATGTCCTCCAGCGAGAACGGCTTGGTCACGAAATCAAAGGCGCCAAGCCGAACGGCCTCCTGAGCATATTCGAAATCGCTGTAGCCGCTGATCAGGATGATCTTGCATTGCGGCAGCGCTTCGACAATAGCGCGCGTCATCGTCAGCCCGTCCATCTTCGGCATCCGGATATCGGTCACGATGATATCCGGCTTTTCCTGCAAAGCCAGCTTCAAGCCGTCTTCGCCATTGAGACAGGCTCCCGCAATGGCAATGCCGTATTGCTCCCACGAGATCCCGTTAACAAGTCCGTCTACAACGTCCTTGATATCATCTATAACGATCATTCTGATCATCGTCGAATCCATCGTCTGCCCCTCCTCTGTCCCAAGGTATCCTCAAGGTTACGATCGTTCCCAAGCCCGGCGTGCTGTGGATCGTCATGCTCGCTTCGTCCTCATAATACAGCTTGAGACGCTCGACAATGTTATGAAGCGCGTAGCTGTCCGACGATTCGGCGGCCTGTCGTATCGCGCGCAGCTGCTCCTCGTCCATGCCGTGGCCGTTATCTTCGATAATGAATATCAGGTGATCTTCCACTGGCTCCAGCCTCACTATAATGAGGCCCCCGGTCTGCTTGTCCTTGAAGCCATGAAGGATCGAATTTTCGACCAGCGGCTGAAGCAGCACCTTCAATATCGAATGCTGTTGAATGTCCTCGTCCTGCGGAGCTTCGATCCGATATTCAAACAAATTCTCGTAGCATCTCTGCTGAAGCGACAAATATTGCTCCACGTGCAACAATTCTTTCTTGATTGTTGTCAGTTCTTTGCCGTTATTCAGACCCAGCTGGAACATCCGCGACAACGACATGACCATCCGGCCGACCTCATCCGATTTTTTTAGCTGTGTCTTCCAATAAATGGTGTTCAATGTGTTGTATAGAAAATGCGGGTCAATCTGCGCCTGCAGCGCCTTGATTTCCGCCTTGTGCTTGTCCTTTTCCACCCGGTGGTTCGCCTCAATTAATTGTGCGATCTGCTCCAGCATCCGGTTGAACTGCTTGCCTACCTGGGCCACCTCATCATTACCCCCGCTTTCGAAGCGTACGCCCAAGTCGTTATCCCCCGCGCGCCGCATCAGCTTTTGAAGCTTGGTCAGCGGATTCGCCAGCAGCGTACTTAAGGCGTTGGACACAAGAAAGCCTATGATAATGCAGACAATCATGACGAGCAAGGTTGCCCATTTGATGCCGTTCGCCTGGCTCATCAGCTCATCGGTCGGTTTAACGCTGATGTAGGTCCACTTGTTGTCGACGGTGGATTTGACGAAGTTCACCAAGTACGTCTCGCCTTGAAAGGCATAATTAAAAGCTCCCTGCGCCTTGGACCCGATTCGCTCCCGGAACTCCGGCTCTTTGAGCATATCCCCGTACAGATACGGCTTTTGCATGAATACCGGCGTTCCATCTTCCTTCATGATCGTAACGCCTTCACGCCATTCGTTAATATTATCGGTTAAAAAATGAAGCAGTCCGTCCTCCCTCAAATTCACAATAATATAGGATTCGGGGACCACAAAGCTTGAAATCGCGTTGATGACCAGAGATAAAACCGGAACCTCCCCGGCGAAAAAGGGGTCTTTATGCCCCGCAATCCATATCGCATGCCGCTCCTCCCGGATTCTGTCGTACATCGACGTGTCGACAAAATGATTCTGCGCTTGTCTTGGCGCATCCGCAGGGTAAAAGTCGCCTATCGGCGTTGTAAGCAGCACCGATTGCATCAGCGGTTCATTCAGCCTCAGCTGCATAAACGGCGTTTGCAAAGCCGCATAATGAGCAAAATAGTTCGAATTATTTCCCGTAACGACATCTTTCATCGCCTGCTCATAGGAGCTGCTGATCACCAGCGTCATTAGGGACAGAGCAACATGGTTCAGCTTCTCATCGAATGCTTGGGAAGATTTATTCAATGCATCCTGACTCAGCTTCAGGGCGTTGTCCTGTACAACCTTCGCTGAGATTTGGTAAGTGGTCCACCCTACGGTCAGGACGGATAAAATAATCATCAAGGCAAAGGCAATACGAAGCCGATGCTTGAACGGGTATTTATGTAAAAAATGACGAATCAAATCCGGTTCGTTCCCTTCCTGCAGTCACTCCGGCCTTCTTTCCCTAGGCCAAGTTTATGCTATAAATCATACCACGCTCGTGTCGGATTGCAAAAACAAGCCTGATGCAGCCTGGCCGGATAAATGAGCGATTTCCGCATAAATTTTTCATCCCATGCCATATTAAACAATAAATGAAGGATCGGAATGGAGTCATCATGAGCTTTCTTCACTGGTTGAAATGGAAAAGTCCTCAGAATCCGTCGGCCCATCCAACGTACGAGAAGCTGACTGGCACCATAAGCCCCTCGCTGGCAGCAAATATAGCGGAGCTCAGCGCTCTCTTCTGTCTGGCTCCCGATCTTGTCATCCGTCATCTTGTCGTCCAATCGACAGGTGACGAAGCGGCGCTCGTATACTTGAACGGGCTTAGCGACAAAAACTCCATTAACAATAATGTGATCCGTTCGCTTCAGACGGGAACATCCGGCGGAAGCTCCGGCTCATCCCCGGCCGTCACTATTGGATACATTATGAAGCTGACGCGTTGGGAGGACATTGAACAGGCTCTTTTCCAAGGCTACAGTATTCTGTTTACGGAAGGGCTGACGGAGGTTCAAACCTTCGACACCCAAGGCTGGCCGCAGCGGTCCATCGAAGACCCTCAGATAGAGGCTTCCCTGAAGGGGGCTCACCAGGGATTTGTAGAAACGGGAACCCAGAATATCGCCATGATTCGCCGGTATATTCCGAACCGTGAGCTCAAAATAAGGGAAATTACGGTTGGCCGAAGAGGCAGAACAACCTTATCCATTCTCTATTTGGCCGATGTCGCCCATCCGGAGGTTCTGAAGGAGCTGGAAGACCGCATTCGGAGGCTGGATGTAGACGCGATATTGAACACCGGGGAGCTGGAAGGGTTCATAGAAGACAACCCGTACTCTCCTTTCCCCCAGTTCTTATCGACGGAGCGTCCGGACGCCGCGGCTTCCCAAATATTGCAGGGCAGGTTCGCCGTTGTCGTCGATCGCTCTCCAAGCGTGCTGATCGGCCCTACTACCTTTACGTCCTTCTTTCAAAGCTTGGACGATTACAGTACGCGCTGGCTCCTTGCCACGTTTATCCGGCTTCTGCGTTTCGTCGGCTTCCTCGTCGCCGCCTTTCTGCCCGCTCTGTACATCGCGGCCATTTCATTTAATTACGAGGTCATACCGATAAAGCTGATCTTATCGATCGGGGAATCCCGGGAGCGGGTTCCTTTTCCCCCTATCGTGGAAGCTTTACTGATGGAAATTACGCTGGAGATGCTGCGGGAGGCCGGGATTCGGCTGCCTTCGCCGATCGGGCAAACCGTAGGCATCGTCGGAGGTATCGTCATAGGCCAGGCCGCCGTACAGGCCGGCATTGTAAGCAACGTTATGGTTATCGTTGTGGCGGCGACGGCGATCGCTTCATTCATTATCCCGAATTACGATATGGCTTCCGCCATTCGTTTGATCCGATTCCCCATAATGATCATTGCCTCCATGTTCGGCATTGTCGGAATCGTTATCGGGTTAATGACTCTCATCGCCCATCTCATTTCTCTCGAATCGCTCGGTACTCCCTATGGAAGCCCGCTCGCTCCGATGCGTTTCGCAGATTGGAAGGATACGTTTATTCGGGTGCCGCTTTGGAAAATGACCAAACGTCCGGTGAGCGCGCGGCCTGTGCAGGATAAGCGGCTGGGCCCCAATCACCCTAGAGGTGACGGCAAATGAAGAAATACCAATACAACGAAATCACCCTGATGCAGTATATCTTTTTCATTCATGGTACTCAGCTGGGGAGCGGTCAGTTAGCTCTCCCCCGCTTGTTGGCCGAAAAGGCCGGCGTCAGCGGATGGATATCGCTTCTGATGGGCTGGTTCGGGTCCGTAGCCGTCAGCCTACTCATCGTCTCTATCATGAAAAGATACCCTGATGGAGCCTTTCCCGATTTGCTGGTACATTATTTCGGCAAAACTATCGGCAAAATAGCGGTATTGATGATGACGATATTTTACGCCTTTTCCAGCCTGACCAGCATTACCTCAACGGGTTTGATGATTCAGCAGTGGATCCTCCCCCATACACCGCTGTACGTTTTAATCATTTTGTTCTCGATACCGACGTATCTGATCGCCCGTAACGGTCTTCGGGTCATAAGCCGGTACACAGAGCTGATTTTTTTTCTGACGATAGGGATGGTCTTCTTCATGGTGGCCCCGTTAAAGAACGGGCACCCGCTGCATCTTCTGCCGATCCTTGGAGAAGGATGGGGCCCCTTGCTTCAGGGTGCCCTGGTTACGGTATTTTCGTTCCTTGGCTTCGATTCCGCCCTGATCGCGTATCCCTTTCTGCAAAAAAAACAAGCTGCCGCTGCAGGGATTATTATAGCCAACACCTTATCGATGCTCGTTTTTCTAATTACTGTGCTATCCTGCTTTGTTTTCTTCAGTCCGGATGAAATCACGTACTATCAACAGCCTACCCTCGATTTGCTGAAGGTGGTCGAATTCCGATTTGTCGAGCGGCTGGAGATTGTATTCTTGTCCGGATTTTTGACCGTCATTTCCGCGACATGGATCACTCTGATGTACAATACCGTCTTTTGCACCAGCTGGCTTCTAGGCAAACAAGATCATCAAAACCACGTGCTCGTCCTGCTGGTCCTAATCATCCTGTCGGCTTATTTCCTCGATCCTTCTACGAATCAACTGGAGGATTGGTATAGCTTGTTGAACAAAACGGGCTTTCTGTACGCCTTTGTCATGCCGGTAGGCTTGTGGCTGTACCTGAGGGGAAAAGAGCTGTCTCAAGGAAGGAGACGCCCATGAGGAAGCCCATCCAATTGGCGGTAATCATCGCCCTGCTCGCTGCCCTTCTTACCGGCTGCAGAGACCGGCACAATCTGGAGGATCTTACCGTCATCCTTATGCTAGGGATCGATGTAGACGGCAATAACAACCTGGTGTTCTATGAATCAAGCCCAGTCTTTAATAAAGAAGCGAAGGACAAGGAAGAGGAGTATGGAGTCAAGGTCGCCACGTTTCATGAAGCCAGGGAAGTGTTCGATGCCATGGTTACGGCCCTGACGGTGGAAGGGAAGGTCCAAATCATCTTGCTCAGCCATCGGCTTCTGAAAAGAGGGGACTGGTTCCCGCTTTTCGATACGTTTTACCGTGATACCAAGAACAGCCTGTCGCCGAAGGTAGTTGCCGTTGACGGACCCGTCTCGGACATTATCCACTTCACTCCGAAAGATAAGCCGCTGCTTCCCATGTTTATTACAAGCCTTATCGAGCAAAACCATCGGCGCAATATTACGGTAAGTACAAACCTGCTGGATTTGCACCGGCAAATGACCGATAGGGGGATGACCCCCTTTATTTCGGAAATCAAGAAAAATAAGGAGGTTGAGCTTACCGGGACGACCTTGCTGCAAAAGGATGGAAAGTACGCCGACTCGCTTAATTTGCAGCAAACCACGCTCCTGCGCATTCTTCAACAGCATCGGCGCGGGGAGCAGACCGTTACCCTTTCCATTCCCGCCGGTCAAAAAAAGGGACCCATTGAACAAAACAAGCTGAGCTTCCTCATTCAGCATCTTTCCAATAAAACGAAAACGGCTTACGAACAGGGACGCTTTCGTTTTGATACCCAGGTCAATATGACGGTTACACTGACGGAGCGGCTCTTTCCCTATAACATGAGAACCGAAAGCCGCAAGCTGGAGCAAATGATGGAGAAGGAGCTGCAAAAGCAGCTGCAAAATCTCATTAAAAAAATGCAAAAGCATAAAGCCGACCCTGTAGGCTACGGTGACTTGGCCAGAGCTTATCAATATCAAGCTTGGTCCAAGTTCGGACAGCAGTGGGGCGAAGCCTGGTCCAAGGCTGAAGTGAATGTATCGGTCAAGGTAAAAATCAAAAGCAGCGGCCCCATCCTTTGAGGCCCAAAGACATATAGTAGAAGGAGGGCCGCCAGGGAGTGAACAAATATGCCTATAACGATATCACGTTTATGCAGTACACCCTTTTCATTCACAGCTCACAGGTCGGTATAGGCATCCTTCAGCTGCCTCGCCAAATTGCCGCGTCTGCCGGGACTGCCGGGTGGATGTCCATCCTTATCGGATGGGCTTTATCCGTAGCGGCCAGCCTTGTCCTGATCCAGGTGATGAAGAAGCATCCCGGGGATACGATCATCGATTTGCTGCCGCGATATTTCGGTGTATGGATCGGCAGGCTGTTCACCCTGGCTTTTGCAATCTATTTTGGAATTTTGGCTAATACCATTATGAGCCGTGCCATCCTGTTCATCACTTCGTGGATTCTGCCTCAAACGGCGGACTATGTCCTGATGCTTCTCTTCTGCCTCCCTACTTACCTGGTGGTTAGAAACGGCTTACGCGTGCAGGGCCGATACTCGGAGCTGGTGTTCTTCCTCTCCTTGTGGATGCCGTTGTTTTATCTGGTCCCTCTGAAGGATGCCCATTGGAATTACCTGCTGCCACTGGTCAAGGACGGATGGAGTCCCATTGTGCAGACGACTTCCCTGACGGTCAATTCCTTTCTCGGATTTGAAACCGCCTTGTTTCTGTATCCTTTTTTGAAGAACAAGGAGACCGCCGTTCCGGGAATCGTGATCGCCAATACATTGTCCATGCTTGTGTTTCTTTTCGTGACCCTTGCCTGCTTTGTCTATTTCAGTCCTGAAGGCATCCTGCAATTTAACGAGCCTACCCTCAATATATTAAAGGCCATTCAGCTAAGCTTCCTGGAACGTCCGGAGATCGTGTTTCTCGCCTTTTACCTGGTGATCATTTCCACCACCTGGATGCCTAACGTGTACTGGTCTATCTTCTGTACCAGCCAGCTGCTAGGCAAGCAGAATCATCACCGTCATCTGGTCATCTTTCTGCTTCTATCTATTGCCACAACAATCTTCTACAAGCTCTCATTCGATAAAAACGACCAGTTACAGCGTATTATCGGTATGGTGGGCGTTGTGATAGCCTTCGTTCTCCCCGTCACCTTATGGCTGTATATGGCGGGGCACAGGCTCATCCGAAGGAGGAGAGCTCCTTGAAGCGGCTTTTCTGCCTATGTATCGTTTTGCTGCTTTTGCTTCCGGGCTGTAACGATCGTCTGGATCTTGAGAATATGGCGATAGGACTTTTGATGGGGATTGATTTGGAGGGGGATGACCGTCTCGTCTATTATTTATCGAGTCCCGTATTCAATAAGCAAGCCAGAAAACGAGAGGAAGAAACCCAGGCCTTCACATCCACGGTCGTTCAATCCGAGAGGAAATTGGACAGCTTGACTAATGCTCTGACGGTTCGTGGGAAAGTACAGGTGCTCCTGCTCGGCAAACGGCTGCTGCAGCATGAGGACTGGTTCCCCTTGCTGGATGTGGTGTTCCGGGATGCCAAATTCACGGTAAACGCGAGAGTCGTTGCGGTGGATGGTCCCCTCATGGAGATTTTTCAATTTCAGCCCAAAGACAAACCGAGGCTGCCGGTATTTTTGTCCAAGCTTATAGATACGGCATACGAAAGAAACATTACAGTGAAAACGACCCTGCAAGAGCTGCACCGTCAAATGTTCGAGAAAGGAACAACACCTGTTATATCGGAAATTAAAAAAGAGAAAAACATCGAGGTTCAGGGCACCGCCCTGCTGAATAAGCAGGGAAAATATGTCGCATCACTATCCAAAGAGGAGAATGCCCTGCTGCAAATCCTACAGCGCAAGACCGGTGAAGATCTCTCTCTGACGATACATGTTCCGCAAGAGCAGTCTGATGGAGGTATCCTTAAAAAAAAGCTGGGCATTCTGCCCGAGCAGCTGAAGCTGCGTATCCGCAGCGCATACAACAAGGACCGGTTCGAGTTCCATATCCGTGTAGGAATCAGCTTCAACCTGCTTGAGAAGCAGCTCCCTCGGTTTGCTGCGTCGGTTCCTTCCACCAAACTCGAGACCATTGTTAACGAGGATTTACAAAAGAGGTGCGCCGATTTGATCGGGAAATTCCAGAAGGCCCGGATTGACCCCATCGGACTCGGATTGTATGCCCGAGCCTATCATAATGCCCAGTGGAAAGAGGTGCAGGACCAGTGGGAAGAGGCGTTGTCCCGCGCTGATGTCCATATCTCCTTCCAAACGGAAATCACGAAGCTGGGTCCTATGCGCTAATACCCCCACAAGCAGGGCGAATCCGTAGAAAATCCTGTTGAGGTTGAACTATGGTCATGATATGAAAAAACTGCAGGACGTATAGCCTAATCGTCCATGCAGTCTTTTCCTGATTTGGATAAAGGATTCATTATAGCAGCGATTCGATTGCGGGCTCCATGTCCATCGGCTCCACTGCCGGCTCAAACCGTTCTACGATATGGCCGTCGCGGTCCACAAGGAATTTCGTAAAGTTCCATTTCACTTCGTCCCCGACCAGCAGCTCAGGCTGCTTCTCCTGCAGAAAAGCGTGGAGCAGCCGTCCGCTGGCATTGCTCAGATCGAAGCCCTCGAAAGGAGCCTGCTCCGTCAAATAGCGGAACAATGGGTGAGCGTCCCTGCCGCGCACATCTGTTTTTTCAAACATCGGGAATTGGACGCCATAGTTCACTTGGCAAAACGACTGAACTTCCTCGTTGCTCCCCGGCTCTTGTTCGTTGAACTGGTTGCACGGAAAGCCTAGAATTTCCAGTCCTTGCGAATTATAGCGCTCGTACAGCTTTTGCAGATCGGTGTACTGCGGCGTAAACCCGCATTTGCTTGCCGTATTGACAATGACCAGTACTTTCCCCTTGTACTGCTCAAGAGATACTTCTTTCCCTTGAAGCGTTACTGCCGAAATATCATAAATAGACATGGTTCATTCCTCCGTTTGCATGTGATGGATTGTATGCAGGAGCGCCGTTAATCTTTCACGCCACTCCGCTGCTTCTTCCTGCTCTATCCCCATCCGGCAAAATAAGCGGCCAGGGATGTCATAAGCCTGTTCCTTCAGCCTGGTTCCCTGCTCTGTCAGGCGGATTATGACCTGACGTTCGTCCTTGCTGTCCCGCACGCGCTTTATTAGCTCCATCTGCTCCAGACGCTTCAATAGCGGCGTCAGGGTGCCGGAATCCAAATACAGCCGGCTGCCGAGCTCCTTCACCGTGACCCCGTCCTCTTCCCACAGGGCCAGCAGCGTAACATACTGCGTGTACGTTAGACCCAGCTCATCCAACAGCGGCCTGTACAGCCGCGTAATTTCTTTGGAGCAGGCATATACGGCAAAGCACAGCTGGTTCTCCAGCTTCAGCCAGTCATCCTTGTTCATCCGCACCTCCACTATACATTTTGCAAAATTAAATTGTGTATAATTTATTTGTTTAAAAGATATCATGGTCTGCTGTTCTTGTCAATCCGGATTTTGGGCATCTACCGTTCCGGGTAAGAACAAGACTGGGCTGGCGCCGCAAAGCAGCTCCTTGGTTTCGAAGCCGGATTATGGAAAAAAGCCGATGCCATAAGGCTTCGGACTTTTTTCCATTAGCCGAATTGTTCTATGGAAGCCGGTATAAAGCGAACGGAGCCCCATAACGAAACGGCTCGCTGATAGAGCGCAATTCCTGCTGATGCTCCGTTGTAAGATCGACGGATAAGCTTCGCAAGTTTTCCGCTACTTGTTCTACACGCGTCGCACCTACAATCACGGTGGATACGGCAGGCTGCTGCATCAGCCAAGCAATCGAAAGCGCACTCGGGGAGCAGCCCGCTTCAGCTGCAAGCTGACTTACTCTCGTGCCCAACGCGATTCTGTCCTCGCTAAGAAACCGGCTGAAATTCGGATCCGTTTGCGCGCGTGACCCTTCGGGAGCGGCGTCAAGAGCGTTGTATTTACCGGTAAGAATGCCCCCGGCCAGCGGAAAATAAGGAATAATCCCTACCCCTTGATCCAGACAAAGCGGGACAAGCTCCTGCTCCGGCGTCCGGTCGGCTAAGGAATAGCTGATTTGCGTAGAAACAAACCGGTTCAGGCCCAGACGCTCGCTGATGCCAAGCGCCTTCATGAGCTCCCAGGCCGCGTAGTTCGAAGCCCCGATATACCGCACCTTCCCGGACCGCACCATATCGTCCAGCGCCCGAAGCGTTTCTTCAAGCGGCGTATCGGGATCAAACGTATGAATTTGATACAAATCCACATAGTCCGTCTTCAACCGGCGCAAGCTGTCCTCCAGCTCCCGCTGGATATGATATCTTGACGAGCCTCTTTCATTCGGGCCCGATCCACGGACCAGGCCGGCTTTGGTCGCCAGAACCACCTCATGCCTTCTGCCCTCCAGAGCCAGACCAATGATTCGTTCCGATTCGGACTGCGCATAAATATTGGCGGTATCGATGAAATTGATTCCGTTGTCCATTGCATGATGAATGATCTGCGTGGAAGCCTGCTGATCGGCCCGTTTGCCGAACGCATTGGTCCCTAGACCCAGAACGGACACCTTCAAGCCGCTATTTCCTAAACGTCGAAATTGCATAGCATGTACTCCCTTCCCAACATAAGATTTGGTTGTCTCTTGATCGAGCCCGTCGGGCCCGAGCCGTACTGGGTACTGCTTAAGTAGCTTGAAAGCCGATTCTCGGGCCTTTGTGCTGACTTTTCCAAGCGCTGTTATGGAGCATATAGATCATGGTAATTTCATTATAGCACTGTGAAACATTAAGTTCGAAAGAGCCAGGAGCTCACAGTTTTGGATTGAGCATTCACTTGCAGACTGGGAGCTGAATCCCAGTTTTTTGTTTCGTATATTTTTTTCGCGTTTAATCATATTCGTTCAAGGAAATAAATAAAAATATTTAAAATGTACATAATGTACATTTCGTACGTTATGTACATTTATGAATGACACATGATATGATTGGAGGTGTAGGGAGGGATGATTATGGAAGCTCTGTTGGCCACTCAAGTGCGGGCAAACATGGGAGGATTTATTGATTCTGTTGTTCGAGAGAAACCACAAGCTGTGCGCAGAAATCGCGATGTTATTGTTGCTGCATCGTTAGAACAAATGAAATTTTTCCTTCAGGTGTACGAGTTCAATTTCGAATATGAACAAGACGAAGACGGCCGCTATGCCGGCAGCATTGAAGAAGTTGATTTTATTGTTGCTGACGGAGAGACTCTAGAGGAACTTCGCTTAGAATTAGCACGTCATTTGATTGAATACGCAAAAGATTATTTCTCTGATTATCCGAGATATACCGCCACCCCCAATACCCGGAATCATGCGCCATATATGCTTCGCGTCTTGTTAGAAGATGACGTTAAATCAGTTGCGAGTTTGTTAAACGGATAATGCCGAGTTGGAGAGACCAAGAACGATGGTTACTTAAAAACGGTTGGGTCTTTGTTAGAGACAACGGGAGAGACAAGATTTATGAAAAAACAGAGCCAGACGGTACCATTCGCAGAACTGCGGTTTCCAAGGGGACGAATACAACCGGAGAAAGTAAAGGCAGAGCATCCGCTCCGCCTTCCGATGTTCCGGGTTTATTTAGGATGAAACAACCCCTGCTTCACGATAGCGTCCGCCAGCTCCGCATCTTTCAGGGTTATGTCCATATCCGGAATTTTAACGACAAACCGGCGTTTATCTGCATCATACAGCACCCCTCCCACCGGATGAAGCTCGTAGAGCGGCATGTAGTCCGAAGGGATTTTTTTCATTTGTTGAATGATCGAGAATACCTCGCCCCAAAAAGGCAAATCGGTACGCCGCCTGCATTCGGCGATCGTTCGCTTCAGCTGCTCGCTGAGTGTGTCCCGGCTGACTGACCATAGCATCTCTTCTCTCTCGCTGTGTGAATTCATGGAACCCTCCCTGGTTAGTAACGGGACTTAAAGGTCGAAAGCATCCGCAAGCAGCCGGTAGGACCGCAGCTTGGCTTCAAAGTCGTATGTGATCGTCACCAGCATAAGCTCCTCCGTCCGGTACTGCTCCGCCAGGCGTAACAGCCTTGCCTTGACCTGCTCCGGTGTCCCTACGATCATCCGTTTCCGGTTATCCTCTATCCGGTTTCGATCATAGGGCGTATACGGATAACGCTTCGCTTTTTCAATGGAAGGCGTGCCTGTTACGGAGCTGCGCCCTTTTTCAAACAGCAGCAGCCTCAAATCCAGGCTGGAGGCTATCTCATTAGCCGCCTCCTCCGTCTCCGCGCAAATGACGAAAACTGCGAGCAGCGACTTCGGCTTGTCTCCAAGAACGGACGGTTGAAACCTCCGCTGATATCCCCGCATCTCGTCGTCTCCGCCAAAGCCGTTAATAAACTGTGCGAACGCAAACCCCGCACCGAATTGTGCGGCCAACCGGGCGCTCTCACCGCTAGAGCCGAGCAGCCACAGCTCCGGAGCCGTGTCCACGATCGGGGTGGCACGCAATCCCGCATAAGCGTGATCATCCGGAAGCGAATCATGCAAATAATCGATCAAATCCTCGATTTGCTTCGGGTACAGATCCAGCGCGGACGTCTTGCCTTCCTGCAGCGCCCTGGTGGACAGCGGCATTCCTCCCGGCGCCCGTCCTATCCCGAGATCGATTCTCCCGGGGTACAGCGCCTCCAATAACCGGAAATTCTCCGCTACTTTAAATGCGCTGTAATGCGGCAGCATAACGCCTCCCGAGCCAATACGTATGCTGGAGGTCCGGGCTGCCAAATGGCTGATAAGCACCTCAGGGCTCGAGCCGGCCAGGCTCATCGTAAAATGGTGCTCCGCTACCCAAAACCGGGAATATCCCAGCTGCTCGGTCTCCTGAGCCAGCCTTGCCGTCAGGGCCAATGCCTCTGACGCACTGCTGCCTTCCGCAATGGGAGACTGGTCCAACACGCTTAACCTCACAGCAATTCCCTCCTTCCTGTTCGTTATTCGGAGCATGCCCGAATACGGGCACTCCTTTGCAATCCACGTGGAGCTTCGCCTTCATTTCCGATTTTTTCTTTTATAGTATACAATAAAAGCAGCTTTTGAATGGTGGAATCATCATTCTATTCCGATGGGAGCTTGCTACAACAACTTCATTATTACCGGAGGCATGAATATGATTAGACTCGCTCAACCGGCGGATGCTCCTGCAGCCGCAGCTTTAATCTACCAAGCGATTAAGGATATTGGCTTTCAATTGATGGGAGCCGACACAGAACAAGAGGTGCTGGAGCGGTTAACGCAATTTTTCCAGACCGAGGGGAACCGGTTCAGCTACTCTAACCTTCTCGTTAAAGAAATAGACGGTGTAGTGGCCGGCATGATTTTGTGCTACCACGGCTCAGATGCCGAAACGATAGATCGACCGATCCTAGAGCAGCTTCGTTCGTTAAAGAACGATCCGAACCTGTCACTGGATAAGGAGGCCGATGAGGATGAATATTACATCGATGCTCTGGCCGTATTCCCCGAATGGGGAGGCCGAGGCATCGGTACCGAGCTGATCCGCGCGGCAGAAGAGCACGGGCGGCAGCTCGGCTACGACAAAATTGCCCTGAACGTCGAGCAATATAACGAAAAGGCCTGTGCTTTATATAAAAAGCTGGGGTATGAAGCGGACAAAAACACGGTGATTAACGGGCACACTTATTTTCATATGGTCAAACGGCTCTAAGGTTTCCCAGCAGGCGCAGCTGATTCCGGAAGCAATCGAACCCGTTTCTTCATCTCGAGGGAACGGGTTTCTTGCGCGGAAGATGGAGCATCACGGCACTTAACAGAAGGCATGCCGGTACGGCTGCAATGAACCAGAACTCCATGCTGATTACAAACAATAGCAGGGGTGCAGCCAGAAGGAACGAAATATACAGCAAAAGCGGTACCCTGGCCAAAGCGCCAATGAACCCAACTATGACAGACGGAACCAGAAAAGGAGTCAGGAACCCGCTCCCTTCTTTCTCCAATGACAGTACGCTGATGACAGCACAAATAACCGCAACAGCAAAACATAATAGACTGTATGGAAGCAGCCTCATCCCACGACCTCCTGATCGTTCTGTTTGTACACTGCACTGCGTACGCAATAACTTCATGCGCCGCCCTCTCACAGCTTTAAGACTCTTCTATCATCTGAGACACGATATGCTTCAGTGTGACTTTGCTTAATTCATCTTCCATCGCCTTTTGCGCCTGCAGGAACGTCGACTCCAATGCACCTTGAATATTTCGGCCTACCGCACATTGCGGGTTCGGGTTCTCATGCACGGAGAACAGCTCCTCCTTATGATCGGCTTGAACGGCGCGGTACACCTCCAGCAGGGTAATTTGCTCCATCGGCCGAGCCAGAACAGCTCCCGCCACCCCAGGGTTCGTGATGACGAGTCCTGCTTTATTCAGCATGCTCATGATTCGCCTTATAACTACTGGATTCGTGTTGACGCTGCTGGCTATAAAGTCGGAGGTGTTCCGGCCTTCCTTGTTGACTTCAAGAAGCGATAATATGTGGATGGCAACAGCAAAACGGCTGCTTATCGTCATGCGACTCCCCTCTTCCTTGATCGCAGCTCAACCGAGCTTCGACTCTTTTGCTATTATGTATTTTAACATAGGTTTCATTTTTCTTTAACCTGTAATTGATACAGTTACATGGTTGGACCGCCTTTCCTATAGTTTGGCTTTTCCCGCATGGTTTCTTACGCATGGTTTTCTTACGCATGGAAATCTGCCATAGCACCCGGTTCCCTTCCTCCCGCTTTAAGCATATTTTCAGTTGACTGGCTTCTTCCACTGTTTTACAATTTAGATTAGTCGCCTAAATAATTTAACAAGGAGGATACGACTGACTTGCATCCCCATCCGTCCGAATCTCTCACCCATTTGATGTCCCATGTGATGAAGCTTCATCGCCACACCTTGCACTTGCTGCTGCAGGAGCAGGGAATTGAAGTTTATCCGGGACAGCCTCCCCTTCTATTCCGGCTATCGGAAGAGGACGGACAGAGCCAGAAGGAGCTGGCCAAGAAGCTGCGCATCCAGCCTGCAACCCTGACCGTGATGCTGACCCGCATGGAGAAGACCGGACTTGTAAAGCGCAGGCCGGATGAACGGGACCAGCGGATCTCGAGGGTGTATTTGACTGAGCAAGGACGGCAAGCGATCCAAGCGGTGAAGGATACGATGCAGTCCCTGGAGGTCAGCTCATTCGAGGACTTCACGACCGAAGAGAAGCTGCTGCTTCGCCGCTTTCTGCTGCATCTGCAGGATAACCTGAAAAAATTGGAGAAAAACGTTTAGTCGACAAAATAATAGTGAGGTGCAACTTTGTGTGGAAATTGTTTCGGTATTTAAAGCCTTACTGGAAATCCGCCTTGCTGGCTCCCCTCTTGATGCTCGTTGAGGTATACATGGATTTGCTTCAGCCGAAGCTTATGGCCAGCATCGTGAACGAAGGGGTCCTGCAAAGGGATTTGCTGCACATTCAAAAGGTTGGCGCCATGATGATCGGCTTCTCCCTTATCGGTCTGATTGGCGGACTGGGGTGTACCGTCTTCTCCAGCCTGGCCTCCCAGAATTTCGGGGCCGATGTGCGCAAGGACCTGTTTCAAAAAGTGCAATCGTTTTCTTTTCGCAATCTGGACCAGTTTAAGGCCGGATCGCTTGTCACTCGCCTGACGAATGATGTGGTTCAAATGCAAAACCTGGTGCAAATGACGCTGCGCATTTTGGTCAGAGCCCCTTTCCTTGCTATCGGCAGCCTGATTATGGCGGTTACGATCAGCTACCGGCTGGCCATCATTTTGGCGGTCGTCATTCCGATTCTATTCCTGGTATTGTATCTGCTGATCCGCTTTGCCTTTCCTCTGTTCTCCATTGTGCAGAGCAAGCTGGACTCGGTGAACAACGTTCTTCAGGAAAATCTGGCAGGCATCCGGGTTGTCAAGGCATTCGTACGTTCCGATTACGAGAACAAGCGGTTCCGCAAGGCCAATAATGACTACACCGAGATTGCCATGAAGGCCACGCGGATCGTCGCCTTGAATATGCCGGTCATGACCTTGATCTTGAATGCCAGCATTGTTGCGGTCCTGTGGTACGGAGGCAATCTGACCTGGGAAGGGTCCCTTCCTGTCGGTGATTTGATCGCTTTTGTTAACTATGTGACGCAAGTGCTGTTCTCCCTCTTGATGGTAGGCATGATGCTGATGTTCGTCTCGCGCGCCAAAGCATCTGCCGACCGCATTAACGAAGTAATGCAGGTGCAATCCGAAATTACGGATGACGGTCACACCGTAAGCCGTGCGGTTAGAGTGGGCGAGGTTACGTTCGAGCACGTATCGTTCGCTTATAACACTGATGCGTCCGTTCCCAAGGACTCCCTCTCCGAGCAGAAGGAATTAGTGCTGAAGGATATCCATTTTACAGCTAGTCCGGGTCAGACGGTCGCGATTCTGGGTGCGACAGGTTCTGGTAAATCCACGCTCGTGAGCCTGATTCCCAGGCTGTATGATACAACGAAAGGAACCGTGCTGATCGACGGTATCGATGTGCGGCAAATGTCGCTTGATCAGCTTCGCCATCAGGTCGGTATGGTGCTTCAGCAGGCCATCCTGTTTACCGGAACCATTCGTGACAACATTCGCTTCGGCAAGCCGGATGCTTCACAGGAAGAGGTGGAAGCGGCCGCCAAGGCGGCCCAGGCTCATGATTTCATTATGAGTATGCCGGAAGGCTACGACACCGAGCTTGGGCAGAGGGGCGTCAATCTGTCCGGGGGACAAAAGCAGCGGATCTCTATCGCCCGCGCGCTGCTCGTCCGGCCTTCCATCCTCATTCTGGACGACAGCACGAGCGCCGTCGATCTGGGGACCGAGTCCCGCATCCAGGCGGCCATCAAAGAGCTGATGCGCGAGAGCACCTGCTTCCTCATCGCTCAGAGGATCTCCTCTGTCCTTGATGCGGATAAAATTCTGGTGCTGGAGGAAGGACGCATCGTCGCAGAAGGTACTCATCAAGAATTAATCCGGACCAGTCCGGAATATCAGGACATTTACAACTCCCAAATCGGAAAGGGGGCCGTCGCACATGGCTGAGCTGAACCGCAGCGACCGGGAGCGTAACGGCGGAGCAACGAGACCGATGGGTCATCCTATGGGCATGGGAGGCCCTATGGGAGGTGGCCCTGGCGCTCGAGGCATGATGGCCAAGGTGCGGCCCAAAAACACGAAAGCCACTCTGAAAAGAATGTGGCAGTACTTAAGCCGACAACGCGCCGGACTGATTTCCGTATTTATTCTGACCGCGCTAAGCTCCGGCTTGGCCCTGATAGGTCCTTATTTAATCGGCGTATCCATCGACGAATATATTATTCCGCGCAATTACAGTGGCCTGATCGGACTGTGCACCGCTCTGTTAGGCGTGTACGTATTCAGCGCCGTCATGTCCTGGATTCAGGCTTATGTCATGACAGGCGTATCGCAGCGGACGGTGCGGGAGCTCCGCGAGGATATGTTCGGCCGCATACAGAAGCTGCCGCTACAGTTCTTCGACAGCAAGACGCACGGCGAGCTGATGAGCCGGACGACGAACGATATCGAGAACGTATCCAATACGTTAAACCAGAGTGTGACGCAGCTCATCTCCAGCGTAATCACCGTGGTCGGCGCCTTGATCTTTATGCTGAAGCTGAATGTTTGGCTTACGCTGCTCAGCCTGATTACGATCCCGCTGGTGATGATCATAACCGGGAAAATCTCCGGCTATACCCGCAACTATTTCTCCGGTCAGCAGAAGCATCTCGGGGAAATCAACGGCTTCATCGAGGAGACGATCTCCGGACAGAAGGTCGTCAAAGCTTTCCGCCGTGAAGAGAAGGCGATCCAGGATTTTAACGTGATCAACGGGAAGCTTCGCAGCGCAGGCTCCAAAGCGCAAATCTTCAGCGGCATGATCGGCCCTATTATGAACGTACTGAATAATATGAGCTTTGCTTTATTAGCCGCAGTCGGCGGCTGGATGGCGTTGAACGATATGACGACGATAGGGATCATCGTCAGCTTCCTGAACTATTCCAAGCAGTTCGGCAGACCGATTAACGAGCTCGCCAATCAATTCAATATGATTCAATCCGGCGTTGCCGGTGCGGAACGCGTATTTGAAATTATGGATACGAAGACCGAGTATGAGGAGCAGGCAGGCCATAAAGAGCTTCGCCAAGTAAAGGGCGAGGTCATACTGGATCATGTATCCTTCCGCTACAAAGAAGACGTGCCTATCCTCAAGCACGTATCGCTGACCGCCAAGCCAGGAGATACCGTAGCTTTGGTAGGCCCGACGGGCGCGGGGAAAACCACCATTATTAATCTCTTGACCCGCTTCTATGATATTCAAGAGGGTACGATCACCATCGACGGAGAAGCGATCCACCATCTTGATAAAGACCAGCTTCGCCAACAGCTCGGCATCGTGCTGCAGGACGCCTACCTGTTCTCCGACACGATACGGGAGAACATCCGCTATGGCAGGCTGGACGCAACCGACGAGGAGATTGAAGCGGCAGCCAAGCTGGCTAACGCCGATTCCTTCATACGGAAGCTGCCGCAAGGCTACGATACCATCCTGTCGGCTGAGGGCAGCAATCTGAGTCAAGGCCAGCGGCAGCTGATTACGATTGCGAGAGCCATTCTGGCCGATCCCGCGATTCTGATTCTCGATGAAGCGACCAGCAGCGTCGATACCCGTACCGAGATGCACATTCAAGAAGCGATGAACTCGCTGATGAAAGGGCGGACCAGCTTCGTCATCGCGCATCGGCTGAGCACCATTCGGGAGGCGGATCAAATTCTCGTCATCAACGGAGGGGAAATTATCGAACGGGGTACCCACCAGGAGCTGTTGGATCAAAAAGGCTTCTATCACGACCTGTATAACAGCCAGTTCAAACGGGTGGGTTAAAGCTTAACCTGCCCCGAGAGTGGAAGCGAAAGTCGAAGATAATGGCCTTTGATTCCGTTTTCACAAGCCTAGCCCAGCCAAAATCGGCTTCAAAACCGTTTAGCCCTATTTTACATTCAGGTTGCTTCATCGTAGAATACGGTTCAACAACCTCATAGGAAGCCCGCGAGTAGAATTCTCTATTCGGGGCTTCTTTTCATAACGCGACCGCGCTGATACAACGATCTGAACAAAAAGGAGTGTATTTTGTCTATGCCCCATCCCGTCGATACCGAACTGGATTTGAACCATTCCAGGATCAGGGACTCCTCTATCCGATCCATCGAACTGTTCCAGCTTGACCGGCTGGCATACCAGACGATCCAGGGAGCAGCTGCTGCACAGGATCGTACCGCCTGCCTATTGAAAATCTCCAGCTCCGGGGTCAACGGTTGGGGACTCTGCGCTCTGCCCGTGAGAGAGCCACAATTTGATTTTATTAAATGGACATCCGTATTCGGAAAATTAAAGGGTACTTCTGTAGCCGACGCCATTCATTTCGTTCATGAGCACCATTCGGATTGGGGACTGGAACGATATACGGCAGGCAAAGCATCGCTTATGGACCTGGCCTCACAATACGAGGGCGGCCGTTTCTTCTCCCGTCAAAGTGAAGTATGTAACGGACTCGAACGCTCTTATCTGATCGATCATTCCGACCGTTATTTCTCCTTTCTATGAAAGCCCGCAGCACCCTGACACAGGCGAAAAAAAATAGAGACGCTGTTAAGACATCAGGCAGGATCCCGATGTCTTATTCGGCATAGGAGAATCAAACCTCCCACCAGATACAACGGTTAATCCTACTCGGGGCATGGACCTAGCCACTCTTTACCTCCCCCAAGCAGCAAAAAAGAGCCGGATTCCCGGCTGCCCAGGATTCCGACTCTCAATTCTTATTTGCTTCCTGTCCGCTCCACAATCGAACGGGCGATCCATACGCCGGCTGCACCCGCTTGAGCGAGCCCCCTTGTTACCCCGGCACCGTCGCCGCCGCAGTACAGACCGGCAATTTCACTCTCCAAATGCATGCTCAGCTTCGGCCGGGCCGAATAAAATTTAGCCTCTACACCGTAGAACAACGTATGCTCCGAGGCAATCCCCGGCGTCACTTTATCCAATGCTTCTACCATCTCGATCAAGCTCTTCATCGTGTTGTAAGGCAGCACCAGCCCCAAATCTCCGGGAACCGCCTCCTTGAGCGTCGGCTCGAGGAAGCCTTCCTTGATACGCCCTTCGGTAGACCGCCGTCCGCGAATAATATCCCCATACTTCTGGACGATAACGCCGCCATTCGACAAATCGTTAGCCCGTTTGCATATTTCTCTAGCGTATTCGTTAGGCTTATCGAACGGCTCCGTGAACCGGTGCGAGACAAGCAGCGCAAAATTCGTATTGGTGGAGCCAAGCGCCGGGTCCTTGTAAGCATGACCGTTAGCCGCCATAACACCGCTGTGATTCTCAACCACGACATGGCCGGAAGGATTGCTGCAGAACGTACGGACGCGCGTTCCGACCGAAGTGTTATAAATAAATTTGCCTTCATACAAATGCTCGTTTATTTCGCGCATGACGACATCGGACGTCTCTACGCGGACACCGACATCGACCTGGTTGTTGAACATGGGAATCCGGCGTTTTTTCAAAATATCCGTCAGCCAGGCCGATCCGTCACGGCCCGGTGCGATGATGACATAATCGGCTTCGATCTCCTCGCCGTTCTTCAGGACGACGCCAGCGGCCCGGTGGCTGCCGTTTTCTTTTACGGTCAATATATCGGCTGCTTCCGTCTTATACAGCATATCGATATGCTGCTTCAGGTATTGGTTGATCGATTGGAGAATTTCCAGGTTTTTCTCTGTGCCCAGATGGCGCACCTGCGCGCGCAGCAGCTTCAAGCCCGCCGCGTAGCCGCGCTGCTCAATTGAACGGACGACCTCCGTCATGGGATCGGTAATCGTTTCCGGGGCCCCGTGCTTCAGGTTAATCCGGTCGACGTATTGGATCAAATCCAGCACCTGCGACGGCGCCAAATAGTCCGTGAGCCAGCCGCCGAACTCCGTCGTGATGTTAAATTTGCCGTCACTGTAGGCTCCCGCGCCGCCAAACCCGGCTGTAATGGAACAGGCGGGCAGACAGCCTGCAAATTCCTTTTTCCCCGCAGCCGGCGGGCACAGCTTGATCTTCTCCTCCAGGATCGGACAGCGGCGGCTATCGATATCATGGCCTTTATCAATTAACAGCACCTTCAAGTGCGATGCTTTCAACAGCAATTCATATGCGGCAAAAATCCCTGCCGGTCCGGCCCCAACAATAATGACGTCGTAACGCTTGCTCATGTTCTTGTCCCTCCACAGTTAAGAAAGTTTATGCCAGCCTTTATCGGGCATACCCGTTCCCCAGCACAAGAAAAGCAGACCGTTCGGCTGCTCCATGCATTTGGAAAACTCCGCCATCCTTTTGGAATCAGTTTGCTCCACTGCGCATAAAAAAATCCCAACCCCGAATGGATGCGGAAAGCCCGCCCACTCGTAGTCAGGAATTATCGGTTCCTTGTAGAGACCTTCAGCCCATATCGCCGAAGATATACGAACAGTGATTAATGTAAGCCCTATTTCATTGCCACTACGAATGGTAAAGCAAATCACTACCATTGTCAAGGACTATTCAACCATTCATTCGTATTTTTTTGCAAAAATCGGGCCGCTGATCCAATTAAAGTACGGTTTATGGGTGAAAAGACGAACATTTGTCAGTCCTATCCGCATATAAAGGCATACCTGTACGATCCCTTTTTTTCCAATAAAAAGGAAACCGGCTTCTTTTCACGAATACATTAATTCATACCACCTATAACATGAGATGCACCTGCTGAACGCAATCACATCCGTCTCTACAATATGGTTATCCCTGACGAAAGGAGACAACTGAATGGTACTTTCAGTGCTGCTTATCCTGCTGGGCGTATTCATGATCTGCAAGCCTTCTATCATCTGGACCCTAACCGAAAGCTGGAAATCGAATGATGCGACAGAACCATCGAAGGTGTATATCGTATCGACCCGTTTCGGAGGAGCCATGCTCTCTCTTGCAGGTATTGCGGGAATCGTTGCATTAAACCTATAAAATAAAGAATTGACAGGAGCGGCCCTTATGGAGAAACTATCCCGCATTTTAACGGAGCAGCAAGCGGATTTTGAAATCATTCACCATCCCGAGCCTATACGATCCGCTCAAGACGGGGCCGATTATTTCGGTATCGAGCTTGGTCAGACGGCTCCGACCCTGATCCTGCAATCGGGGACAACCCTGTACGCTTTGATCCTGTCCGGGGATTACGGAAAAGTCGACTTCGAGGAAGTCAAGGCTGTTGTCCCAGGCGGGGAGGAGCTTAAGCTGGTCAAGCCCAAAGAGGTACAGGAAAGGACCGGATATGCGGTGGGAAGCGTTCCCTTAATAGGGCACGGCTTGCCGACTATTATCGATAGAGACATCCAGCGTTATCCATATGTTTACGGGGGAACAGGGATAGCGACCGCCACTTTAAAAATAGCCCCCAAAGACATAGAGAGCTTGAACCATGTCACCGCTTATGTTCGCTGAAGCCATCATAATTTGAATCAAAAGTGAGAGGGATAAGCTTTATGAAACCATCCGCATTACTGGAAATAGAACCCTTTACCCCGGCTTATCAAGCGGAAGTGAAAGCTTTCGTACTCGAAGGATTGGCCGAGCACTTCGGATTTCTGGATACGACGCTGAACCCTGATCTGGATGACATTATAGACCATTATACGAATCAGGGGCATGTCTTTTTGGTTGGCATTATGAACCGTGAAGCCGTATGCTGCGGCGCTCTAGTCCCCTATGATGAGACTACCGGAAGAATTGTCCGCATGTCGGTCAAGAAGGCTTACCGAAGAAACGGCTATGCAAGCCGGATGATTGAAGCGCTGGAGGAAGAGGCCCGGCGTAAAGGATACACCGCCATCATGCTCAAAACGCTTGGTCATTGGGCGGATGCGGTCGGATTTTACACTCATAAGGGTTATGCTGCATCCCGACACGAAGGGGATAGTGTTGTGATGACCAAGGCTTTCTAAGTCCGGGAAACGAGAGGGAGGTGCATCTGTTAGTGCGTATGCGAAAGGCCATTCCATCCGATCTCGATTATTTGGTCCGCATCGACTTGAAGGACGAAGTCAGCTTCTTTAACACGAGTTCTCTGTCCGCGGAAGAAATGAGGCTGCATCAGGAGAAAATATCTAAATTCGTGTCCAGCTCCGAACGCGGCGCATGGATCCTGGATGATGAGGCTGCCGGGAAACAAGCAGCTGCCATCATGTATTCCGTTGCTAACCGGGATCAAGAGTATCCTTGGAAGACTATCTATCATGAGCTGGACCGTGGCTTATTTCAGGAGGACGGACGATTCATTGAAATTTTCAACCTTTGGGTGGAGCCTGAATACAGACGCCAGGGATTGGCAACCCGGCTAAAGTGCAAGCTTGAGGAGGAAGCACGCAGCAGGGGGATTAACCTTATCTATACTCATACCCAGTATGAACATGTGATCGAGCTCAACCGGAAGCTAGGCTACAGAGAAGTACGGCGCGGGCCGATCTGGGACGATGTCATTCGTGTAAGCCTGATCAAAACTTTTTAAGTACCCTTCGGCCGCTCAGGTTGGCACCGTTATAAAAGTAAAAGGGCCACCCGGCAGCACTGCTGCTACGGAATGGCCCAGTGATCGCGTCCTCGCTGTAAACCTTAATCCTTCACTCTCTCAAGCGCCTCTTCCTTCTCCCAGCTGCTGAAATGATCCTCCCATATGATGTGATATATGCCCTGCTCCGCTTCCACAATAATGCCCCGAGCTCCATCCAGCTTAAACACAACCCGGTCTCCAACCTCAAACAGCATAAGGATCACCCCAGTCTAAAGACGATTCCGTGACCACCTTTCGGGTATTCCCATTTGATATTCTGGTGGGGACAGCCGATACGGCAGCTGCCGCACTCATGACAGCCCTCATAGCCGACATGCATCCGGATTTCCTCCCATTTGTACACCTCTGCCGGACAGAAGATCGTGCATATTTTATCCGGGCACTTCGTCAGACAGGTATCCGCATCCAAGACGGTAAGATGAGATTTCGTATCCGCGTTAAAGCGAAGAAGATACTGCTTTTCTTCGATGGACTGGCCTTTCGCCTGATCGCTCATTACTTGATCACCTTCCATGCCCGGTACATATCCCGCGCTATTTTCAGCTTTTGCTTGACGGTGCCGATGTCACGCCATATTTTCTTTTGCTTCTCCCGCTTCGAGGTGCCGTCCACCGTGAACATTTGGCTGGCCGCACGGTTCATCATCGGGATGTATTCCTCGAAATATTGCGGGAATTTATCAAAATGATGCGTAGAATCCTTGTATTTCTTCAAATCCTCTCCGACGAAGCTTTCCATCAGCCGCTGCCGGTAATGATCGAGCATCTCTTCGGAGAAATTGCCCGCTTGCTTCGCCATCACTATCGTCTCTGCCGCCAAGCGTCCCGATGTCATCGCCATATTCGAGCCTTCGCGGTGAATCGCATTCACGAGCTGTGCGGCATCCCCGACGACAAGGACCCCGTTGCCGACCACCTTCGGCATCGAGTAATAGCCTCCCTCCGGGATAAGATGGGCCAAATATTCCTGCGGTTCCCCTCCTTGCAAATACGGTCGTATCATCGGATGCTGCTTGACGTATTCGAGCAGCTCATATGGTTTTATTTTATGCTTGATGAGCCCGGACAGTAATGTGCCGACGCCTATACTTAGCGTATCTTTATTCGTGTACAGGAAGCCGGTGCCCAGAATCCCCTTCGTCGCGTCGCCGAACAGCTCGATCGTGCAGCCCTGGCCTTCCTCCAGGTTGAAGCGGTCTTCGATGACTTTGCGGTCCAGCTTGATGATCTCCATCGTCGCCAGCGCCACTTCATCGGGCCTGAACTCCTTGTGAAATCCTAGCGACTTGGCCAGGAGCGAGTTGACACCATCGGCCAGTACGACCACATCAGCGTAAATATCTCCATCCGGTCGGTCCGTGCGGACCCCGATGACCCGCCCATCCTCTACGATACATTCCAGCGCTACCGTCTCGTTAATCAGCAGAGCGCCCTGATCAACGGCTTTTTGAGCGAACCATTGGTCGAACTTGGCGCGCAGTACAGTAAAATTGTTGTAGGGCTCCCGCCCCCATTCCATCCCCTTATAGCCGAAGGTGACGGCGGATTCCTTGTCGAGCATCATGAACCGCTGCTCCACGATGGGCCGTTCGAGCGGCGCTTCTTTATAAAATCCCGGGATGACATCCTCCATCATTTTGCGGTACAGGACGCCGCCCATGACGTTCTTGGAGCCGGGATATTCGCCCCGCTCCAACAGAAGAACGTTAACCCCCGCTTTGGCAAGCTCATAGGCACAGGCGATTCCCGCAGGCCCAGCCCCGACGACGATACAATCAAACTTTTCGGACATAGCCGTCCTCCTTTCTGCCCAGTGCCTTGGTGAACTGCTCGATCAACAACGGTACGATCTCGAAGGCATCGCCAACGATTCCATAGTGGCAGGACTGGAATATCGGAGCGGACGGATCCTTGTTGATCGCTATGATGAGGCCGGAATTCTGCATCCCGACAATATGCTGAATCGCTCCCGAGATCCCGATAGCAAAATAAATTTTGGGCGTGACAGTAACCCCCGTCTGCCCCACCTGATGGTGATGCCCGATCCAGCCCGCCTCGACGACATCCCGGCTGGCACCGACGGCTGCGCCTAAGGCATCGGCAAGCTGATGAACGAGCTGGAAGCTGCTCGGGCTGCCGAGCCCTTTGCCTCCGGCCACGATAATATCCGCTTCATCGATGCGCACCTTATGAGTCGTCTCGCGGACAATCTCCAGCACCTTGGTCCTTACGTCCTCTTCCTTAAGAGCGATCGTTTCCTCGATCAGCTTGCCGGTACGGCCAGCCTCCCTGGGGAGCGCTTTCATGACTTTCGGGCGTACAGTGGCCATCTGCGGACGGTACTTTTTGCAAAGAATCGTCGCCATAATGTTGCCTCCGAACGCCGGCCGGCTGGCAAGCAGCAAGCCCGTATCCTCCTCAACATCGAGAATGGTCGTATCGGCCGTAAGCCCGGTCGGCAGGTCGGTCGCAACCGCACTTGCCAGGTCCTTCCCCGTGGAAGTAGCCCCGTACAGAATGATTTCCGGCTTATATTTTTGCGTGCAATCGAGTAATGCCCGCATAAAGGTCTCGGTCCGGTAATGCTTGAAAACAGGAGCATCATATACATACATCGTGTCTGCCCCGTACTCAAAGGCCGTTGCGGCAAGCGATTTCACCTGATCCCCGATCAAAACTCCCGCAAGCTCTGTTCCGCGTTTATCGGCCAATCGTCTTCCTGCACCCAGCAGCTCCAGCGATACCGGAGCTATAACCCCGTCCTTCTCCTCTATAAACACCCAGACGCCACGGTAATCTTCAAAGCTCACGAAGCTCCACCCCCAAGCTGGAACAATTCCTTGCGCTCTAGCAAAATACCGAGCAGCCTCTCGACCTGCTCGTTTGCTGTTCCCTCCAGCAGCTCCCCGCCTTGAGGCTTCTGGGGCGCCCATACGGAGGAAACGATGGTCGGCGACCCCTTCAGCCCCAGTTGAGAGCGGTCTACATCCTCCAAGTCGTTAACCGACCATATGTGAGGCTGGTACCGGGCCGCCTTGATGACGTTGGGGAGAGGGGAATACGGGACCTCGTTGATATCCTTTTCTACGGAGAGCAGGCAGGGCAGTGTCGATTGGATCACCTCATAGCCGTCCTCCAGCTTGCGGTGAATGATGATATGGCCTCCATCTTTATTGATTTCCACCACCTTGTTCACCGAGGTCAGAGGCGGGATGTCCAGCCTGCGGGCAATACCTGGCCCTACCTGTCCGGTGTCCCCGTCAATCGTCATCTTGCCGCAGATGACCAGATCGATCGGCTCGGTCTTCCCGATTTTCTCCAATGCTTTGGTGAGCGAGTAGCTGGTTGCCAGCGTGTCCGCTCCGGCGAACGCGCGGTCGGTAATCAGATACCCCTCGTCTGCTCCTATTTCTATGCAGCGTTTGATGGCCTTCACCGCCGGGGGAGGGCCCATCGTCAATACGGAAACCTTGCCTCCATACCTTCTCTTCAGGCGGACCGCCTCTTCTACCGCGTGCGCATCATACGGGTTCAAAATCGCCGGTGCACTGGCCCGATCCATCGTGTTCGTCTTCGGGTTCATCTTGATGATCTTCGTATCCGGTACCTGTTTGATACAAGCGACAATGTGAAGCATGTTCGCAGCACCTCTTTACTCATGATCCGTGATGGTCTGAATACTTTAGTATATAAGGCAGCTGCGGATAACATGCCTAGACTGGCTCCCGGGACGGAAAAAGGCACCCCTGGTACGGGGATGCCTTATTTGTGGAGAAGCCTGCGGCGGACTCGAAATGACAGCCAGATGCTCCGGTGGTATATGCCCCTGCAGCCGCTGTTGAAACCCCTGAATGCTGATTGTAAATACAGTGGTATATTCAAGGCTTTCAAAGGCGGACGTAAACTCCTTCGGGGCATACACCACCTTCTATGTAACCTATTTCTCGTATCACAAGGCTTCTTAACGAACGAAAGGCACCCCCTGGTACGGGATGCCTTGAAATAATATATAATAAGTGCAGAACGATTATACCCAGCCGCGAGCTTCCATCGCTTTGGAGATACGCTCCAAGGAGATCATGTAAGCTGCAGTACGCAGGTCGGTTTTGTAACGGGTAGCCAAGGATTGTACGGCGCGATAAGCATCGGACATAGCCACTTTCAGCTTGCCGTTTACTTCTTCTTCGCTCCAGTAGTAGTTCATCAGGTTTTGTACCCATTCGAAGTAAGAAACGGTTACACCGCCGGCATTAGCCAGGATGTCAGGAATAACCTTCACGCCTTTTTCGAACAGGATAGCGTCCGCTTCCGGTGTAGTAGGTCCGTTTGCCGCTTCGGCAATGATGCTTGCTTTAATTTGAGATGCATTGTGGGAAGTAATAACGTTCTCCAATGCCGCTGGAACCAGGATATCTACATCCAGCTCAAGCAATTGATTTGCAGGAATGATGTGGGAATCGCCATATTCCAAAATGTTGGAATGGTCTTTCAAGCGCTCCACTTTTGCCAAATCCAAGCCTTCCGGATCGTAAATCGCACCGCGGGAATCGCTGACAGCTACAATGTTGCAGCCAAGCTCAGCCAGCAAGCGGGCAGCGATACGGCCAGCATTACCGAAGCCTTGAATAGCTACCGTAGCGCCTTCTGTCGCTTTACCCATATCGTGCAGAGCGTCTTGAATAGCGAATACGCAGCCGCGAGCCGTAGCTTCGTTTCTGCCTTTGGAGCCGCCGATAATAAGCGGTTTACCTGTAATAACGCCTGGAGAGTTATGACCTCTCAAGCGGCTGTAAGTATCCATCATCCAGCCCATGATTTGCGGAGTGGTGTAAACGTCTGGCGCTGGAATGTCTTTTTCCGGACCAACGATCTCATGAATAGCTTCCATGAAAGCGCGGCTGACACGTTCTAGCTCGCCTTTGCTCATCTCGCGAGGGTCGCAAATGACTCCGCCTTTACCGCCGCCGTACGGCAAGCCGACAACGCCGCACTTGAAGCTCATCCACATGGACAAAGCTTTAACCTCATCCAAAGTAACGTCCGGATGAAAACGGATGCCGCCTTTGGTCGGTCCTACTGCATCGTTATGCTGGGAACGGTAGCCTTCGAATACTTTTACTTTGCCGTTATCCATTTTGACAGGGAAAGTAACAGACAGCACGCGTTTCGGCTGTTTCAAAATCTCTACGACTTCTTCAGGCAGCTGCAGCAGGGAAGCGGCCTTCTCAATTTGGCGTTGGGCGATCTTAAACGGGTTAAGATTCTCTTCAGTCACAGTTGTCTCAAGCATTGAATGATGTACCTCCTGGATATCGTTTTATAATTCCTTTTTTTCCTAACTAACATAAGTTTATATTTTTTTTGTTAATTTGACAATTGATGCGAGAATATTTCCTTCATTCGTATTTAATTTGTCACTTTAAGTAACACGAGCTCGATGCTTGAAAATACTGCATTTATGCTACAATAAAGGGGTAAAGCGGTACTTGAAAAAAATTTTTGGAGGAACCTGTGAAAAGACTCTCAATGCGGCTTCATCTGACGATTACGTTTGCCATAGTCGCCCTTATTCCCATCCTTGTCCTTGGCACCATCCAGGTCCAGCAAATCAAAAACATTACGAATGATTATAATAAAACACAAATGCAGACCACCTACCGGCTGGCAGACGCCGTGCAGACCTACACCTACTACCATCGCAATGCCGTAGAGACGGTAGCGGCTACCATCAGCGCGTCCAGTCCGCCGTTTCGAACCCGCGAGAGCATGACGCTGAAGCTGCAATCCGTCAAAACGAATCTGCCCAGCTTCTCAAGGCTGTTCGTTGTGAATCGCAATGGTGCCGTTACTTCGATATACCCCGACCCGGGATCCGGCCAGCAGCCGGCGCTGTTCGGAATCGATGTTAGGAATCGGGATTATTTTAATCAAGTGAAAGCATCCGAGTCAACGACTATCACACCGCTGTTTCGCGGTATCGAAGGTGCGAACAAACCTGCCATAGCCATAGCAGCTCCTGTCTATAACGAGCAAAAGCAGTGGGACGGTCTCATCGTCGGCGTGCTGGATATGCAGGCTGTAGCACAGCTGGTCACCAAATATGACTACGGCACCGATGCCTATCCTGTCGTGCTGGATGCCAGTGGGAAAGCCATTTACCACCCTGACGGGGAACTGACCGATTCCTTGACCGATCTATCCAATGAACCGGCTGTCCAAGAGGCCAGGGCAAAGAAGCAAGGACAGGGAATCTACCGCTCCGGCGTCAACCGCGCAGACGAGCTTGTAAGCTACACGACGATCCCCGATCTGGATTGGACCGTGCTGGTAGCAAGGTCCTACAAGGCCGTGAATGCCGCTTTTACCGATTCGCTCCGAACGACCTTTCTGCTGCTGGTCATCACGCTCTTGCTGACCGTCATTGTAGGCACGCTATTGGCCAAACGGCTGACCCATACCATACATGCCTTGGTAGGCTATACCCGAAGGCTAACCGATGGGGTCTTTCCCGAGCCTGACCGCTCCATTACCTCTCGCGGAGTGCCTTACGAGCTTCATATGCTGGCCGATCACTTCACCAGGATGGCGGGTCAAATCAAGGAGAATCAGCGTGCGCTCATCGAGCTGAACGCTGATCTGGAACGGCGCGTCGCCGAGCGGACCCAGAGCCTTCTGCGTAAAAATCAGGAGCTGGAGATCGTCAATACGCTCCTTACTCCCGTCCCTGCCCGGAAGAACGCAAACGAAGTCATCGAAGACAGCATGGTTCAACTGCGCAGGCTGATTCATCTAGAAATCCAGCTGAGGCTGTTCCCTCACACGGGCTCTTCCGGCTTGGGGCGGTTTAAGGGCTGGGAGGATGAAACGCAAGCCTCGGCAGATGTCCTCGACGCAGACCGGAGCGTCAGCGTCATCCCGATTCAAACGGGCAGCCTTGCTCTCGGCGAATTGGTCGTACACAGCGATACGGACACCTTAAGCGACAGCGACCGCAAGTTTCTGCATACACTGTCCGGAACCATCGCCATTCTAGTCCAAAATGACATGCTGCTCGGCAGCATACGTCATGAGCACGCGACGTTAAACGCCGTGCTCGAGAGCATGTCGGACGCGATAGTGCTTATTGATACGAACCGGCGGGTCGTCTACTTTAACCGCCGTATGACGGACATGTTCGGACTGAAGCCCGCGGAGCTGCTCGAAATGCCGGAAGAGGAATTGTTCCACGTCATGACGGGTTTGCTGCCTGAACCGGACGAGGATTGGACCTCTTTTACACTGAAGCAACGGCCCCACGCCAAATTCAAGGCGATAGGGACCGGCGGCAAGGAGCGCTTTATCTCGGTTGCCGCCTTTCAGGTGTCCAGCGGGGAGAACAGCTTCGGCCGGGGCTACGTATGGCGCGATATTACGAAGGAGCATGAGGTCGACGCGCTCAAGAATGATCTGATTTCTCTCGCCTCGCACGAATTCAAGACACCCATTACGAGCATTCGGGGCAGTGTCGAAACACTGCTGCGGCCGGACGCGTCCTGGGATGAAGACTTTAAGCAGGAGCTTCTGGAGGGAATCCGCGAGGATATCGGGCGCATTCAGGATCTGATCGACGAGTGGCTCGATATCTCCAAAATCGAGGCCGGGGCGCTGCGGGTCCACCTGCAGCCTGTACGCGTCCAGGCCGTCGTACAGAGCGCCATAGAGCGGATGCCTCAGCATACCGGAGCCTTGCATGCCGCGTTCGAGCTGGAGCTCGGCGACGATTTGCCGCTGCTTTGTGCCGATAGACTGCGGCTGGAGCAGGTGCTCGTCAATCTGTTCACCAATGCGATCCGTTACAATCAGCGCCAGCCGGTCATACGCCTATCCACGACCACTGATGACAGATTCGTTCACATCCGGGTCCAGGATAACGGCATCGGGATTGAGGCTGAGCATCTGGAGCATATTTTCGACCGATTCTACAGGGTCGACGTATCCTCCAGCCGGCATACGGGGGGAACCGGTCTGGGCCTCGCCATAAGCAAGGGCATCATCGAAGCCCATGGAGGAACTATTCACGTCGAAAGCACACCGGGTTCGGGAAGCGTCTTTACCCTTTCCGTACCCAAATACGAATGGAAGAATGGGGATGGGCATGAAGAAGCATAAAATTCTCATCGTGGACGACGAGCCGAAGATTATCCGGTTCATCTCCGCCAATCTGAAATCATTAGGCCATGAGACCGCCGCCTGCGCCAGCGGGCCGGAGGCTCTGAACATGATAGACAGCTTTGATCCGGACCTGCTCCTGCTTGACATCATGATGCCGGGGATGGACGGTTTCGAGGCGCTTGAGCGGCTGCGCAGCTTCTCCAATGTACCTATCATCATCCTGACAGCGCGCAGCGATTCCAGCGACAAGGTGCGGGGGCTGAACCTAGGTGCGGACGATTACTTGACCAAGCCGTTCTCTCTCGACGAGCTGTTCGCGCGTGTCAATGCGGTGCTGCGGAGGATCGATGGACGCACGGCCCTGCCCGCGACGGCAGGCTCCAGCGAGATTCGTCTTGGTCCTGTGACGCTTAACCTGGCTCAAAGGAGGACCTGGCTTGCCGGAAGCGAAATCAAGTTCACCGAAACCGAATACAACCTGTTCGTTCTGCTGCTTCAAAACGCCGGCAAGGTCATGACCCACGAGCAGCTGCTAAGCGATATCTGGGGAAGCGAATACCGCGACGATGTGGAATATTTGCGCGTCGCGATAGCGCGTATTCGCCAGAAGCTGAAGCAGGCCGACGAGAAGCTCAGCCTGATCGTCACGTACCCGGGGGTAGGCTATATGGCTAAGGCGGGGGAATAACTCATAAGGGCCCGATGCGGATATCACCTGCAGCGGGCCTTTACTGTACAAGGACGACTTACCGGGCAGCATTCCACGCCGGGAACCCGCTCCGCAGCGTCATAAGAAATTGCGAAGCCGCTAACGACAGAGGCATGTCCTTACGAATGGTTATGCCGACCGAGCGGGAAGGAACGGGCTCGGTCGTCCGGAGCTCGGTCAGGCTGCCCGCAGCCAATTCATCCTGAACGAAGGAACGCGTTACGAAGGCGATACCAAAGCCGCGGCGGGCAAACTCTACCAGCAAATCAATGCTGCCGAGCTCAATATCCGCTTCAACAGCAACCCCCTGGCCGGCAAACCACTGCTCAACGAACCGGCGCGTGCTGCTTCCCTGCGACAGAAGCAGAAGCGGCAGTGTTCCAAGCTTCTCCGCCGTCAACGGCTGCTCCCCCAGCTCCTTGTAGGCTTTGCCGGCTACGAAGCAGTCCTGAATGACGGAGAGCGCCGTCACTTCCAGCATCGGATCGGCGATCGGCATATGAACGATGCCGAAATCGATGTGCCCTTCTTTGAGCCTGTGCACAATATCCGGCGTTTTGCCGTGTGAGAGCCGAATGTGTATATCCGGGTAATCCGCGTGGAACGAATCCAGATGCGGAAGCAGCATATGCTTAAGCAGCGAATCGCTCGCGCCGACGCGAAGCTCCCCTCCGGTAAGCCGCTTGAGATTGTTTATTTTGGCCTCTCCGGCATCCAAGAGAGAAAAGGAGGGTTCCACATATTCCAGCAGCGCCTGGCCCTCTACCGTTAGTTTTACGCCCTTGGACTGCCGATGAAACAGCTTGACCCCGAAGGTTTCCTCCATCTGCTTGATCGCATAGCTGACAGACGGCTGTGTGATGTACAGCTCCTGCGCCGCTTTGGTCAGGTTCCCCGCCTTCGCCGTATGATAAAAAATGCGGTACCATTCCAGATTGATCATGATATAAATCCTCTCTATGTCATTATAAAGAAATTGGAATTTCATCTATTTCATTTCCCCTATTATAATCAGACTACATCAAGCATTCAATGTAGAGGGGATGTAGAAATATGGAACATACGATCGGTCAGCCGCACGGGCGGGAGTCTCGCTCTCCTTGGTCCCGCTGCAAGGGGAAGCAAGAGGTTCGCATCGTTCCGCCTCAATCGGCGATAACGGCGAATATTACCATCCCGGGAAGCAAGAGCCTGACCAACCGCGCACTTATTATTGCGGCGCTGGCAGAAGGAAGCTCCCGTCTTGAAGGGATTCTTAGAAGCGATGATTCGTACTGGTGCATCGAAAGCTTGCGTCAGCTTGGGGTTCACATCGAGGTTGAGGAAGAGACGGCCGTCATTCATGGCACGGGCGGAGACTGGCCGAACCGCGAAGGCGAGCTGTACTTCGGGGCGGCAGGCACCATCGCGCGCTTCTTGCCCGGTGCGCTGGCGGCAGGCCGCGGTACGTGGAAGCTGCAGGGCAATCCGCGGCTGAGCGAAAGACCGCTCGCCCCGCTGCTGGATGCGTTGTCCGCGCTCGGCGCCGATATCCGCTATGAAGCAGAACAGGGAAGGCTGCCGCTAACCCTTCATGCGAACGGTCTTCGGGGGGGCGGCGTCAGCATAGCGGGCAATGTCTCGAGCCAGTTCATCAGCGGGCTGCTTCTGGCGGCCCCCTATGCCCGCGAGCCGTTGACCGTGCAAATCGAGGGCGCCGTCGTACAGCGTGACTATGTCGAAATGACGCTCGATATGATGAGGGCCTTCGGCATCGAAGCAGAGCCGTCGACGGACGGCCAATCCGTCCTCGTCCAGCCCGGCAAGTATCAAGCCCAGTCCCTGGCTCTGGAGCCGGATGTCTCTACGTGCTGCTACTTCTGGTCGTTAGCGGCACAGACGAACGGACGCGTCCGCATCGAGGGCATTTCCGACCGGACCCGCCAGCCGGATATAGAGATCCTGGACGTGCTTGAACGGATGGGCTGCACCGTTGTCCGCGGAGACGGGTTCATCGAAGTGGCCGGGCCCCCCCGGCTTAAGGGAGGGTTCACGGCCAGCATGAAGCGGTGGTCCGACCAGACCTTGACGATCGCCGCGCTGGCTCCTTTCGCCGATGCCCCTATTACGCTCACAGACGCAGCTCATATCCGGCATCACGAATGCGACCGGATTGCCGCTATCTGCACCGAGCTCGGCAAGCTCGGCATCCGGGTGGAGGAGCACCCGGACGGCTTGACGGTGTACCCGGGCAAGCCGCAGCCTGCCCTGCTTGATACGTACGACGATCATCGCGTCGCTATGGCTCTGTCGCTGATCGCCGTCAAAGCGGACGGCATCCGAATTGCCGATCCGGGCTGCGTATCCAAAACCTGCCCGGATTATTGGGACCGGCTGAGCGCTTTGGGTGTGGAGGTTACCCTCTCCTAAAGGGCCCTCGAAGCCTTGCAGCTCATCCTATGGGTTTATACAAAGGGAGACCGTGCTTTAGCCGGTCCCCTTTTTTTGATATTATGCGGATCTCCAACAAGGCATCTGAATCAACTTCGAAGATAAAGCCTCATTTTTATTTTATAAAAAACCTGTAATATATGTAACTTTATCCCATTTGCCTTCGTCCACATTATGGAAACCCATATAGAACAGGAGCTGTTAAGCAATGAAAAAACTAATCGCCGGTCTAACTGCCGGAATGCTGATCGGATCAGCAGCAACTGCTTTCGCGTCGTCGGAAGATATCGGAAAACAGGTCCAGGCGGTATTCGCCAAATTCGTGTTCAAGGTGAATGGCGCGGAAAAACCGCTGGAGACGACTCCTCTCGTATACGAAGGAACCGCCTATTTGCCGGTTAGAGAAGTGGCCAAGCTGACAGGCTATGAACTTGTCTATCAAGAAGAGACACGCACCATAGAACTCACGGCCCCTGTCAGCACGCCTGTCACTCCGCCTGCTCCTCCTGCGGCGAAGCCGGAGCCCGAGAAGAAAAGCACACCGGACACTGCACAAACGCACCCGGTCTATTTAAGCGATTTATTGAACACCTTCGCCAACAAAGGCATCAAAAACAGAGGGGGCGGCTCAGGGGATACGGCGAGCTTCGAAATCGATGGGAAGGTATACACGTTGAAGACGATGGGCAGCGATTCGAACGGCCTTATTCTGGACGTCACTCCTTTGCTTGAGGCAAAAATTATAACGCTGGCTGATATAAAAATCGTGAATTCCTCATCGGTGAAGAGCACCCAGGAGAACAAACAAGAGCCGGAGAAGAGCAGCAATAGCGAGACAAAAACAACGAATGGCGTCACTCGCGTGTATTTGTTCGACCTGCTGGATGTGCTTAGCAAGAAGGGAATTAAAAGCAGCAGCGGGGGATCGGGAAATAACGCCTATTTTGAAATTAATGGAAAAAGCTATGTGATGAAAATCGTCGAAATCGACTCTAAAGGCCGCATTCTGGACGTTACGCCTTTGATCGATGCGAATATCATTTCCATTACCGATGTGCCGATTGTCAAATAACCTTCGGCATCCCCTCGTTTAGCCTCATCACAAAGGAAAAAGGAGCTCTCTGCAGCTCCTTTTTCCGGTCAATTTTGCGATTCCTTTATAACGGCAATATCCAGCGGTAAATCCGGCAGAGCCAGCTCCCTCGAAGTCCCATCGGAAAAGTCTACCACCGTAAGCCCGTCCCAGCCGGTGCCGGTAAGGGTAACTCCTCCCGTCAAATAAGCCAGACGTCCGTCCGGACTGCTCGCCGCCATCTGGTGGGGACGGTCCAAAGGAATGATCCGTTCCTCCATCGTCCCGATGTCCAGCACGGTCAAGTTCGGCTTTCCGGTCGCGCTTCCGGCGGCCCCGTTCCCCACAATAAGCATCTTCTTGCCGTCCGGCGTCAGGCTTACCCCCTCCTGATGCGTATTCCCGGTCAAAGGCTCCGTCTCCGACGTTCCCGCAGCCGGGTCCAGAACGACGAGGCCTCTTCCTTGGTAAGGAAGCAGCAGCCGTCCATCCTCCCTTACGATAGCGTAGTGCGGCTTTTCGAAGCCCCCACCTCCCGTGCCGAAAGGCGCTGCTTTCACCTGCCGCGCCGTAAGCTTTTGCGGATTCACTATTGTGACGGTGTAGGAATCATGGTCAATGCTGTACACTTCACTTCCGTCATGGCTCACAGCCACATCGAACGGTCGGATCCCTACCGGAACGCTTCCGGTCATCGCAAGCTTCTCCGTATCCATGATTTCCAACCGGCTGGGCTGGCCCGGCAAGTAGACACCGACATACACATAACGGCCATCCGAAGATACGGCGATGCCCATTCCGCCGGGACGATATTCCCCGAATTTTATTTCCTTAATATGGGACTCATATGGAACCAAAGCCAAGCGTTTGTGCAGCTTGGTATCCATAACCGCAACGCCCTCCGCCGTCGACACATAAGCACGACGGCGCGTCTCATCCAAGGCGATCCCGAATGGAAACGCACCGGCCGTGACCTTGTCTGTTATCCCTTTCTCCCCATCCGTAAAGGAGATGTAGTCGCTTTTGGAGTGCGTGATCATCAGGGTGTACCGCAGCTCGGGCTCCACCTTCCCCGGCGTCTTTACTGCAGGCTCCGCAGGCATCGGGGATGGCTCCGCTGCAGGAGCGGACATCCCTTCCATTCCCCGCTGCGGGGAACATCCCATGATCGCAAGCATGACCCCGATAACCGCAATGACGGTCATGATTCTTTTTTTCATCCGATGATTAAGCATAAGCTTCACCTCTTCTTTTTTCATCCTGCACAACCTATTCTCTGTGGGCCGCCATAGGAAAAAAGAGCGGCCCATTCCCGACAGGCCGCTCCGTATTTCCACCTATTTAATTAACCTATGGTGATTTATTTCGTGGTCAGGCTCACTCCCGCAGCGGTTGCCCAGTCTCCTGCAGGGGCTACTGTGTAAGTCGTTCCAGCGGCCAGCTTCGCTCCGTTTTGCAAATCAAACGTGCCTGTCGCCCCTTTGCGGCTGGTCAGCTTGTATTGAGCCGTAATTGGCGTTCCTCCGCCTGCCGGAGTCAGCGTCACGCTGCGCAGTGCAAACAGCTCATCCTTAGGATCCTGTGTCAATGTCACCTCAATGGAGTTCTCATTCACCTGTGCCGCCGATTGGATGGTCAGCGGAGCGACTTCCTTGGCCGTGAACGTGCCGCTGGCAATAGTAGCCCAATCGGAGGTCACGGTGTATTTCACGCCCGCCTGGAGCTTCTGACCGTTCGGCAGCCGGAACTTAGGCGCCTGTCTGCCGTCCGTAGCCTGGGTGAACGGCACATAGTTCGCAACGATCGTCTCTCCGCCCTCTGGAGTGATGTATACCTGCTTATCTCTCATGGAAGAAAGAATTTTGTACTGTTTGCCGTTGTACATGTTGTTCTCGTCCACAATGAACGCGCCTTTGCGGCTGGAGCTGTAAGAAGCGACCACGTAACCGTAGTCGGCCACCCCATCCTCCAGGCTGGATTCCACCTCGAACGTATCCGCTGTCACTTGCTGTGCGGAACGAAGCGGAAGCTTTTCCGTATTCGCGTTAAACGTCATCGAAGTGCTGCCCTTGTAGCTCATCGTGTAGGTCGTGCCTTCTTTTTGCGGCGTCACGGGAACGATGTAGGTCTGGGTAGCTCCGGACTTCAATTGCGGGATGTTCAATATCTTCAAGCCGTTGTCGAACGTAATGTTCGCTTTGGCTTTATCCACATCCGTGTTCTCTTTGGGAAGCGGCGCAGAGAACGTAACCTGCAGCGTGATAGCATTCAGCGGTGTAATGCTTGTAATTTGAATCGGAGCGATTTGCTGCGCTGCATAAACAAGCAGGGCGGCTTCTCCGCGGGTTGCGAACTTGCCGCTCGCGAATGCGCTGCCGAACTGGCCCTTCACTTGCTCGGCGTCGACCTTCAATACCGCTGCCGTGATCTCAACTAATTGCTCATGAGTGACAGGCTTGTTAGGCTGAAATTTGCCGTCCTCGCTTTTCATGGCACCGATGCTGACAAGGGCTGCGGCATAGGATTGGTACCAATCGCTGGAGGCTACATCGGACAAGTCAGGCTTGCCGGTCGTATTCAATTCTACGTGAAGCGCGAGGGCCACCATCTTGGCAAGCTCGGCGCGCGTTACATTTTGATTCGGTTTGAACTCCTGGTCTCCATAGCCGGAAATGACATCCTGCTTCGCCAATTCTTCTACAGCCGTTTTGTAGGCTGCTGCAGCTCCATTATCGGTAAATTGGACTGCGGCGGAGGCTGCCGGTACGATGGCGGACAAGCCGACAGCCGTTGTAATGACCCATGCTGCGAATTTTTTGCGGTTTATCATCAACTATCTCTCCTTTGGATTTCATCATGTTGCTTGCTGAAAGACTCTAGAGATAGATTACTCCGCAGACCGTTACAATCGAATAAAAAAACCGGGCAAAACATTAAAAAAACATAACAAGCCCAAAGGAGAGAACTCATCCGATGCTTTTAGAAATGAAAAAAAGCTCCTTCTGCAGGAGCTTCATAAATATGGACTATTGCCGTAAGGAATCTCAGCCTGTCGGGCTATTAATATGTCTTCTTCTGCATTTGATCCAGGCTCTTGAACTCATACCCCTGCTCCTTGGCGGCAGCAATAATACGGCCAAGCGCCTCTGCGTTGTCGCTGGAGACGGAATGCAGAAGGATGACGGCGCCCGGATGCAGCTGGCTCATGACGTTATCGTAAGCGTACTTCCAGCCTTTTTGCGTCTTAGGGTCCCAATCGCGGTAGGCAACGGACCAGAATACGCTCGTGTAGCCGAGGCTCTTGCTCTCCGCGAGAATCCGGTTGTTGAATATGCCGCGCGGCGGACGCAGGTAATGCATTTCCTTCTGGCTGGTCAGCTTGCCGACCTCCGCCTGCACCTTTTCGAGCTCTTCTCTCAAGCGCTCGTTGGATATTTGGCTCATATCGGGATGACTCCACGAATGATTGCCAATCAGATGTCCTTCCTCCACCATCCGCTTCACCAGCTCCGGCCGATCCTTGACAAAGTGCCCTGTCACAAAAAAGATGGCCGGAACCTTATGCTCCTTCAGAACGTCCAGGATTCGCCCCGTATAGCCGTTCTCGTAGCCGTTATCGAACGTCAAGTACAGCTCTTTTTGGGTCACATCCCCTAGGAAGATCGCTTCATTCTTCTGGATAATATCCTTGAAGCCCTCCTCGTTAATGGACGCCAGCTGCTGATTTCTGCTTTTCTTGAAACCGAAATGGTAAGGGTCTCCCCCATAGATAGCATCGGCAGCGTGTACGGCGAACGGAGCCATCACAGCACACAGCAGCAGCGAAACGGTCAGCATGGCCAATCGTTTCACAAGCATGTCACCCCTTCATCCTAGAATGTAAGATCAGGGATAATATGCCCTAACAGGGCGCGGTTATGTACCAGGGGAAACGGAATATCTTTTTTGCAGCTCCTTGGTCGATATGGCCAATATTTTGGGTGTCAGAAGCTCCTTCTTGATCTCCAGCCGCTTCTTGCCCTGAGGATGGACGACCACCAGCAGCGTGCGCAAATAAAGCTTAGTCAGTACGAAAAAAATTCCGCGGGGCAAATCGGTTACCGTAAAGCCTAATTGCTTAGGTCCCCGGTTGATCATCGTGATGCCGTATATTCCTTTGACATCCTTCGTCGTCTCATCATTCATGAATCGCTCGGTCATCTTGGGCATAATCTGCTGCACCGCGCGTACCAGCTGGACGGCCAGCTGCATCATCGAACGGGTGTCCATGGCGATGCGGAACATCATTTCATTATTGAAATGAAGCTCAATCACCCGATCCCCTTTGCGGATCTCCTCTCCGTCCGGAAGCGCGATACGTTTGCCGTGATAGGTGCACACCCGGTAATAGAGCAGCCGGTTGTCCGGATCGACAGGCTCCAGCTCAAACCAGGAATGGTAGAGCCCTTCCCATTTCAGCCACAGCGATAACGGGAGCCGCTTGTACCAGCTAAGGCTATCCATTTGCTCGTTAGACCAGCCAATCTCATCTACGGTATGGAACGTAACCTGCTTCCGCTGCATTTCCTCAATAAAGGCATGCAGGGCTTGCAGCATATATTCCGGCGCGTCCGAATTCGCTCCTATCGTCTGGCCGCTATCATGAAGCACGATCACTGCGCCATCCTTGAAGCGCGACAGAAGCCGGTGCTTGATCTTCACGGTGCCTCCGCGGCTCCGCCAATCTCCTACAATCAAGGACCACAGCACCAGGCGAAAATCTTTTAACAGCAAGAAATCGAACAGATTGATAATTCCCCAGGGCGGCCGGTAATAGACCGGTTTTTCGCCGGTAATGCTCTCAATGGCCCCGACGGCATGGTTCAGCTGCCTGCGCACTCTTCTTGGCGTCATGAAGGCATTGGTCCAATGGGAATAGTTATGGATCCCGACCAGATGGCCTTCCTCCTTCATTCGCATGATCAGCTCCGGGTACTGGACCGCCTTCGAACCGAGAACGAAGAACGTCGCCCGAATCTGATACCGCTTTAACAAATCCAGCAGCCGGGGGGTATAATCCGGGTCCGGGCCATCGTCGAAGGTGAGGAATACCGTTCGGTCCGCATTTCCTTTCCGGTAGGCCCCCCAGCCGAACAACCGGACCAGGAGCGTCGGAATAATCGTGTACAAAGCCAGCACAAGGACAACCATCCAGACGAAGTAACCCATTTGAACTCACCCTCCTACTTCTTAAGTGCAGCCATCTTTCCCGCTCCCTCCGGAGGAGCCACGAAATAGTAAACCGCAATGAAGCCTAACAGCACGGCGCTGGTCATGATGGTGAAGCTCTCGCTAAAGGTGTCGGCAATCCAGCCTCCAAGCACCGGCCCGATAATGACCCCGATCCCTTCCACGCTGGAGAAGAGTCCCCATCCCATACCCTGATTGTTTTTGGGAACATATTGGGCGAGAAGCGCATTCCATGCCGGGAGTACCGCCGCATAGGATATGCCTAATAATGCCGCAAGCAGCAGCGAGAGCCACAAATATTTGGCAAAGGTGAGCAAAAATAAGATGACCGCAAAGGCGGTGAAGCCCGCTATGAGAAACCACTTTTTCCCGAACCGGTCCGACAGCTTGCCCATAGGAATCAGAGCCATAACCGTGAACGCGCCTCCGGCAATGAGCAAATAAGAATATTGGGAATAATTGAAGCCAAGAACCTTGGACGCAAAGCCGGGCAATACAGGGACTAACATCCCTGCTGCCGTTGTTTGTAGAGTCATGCCGGGGAGTAAGGACTTCATCGTGCGAAGCCGCTCCCATAGCATGGAGATTTGATCGCGAAGAGGAATTTGTGCAGGAGTCGATGCTTTTTTGTTCGAAATAAAAAAGGACAAGAGCAGGCTGATTCCCCATAATATCATCATGCACCAATAGGAAATGGAGTAGCTGATGTCCATAATGAAGTTGAGTACGACAGGACCCGCCCCCAATCCGGCAAGCCAGCAGGTGTACAGCAGTCCCATATGCTCCGCGCGATGCTCTGGTCTAACCTTGCTTAGACAGACAAGCCAGATCGGCGACATGCCGATACCGAACAAAGCGGAGGCCCCGATGAGGAGCCACAAGGACTTTACACTGTACAACAGCCACAGCCCGCCCAAGGAAACAACGAGCCCGGCCGGCACGATCAATCGGAGCGGAAACCGGTCCAGCAAATATCCGGCATAGCATTTGATGAATGTATCGGTGACATAATGGACCGAGACGGCCCAGCCCACCGTCGTTACGGTAAAGCCCAGCGCATGTACCGCGTACGTCGGAAGGAAGGAGACGAGAAAGGCCCCCCGGACGAACTCAACAAGAAATAAAATAATTCCGTACAATAGCATATGCGCGGCAAAGGATCGTTTAGAAGAGGCTGTCATCGGTGTTCCACCTTCTTCCCTATAACCTATAAGTTAGTTATCCCCTGTTCCATGCGAAATATTTATGAGCCAACAATCACCTTGCGGCCTATCGTGCTGAGCACATCGTCAGCGATAAAGTCCGCCGCGCATTTGGGATGCAGCAGCTTCATTCGACGCTTGATATCGACAGATCGGTATTCCTCTGACAAAAATTGTCTTACCTGCTCCGTCAGCTCCTCCAGATTGCCCGAGATGGACGCCACCTTCTTGCTCTCCAGGAAAACGGCATTTTCCTTTTCTTGACCGGCAAAAGGCTTGAATATAAAAATAGGAATTTGCAGCGCCAGCGATTCCGACAGCGTAAGACCGCCCGCTTTGGACACAATACAGGAAGAAATGGCCATTAACTGATGTATATTATCCAAAAATCCAAAAATGTGTACATCATCACGTCCCGCATACTGCATAAGCAGCTTTTGCTCCAGCTTATGATTTCTGCCGCAAACGACCGCTACCTGGCACTCCTCGATAGAGAGAATGGAGCGGATCATCTCCTCCACGTTGCCGAGCACCCCGTAGGAGCCTGCCAGAATAAGGATCGTAGGCTTCCCCGGGTCCAGCCTCGATTCGAAAGGATTCGGACTGGATCGGTCATACTGGATAAAGTCTCTCCGGATCGGAATGCCGCTTACCTCCACCTGACGTTCGGCAAGCCCCAACGAGATCATCTGCTTCTTCAGCTCTTCCGCGGCAACATAATATTTGTCCATCTCCGGATGAATCCAACGGGAATGAAGGGCGAAATCGGTAATGACCGTAAAGCACGGAATGCCCATGCTTCGGCACAACTCCGGTGTCGCACCGAAGGGAAAAGTATTGATGACCGCATCCGGGCGCTCTTCCTCGATAATTTCCTTCAGTTTTTTTCTGCCTATAATATTGAAATACCGGTTCCATGCCAGGTCCGGCTTGGTTTCCCGGGTCATATAATAGCTCCAGCCGTAATAATCAAGACCGAATTTGGAGGTCTGGGTGCTTTTTAAATATAAGGTGGTTGTAATTGTATTCAAAAGCGGGTGCGCTTCTTTCATGAGATCGACAATAAGAATCTGGTCCGCACCTCGGGCAATAAAGGACTGCTTCAGTGCCCGGGCAGCCTGTATATGTCCGTCACCGTAACTCGCTGTAAGGATCAGGATCCGTGGTCTGTGATTCATGGTAGCCTCCTCCCTGGAACCAATCGCACTACCGTTTTTCCTACTTCCATCATAGTTATTTCCCATATAAAAATAAACCACTCTGCCAACAACTATTCATCTCTGTATCCCCCAGTTATATCTACGTGGATCAAGGGCTCCGCATGCTCCCGGGCAGCCCGAAAGCATAAATTCCCTCCCCAATAAACGCAGCCCAACTTCATCCATTCCGTTGAGCCGCTCACGCAATTGAACTTAACACCAAGCTCCAACAGGAAGCAGCGAGCTCCCCCCGAAAAATACACGGTGTATTATTTTCTATACAATAAAAAAAGCTTGCTGTCCATAGACCCTGAAACCGGATGTATGATGACAGCAAACTTATTGTATCACGCTTTGGGCGGGCATTCACCCGATTTGCATATTAGACGGCGGGAAAGGAGGCTTCCCCTTCAAAAACCGGTGGATTCGAGAAGACTCAAGTCCCGGAGCGCAGCAGGTACTGCACCGTCTGATCGACCAGGCCATCGTGCGCCGAGGCATTGTACAGCAGTGGATCATCATGCCGGATGAAGAAGCAGCGCTTGCTTCTGCGGGTCTGCTTGAGCTCCTTCCAATGCTCGGCCAAGTGGTCGCAAAAGGCCTCCGACTTGGCGGCGCCTACCAGGAAAAGGACATTATCGCAATCCAGGGCGGCAACATCGCTTAGGGAAGTGACATCCATCGCGCCTATATGGTGCGCAGGATCTGGAGGGGTCACCTGAAGGTCATCATAAAATAAATCCTTCATCTTCTTCATTTGCATGCCGAATACGCGAAAGCGCCTTTCATTGGAGGCGTGAACCAGCAAAACCGGTTCTTGCCCGAGATGCTGGCGTATGTGAAACCGCGCATTTTCCACCTTCATATCGAAATATGATAACCATCGCTCGGCGATGCTGGACAGATCGAACAGCTGGCTTATGTCCATCAGCCGTTCCTTCCACGGGTATTTCTTCCATTCGATCTTAACTACCGGTGCTATCTCGCCCAGCGCCCGAAAGATCTCTTCTGTTACCGGCGGGGTCAAAATAAGCTCCGGCTCACTCGAAGCAACAGCCTTCAAAGCCTGCGCCGGTTCATCCATCCAGCCTCTTTCCAGGCATAGATGCGGCGTGATCCCGAGGACGGCCAAATCGCCGCGGAGGACCGGAGAAAGACAGGCGATTTTCTTCTTGGTGCGGGCCGCATAGTCCGTCGGGGTCATCCCCATATGCTTCTTAAACAAGCGGCTGAAGTAATATTCATCCGGATAGCCCACCGAATGGGCGACATCGATCACCGGCGACATAGTGTTCGCCAACAGGGACAGCGAAGCGTCCAGCCGGATCTTCGTAATGAATTTGTGGGGACTGAGTCCGGTTTGCCGGCGGAACGCCTGATAGAACCGGCTCGGGCTGGCCCCGGATAACCGGGCGATATCCTCCATGTCCATCGCGTCCTGATAGCTCCGGAGCATATACTGCCGTGTCTGCTCCACGTAATCGACCAAATCCTGCTCCATTTCGCGCGGCTTCTGAACATACATCATGAGCGCCGCCACCATGGCATACAGATGGGACTGCAGCTGGTAGTACAATGCCGGCTCCATGCTTCCGCCATCGCTGAGAAAATTCTGGATCCAGCTGCGAATTTGCGGCATCCGGAAGCAGTAGAGCTGGACATCGTCCAGCAGCTGCCTGGGAGTGCACTGGAAACGGATAATCAAGAGGTGCGCAGGGGCCGTATTCCTGTTCTCCAGCGCACATCGGGAATGGGGAGGAAGCATAAAGAGCTCTCCGCACAAGGCGGTGCCTGTTCGCTGCTGTTCGCTCACCTGCAGATGGATTTTAACTTTTTCTTGCAGCACAAAACCAAAGGCATGCTCCTCCAAGGTGAATAGTTCCTTGTGCCGCTGAACAGGAAGCTTAAATTCCTCCGCAGCGATGTAGTCCAGACGAAGAGGACGCATGGACTCGTGCCTTTGCAGCATGATAATCACGTCCTAGAATGTTATGCAATCTTTCCTTTCATATTAGATGAAAATGATTCTCATTGTCAAATGAATGAGTCCAGATATGGCCGCGAAGCCTTAGTCAGGACGCTTTTTCAACTCGGACGGTATTCCTATTATTCCCATGCAACCTTTCTCAACCTCCCGCCGTCTATGGAGATGTCGACACGTTTTACCTTATGACGGATTGATCATTCCAGACCATACAAGCAGCTTTAGAAGCGGCACAAAGAAAGAAGTACAACTAGAGAGATGAATACAGATATGAAAAAGGTTATGATTTACAGCTTCCGCTGCGCTGGGTGTCTCCCTGTCGGGGACCTCCGCATTAGCGGCGGCAGAAGGGTGTGAATGATTCTCCCACTCTGTCAACGCTGAACAACGAGACACCTTTGTCCCCCTCGTTCTTCAGCGGCATTCTAGGGCAAGACGAGCATCGACGAGACCGGCGACATTACCATCACCAAGCGCATAATGGACGGCAAGAGGCTGCAGCAGAAGCAACATTCTGCGGCAGCCTCTTCTTCATGGCGAGCAATAGGGCGGATCGGCAAGCCGATAGCCGTCTCAGCTCGGCTCTCCCCCGCATACCGTATTAAGAAGACTGGATTAGGGGGATGAACCATGCTCCGGACACATGTCAAAACATACCGGCAGCGAATTGGAAAAAACCATTATATCATTATTAATATTTTCCAATCGGCTGAGGCAAAGGCAGAGTCTGGCAACGTGCTTGCCAGCAATGCCGTGAACGTGCAAATATACAAGAGCCGCAAAAAAAGGCGTTAAAATCCTCCCGGCAATTTGCGCGGAGCCCTAAAATCTAACCTATTTATAATGAAAAGGACCGTTCCTTTCGGCAATACCGAAAAGGAGCGGTCTTCGTTGTTTCGCAGCAGGACTCACACCGGCTGCCGGAGCATGCTCTGCGTGAAAGCGATCCATTCCCGGGCCGCGAATGACAGGTAGCTGTCCTTACGCCATATCATGGCCAAATGCCAAGGAATCGCCGGCTTTGTCAATGGAATCGTCCGCAGGCGTCTCGTGTCCAGCTCCCGGCAAATGGCCTCCGGCAATAAAGCAATCCCCAGATTAGCGGCCGCCATCTCGGTAATAAAATCCCATTGGGAGCTTTTATAGACGACATTAGGAAAGAAGCCCAGCCTTTCACATTCGGCTATGATCCGGTCGTGCAGGGCGAAATCCTCATGGAACAGGAGGAACGATTCATCCTTCAGGTCCATTAACGAAGCCTCTTCCTTCTCAGCCAGCGGGTGAGATGAATGAACGACCAGCATAAGCCGCTGCTTGACGAAGGAATAGAAGTCGAACAGCTCCTCGTTGGTGGGCAGTAAGATGACTCCGATATCGAGCTCCCCTGCTCCGACCTCCGCCTCTACCTTCTTAGAGCCGTACTCGAACAGCTGCAGCGTAATTCCCGGATACTGCTCGCGAAACTTGCCGATCACCTGCGGGAAAAAGTTAGACCCTACCATCGGAGGAAGCCCGATGCGTATTCTTCCCCGTTGGACCTTCATCAGCTCGTCCAGATGCGAGGTCATCTCCTCGAAGGACTTGACCATATGCTGTGCCTGAGTCAGCAGCACGGCCCCCGCATCCGTCAGCTCGATGCGCCTGCCGATCCGGTCGAAAAGAACAACACCGAGCTCCTCCTCCAGATTTTTGATCATTTTGCTGATCGTGGGCTGGGTAATATAAAGCGCCTGAGCGGCCTTCGTAAAGCTCTTCCAATGGGCGACCTCGAGAAAATACTGCAGGTGCCGCATGTCCAATAGGCTCCCCTCCATCCATAGACAAATGGAATGAAAAACATTCTGTATATGTATTTTACCTATGAAAGAAGCTGCTGTACACTTTTCAAAGGAAAGGGGCTGTCAGCCATGAAAACCATGCTTCAAATTATCCTTCAAGTGCTTCTGTTGATTGTCATCTCGTTTATTATGAACAAGCTCGTCGCGTGGCTACATATCCCTGTTCCGGGCAGCATTCTTGGCATGGTTGTCGTGTTCCTGCTGCTGCAGACCAAGGTGCTGCGCCGTGAATGGCTGGAGGCAGGCGCAAGCTGGCTGATTGCCGAGCTCCTGCTGTTCTTTATTTCCCCGGCCGTCGGCATTGTTGCCTATCCCCAATTACTGGTGAGCGACGGATTCCAGATCGTGCTGGTCGTTGCGTTAGGCACCATCGTCGTTATGGTCTCCAGCGGACTCGTCGCCCAGCATATCGCCAAACGTAAGGAGCGTGCGCAATCATGATCGGAGCCGCCAGCTTGATCGGCACCGTCTTGCTATATATTGTAGCCAAGCGGCTGTACAGGTATAAACCCATGTTCATCTTATCGCCCATCATCATTACGCCATTGGCGCTAATCATCCTGTTAGTATCGACGGGAACCTCCTTCGAATCCTACAATACCGGGGCCCACTGGCTGTCGGATATACTTCAGCCGGCAACGATCGCCTTTGCGATCCCGTTGTCCAAGTATTTTCCGTTAATAAAAAAACACGCGACCGAAATCCTGGTCAGCGTGCTGGCCGGCTCTTGCGCAGCCGTAGCCTCGTCCATTTGGCTTGCTGAGGGGCTGCGGCTTAACGATCAGCTCGTCTTCAGCCTGCTCCCGCATTCCGTAACGACCCCTATTGCCATGAATGTCTCGCAAACGATCGGCGGCATTCCAACGATTACGGCGGTTGCCGTGATGATGACAGGAATATTCGGATCCGTGGTCGGACCTTATATTATACGCATGTGCCGCATCCGTAACGACATTGCCCGCGGCGTGCTTCTCGGTACCAGCTCGCATGGCGCCGGTACGTCGAAGGCCTTTGAATTCAGCAGCGTCTCCGGAACGGTATCCAGCATTTCCATGATCTTGGCCGCTGTCATCACGTTGTTCGTCACGCCCTGGATTATGGCAGCGGTGCTGTAATAATAGTTCCGATATTAAGAAACCATTTCCTTGATTGCTAAGACGAACCGCTTCCGTGTGAATTATGATGGCCTTGTAATCCTCGATTGCGGGCCCCTATTTCGCAGGATGTCAGACAGACGGCCTCGAGCCGTTCTTCCTGAAAAAAAGAACAGCCGGTATGTTTCGAGCACCGGTACGTTCTACACCTTCAAATGTAGGCGTTTACATCGTAGCAGATCGGCGGCATTTTATCGTGAGGAAGCTCTGCTCTCCGAGCAGCAGATCGTCTTTTCTGTTTTAGACCTCCTCCTCCCGGCTCACTTCTTGCATGCGATGCAGCGTCCTATATTTGTTCGGAGGCATTTGAACGGCGTCCTTAAACATGCGATAAAACGTGGAAACGGTTTCAAATCCAAGCTCAAAGCAAATGGAGGCGATGTCCTTGTCCGTCTCGGCAAGCATTTGCTTCGCCAATCCGATTCGGATGTCAGCCAAATACTGCATCGGCGTCATGTTGTACTGCTCTTTAAAAATATTGTTGATGTACCGCAGGCTGATCCCCTGCTTGGCGGCAATATCCGCAGCGCTGACGATTTCAAAGTAATGGGTGTCGATATAATGCCGGATCTTCTCGGCCCTTAAGCTATTCGCATCCGAAACCTGCAGCAAGTGCTGGGAACGGGCGAGCAGGATCATCAGCTCCGATAAGATGATCTTCATCGCAAGCAGCCCAAGTCTGCTCCCGCTTGATTGCTCGAACAGCAGCTTGCGCAGCAAGAGCCTTAATTCGCTTCCGGTAAAAGGATTCGGCTTACATAGCTGGGATTGGTTGAAGAAAGCATGCAGCAGCTCTTCCCGTACCACGGCATCAAAGATCGCCTCGTCAAAAGCCAGCACGAGCACCGTCAGCTTCGAATCGGAAACGATGGAATGCTCCGAATTCGGAACGATTACCGCCACGCGGTCTTGGCCGTAGGACTCCACCCTTTGGTTCAACGTAATTTTGCCCTCACCTTCCAACGCGTACAAAATCTGATGAACTTGATGATGGTGCGGCTTCATCACCTCACCGTCTACATGCTGAAACTCATACATCAGGATTCCCTCAGCCGGTAACTCAATTTTTTGCAAGCTCATATGGAATAGGCTCCCAGAGTTGAAATGCACTGCTTGTTTTATTATATGCTCTCCGTTAAATCGTTCACAAGTGCCAAGAAGATGCGAGTCAAGAAAGGGGTATTTCAAGATGTCGAAACTGCCCGTTGATGTCATCGTTGTCGGTTCCGGGGCCACCGGCGGTCTGGTCGCCAAGGAGCTAACCGGTCATGGCTTCTCCGTAACCGTCATCGAAGCCGGCAAACGGTATAACCCGAACGTGGATTTCGCCAACGCTGAGGCCAACCACGCCAAAATCCAATGGACGGAGCCGCGCGTCTATGCGGGCAAGCATCAGGTCGCTCCCAAAACCGGCATCGGTGTAGGAGGAGGAACGTTAACCTGGCTGGGGGTCATGCCCCGGTTCCATCCGGAGGACTTCCGCACCTACAGTCTGGAAGGCGTAGGGGCCGATTGGCCCTTATGCTATGAGGACCTTGCGCCTTACTACGCCAAGGTGGAAAGAGACTTCGGCGTCGCCGGAGACTGCGGGCCGTTCGCGCCCGAGCCGTATTCCCTCCCCATGCCGGCCCATCGCTTCAGCTGGCATGCCCAGGTGCTCGCGCGCGGGGCGCATAAGTCCGGGGCGCATCCGTTCGCCCCGCCCATCGCCATCAACTCCGTCGAGTACGACGGGCGGCCGGCCTGTACGTACTGCGGCTGGTGTGCCGCGGGCTGTCCGACGGACGCGAAGGCAACCAGCCAGGGCACGTACCTGGCCAAGGCGGAGGCCGCCGGCGTGAAGGTCATCAGCGAGGCGTTCGTGCATCGCGTTCTATACGACGAAGCCGCCGGCCGCGTCACCGGCGTCCTCTACCTGGACGCCGAAGGGCGAGAGCACGAGCTGAGCGCGCAGCTCGTCATTCTTGCGGCTCATGCGGTAGAAACGCCCCGCCTGCTGCTCCTGTCGGCGTGTCCCGCCTTCCCGGACGGACTCGCCAACTCCAGCGGAGCCGTCGGCAAATACATGCTCAGCCATCCGACATGGCAGGTGTTCGGAACGTTCGACGAGCCGGTCAACGCTTACAAAGGCATACAGATGGGGCAGGTCATGGTGCAGGACTACTACAAGCCGGATTCCCGCAACGATTATGCGCGCGGCTATGTTCTCCTGTCCTACATGATGACCCCGGTCACCTACGCCACATTGAGCGGCGATTTCGTAGGCCCGGAATTCAAGCAATTTCTGAAGGATTATCCGTACACCGCCGCCTGGTGGGCTCATGCCGAGGGACTTCCGAGCGAGCACAACACAGTGACGCTGGATCCCGATATCAAGGATCATCGCGGCCTTCCTGCGGCCAGAGTTTCGATCGAATGGCTTGATAACGACATTCGATTGGCGGGCGCCGCCCGGGATAAAGCCGCGGAGCTGATGGAAGCGTCCGGCGCCCGCAAGGTGCGGGTCGGCCTGAATTATGGGGCTCACGCCATGGGAACCTGCCGCATGGGAGACGATCCCGATTCCTCCGTCGTCAATGAGTTCGGCCAGACGCACGACATTCCCAATCTGTTTATCTGCGATACGAGCGTATTCGTCACCGGCAGCGGCCTTAATCCGACGCTGACCGCGATGGCCATCGCCAGCCGGGCCGTGGACTATATCGCCGACCAGGCACGGCAGGGACAACTGTAACGAAGGAGCTGATACCTATGAGAAGGAATGCTGCCGAACAGGCGGAATGGCTTGCGGTGCTCGCAGGCGGTGTGATTCCCGCCGATGAGACCGACCAAGGAGCCGCCGAGGCGAATGCAGGTCCGGTCCTCGCCGAAAGAATCGAGCGCGGCATTCACGCCAGGCTGTATGAGCTTGGCATCGAAGCCGCCGTGACGGCGGCTAAGGAGCAGTTCGGGCAGCCATTGGCCCGGCTTGGGCCCGAGCAGGTACACGCCGTGCTGATGGCCTTGAAAGCCTCGGTGCCCGGGTTTTACAAGCAGCTCCGAACCGATGTCACCGGGCTGTATCTTAACACGCCGGGCGTCTCCGAACGAATCGGATTTCCCGGTGCATCGGCGCATACGGGGGGCTACCCCGATTTCGATCAACCGCAAGAGCGCAGCAAATAAGGAACCGATCCCAGGCCCAGGAGGGAAGTGAGTCCATGAAGAAAAAACGATCAATCCGATGGACAACGTTATTCGTCATTCTTTTGTTGGTTGGTGCAAGCCTGACAGGCTGCGCAGGCGGGAAAGATCCGGCGGGCGCCGGGGATACAGAGGCCGGCAGTAAGACCAAGAAAGCCTATAAAATTGCTTTGAGCAATGCGTTCGCCGGAAACTCCTGGCGCTCGGAGATGCTGAAAATTTTTGAAGCCTATGCCCAGCAGAAGAAGGCCGCCGGCGAGATCAGCGAGTTTTATTCCTCAAGTGCGGGCAACGATCCGCAAGCCCAGATCAATGAAATCCGCAATATGATGTCCAAGGGCTACGACGCCATCCTCGTCGACGCTTCCTCTCCAACGGCACTGGTGCCCGTACTCCATGAGGCCGTACAGCGGGGCATTGTCGTCGTCGCCTTCGACAATACCGTGGAATCCGACAAGGTATATAACGTCAACACCGACCAGGTGCAGTTCGGCCGGGTTCAGGCGCAGTGGCTGATGGATCAGATCGGCGGCAAAGGCAACATTCTCCTGATCAAAGGCATCGACGGGATTTCGATCAACAGCGACCGGGACCAGGGCCATCGGGAGGTCCTCAAAAAATACCCCGACGTCAAAATTCTTCAGGAAGGCTTCGGAAATTACGATGATGCAACGACCTCTGTCGTGATTAACAACATGCTGGCGGCCCACAAGTCCAAAGGCATTCAGGGCATCCTCACGCAAGGGGGCGGCGAGAATGCCATCGTAGAGGCGCTGAAGCAGAACAAGCTCGATCCGGCTGCCATTCCTATGACCGGGGAGATGCTGAACGGCCTGTTCCGCCATATGAAGGAAAGCAAGGTCAAGGCGATTGCCGCAGGCCAGCCTCCTTACCTTAGCGCCGCTGCTCTCGATATTGCGCTGAAGGTGCTCAAGGGTGAGAAGGCCGATAAAAAGACCATCATCCCGCTGCCTTACGATGACTACAAAAATGTAGACAAATGGTATGCGCCGGGTCAGCCGGACAATTTCTACGTCGACTGGACGGACCCGTCCAACAGCTACGGATTGAAAATCGAGCAAATCTTGCAAAAGTAAGCTTCCATTAAGGGAAAGGGCCGACCGCAAAACGCAGATATCGGTCGGTCCCCTCACCCACACCAAAGCGAGGTGCCAAGGATGCCTACCGAGAATCATCCGTTGACTCCGGCAAACCAACCCGTGTCACCGGAGGAAGTCCTGCTTGAAGTATCGCAGGTGAGCAAAAGCTACGGCGGCGTGCAGGCTTTGATCGATTGCGATTTTTCCTGCCGCAGAGGCGAAGTGCACGCACTGCTCGGCGAGAACGGCGCCGGCAAGAGCACGCTGGTCAAACTATTGTGCGGCGTTGTTTCCCCCGATAAAGGCTCTATCCGATTCAAAGGCGAGGAAATGCGGTTTCGCTCCCCCATCGATGCCGCCCGACGGGGGATTGTCGCGGTGTTTCAGGAGCTTTCCCTCGTTCCCGACCTTACCGTGTCGGAGAACGTGTATTTGGGACATGAACCGAAGACGCGATGGGGGCTGATCGATTTTGCCCGGATGAATGTCATGGCCGGAGAGCTGTTCCGGGATCTGGGCCTGACCCTTCAACCGGAAACGCTTGTCAGCGATCTGACGCTCGCGGAACGGCAGCTGGTCGAGATCGCCAAGGCGTTATCCCGCGACCCCGAGGTCATTCTGCTGGACGAAGCCACCTCGGCGCTGGGCCAGCAGGAGGTCGACCTGCTGTTCTCCCTGATCCGGAGACTCACCGATCGGGGCACAACGGCTATCTTCATCTCCCATCGCATGGATGAGCTGGAACGGATCGCCCATCGCGCCACCGTGTTCCGGGACGCCCGCTATGTGACCACCTTCGACTGGGGAACCGTCTCAGGAGAACAGATAGTAAGCTGGATTGCCGGTCGGACCGTGAACGAGACGTATCCGGCCAAAAGTGCCCGGCGCCGGGACGAAATCGCTCTAGATGTCCGTAATCTGACCAGCACAGGGCAGTTTTACGACATAAATCTGCAGCTGCGAAAGGGAGAAATCGTCGGCATCGCAGGACTTCAGGGGCATGGGCAAGGCCCCTTTCTTGAGGCGCTGTTCGGCTTACGTCCCATCGCCGGCGGAGAGGTTCAAGTATACGGGCGAAGGGCCGCATTGACCGGGCCGGCGGCCGCCATCGAGGCCGGCATTGCGCTTGTTCCCGAGGACCGCAAGCACGAGGGTCTGCTGCTGTCCCGCTCCGTTCGCGAGAATATCTCCTTGATGACGCTTCAGCATCGGCAGCAGCTGGGATTCATTCAAGCCGGCAAGGAACGGACCGCCGTTCATGAGATGATCCGGCTATTGAATATCAAGACATCCCACCCCGATCTCGAGGTTGGCGGCTTGAGCGGAGGCAATCAGCAAAAGGTCGTCATTGCCAAGGCGATTCTGACGCAAGCGGACATCCTGCTTCTGGCTGACCCCACCCGAGGCATCGACATAGGGACCAAGTCGGAAATTTACCGGCTGCTGCGGCAGCTCGCAGAGGAAGGGATGGCGATTCTCCTTTATTCCACCGAGCTTTCGGAGCTGGCCGGGCTATGCGATCGCGTAGCCGTCTTCAAGCAGGGCCGGATGGCGGCTTTACTGGAAGGTAGGAGCATTACCGAGGAGCGGATGATTCACGCCGCTCTTGGCATCGCCTAACGTTACAGGAGGTGACCTGACAGGATGAAACCAGCTCCACATCGCAAACCCTTCGGCGCGCTGATAAGAAGAAACAAGGACGCGGCCATGGCTTATCTCATTTTATTGGCCATCCTCGTATTGTTCGCCTTCAATCAGTACGATTTCTTCACAAGGTACGGACCGCAATCCATTTGTAACCAGGTCGTTACATTAGCCGTTGCCGCTTTGGCGCAAACCATCGTCGTGCTGACCGCCGGGATCGACTTGTCCATCGGGGCGATCATCGGGCTGACGAATTCCGCAGCGGCTACGATCATGGATCCCATTTCTGTATCGGTAGGCCATACCGGCTTCGGACTTGTTCTTACCCATCTCATTGTGCTGGCCATCGGATGCGCCGCAGGGCTCCTTAACGGGCTGATCATCGTATTCGGCAGGCTGCAGCCGATTATCGTGACGCTGGCGACCGCCTCCATTTATAGCGGGATCGCGTTATATATTCGCCCTACGGCCGGAGGCAAGGTGCCGGAAGCGTATACCGACCTGCTAACCGGGCGCGTGCTTACCTATATCCCGGTCTCCGCTATCGTGCTGGCCGTCTTTATGGCTCTGATCTGGGTGCCTCTGCGCCGTTCCCGCTTCGGTCAATCCATCTATGCCATCGGCGGCAGCGAATACTCGGCCTTCATATCCGGTGTCCCGATTCGGCGCACCAAAGTATGGGCGTATACGATGGCCGGCTTGTTCTCGGCCTGCGCCGGTCTGCTGCTCACCGCCCAAACCGCTTCCGGCGATCCGCTCGGCAGCAGCCTGTTCACCTTGAACTCCATCGCCGCCGTCGTTCTCGGAGGCACAGCCTTGTCAGGCGGTAAAGGCGGATATGTTGGATCGGTGGCCGGAGCCGCCATTTTGTCGCTCGTGCTGGGTCTGTTGATTTTTTGGGGCGTCCCGTCCTTTTATCAAAATGCCGTTCAAGGGATCATCCTTATTCTCGCCCTGGCCGTGAGCATCCTTCAGAAGCAAAGAAAACGGACCGCAGCCCGCTACGCGGACTCTGCCCAGGCATCAGGCTCCGCCAGTTCATCGTAAAAGGAATGGCTTATGAAGCAGGTTTTGGCTCTAGTCAGAACTATAAGGAGGGCCTTCATGAGTACGGATATGTTAAAACCGGCTTCCACCCGCCCCGGTGCGGCGGGAGCGCTTGCCTCACCGCTTCGCCATACAGGGGTTTGGAAAATTTATGCGGCTACCGCAGGGCTTTATGGGATATCGGGGATTATGCAGCCGCAGTTCTTCTCTGCGGATCATTTGATTCAGCTGCTCGTGATCTCTTCTTTTCTGGGCATTCTGGCGATGGGCCAGACCCTGGTCATCTTGACCGGAGGCATTGATTTATCCGTCGCCTACATGCTGAACCTGGGGGCTGTCATCATGACTCAAGCAGCCTCGAACTACGGCGGCGGGACCGCAGCCATCATCATGGCGGCGGCAGGCATCGCCATTGGAGCGCTGAACGGCCTCGGCGTGGCGTATCTCAAGATCTCTCCGATCATCATGACGCTCGCCATGAGCAGTATTTTGAAAAGCGTAACGTACGTCTATACCGACGGCAACCCTAAAGGAGCAGCACCCGACTGGCTGCGTTATCTCGGTACGGGTTCTGTGTTCGGGATCAAGCTGGCGCTTCTCGTGTGGCTGGTTCTTGCCGCTGCCGTTGTGCTTTTGCTTGGCAAAACCACGTTCGGACGGAAAATGTATGCTATCGGGACGAATCCTACCGTGTCGCACCTATCAGGGATCCATAACAAGAGGATCCTCGTTCTGGTGTATACGCTAAGCGGATTGTTTGCCGTGCTGGCAGGCATGATGTCCGTCGGCTTCTACGGCCTCTCCTTCCTCGGAATGGGGGACACGCTGCTTCTCCCGTCCATTGCCGCTGTCGTAATCGGAGGGACCTCCATTATGGGAGGGCGCGGGGGCTATGCGGGGCCGATTGCCGGAGCCGTCATTCTCTATATTTTGATGAGTATTCTTACGTTATTGGACATGAGGGACGCAGGAAAACAAATCATTTACGGTCTTGTCATACTTGTCGTTCTGTTCTTGTACGGGCGTGCCAAGACTGCAAGGAGCTGACTTGTTTCATGGTTGGAATCCACTTGTATGAAATGCGTCACAACGACGGCGAGATTATGCAGGAGCACCATCATGATATCCATCAAATTCTGTATGTTCTGGAGGGAAAAGGAAGAGTGATGCTCGATGGGCGGAGCTTCGACTTCGAACAGGATCAGGGCGTCGTCATCGTCCCGCGAACGAGCCATTCGGTGCTTTCCGGAAGCCGGATGACCGTGCTGGTGCTCGAATTTGACGAAGCGATGCTGGATGAAAGCGTCCGTGAGGCTCTGCTGCGCTCCCAGTTTGACCGTTCCAGGCTCGTCCGGCTTGGCGGCTTCGGAAGCAAGGAGCTGCGGCAGCTGACGCGCAAAATGCTGTTCGAGCAGACGCGGGAGAACCTGCTGAACAAGCTGGCCAATACGATGTATTTATCCGAGCTGCTGCTTCTGCTCGTCCGCTATCAGCCAGCCACCGAGGCAGCCGTCGTGAACAGCCTCCGGGCCGAGAAGCTTCGCCATTATATCGATACGCATTACTTCGAAATTGTAGGCCCGGATGATATTTCCGCCAAGCTCGGCGTCAGTACGCGGCACTTGAATACCATTTTCAAGGAAGTATACCAGATGACTCCGCATCAATACCTCACGGACGTTCGAATGCGTCTCGCGCAAAAGCTTCTGGCCGAGACCGACAAGGATATCGCATCCATCTGTTTTGAAATCGGGTTTGAAACGCTGTCCACCTTCTATAGAACCTTCAAAAGCAGCATTCGCATGACTCCGAATCATTACCGGAGGCTGCATCGCGAGCGCACCGTTTCCAAGCGGGCTTGACTCAGGCGCTGTCCGGCCCGCTGGGTGACGCAGGATGATAACGAACGATCGGTCCCCTGCGCCGATACTGGCTAAAGCCTCATAACCTAAGATCCTAAAGGAGGAGTTTGAAAATGGAAACTATCGTGAAAGGTATGGATTGCTTGCATTTCATTGACGGCCGGTACGTTCATTCCCAGGAGCCCAAAACCTTCGATAATATCAATCCGGCAACGGAGGAGGTGCTCGGTCAAGTGGCTGAGGGAGGCCAAGCCGAGGTCGATCTGGCCGTAGAAGCTGCCAAGCGGGCCTTCGACGGCGGATGGAAGCATTCCAAGCTGAGTGAGCGCGCCGCCATACTGCGCCGGATCGGCGATTTGATTCTGCAGCGCAAAGACGAGCTGGCCATGCTCGAAACGCTGGATACAGGAAAGCCTCTGTGGCTGTCAACGAATGTAGACATTCCGCGTGCCGCCGGAAGCTACCATTTCTATGCCAATTTCATCTCCACCATGGGAACGGAGGCTTATCCCAGCGAGGCCGGCGCCATGAACTTCGTCGTACGCCGGCCACTCGGCGTCGTCGGCATGATTAATCCCTGGAACCTGCCGCTTCTTCTGCTCAGCGCCAAGCTTGCGCCGTGCCTTGCCATGGGCAACACCGTCGTACTGAAGCCGGCCCGCTGGACGCCTATGACCGCAACGCTGCTCGGGGAAATCTGCAAGGAGGCCGGTTTGCCGGACGGTGTCGTCAACATCGTGAACGGGGCCGGTCGTTCCGTAGGGGAAGCGATCTCCGAGCATCCGGATGTGCGCGCGATTGCCTTCACAGGGGAAACAACCACCGGAAAAAGCATTATGAAGGCCGGATCAGCCAGCCTGAAGCGCTTATCGTTCGAGCTGGGCGGCAAAAACCCGAACATCATCTTCGCGGATTGCGATCTGGACGAAGTGGTCGATACATCGCTGCGCAGCAGCTTTATTAACCAAGGCGCCGTGTGCTTGTGCGGCTCGCGGATCTATGTACAGCGCCCGATCTATGAAGACTTCCTGGAGAAATTCATCGAACGCACGCGACAGCAAACGGTGGGCGACCCCCTCCAGCCGAATACGAACATCGGGGCGCTCATCAGCAAGCAGCATTACGATCGGGTGCTGGATTATATCCAGTCCGCAAGAGAGGACGGCTGCGTGATCGAAACCGGCGGAAATCGCGCCGATGGACTTGATCGGGGCTTCTACGTGGAGCCGACCATCATAACCGGAGTCGATGCCGGATGCCGGGTGGTCAATGAGGAAATATTCGGTCCTGTCGTCACCGTGCAGCCTTTTGATACCGAGGAGGAGGTCATCGCTCTCGCTAACGATACCCACTACGGTCTTAGCGCATCCATCTGGACGAAGGACAGCAGCCGGGCCTTCCGGGTAGCGCATCAGATCGAAGCCGGGCTGACCTGGGTGAATACCTGGTTCCTGCGTGATCCGAGAACGCCGTACGGCGGTGAGAAGCAAAGCGGCATTGGCCGTCAGGGCGGGATGTTCAGCCTGGACTTCTACAGCGAGGTTTCTACCATCTGCATCAAGTATTAAAGCTTCGGCGCTCTTTGTTGGGTTAGCAAGCAGCTTCGCAAAGCTTAAGCAGGCCGCCTTCCTTTACGGCGAGGGCGGCTTTTTTCGCATGGCTGTTCAAGCAAAACCGCGCTGCATTTTTGAAATAGATGGTAAAATAATCAAAGAGCATAGCCCCTATAAATCAACCCGTTCCGACCATTTGGGTTCACATAAAGTCAATCATGATCCACACCTTTATTTTTTGGCCGGCGTTGTCAGAATACCCGCTCCTGAAGCGTCAATGTAACAAGAATCTACGTAAGGAGGATTTCCTTGAGCACTGCATCATTTACACCGCTGGACCCCCGGGATGAAGAAGGGGCTGTTCCAGAGCTTGATGAAAGGGATGACCGCTTGCTGGTTGAGCAGGCCAAGGCCGGGGATCGCGAGGCCTTCGGGGAATTGATACGAAGACATAGAGCCCAGGTATACGGCTATGCCCGTTCTATAGCTCAGGAGCCCTTCCTGGCGGAGGATATCGTGCAGGATGCGCTGATTCGGGCTTTTCTGCATCTCGGGACGCTTGTAGATACCGAGCGGTTCCTCCCTTGGCTGCACCGGATCGTGCGCAACCAGGCATACACCAGGCTAAGGAGCCGTTCCGTCGCCAAAGAGCAGTCCTTCTCCGCCCTGGCACCGTCCCAGGGGTCCATAGAGCCCTCGGACGATACCTGGCGCGATCTCGATTACATCCTGCACCGTCTCTCCCAATCACGGCCTCCTGCCGGGCAAGAGACGAATCCGGAAGAAGCATTGCTCCGGCGGGAGCTGATGGATACGATCGGCGGCATATTAGGCTGTCTCAACCGCAGAGAGAGGCAAATCTTCGAATCGCATTTTTTCGACCACTTGTCTCCTCAGGAGATTGCCAAGCTGTTTCAGCTCTCTTCCGCCAATGTGTATCAGCTTATTTCCCGGGGCCGTAAAAAAGTGATTCAGGAAAAGCTCCGTATTTCTGTAGATCATTACATGAAAAACAGAAGGGATATGGGACTTATGAAAAAGACTCTGCTGCCTAACAACGCTGCAAGCCACGAAGGAGGAACCTGGACATCGGCCGCCTCAGCTATTCATCGCATTCTGGGCTATACGGACAAAGCCTTCTCCCTTCCTATGGTCATGGGCTTGACTGGCCACGCCTTTCGCATCAATATCGGGCCGGGAGACGTCCATATCGGCGGACCGACCAGCTTTAACTTCGGAGATATTCTCACCAAGGGGCTGCTCAATCTGGGCTTCCGCTGCCGTTTCGTTGACGGGCTCCGGAAGGATGGTCCGGGACCAAATGCCAACCTGGTCGATCCGTCCCTGCTAACGGAGCAAGCGATGCACAAAAGGGCGCTGCACAAAGCGCTTCCCGAAGCGCTGGAGCTCATCCACCGTTCCATCGACCGTGGGCTTCCGGTGCTGTCCTGGGATCTATTTATCCCCGAATTCGGAGTCATCTACGGCTATGACGATGAACAGCGACAGCTGATGGCTGCGGAATTGTGCAGAGAGAAAGCTATTTCCTATGACAACCTCGGACGGGGGATCCTGGAGGATCTATTCATTCTTGCCATTGAGGATTCCTTCGAGACGGATGACCGTACGATGCTGCAGGGTGCGCTGCGCATGATCCTCGATCATTATAGGGGAATAGAGGAGGAAGCCCCGAGAACGGTTCGGGGACTTGCGGCTTATTCGACCTGGATCGAAGCGTTCCGCGGCGGAGCGATCGAGCCTAACGGTCATTCCTATAACGTCGCCTTCGTTCAGGACGCCCGGCATTTTGCAGCCGCATTCTGGAACGAGCTGGCTGACGGATGGAACGGCTCCGACGAACGGGACGCACGCATTCGCAGCTTGTTCCGGGAGGCAGCCGTTCTGTACGGGGATATTGCTCGCCGGCTCCTGCCTTTGCGCAGCCTGTTTCCCTTCCCCTCCGGCGGTGACCCTAACTCTCCTGCCGCGGTGGGGCAAGCCGTGCCGATTCTTGAGTCGGTGCTTGCCCTTGAACGGCAAGCGGTCAGCCTGCTCGAAGCGATGGATAATGAGCTGCGCAGCTAATCCTGCTTAGGGTGTGCATGACTGGCATTAGATGGAAGCTTCTCTCGGCCTCTGATGCTAAATAACCCTGCAAAATAGCGCCTTAGCTTGGGGCTGATTCAGGTGCTTTGCAGGGAACCCCAATAATAAGGCGGCGGGCCGATTCCTAAGCCCGCCGCCTTCCTTTAATATGGACCTGCACTGTGCCCCTCTTGCTGAGCCTTGCGGACCGCCTGTGCCGGATCTGTCTGACCGCTCTCGATGCGGTTCCGGTCCGCATTGGACAGCCCCTCGGCTACTCGCCTGCCGTAATCGGCATCCGCCTCCGTGAAATGCCGGATCATCCTCTCGCGAATGCCTTCGCTGCACTTCGACAAAGCATCGACCAGATTCGAGATCAGCTCTTCACGCTCCCATTCTTCAAAAGCCCGGTACGTATCGCCCGCTTGTCCGAAGTTATTCGTTCGCGGAATGGCCTCGCGGGTCAATTTGGCGTTATAGTGCGGCTCATGCTCCTTGCCATGCCGCTTCGCTTCCTCCAGCCCGCCTAGAGAGGAAGGCTCATAGTTGATATGCGGATTTTGCCCCGGGGCCCGGTCCGGCCGGATCTGCATCTGCCCCCCGCTTTGATTGGTTGCCACATGGGTTTTAGGCGCATTGATCGGAAGCTGTAAGTAATTCGTCCCGACCCGGTACCGCTGCGTATCCGAATAGGAGAAGGTACGGCCCTGCAGCAGCTTGTCATCCGAGAAGTCCAGACCGTCTACCAGAACCCCGGTCCCGAATGCCGCCTGCTCCACTTCCGTGAAATAATCGACCGGATTGCGGTTCAAGGTCATTTTGCCTACACGCAGCAGCGGGAACTGATCCGTCGGCCACAGTTTGGTGGGATCCAGCGGGTCAAAGGACAATTCGGGATGCTCATCATCGGACATGATTTGTACGCATAGCTCCCATTCGGGATAATCGCCCCGCTCAATGGCCTGATACAGATCCAGCGTGGCGTGGTTGAAATTGATCGCTTGAATTTCGTTGGCTTCCTTTTGCAGCAAATTTTTAATGCCCTGCTTTAACGGCTCCCAGTGATATTTCACCAGCACCGCTTCTCCCGCCTCATTCACCCACTTATATGTATTGACGCCGGAGCCCTGCATTTGCCGGTAGTTAGCGGGAATTCCCCAAGGGGAGTACACAAACGTAATCATATGGGTAGCCTCTGGACTCATCGACACAAAATCGAAGAAGCGCTCCATATCCTGCACATTCGTGATCGGATCGGGCCTAAAGGCATGAACCATGTCAGGGAATTTCAGCGGGTCTCGGATGAAGAAAATTTTGAGATTGTTCCCGACCAAGTCCCAGTTCCCGTCCTCCGTGTAAAATTTGACGGCAAAGCCTCTCGGGTCCCTTAAGGTTTCGGGAGAATGACCGCCATGAATCACCGTCGAGAACCTTACGAACACCGGCGTCTCTTTGCCCGCCTCCTGAAACAGCTTCGCCCGGGTGTACTTGGATACCGGCTCTTCTCCAACCTTCCCGTAAGCTACAAATACTCCGTGAGCTCCTGCACCGCGCGCATGGACGACGCGCTCCGGAATGCGCTCCCTGTCGAAGTGAGTAATTTTCTCAAGATAATGGTAGTTCTCCAACGTACTTGGCCCCCGGCTGCCTACCGTGCGAATATTCTGGTTATCCGCTACCGGATGTCCCTGACGGGTAGTCAACGTCCGCTGCCCTGAGTCGGTTTCTTTATGCATCCTTTTCTCTCCTGTCCCTATGTAAAATCATCCTGCATTAGCTTGTCCCAAAATCAGGAGCTCATCCTTGATCCCTGCTGCCGATAGCCCTTCTTTAATGGAGGCTTGCCCGGCGGCCGTTTCCCAACATCCACGCGGCTTTACCCGATATCCTTCTGCGAGTCTTTCCCCGTGAATTGGCTGAGATACAAGTCGGCATAAAAGCCGCCCTCGGCCAGCAGCTCTTCATGTGTTCCCTTCTCGATCACAGTCCCTTTGTTCATAACGAGAATCATATCCGCGTTGCGGATCGTGGAGAGTCTATGGGCAATGACAAAGCTGGTTCTTCCTTTCATCAGCTCGTTCATCGCCTTTTGAATATATACTTCCGTTCGCGTATCTACGCTGCTCGTCGCTTCATCCAGAATGAGAATCGCCGGGTCGGCCAGAATGGCGCGGGCAATGGTCAGAAGCTGCTTCTGCCCTTGAGAGATGTTCGAAGCCTCTTCGTTCAGCACGGTGTCATAGCCGTCCGGCAAGGTCCGAATAAAATGATCGGCATGCGCTGCCTTCGCTGCCCGCACGATGTCCTCGGCAGAAGCTCCCTCACGCCCATAGCCGATATTATCGCGAATCGTGCCGTTGAACAGCCAGGTGTCCTGAAGCACCATGCCGAACAGACTGCGCAGGTTCCCCCGCTTCAGGTCAGTAATATCGACTCCGTCAATCGTGATTCGGCCGCCTCCCAGCTCATAAAATCGCATCAGCAGATTGATAAGCGTTGTTTTGCCCGCTCCCGTCGGGCCTACTATGGCAACGGTCTGACCCGGCTTGACGTCGATATTCATATGCTCGATCAAGACGGCGCCCTCTTTGTACCCGAACGTGACGTCCTGGAAATGCACTTCGCCCTTGGGACGCTCCAAGTGCTTGGGCTCCGAAGCCTCCTGCACCTCCTCCTTCTCGTCGAGCAGCTCGAAGACGCGCTCTGCGGAAGCGATGGTCGATTGTATAATATTGGCGATATTGGCCAGCTGGGTGATAGGCTGTGAGAACTGACGCGTGTATTGAATAAATGCCTGGATATCGCCGATCTCAATCGCCCTTCTCGTGACGAGAATCCCGCCGACGACGCTGACCAGCACGTAGCCGATATTGCTGATGAAGCTCATCAAAGGCATGATGATCCCGGACACAAACTGCGCCTTCCAGCCTGACTGATACAGCTTGCGGTTAATTTCGTTGAACTTATCGATGGATTTCTCCTCGTGTCCGAACGCTTTAATGATCCGGTGGCCCGTATACATTTCTTCCACGTGGCCGTTCAGCTCTCCAAGCGCCTTTTGCTGTCCTGCAAAGAAAGCCTGCGAACGGGAGGCTACCGCCTTCGTAACAAGAAAGCTGAGCGGAAGCGTAAGAAATACGATTAGCGTCATCCAGCCGCTTATCGTCAGCATCATGACAATAACGCCGACCAGCGTGACCAAGGAGGTAATCAGCTGGGTCAAGCTTTGCTGCAGCGTGCTGCTTATATTGTCAACGTCGTTGACAACCCGGCTCAAGATTTCGCCGTGGGCGCGGGAATCGAAGAACGACAGCGGCAGCCTGGACAGCTTCTCATTGACCCGCTGTCTCAAGCCATAGACGGTTTTCTGGGCGACTCCGGCCATCACATATTGCTGCATATAGCTGAAGGCTGCGCTAATGATATACAAGACGGCCAACAGCAGTAAAATATCCTTGATGTAACCAAAGTCGACTTCCGCTCCGGGAACACCCTTCAGCTTCAGCATGACGCCTTCGAAAATTTTGGTCGTCGCCTTCCCCATAATTTTCGGGCTGACGATGCTGAACACGGTGCTGAGTATGGCAGCAAGAAGAACCATGAGCAGCGCATAACGATGAGGCTTTAAATAGTGAAGCAAGCGATTCAGCGTGCCCTTGAAGTTTTTGGCCTTTTGGACGGGCATTCCCATTCGGGGACCTCCGTGTCCTCCTCCTGGGCCTCTGCCTGGGCCGCCGCCCCCTCTATGCGGTCCGCTCATGACAGTTCCTCCTCCGATAGCTGTGAAGCCACGATTTCCCTAAACACCCCGCACGAAGCCATCAGCTCTTGATGATTCCCTATCCCGGCAATACGTCCGTCCTCCAGCACGATGATCCGGTCCGCGTCCATGACGGTGCTCACCCTTTGGGCCACGATAATGACCGTCGCATCGCCGGTCTCCGCCTTCAGGGCAGCGCGAAGCTTAGCATCCGTCTTGAAATCAAGAGCGGAAAAGCTGTCGTCGAACACGTAAATTTCCGGCCTTCTGACCAGAGCTCTGGCTATGGAGAGACGCTGCTTTTGTCCCCCCGATACGTTCGTCCCTCCTTGGGCAATAACCGAGTCGAAGCCTTCCGGCATAGCGGAGATGAACTCCGTCGCCTGGGCGACCGCTGCCGCATGCCGCAGCTCCTCGTCAGTAGCATCCTCCTTGCCATAGCGGATATTGTCCGCGATGGTTCCGGAGAACAGCACGGCCTTCTGCGGGACTAAGCCGATTTTCTCGCGCAGCGTCTGCTGCGTCATCTCCCGTACATCCACCCCATCCACACGGATGCTGCCGCTGCTTACATCGTAAAATCGGGGAATGAGGCTGATCAGCGTCGATTTGCCTGACCCTGTCCCTCCGATAATCGCCGTAATCTCCCCGGGGCTGGCGCTGAAGGAAATATTCGAGAGGGCCGGCTGCTCCGCCCCCGGATAGCTAAACGAAACCTGGTCGAATTTGATGTAGCCCTTCCTCTCTCCCGTTTGTCGGCCATGCGCAGGATTTTCCAGCGTCGGGGTCATGCCCAGCACTTCGTTAATGCGGCCGGCCGAGACGGAAGCTCGAGGAATCATGACGAACATCATCGACATCATAATGAGTGAGAACATAATCTGCATCGCATATTGCAAAAAAGCCATCAGATCCCCTACCTGCATATGACCGGTGCTGATCCGGATACTACCGAACCAGATAATGGCCATAGAGGAGAAGTTCATGACCAGCATCATCACCGGCATCATGGCTGCCATAATGCGGTTCACCTTCGTAGCGGTAGCCGTCAAATCCCGGTTGGCCTCCTGAAATCGCTGCTGCTCGTGCTCAATCCGGTTGAAGGAACGAATGACGCGTATTCCCGTCAGCCCTTCCCGCAGCACCAGATTCAGCTTGTCCAGCTTCATCTGAAGCGCTTTGAACAAGGGCATTCCACGGCTTGCGATAATGGCGATGGCCGCCGCAAGCACCGGAATAACCACGACCAGAACAAGTGACAGCGTGGCATCCTTACTCACCGCCATGATGATGCCCCCAATGCACATCATGGGAGCACTGATCATCATTCGCAGCATCATGGTCAGCACTTGCTGCACCTGGGTAATATCGTTGGTCGTTCTCGTAATCAGCGAAGCCGTGCCGATCCTGTCGAACTCCTGAAGGGAGAAATTTTCCACATGGGAGAACACCCGGCTCCGCACGTTAAGGCCAAAGCCCGATGCCGTCCTGGCGGAAAGAAAGCTTGCCGCGACAGAGCATATTGCGCCTCCCGCCGCCACCAGAAGCATGAATCCCCCGATTCGGAAGATGTAGGGGATGTCGCCTTCCACAATCCCTTTGTCCACAATATCCGCCATTAAGGTCGGGAGATACAGATCCGACAAGGATTGCAGAAATATCAAGACGAGCACAGCTGCTGTCGGCCACCGGTAAGGCTGGAGAAAACCCAGCATTCGAATCACACGCCATCACCTCGTTTGGGCTGCGTTCAGCCGAAATAGTCCATAATCATCCTCTTCTCCCTATTTTGCTCTAGGGCTAGTCCTTGTTATTCCTTACCCTTATCGCAAGAAGCCCTAACTCGAGCCAGGCAGTCCGGCAAGCTGACTCGCAGATTCCGGCATGCCGAATAGCCCCGCAAGCGGGGCCTTGACTTTGTCACTGTGAGACAGCCCGGAGCCTCAATACACAACCTTTACCGGTACAATAGTATTCGATTCGACTCTGACTATAAGCAGCTCTTCTAAAGCCAAACTAAATGCTAATAGCGGTTTCATCGAATTTTTCCACCAGGATCATACAAAAAGGACCGGCGAGCCTGTTGACTCTCACGTAACGTAATACCCTATGATGAAATAGGAGGTGATGATATGACCTACAAAACGAAGGAAGTTGCCGATCTTGCCGGCATCAGCGTCCGGACACTCCATCATTATGATGAAATCGGACTGCTCTCTCCCGATTCAGTTAATGAGGCGGGATACCGCGCCTATACCGATCGTGAGCTGGAACGTTTACAGCAAATATTGTTTTTTCGCGAGATCGGGTTTTCGTTGAAGGAGATCAAAGACATTCTGGACCACCCCCATTTCGACCGGAAAGAGGCGCTGGAATCCCATCGGGAGCTATTGCTCGAGAAGAGGCGGCGGCTCGACAGCATCATCGAAACGGTTCACAAAACGATTCAAGCTATGGAAGGAGAACGACAAATGAGCAACCAGGAACGATTCGAGTCCTTTGACAGGACTCCGTTAGAAGAACACAAACGCAAATACGCCAAGGAAGCGCGTCAACGGTATGGAGATGCTATGATGGACTCCGTCGAGCAAAAGACCGGCGGCTATTCCTCTCAGGATTGGAACGATATTATGGAGCAATCACGGCAAATTTATGCCAAGATCATTGCCGCGATGGATAACGGACCCGAGGACCCGCAAGTACAGGAAGGAGTGGCGGAGCTTAGAGAATGGATCACAAGCCACTTTTACGAATGTACACCGGACATTTTCCGCGGCCTGGGAGATTTGTACGTGGAGGATGAGCGATTTACAGCCAACATTGATAAGCATAAGGAGGGGCTGTCCGTCTTTTTGCGGGAGGCTATGCACGTATATTGTGATCGTTTAAAAGCATAAGCTTATTTCCTTTTTCTGGATCCAACCATTCGCTATAGCAAACCTAGGAACCTATCGAATTCGCATCTGCAAGCGATTTTAATCCCCACTAATAAAGTGGGATAAACCCGCGCCCGGCAAGCATTTTTTAGGATATTCCAATAAATGCTGGTTGAATCTTCGTTCATACAGCCTCTATAATCTTTATCCGAAAGGGGAGATACCGTATGAAACGAAGAAATTGGAGAATATTGGCCTTCCTATTCGGGTTTGCATTGTTGACGAATATAGTAGGAATTACCCCATATACAGCTCAAGCAGCACCATTACTACAGCAAGGCAGCGCCAACGGCGACGTCTGGGATCTGCAGTTCCGTTTGAAGCTGGCCGGCTTTTACCAGCTGCCCTTGGACGGCTTGTACGGATCTAATACAGCCCAAGCAGTCAAAGGATTTCAAAGCAATTTCGGCTTAAATCCGGACGGAGTGGTAGGAGATATGACTTGGTCCGAGCTGAAGAAGCATTCCTTGAACCGTGAAGAGCTGGACATTCTGGCTAAGGTTATTTACAGCGAGGCCCGCGGTGAATCGTACGAAGGTCAGGTTGCCGTCGGCGCCGTCGTTATGAATCGTATTCAATCCGGCAAGTTTGGAGATAGTATTAAAGACGTCGTTTTCCAAAAGGGCGCCTTTACCGCAGTAGCGGATGGCCAATATAATTTGATGCCTGACAGCACGGCTTATTTGGCTGCCCAGGACGCCGTACGCGGCTGGGATCCTTCTAATGGCTCCTTGTATTATTTTAACCCGAAAACAGCGACCAGCGCTTGGATATGGACCAGACCGCAAACCATTCAAATCGGGAACCATATTTTCGCAAAATAAACCATTGGTAATTAAATCCAGACTATCCTTGCAAAGTGAAACTTAGCTTTAAGCAGATGCATCTTCTTTGTGCAAACCCGTAAATTTACAAATGGTGTTATTATTTAAAAAAGGTTGTTCCAGAGTCTGAAAAAGGACCCGCGGAACAACCTTTTATTTGTTATGCGTAATGAATGATATTGGCAACGATGACGAAGATGGCTCCCACTACAAGCCAGGTCGCCATCAGAGGCCAGAAGAAGCGGACCCACTTCTGATACGGAATTCCCGACACGGCCAAGCTTCCCATTAACGCGGAGGAGGTAGGCAGGATCATGTTGGTGAATCCGTCGCCTAATTGGAATGCGAGCACAGCCGTCTGTCTCGTTACCCCGAGCAAATCGGACAGCGGAACCATGATCGGCATCGTCGTAACCGCCATCCCGGTTCCCGATGTAATGAAGACATTCATGACGTTTTGGAATACATACATGCCCAGGACCTGAATCGAGCTCGGAAGCTCGCCTACAAGAATGGACAGACTGTTCACGATCGTATCGATGACATTTCCGTGATCCAGTACGACCATAATACCTCTGGCCAAACCGATTATGAAGGCGCCGTAGGTGATTGCGCTGGCTCCTTTTACAAACTCTTTGGCAATCCGGCTCGGGCCGTAGGCCGAGAACAATCCGGACAAGACCCCCATCGTTAAGAACAAGGCAGCCAGCTCTTCCATCCACCAGCCTTTTTTCGATACGCCCCAGATCAAGAGCCCGAAGCCCGCGACAACCGTCAAAATAGTCAAGTAATGCTTCAGCTGCATGGACGGAAGATGGGAGAAGTCCAGCTTCGTCCCGGTGCCTTCCGCCTCTTGCTCTAGCTCGTGAACCAGTCCTTGAGTTGGATCCTTCTTCACTTTCCTTGCATAACGGATAATGTACAGACTGGTTATGGTAATCAAGCAAATGAGCAAAATAATTCGAAGCCACATTCCGGAGAACATAGGAATCTGAGCGATAGCCTGGGCCAAGCCGACGTTGAACGGATTAAGAATCCCTGCAGTAAAGCCGCAGGAGGCCCCAAGCGAGATCATCGCTGTCCCTGTCAGAGCATCGTAGCCGAGCGCCCGGGCGATGGCTATGCCGATTGGCACGAACACCATTACCTCCGTGGACATCCCCATCGTGAAGCCGCCTACGGAGAACAAAGATAAGAAGACCGGTATTACCCAGACTCCCTTGCTCGCGAACGTCCGGGCCACCCGGCCCGTAATCGCCTCGATCGTTCCTGTAGAAGAAATAATCTGGAACGCTCCGCCGATGATAAAGATAAAAAATACGACATCTGCAGAATCTATAAGTCCATGTACGATAGCTTTAGGTATGTCGACAAGACTTACCGGGCTTGCATCCACGTGATGATAGGACCCGGTGACCAGCAGCGATTTCCCTGTCACCTTATCCTTCACCCGCTCAAACTTCCCTGCGGGGATGGCATAGGTCAATACCGCGGCCACGAAGACCAGGATGATCAAAATCACATAAGTATGCGGCATTTTCAGCCATTTGCGCTTGCCTGCCATTGCGTTATCCATGTGCTTGCCCCCCGCCGCTTTGCTGTTTCCACTGCTCGAACTCCTCACGAACGCTCCGGAGCGCTTCCTTGTCGACACAGAGATCATAGGTGGTCAGCGCCATCGCCTTGGCCGCCTGATTCATCTCGATCATCCCCGCTTCCGATCCGGCCAGCTCGCAGAACTCCGGCGTATGCGTCGTCGCGTCTCCAAGACGGATATACGGATGGATGGTAGCCGTCACCTGGCCTACATTGCCGATATCCGAGGAGCCGATGCCGCCTTTCTTCGGAGGATCGCACACCTCGATACCCATCTGCTCCAGATTGTTCCGGAATAAAGCGGCGAGCGCTTTATTGTTGTTTCTCTCCGCATAGATAAGCCCTTCCGCAATATCGACGGTAGCGCCCACTCCTTCGGCTGCATTCCGAACCGCCTTGTATACCTTCTCCCTTACGGTTTCCAGCTCTTTGACGGTGGCCGCTCTCAGGATAAACACAGCCTCACACAGCTCCGGCACGACATTCGGGGCATCTCCGCCCTTCGTAATAATGCCGTGGATGCGCACATCCTCCTTCACGAACTGGCGAATCGAGTTGATCGCCACAAAAGCATTAATCATCGCATCCAGTGCGCTGATTCCCTTCTCCGGCGAGGAGGAGGCATGAGCCTGCCGCCCGTGGAAGGTGAAGGTCGCATCTACGCAAGCCAGCGCTCCCCGCAGCACCATCGTTTTGCTCTGCGGATGAACCATCATCACCGCATCGATATCGTCGAACACGCCTTCGTTGCACATGATGATTTTGCCGCCGCCCTCTTCTTCCGCCGGCGTTCCCAGCACGATGATTTTGCCCGGCAGGTCGGGGCAGGCATCCTTCAACGCCAGCGCCGCTCCAACCGCAGCCGTGCCGATCAGATTATGCCCGCAAGCATGTCCTATTGCCGGAAGCGCATCGTACTCGGCAAGCAGCGCTATGGTTGGCCCTCCTGCCGATCCTTCCCATGTCGCGCGAAACGACGTCTCCAAACCGGCGATTCCCTTCTCCACCTGAAAGCCCGCTTCCGCCAAAGGAGCGGTCAGCCATTGCTGAGCCTTATGCTCATGAAAGCTCAGCTCCGGATTGGCATGAATCAGCGACGCCAAGCCTCTGAGCAATTCATCCCTCGCGTCCACCGCTTGTTGAAGGGCCGCCTTTGCTTCATTCGATTCTGTATTGTTCATTGCTGCTCCCACCTAACATGTCCCAAGATATGGTTTTTATGATGCTCCTCGAATTGAAATGCAACCGAATATTTATGCAACTTATTTGAATTATTGTAAATCGGCACCCCCAATAAGTAAAATGAATAGTTTTTAGCGGTTGACCTAAAAAATTTTTATGAGACTCTCAACTAAACCGCTTCCTTGCTTACATTTTCGCGCTTTCACTTCATGAGATTTCCCTACTCTTGAAGTGGTGGGAATTTCTGTATCTTCATTTCCATCCTCTCTCGGGTTGGTCTGAGTCTAACAGGCTATAGAATAATTATGCATAGCGGCCGGTGTTAACTGGGCCTGGGGAATGAAGCAGCCCCACAAGGCGGGGCCTTGGATTCGAAGCTGCTCCAAAATTTATAAACCCCTGTAATGCTAAAAAGACCTAGCCTGTGGCTAGGTCCTTATTCTGTTGCAAAACCTGAAATATGAAAATAGCATAAGTACCCCCGTGGGGTATCATCCCCCGGCCGCTGTTGTTCTCGGACAAATTTTGATCATATTCGCTTTACAGCGGGTATTTCCCGAGAGCAAAGGCGGGCGCAATCGCTCCTCCAAGAGATACCCCACCTAGTACCTTTCGCATTTTTCTATATGAATGGGTTTAGCACGGGCGGCTCCTGCAATCTACTTAGAGTGCTGCATTTTATTGCGGATGCGCTTCCTTCATATAAGATACAAACCGTTCAGCGGTAGCTACCTGCAGAGAGGACTGCTTGTAAACCATCCATGTATTGCGCTTCATCGGCTCCCCATTTTTCCGGTACAATTCGACCTTATGCAGCCCATCCTCCTCCGTCACGAAAATCCCGGGAATGATGGAATAACCAAGCCCATGCTTGACCATCTCCTTGCAAGTCTCATAGCTGTCCACCTGCATGGTGATCAGCGGAGGAACATGAAAGCGTTCGCGCCACCACGCATTGATCGTCTCGCTGAACGGCAGCTGCGAATAGCTGCTTGTCTGAACTTTGGGCTGCTTGTAACAAATTTGGGGAAGACGCGGCAGGTCTTCCCACTGAATTTCCTCTTGCGATACAAGACAAATATGCTCGTCATGAAGCAGGTGCTTGCCCTCGAACCAAGGATAATCGCCGCGAATCACTCCCACCTGGATCTCATCCCGCGACAGCAGCTCCAGAATCTCCGTACTCAAGGCGCAGGTGACAATAAGCTGAACCTCCGGGTACAAGTCTCTGAACTTCTTCAGCAGCGGGGGCAGCTTATATAAGCCAAAGTAGCTGGACACTCCGATCCGAAGACTCCCCTTGACCTCGTTGCGCATGTTAACGATATACTCTTTCATCCTGGCAAGCTCATCGAGCATCTTTTTCGCATATTCAGCCAAATATTCGCCTTCCGGAGTCAGCCTCGTCCCTTTGGCGTTCTTCACAATAAGGGGGACGCCCATCTCCCGCTCCATCTGATGGAGGCGGTACGTCAAGGCCGGCTGGGTGATATATAGACGCTCCGCCGCTTTGGTCAAGCTCTGCTCCTCCGCCACATACAGAAGCATCATATAGTCCTTTTCGTTCATGCCTCCACCCCTTTCATGACCAAAACAATCCAAGACAGCTTTATGCCGCCGATTCCAGCCCTCCCGCTTCACGGAGCTGCAGCTGCTTGCGGTATACCATGCCGGACAGCCAGACACTGAATTCGTAAAGGCCTATCAATGGCACAGCCACCATTAGATGCGACAGCAATTCCGGAGGCGAAATCAAGCTGGCCACGATAACCAGCGTCAAATAAGCGTACCGGCGCATGGAATGCAGCCGCCTTGGGTTCAGTATCCCAATTTTGGTCAAAAACATAACAACAACCGGCAGCTCGAAAGCCACCGCTAACGGAATTACAATGTTAAACATAAAGCCGAAGTATTGGGAAATGCCGTACGTTTCCGTAAATTGCAGACTTTGGGCGATTCCTGTCGCAAAACGAAAGCTCATGGGAAACACGATAAAATAAGCAAAGCTGAAGCCTGCAGCAAAGCAAACGATTGTAAAAGGAATATATTTCAACGCGGCGTCCTGCTCGTTCGCCTTGAGCCCGACCGTCACGAATTTCCACAGCTGATAGAGCGCGAAGGGCAGCGTAACTGCCAGCGAGAATGCCAAGGCAATGCTCATATAAATCCGGAGTCCATCCCACGGGGAGAAGACATTCCAGGCTATAGCGGAGGCTGGAGGTACGCTTTTTAAATATACCAAAATTCGGGGTGCAATAAATAGTCCTGCCGCCATTGTGACAACCGTCACCAGCAGCACCAGCAAGATCCTCTTACGCAGCTCGGCTAAATGCTCCGTCAAGGTCATCAATCTGTCATCGTGCATGGCCAGCACCAACCTTCCCTTAAGGTTTGCCCCTTGAGCCCGAGGCATGTAACTCCTTGTGTGATCCGCTAGATGCTTTTAAACGGGCGCATTGCTTTTAATTCGAACGTGTGGAAGCCGTCCCTCAGCTTTTCATTGATTTCGCGAAGCCTCTTGACATCCTCGAACGAATACCTTCGAGCTCCTCCTTTCGTTCTGGCGGGAAAGATGAGCTTGCGCTCCTCATAGTAGCGAATTTGTCTCTCCGATAAGCCCGTTAACTCCTTAACGATTCCGATGTTCATCACTTTTTCTTCCATCATAATTACCTCCTACGTAATTTTAATGTTAAGTATTATGGCCGATGAAAAGATAAACGAACCGTTTTCCCCCATTTCTTGAGTCGATTCTAACAAAAACCGCTTTGAAATTGCAATGATTTTCGAAAAACAAAAAAACAATGTTAGAAAACCTTACAAATTTGAAGTCAAATAAAAATTTTTTTGGTACGATCTCGTTGTGAGGTTGAACCACTTTACCCTAAAGGAGTCGAGGAGCATGGAGACAAAGGAACCAACGAAAGAAATGACCCGAAGGCAGTTTCTAACCACCGTAGGTAAAATCGGCGGGTCCGCAGCCGTATTTAGCGTCATGGGGACGCTGGGCCTGCTTTCGCCTGATACTTTAAAGGCAGCCGAATTCACCCCTCCGAATCAAGGCGATTTGTCTTCCACTCACCGCAGCGGCAAAAAAATCATCATCCTCGGAGGGGGCATCGCAGGGATGACCGCAGCCTACGAGCTTGGGCTGGCCGGATATGACTGCACCATTCTGGAGGCGCGAGCCCGTGCAGGGGGCCGGATCTGGACCGTGCGCAGGGGAACGACCGTCACCGAGATCGGCGGCGTCAAACAGGTGGCCCGATTCGACGAAGGAGAGGCCATGTACCTGAACGCAGGGCCTATGCGGATTCCACAATTCCATGTCACGATGGAATACTGCCGCAAATTCGGAATTGCCATCGAGCCATTCAACAATGTTAACGAGCACGGTTACTACTACAACGAGAACGCAGGCGAGCTATCGGGGCGCAAAGTCCGAAAACGGGAAGCCAAAGCAGATGTAAGAGGGTATGTAGCGGAAATGCTGGCCAAAGCGGTCAACCAGAACGCACTCGATCTCCCGCTGACTCCGGAGGAAAAGGCGAAGCTGGTTGAATACTTGAAGCGCGAGGGCGACTTGAACGCCGATCTGTTCTATAAGGGGTCGGAGCGCGGAGGCTATATCGAGGAACCGGGTGGCAAGCTGGATGCAGGCGTACGCCGCGACCCGTTCGACATGAAATCGATCATCACCTCCGGCTTCGGCAATTTCTTCAGCAACGAGTATTCGTACGACCAGCAGATGATGATGTTCCACCCGGTAGGCGGGATCGACCATATTGCCAAAGCGTTCGAGAAGCGCCTGGGCAATCGTATCCAATTCCATTCCGAGGTCAAGGAAATTCGGCAAAACGAAAGCGGCGTGCGCATCACGTACACCCATCTGGAAACCGGCGCAACCAAGGAAATTACCGGGGATTACTGTATTTGTACGATTCCCTTATCGGTGCTAAAAAGCATCCCGGCCGACTTCTCCCCTGAAATGGCGGACGCCATCTCCAAAGTTAACTACGTATCCGCAGGCAAAATCGGCCTTCAGTTCAAACGCCGCTTCTGGGAGGAGGATGAGCAGATTTACGGCGGAAGCTCCCTGACGAATATGGATATTACCCAGATGTATTACCCGCCGACTAATTATTTCGGCAAAAAAGGGGTTTTGCTTGGTTACTACGTAACGGGCGCCAACGCCGACAAGCTCGGGAAAATGTCCCTTGCGGAGCGTGAAAGCTACGCATTAAGCCAAGGGGCCAAAATCCACCCGCAGTACCACAAGGAATTCGAGGCCTCCTTCTCCGTGCATTGGAAAAACATCAAGTATAACCTGGGCGGTTGGGGCAGCTATTCTGCCGACGAACGCAAGACGTTGTATCCAACCTTATGCAAGCCGGATGGCCGAATTTACCTGGCCGGCGAGCACATCAGCTACATTCCGGCCTGGATGGCCGGAGGCATCGAATCCGCGCGCAAAGTCGTCACCGAAATTCACGAACGTGTCATGAAAGAATAGAGGAAGGGACGGTCGATCGATATGTATAGCAAAATCAAAACCATTCTAGCGGTAGGCCTGCTGTCTACAGCTATCGGAGTCAGCGCCTATGCGGAGGAAACACCGAACAAGTACCCGGCGGAACCGGTGAATGAAGCCGAGTTTTACGGCAATCCCACCTCGACCATCTCGGGAGGCGTTTCGGTCCCGGCAGGCTCGGCTTACCTGTACACCAGCGGAACAACACCTCCGGTTCTGAACAAGGACGGCGCTACGGTGTATGAACGTTACGGGGACACGAAGACTCAGGCTGAGGGCGTCCTGAAGAACATTGAAAACCAGCTGAAGGAAAAAGGCTTGACCCTGAAGGACGTGATTTACCTCCGCGCCTATCTTACAGCCGATCCAAGCAAGGATAACAAATTCGATTTCAAAGGCTGGAACGAAGCCTATGCGGAGTATTTCAACAATGAATCCAATCCGGTCAAAACCGCCCGTTCAACTGTCGGCGTAGCTGGACTGGTCAACGAAGATTGGTTGATCGAGATCGAAGCCGTGGCGGTTTATCCGAAAAAGCACAATCAAAATTAAGGCAAACGGATGCTTGAACAACACAACATACAAAATGAGGAGTTGAGCGTGTATGCTTCAAAACATCGGCTTTCCAGGTCTCATGATGATTTTGGTGGTTATCTTGATCTTATTCGGTCCTTCCAAGCTTCCGGAGCTTGGAAGAGCGGTCGGCCGCACTCTGCATGAATTCAAATCATCCGCGCGCGAGCTTGTTTCGGAGCACAAGGAGAGCGGCGAGGATTTCAAAGAAGCACCGCAAAAGGAGCATAAGGAAGCCGCCGAAAGAAGCCACGCTTAAATGCTTAAAGAGCCGCCTGTACCGGATCAATTCCCAGCTCTTGAAGCCGCTCACCAAACTCCCGCTTCAAGGCGAGCTTCTCCTCTTCCCCCAGGAAGGCGGCCTCTACTCCGTTCATAATCAGCTGTGCGATCTCCTCCAGACTGAAGCCGAATCGATCCGCAACGACCTCATATTCTTTCGTAATATCGGTTCCCGAGACACTGGGGTTATCCGTATTGATCGTAATGAGGATGCCGCTATCAAAATATTCCCGAATCGGATACGCATCCCAGCCGGATACCGCCTTGGTCTGAATATTGCTCACCGGGCACATTTCCAATGGAACCTTGCGTTCCCTTACCATATCGAGAATGGCGCGATCCTCCTTCAGCCTGACCCCGTGGCCGATCCGCACCGCCCCAAGATGAGTAATAGCCTCGTATACGTTATCGGCTCCCCCAGCCTCCCCCGCGTGGATCGTTACGGGAATGCCTTTGGCCTGTGAGCAGGCGAACACCTCGCGGAACCATTGCGGCGGGTACGACGCCTCATCCCCGGCCAGATCCACGGCCGCAACTCCTTTGCCGATAAAACGTCCCGCCGCCTCTACTACCTCCAAATTGTCCTCATAGGAGTGGTTGCGCATGCAAATGGCAATCACCCTCGCCGTCACCCCATACTCTTCTTCCCCGCGCCTTAAGCCTTGAACAACCGACCGGATCGTATCCTCTACCGTTAATCCCTTCCTGCGATGAAGCTGCGGAGCAAAGCGCACCTCCACATAACGACAGTTATGCTCGGCCGATTGCTGCACCATTTCGTACGCAACCCTTTCCAGAGCCTCCCTAGATTGAAGGAAGGGCAGCACGAAGTCAAACTTGCTCAAATACTCCTGTAGACTCCCGCATTCCTCATTCACCTGAATGTAGGGAAGCAGATCCCCACCTGCGCTAACCGGAAGCTCCATTCCCTGCTCCTTGGCCAAATCGGCAATCGTCTGAGCCTGCACACTCCCGTCCAAATGCACATGAAGATCCACCTTTGGCAGCAGCCGCAGCAGTGCCCTATCCACCCTGTTCGCCATCCTCATCCACTTCCTTCATCGGAGTTATCATCCTTCATCGCTTAATTTTCATCTACTTTAAATGAATGTTACTTATATGTCAATATATATTACACAAAGTATTCATTTGTGATTCTTTCTTGTCACTTTATTTGAAGTTCAAGCTGTTTTTAACCTGGATAACACAAAAAGTCCCTACGACACCCATCATCGTAAGGACGTATTACCATATAAACCTAACATAAGCTAACATCTGTTGGACAAAACGAAAAGGAGCTATGGCTCCACAGGATTCTGATAAAACATAACATGTTGAAGGCTGGGAAGCTTGGATAGCTCGATGGGTCTTGATTCGAATAAATTATTGCTCAGATCGACAAAGCTAAGCCTCTTCAGATTTACAATGGAGGAAGGGAGCCTGCTTAGAGGGGTAGCATTGATGGTCAAATGCTCTAGCTGGGACAACTGCCCGATCTCATCAGGAAGCTCACGGAATGAGCCTGTTTCCTTCGCAGGCAAGGGTTCCCCTTCTCCCCATCGATAGTAGCTGCAGCAGCTTATTTGCAGTCTCTTCAATCGATGAAGCCGCCCGATCTCCTTGGGTAACGGCAGCAGATCTGCAGTGTATACGATGAGCTCCTCCAGCTGCTCCAGCTCGAACAAGCTCTCCGGCAGCCTGCGGATTCTTCCTTCGAATATCGTCAGCGACTTCAACGATGTGACCCGGCTGATCTTCTCCGGGACATGGTCCAGATCATAGCCGGACAAGTACAGCTTCTCCGCATTATGCCGAATGGCATCGTTCAGAAATGCGTCCAGCTCTGCGTTAAATTCCCCCTGCAAAAATAAGCCGTTGACCTGCTCCGAAAGAGCTTTGCCTTCTTCTTCATCCATATTTAGCGTCATGATCTCTTCATGTGCAATGTTAATAAGCCAATCTTTACCCGAATCGTCCAAAAAGCATAAATCCTCCGGGAGCTTCGGATGCTGCCAGGCCAGCAGCCCGTCTGCCTCTTCCTTCAGAACCTGCGCTGCTTCTTGGCAGCTCCTGTAAAAGTACACCGTAGCTCCGTAAGAATAAGCAATTTCCAGAACTCGCATTAAGCTATCCGCAGCCTGTTTTTTTATTAAAAAAGGCTCTAGCCTCTGAACAACCCGGATACAATTGGGGCTGTGATCTATTTGCCCTCTCATGGCAAGCACGAACATCGGGCACCGGCTGATGGCATAGTCAATGAGATGACGGTAAGCCTGCCCTTTCGGATTATTATAAATACGTATGATGACGAATTCTCCCCTTCCAAAGCTATATTATAAAAAGTATTTTCGCTTACTGAGAACATATACCAATATCACTAGTGAGAGAACCAATGGATATGAAAAAATAACACCATTCCCATTAAAAAACATTACTTTCGCGGTCACTTGAAACAGAACATAGACAATTAAAATAATGAAAGACCATTTTTTCAGAAAATAAACGCCGGCGCCGATCGAGACGCAAAAAAGAATTAACAACAGCCTGGTCCATTCCTCATATTCATATGGCAATCCAAGCGCTTCAGACAAGCCGGGGTTAAACCACACTCGTTCCCCAGGAAGAAAGAGCGAGACAAGGAGCATTAACCCGTATAGCATGTACAATCCGCTGATGATGACCAAACCCGGTGGTCTTTTTATCCCCATCCAACCCCTTAACTTATTAAATGGAAAAAACTATAAATCTTGTATGATTCTATTGTAATATAATTATTTCAAATATCCCAATCTGGAAGTCTTTCTTCCGGAGGAGGGTGCAAATGGGCTTCGAAGCTGATTCAATTGATATGAGGGGAGCCCCGAAATTTATAAATTCTCTAACGTCCAAAAAGCCTGCCCCAAAAAAGGACAGGCTTCTTCATTATGATGCTTATTTATACGCTTTTGCTACTTCTCCAACCATCTCAGCTACAGATTCCAAGCCGCCGCCGGACAGGTACCAGTAGTTTTGATCCAAGTACACGATGTGGTTGTTTTTGAATGCATTCGTTTTCTTCACAAGCTCGTTTTCAACCAGCGATTTAGCGCCTGTTTGAGCTGCTCCGCCTACGGCTGCACCGCGGTCTACGACGAACAGGTACTCCGGATTTTTCTCTGCGATGAATTCGAAGGAAATGCTTTGGCCATGAGTGGACACTTCAAGATTCTTCTCAACGGCAGGAATGCCCAAGACGTCGTGGATCAAGCCGAACCGGGAACCAGGTCCGTAAGCGCTGATCGTTCCCTCGTTAGCCAGGATGATCAGGGCGTTCTTGTTGCTTGCCGCCACTTGCGTTTTCACATCTTTAATCGTTTGTTCGATTTTGGCGACCTCTGCATCAACGGCGGACTCTTTGCCGAAGATTTGGCCGATCATTTTCATATTTGTTTTGAATGACTCCAAAAATTTGGAGTTGTCTACGCCAACATACAAGGTAGGAGCCAGCTTGCTGAGCTCAGGGTAAGCAGCCTGCTGTCTTCCGGAGATCAGAATCAAATCCGGCTTGATGGAGCTGATTTTTTCATAGTCCGGCTCTTGCAGAGTACCGATGTTTTGATATTTGCTGTCTTTGTATTTAGCCAGGTAAGGAGGCAGGTTCTTTTGAGCTACGCCTGCCACTTCGATACCGAGCTTATCCAGGGTATCCAGAGCGCCGAAGTCGAATACGATGACTTTCTTAGGATTTTTCTTAACCTTGGTCTCGCCCAATTGATGCTTGAAGGTCAATTCCTCATTGCCCGCTGGAGTCGCCGCCGGCGTTTGTGTGTCTCCGCCTCCGCCTGAAGCAGGAGCCGCCCCGTTAGAAGAATTCGAGCCGCTAGTGCCGCAAGCTGCCATGAACACAGCCAAACAAAGGACGATCAACAGCATAGGTAAACTTTTCTTCATCTTAACCACCTCTTTAATTTAATAGAAATCAATTATTTTTTAACCGGCATACGGAGAACCCGCCGCCAAATAATTTCGGTTATTTAAAGTAAACGCAAATCTTGTTGCCGCGAATGTTCTCTATCTCGATATCCATATCATAGACTTCCCTCAGAACCGACGATTCGATAATTTGATCGGTCGTCCCTTCCTTGATGACCTTGCCGCCTTTTAGCGCCACTATATAGTCCGAGTAACAGGAGGCAAAGTTGATATCGTGAATCACGATCACAACCGTCTTGCCCAGCTCATCGACCAACCGGCGCAGCACCTTCATAATTTGCACGGAATGCCGCATATCGAGATTGTTTAAGGGCTCGTCTAGCAGCACATATTCGGTATTCTGCGCGATGACCATGGCAATATAGGCTCTCTGGTTCTGTCCGCCGCTCAGCTGATCCAAATATTTGTGCTGCATGTCTTCAAGCTCCATATAGGCGATGGCCTCGTCGACATACTTCCAGTCCTCCTTAGTCAGCTTGCCTTGGGAATACGGGAACCTCCCGAAGGAAACCAGCTCACGGACCGTAAGACGAACATTGATCTGATTCGACTGCTTCAGGATCGAAATCTGCTTGGCCAGGTCTGCGCTCTTGCATTGGCTGATATCCTTGCCGTCGATCCATATTTCTCCCGCATCCCGGGTCGTCAGCCGGCTGATCATCGACAGCAGCGTGCTTTTGCCCGCTCCGTTAGGTCCGATGAACGATGTAATTTTCCCCTTCCCGATCTGGACCGACACGTTCTCTACCACATGCTTGTCACCGTATCGCTTGGAAACTTGCCTTACTTCAATCATTTCGATTTGCTCTCCCTCAGCAGAAGATATAGAAAGTACACGCCACCGATCAGGTTAACGATGACGCTTAACGTCGTGTTGAATGTGAACACCCGCTCGACCACGAGCTGTCCGCCGACTAAGGCCACAATGCTGATCAGTATGGAGGCCGGTATCAGCAGCGCGTGCCGGTAGGTCTTCATGAATTGGTACGTCACGTTGGCGACAAGAAGCCCGAGGAAGGTAATAGGACCCACCAGCGCAGTCGCTACGGAGATGAGAGCTGCTATAACAATTAACAGCCTTTTGACAACGTAGTGGTAATCGACGCCCAGGTTGATCGCCTGATCCTTGCCTAACGAGAGGACATCCATGTACTTCGCTAACCGGGAATAATAGACAGCGACCAGAACGATAACCACACTGCAGATGATCGTCAGCTTGCCTTGAACCTTGTTGTAGCTGGCAAACATTTTGCCCTGAAGCACGAGGAATTCGTTAGGGTCAATCAGCACCTGCATGAAGGTGGTCAGACTGCCAAGCAATGTACCCAGAACAATCCCGATCAGCAGAAGGAAGTAAAGATGGCTTCCCTCTCTCTTGAACATCATCTTGTACAGCAATGCCGCAAACAGCATCATCACGGCCAGGGTCAAAACGAAGTTCACATTGTTATCTACCAGAAGCTTCGTCGTGGAGCCGAACATGTATACGACCCCGGTCTGCGCCAGCATATACATCGAATCCAGACCGATAATGTTAGGCGTCAGGATCCGGTTGTTCGTAATGGTCTGGAAGATAACCGTCGAGAAGGCTATACATCCTCCCGTCAGCACCATAGCTGCGATCTTCCAGCCTCTTCTCGGCAGTACGTAGGCCCAATTGTCACCGACATCGATGAATAAAAACACGGCAATCAGCGCTAATGCGAATATAGTTAGTGATCCGAGCTTTGCCCTATACGTCATATGCCTTTCTCCTCAACAGTAAATAAAGAAAAATAGCGCTCCCCAGCACTCCGACCGTCAGTCCGATCGGAATTTCGAACGGGTAGATGATCACCCGGCCGAGAATATCGCAGAACATGACGAATACAGCCCCGAGTACCGCGGTATGGGGAAGATTTTTCTTCAGATTATCGCCGTGATACAGCGTAACGATATTGGGAATAATCAGTCCCAGGAAAGGGATGGTTCCCACCGTAAGCATGACGACGGAGGATACGAGTGCAACGATAACCAAGCCCAGATTGACTACCCTTTTATAATTCAGTCCCAGGTTGATGGAGAACTCTTCCCCCATCCCTGCTATCGTGAATTTGTTGGCATACAGATAAGCAATAATAACAACCGGGATACTGATGTACAGCAGCTCATAACGGCCTTTCATCGTCAACGCGAAATTCCCTTGCAGCCAGGAAGAAATGTTTTGGATCAGATCATACTTGTACGCAAAAAAAGTAGAAAAGGACGTAATAATATTCCCGAACATCAAACCGACCAATGGGATAAAAATAGCATCCTTGTATTTCACCTTATCGAGTATTTTCATAAACACGAATGTGCCCAGCAGAGCAAACACAAAAGCTACGAGCATCTTCTGCATCGGGGTGGCGGAGGTGAACAGCAGCAAGGAAACGAGAATCCCAAGCCTTGCCGAATCGTCCGTTCCTCCGGTTGTCGGCGATACGAACTTGTTCCGGCTCAGCTGCTGCATAATCAGTCCGACTACGCCCATGCTGACTCCCGCGATGATGATGCTGATCAAACGGGGCAGCCGGCTGATGAAGAGCACCTGCAATTGGTCATCGCTCAGCTTGAAAATATCCCAGGGTTTAATATCTTTGACTCCTATGAAGACAGAGGCTATGGATAAAATGATAAGCAGAATGACCAAATATCTAAGTTTCATACGAATGCCTTTCTTAAGCCTGGTCGATAATGGTGAGAAGCTCTGCCGCCGGTATTCTTGATTGAGCAGCCGGTACTTTCACCGGATATCCGAGATGGAGGCTTCCGATAATTTTCTCCCCCGGCTTAACGCCTAGCGCTTCCCGGAACTCAGGGGAATGAAGCAGCGGATACGTTTCCCACACCAGACCCAGTCCTTGCTCCCATGCGAGCAGGCTGAAGTTATGTATGATGCAGCTGGTTGAAGCGTAATCCTCTTCCCAGACGACCGGATGGGTGTTCTCCGTCATCACAACAGCTACAAACATCGGCACCGACATGAAGCGGTCGTAAAATTTTTGCCCCAGTTCCTTGCTTTTCTCAGGATCTCTCTCCCTCTTCTCTGCCCCGGATCGCGCAATATCAGCCAATCTACGGCGTCCTTCACCTTGCACGATGACGAAGCGCCACGGCTGTGTCATTTTGTGATTCGGCACCCATACCGCCGTATCAAGCAGCTCCTTTACCAGTTCCATAGAGACAGGACGATCTTCAAATTGATGAACGGAACGACGATCCCGGATCAACTGAGCCAATTCCATCCTCATTACCCCCTTGTGTTGAGTTTCTTCTATATAAATCCATTTTGACGAAATTGATAATCATTATCACTGAGAATCATTTTTACATGAATTCAATATAACTGGAATGGACTTTTCGTTATTTGGGTTGGATTTTTCTATCGGGCACAAAAAAAGAGCCTTTCGGCTCTGAAGCTGTCAAACCGGCATTACTGCCTAATCCCTTTAAGGACAAGGGGGATCAGCTTATCGATAAAGGAATCGTCGATGGCCGCCCCGGTTACGAGCAAGCGGTAAAATATCGGTCCGTAGATCAGATCGATGCATAATTCGATGTCCAGGCCTTCACTCAATTCCCCTCGCCGGATCCCGCGTTCGAGCAATCCGCCCGCCTCGCTTCTCCTCGGCATGATATATCTCGTTCTCAGAGCCTCCGCCAACCCTGAATCAAATTGTCCATGAGCGATTAGTTCCTTGATGATGTTTCCTTCTGTACTGGTCATAAACTTGGACACGCTCGCCGCATGCAAGCGCACATCTTCGTATGCGGATCCCGTATCAGGGACAGGTAATCTTTCCGAAGCCGCGGATAAAAATCCGTCCATGACCACCGCGGCTTTATTAGGCCACCATTTATAGATCGTAGCTTTGCTAACCTTGGCGCGATCGGCGATTTTTTCAACGGTAACCGCATCGAAGCCGCATTCCACAAGCAATTCATAGGACGCGGTAAGGATAGCCGACTGCGTTTCCGTATTTCGCGGACGTCCTCTTTTGCCTGGCATCCGTTTCATCCCCTTCAGCTGGTTTCTCTTGTTTTATAAACAATACGTTCAGTATACATAAATTTTATTGCAAAATAAATGAGTTGCCTATTTACAATACTAAACGTTTAGTTTATTATTAGGTCATACATTTTCTATACTATACGTTTAGTTTATTATTGCAAGGCATAAAGCGCTTTACACCACATGCCTTAATCGAACCTTAGGAGGATGATTTCATGTCTAAAGAGCTTGATTCCAGCCGGTTTACACAGAGTAAGCTGATGCTGCTGGCCGCAATTTCATGCGGATTCATTGTCGCCAACCTTTATTATTCCCAAACGCTTGTCGGTCCGATTAGCCTGGCGACCGGCCTATCGTCTTCAGCGTCGGGATTCATCGTCACCCTAACGCAGATCGGCTACGTTCTTGGTCTGTTGTTTATCGTCCCTCTAAGTGACATTATTGAAAACCGGCGCCTCATGGCAGGTTCCTTATCGATTGTAGTCTTGGCGCTTCTTGCGGCTGCGGGAGCCAGCAGCTCGGCGGTGTTTTTAACCGCATCTCTCATCATCGGACTAGGTTCGGTCGTTGCCCAAATTCTCGTGCCTTTTGTAACCTATTTAACCCCGGCAGAGCATCGCGGACGGGTGATCGGGAATGTGATGAGCGGATTGCTGCTAGGCATCATGCTGGCTAGACCGGCTGCCAGTTTAATCGCCGGTTTATGGGGATGGCGGACCGTGTTTGCCGCATCGGCGGTCGTGACGGCTTTGCTGACAGTGCTTCTGGCACGACGGCTCCCCCAGCGCAAGCCGGTACCTTCTGTCAGCTACGGCAAGCTTCTCGCTTCGCTGGGCAGACTTTTTAAGGACACTCCCGCTTTACGTCGCCGCGCCTTCTATCAAGCTAGCTTGTTCGGAGCGTTCAGCTTATTTTGGACCGTTGTCCCTTTACGGTTGGCTGACGCATTCGGCATGACGCAGCAAGGCATAGCGTTGTTTGCCTTAGTCGGCGTAGGCGGAGCGGTCGCAGCACCCATTGCAGGCAGATTGGCCGATCGTGGCTGGAGCAGGATAGCGACGGGCATGGCCATCAGCATCGCCATTGTATCCTTGCTGCTTATTGATGTATTTCAGGACCACTCCACTCTTGCCCTTGTTCTGCTCTATGTTTCCGCCATTACGCTGGATATGGCCGTATCGGGCAACCTTGTGTTGGGTCAGCGTGTCATTTATTCGTTGGGAAGCGAAGTTCGGGGACGGCTGAACGGCCTGTTCATGGCGCTCTTCTTCATCGGCGGTGCCGTCGGCTCCTCCTTGGGCGGCTGGTCTTACGCCAATGGCGGCTGGAGTATGGCATTGGCACTTGGAATCGTGCTGCCGCTGGCGGCGCTGCTGTACTTCTTCACCGAGATGCGGCAAGGGTACAGCACGTCGAAAGAGCAACGATAACGATCCGCTCGCACTATTGCTAACCTATTTCCATGGCTTCGAAACAAAAAAAGGACGCCTTCCGCTGCCATCGTCTTTCTCCCGATGGCAGCCGGAATGGCGTCTTTATTCAGTCGTACTGCTGTAACGAGCTACTGCCCGTTCCCGTTCGGCGGCAGCACCAGCACATAGCCGCGGGTACCGTCCAGACGAATTCTGTCGCCGTCCTGAATCCGGGCGGTAGCTCCTTCAATGCCGACGACGGCCGGAATTCCATACTCACGAGCCACTACGGCGCCGTGAGTCATCAGCCCGCCGACCTCCATGACAAGGCCGACCGCCGAATGAAACAACGGCGTCCAGCCCGGGTCTGTGAACGGGGCGATCATGATTTCGCCCTTGTTCAGCTTGGCCTCGTCGGGGCGCAGCACGACGCGGGCGATCCCTTCCACGACGCCGGCCGATACCGGCGTGCCGAGCAGGGCTCCTTCGGGCACATCCTTCCGGCGAAGGCTGCCCGTGATGATCTCGCCCTCGCTCGTCATGAGGCGAGGAGGAGTAAGCCCCTGGAAGCGCTCATAGTCGCGCTTCCGCTCTTCTATCTCCTGCTGCAAGCGGGCCAGCGTCCTTCCCCGGGTCAGCTCCAGCACTTCATCCAGCGTCAGGAAGAAGATGTCCTCCTCCGTCTGCAGCACGCCCCGGTCGACCAGCGCACTCGCCTCTTCCAGCAGCGCCTGCCGGATAAATCCGAACAAGCGGATCATCGTATATTTCGGATGCTCCCGGATCCCCATCGCATGCCGGAACACGCGGATCATGCGTGACATGATCTTCGCTCGGAACCAGCCAAAAGGCAGGGCTCTCACCCCGTTCACGAGCTCGCGGGCCGCGGCTTCGGCATCCCGTACTCCCTGAGCGAAGCGCTCCCTATGCTCGCCCGGCTGCATCGTACGCATATGGCTCTCGATAGCCGGCAGCAGCGCTCCCGGCTCATCGCGCCATCTCCGCCGTGTCAGATCAATTTCACCGGGGCAGCGCATGCCGTACAGCTCCATAAATCGATCCCACTGCGTCAGGAACGCCTCCCCGCCTGCAGCCTGCTCCATCCGAGTCCTCAGGCCGCCGGCATCCCCCTGCCGGATGATCTCGGCGACCTCGGGATGCAGCCTTGCCGCATCCGCCAAATCGCCGATCATCAGCCCGAGCTCGCTCGTTACATTGCCGGGCAGCGATTTGTTCAGCGCATGGATCGCTTCCTTATCACCCAGCCACTTCTCTGCCATCACCTTAATCAGTCTGGAAGCGATGATGCCAGACAACGGGTAAGGCATGACGCGGGGGAATAGCGTGAGAAGGATCGACCCGGCCAATTCCTGCACGCGCACTATGCGTTCTTCGCCGCTGGCCCCTTCCAGCCGCTCCTTTCCCTGCCTCACGAAGGCATCCGTCCAATCGGTCGCTTCTTGTGCCATTTGAGGAGGAGAGGCTGACAGAAGATTCCTGAGTGCTCGGACTAGGATGGGCCCGGCAAACTTCATAATATGAAGCTTCAGTCCGGGCTCGGGCTTCAATCCGCGTACGAAGGACTCTCTCTGTATATAGTCGGCCACGCCGCTCGCCATCAGCTCATCGATTCCGCTCAGCAGCTTTGGGAACAACCGGCGGGCCATTTTCACATGGAACAGCTTCGTAATATCGATAAATAGTCTGCCCCCAGCGGTATAAGCCAGCCCGCTCTTCTCGCGAACCGACGGCTTGCCGAAGGGCACCACCGTACGCAGTACGGACAATCCCATAGGCTTCATCGCGTCCGTCATCATTTGCTGATGCCCGAAGGAGACGAGCAGGTGAGGGGATTCGCCGGGGCTAACCGGAACGTCGGGCAGCGGATAGAGTGATGTAATAGGCCGGCTCTGCACAATATAGAGCTTGCCTTCAGCATAGCACCATTCAATATCCTGGTCGGTACCATAATGGTTCTTAATCCTTAGGCCCAGCGCGGCGAGCTCTTGAATCTGCTCATCGCTTAAAGCCTGCCTCTCCTGCATCTCATCCGGCACAGGGCGCGTTTCGGTCCCTCCCTCCGGTAAAGAAAAGACCGCCACCTTTTTCTTCGCAATGCTCTTGCTTACGATTTTCCCGGAGCGGACTTGATACAAGTCGGCCGAGACAATGCCGGACACCAGAGCCTCGCCGAGCCCGAAGCTGGCATCGATCGAAACGGTCCCCCTATGACCGCTGACGGGGTCTGCAGTAAACATAATGCCCGACACTTCGGGGAATACCATCTGCTGGACGACGACAGAGAGCAGAACGGAACGGTGATCGAAGCCGTTCTTCGCCCGGTAGGAAATCGCGCGCGCCGTGAATAAGGATGCCCAGCATCGGCGGATCGATTGAAGCAGCTGCTCCTCTCCCCGCACGTTCAGATAGGTATCCTGCTGGCCCGCGAACGATGCGGAAGGCAAATCCTCCGCCGTGGCGCTGGAACGAACGGCATACGCCTTGCTGTCGCCTGCTTGCCGCCAGTGCTTGATAATGCTTGCCTCAACGGGCTTCGGCATATCTACCGTAACCAAATACCCGCGAATAGCGCTGCCGAGCTCCGTGATCTCTTCCAGCTGATCGGCCTTTACGCTATCCAGCCGTGCAAAATAGTCCTCCATCCGGTCACACTGTTCAATAAAAGCCCGGTAGGCCGCCGTCGTCACGCAAAAGCCGGGAGGAACTGCAAACCCGGCGCGAGTCATCTCCCCCAGATTAGCCCCCTTGCCTCCTGCCAGCGGCAAACTGGACTTATCCAGCTGCTGAAAATCAAGCACAAAACCGTTCATTCCGCACGCCTCCTATTCCTTGTCGTTCGTTCGGATTCCTTCGAATAACAATGTAAATAATGTGTCTGCGACGTCCATAATCGCAACCCCGTGCTTGGCTGCGAAATCCGGCCTTACATACCGCTGGATGCTGTCCAGCATGATGACGGAAGTAAGCTTGGGATCCAGCTCCCGGATCAAGCCTTCCTGCCGGGCCTGCATGAGCAAGCCTTCCAAAAAAGAAAGCTGCCTGGCGCGAAACTGCTCAATCCGCTCCCATAAAACGGGGACAAATTTCTGAACGTCTTCCAGAAACATCGGGTTCAGCTGCGTAATCTCCCGCCGGATGCTTCGAAACGCGGTTCGAAAGATCTCCAGCGGGCTGCCGCCTTGAAGTCTGGCTTCCTTTACTTTCGTCTCTATCGCTGACAGCATAAGCTCTATAACCGCTTCAGCGATCTGCTCCTTGCCTGTGAAATACATATATAACGTCTTCTTGCTCATTCCAAGCTGCGAAGCGAGCTCGCTCAAGGTTGCACTGCGGTAGCCTTTCACCTTGAACAGCTCGGCAGCCGCGTGCACAATGCGCGTACGGATGATGTCATCCATTCCGATAACCTCCAAACCAGAAACCATGGAAACCGAATGGTTCCCCCTTGGTTTCCATTTTACAATTTCGGATTCCTGGCGTCAATAAAGGACAAGCCAGGCTATTGAACCTTTTTTGAAAGGCTTGGTACAATACAGGTACAGCTTAAGATTCTTTTTTCAAAAAAAGACGAAGTCAGGAACGGAGGGTACCTATGATACCGGAAGGCAATTTGAAGAGCAATGTGGATCGGTTTTCAGGCTATGAAGATACTTATGACCGCAACCGCCCTGAGGCACCGCTCAAAGTGATTGAGATCGTTACGGCTTACTTGGGCCGTAAACCCTCGGTCGTGGCCGATATTGGATGCGGTACGGGGTTGTCCTCTTTTATTTGGAAGGATCATGCCGAGCGTGTCATCGGATTCGAGCCCAATGACGATATGAGAGGAAAAGCGCTGCAGAAGGCCAGCGCCTTGAATGGAGCGAGCCTCATCTCCTTTGTGAAAGGATACTCTAATGAACTGAGCATGGAGTCCGATTCGGTTGATATTGTAACATGTTCCCAGTCCTTTCACTGGATGGAGCCGGTAAGCACCTTGAATGAAATTGCACGGGTATTGGTAACAGGCGGAGTGTTCGCCGCTTACGATTGCGACTGGCCGCCGACGCTCACCTGGACCATTGAGGCGAAGTACAATAACCTGATTCAAAAAGCGGATGACACGATCGCCCGGCTTGTCCAGCAATCGGAGCAGGCCCATAGATGGAGCAAAGATAAGCATTTGCAGAGCATCCGCGAGAGCGGCAGATTCCGCTTTTCCAAAGAAATTGTGTTCCACAACATGGAAACATGCGATGCCGAGCGTTATATCGGTTTGACATTAAGCCAAGGCGGGCTTCAAACCGTTTTCAAGCTGGGAGCAACCGATCTCGATGCCGATATCGCTGCATTTAGAGCGGAAGTCGAAGAATATTTCAAAGGAAGAACACTGGATGTGATGTTCAGCTACCGGATGCGTCTTGGCGTGAAATAATCGCGATTCAAGCCATTATAGAGGCGGTTGCCGGATGAAATGGCGGGTATAACGGCGGGCAACAGGACAGCTGCAAGCAAAAAGCCTCAAAGACGAAAAGGTCTTTGAGGCTTCGTTTATTTAAGCTTCCCCAACAACGGTAAAACGTTCGTTGATATGCTGCGGCTTCTCGATTTCATCTACAACGGCAATCGCATAGTCCGCGTAGCTGACGTGACTGTGTCCTTGAGAGTTTACAAGCAGATTGTCCTTACCCTTTTGATACGCGCCGGTTCTTCTTCCTTCCGGATTAAAGAAGGCCGAAGGACTGATGAAGGTCCATTGGATACCGGTGGATTGCTGCAGATCCTCAAGGTTTTTGCCTTGGTTCGACGCCGTAGCGAAGTACTCTTTAGGAAACTCCGGCGTATCCAGCAAGCGGACCGTTTTTTGCTCGTCAACGAACAGGCTGCCTGCTCCCCCTACAACGATCAATCTTGTTTGCGGCGCTCCCTTCAGCGCCTCAATCAATGCTCTTCCCGCTTCCACGTGCAAGTGCTCTTGACCGGCAGGCGCGCCGAAAGCGTTCACGACCACGTCAAACCCTTTCAAATCCTCCGATGTAAGCTGAAATATATCCTTCTCCATTGCCGCGATACTGTTATCCTGCAATTTGGATGCATTTCTTACGATAGCTGTTACCTGATGCCCTCTGCTTACAGCTTCCTTCACAATGAGGCTTCCTGCTTTCCCTGCGGCTCCGATTACTGCGATTTTCATTTTATTTTCCTCCCATAGCATGATTTATATGAATGATATGATTAGCAAGACCCATCGCTCTTGCACTGCAAACCTCCGGAAAATCCGGACGATTCATTTGCCAGCTGGCGTGTGATCACTTGCTCCAGAACCTCCTTGCTTACTGCCCCCTGCAGCCGTTCATCCCCGATGATGTAGGTGGGCACTACCGTAATACCGGCCTCCTCGTATGCGTGTCGGAGGGCCCGCTCTTGAGCTTGCTGGTATCGGCGGCTCCCCAGAGCCTCCCGAAACTCCTCTTCATCCAGCCCAATTTGCGATGCAAGCCGGGACAGGACATCCACGCTACCAATGTCTTGCTCTTCTTGAAAAAAAGCCTGAAACACCTTGGCTATATAATCATTGCCCTTGCCCTGCTCCGAGGCGTAATGGTAGCCTTCAAAAGCCAACCCTGTATATGGGTGCGGTGACACGCGGGGAAGCTTCATGTCCACCCCCCATTGCTGCGCAGTAGGAATGATGTAGGATTCCCAGCCCTTCAGCTTCGAAGGGTCCTGCCAAGGATCGATAGGAGGTGCCGGACTCGGCCGCAATTCGAACGGCATCCATTCTACCTCTACCTCTTTTCCTTTCACCGCTTCATCCAGCGGTCCTTTAGCCAGAAAGCAAAAGGGACAAATAAAATCCGAATAGGCTTGGATCTTCAAAGTCATAACGTAGTATTCAACTCCTTTCACGGATTATTCAAAGGAAGTAAGCCATCTCGTTGTGTAACTATAATAGTTACAAGCGTGGTTAAAAAAATACAGCCGCCTGCTATTGCTTGAATGTAAGCTTATGAAGCTGAACGACTATAACCTGTAACCATTATAGTTACAATCGGTGTATATTGTCAACCCTGTTTTTCTCCTTGCTTCACATCGAAATTTATTTACGCCAAAAGGCACCCCGTCTATCATAACAGGATGCCTTCTTTTGCTATCGACTTTATTTTTTCTTAACGGTAATGGTCCAGGAAGCATCATCGATTTGTTCGTACTCGGTAATCGTATGCCCTTCTTCAGCTGCCCAACGAGGAATGCTCTCCGTCGCCTGGGTGCAATCGAAATTAATGATCAGCTCATCCCCGCTGTTCAGGGATTGGATCGCTTCCTTCGCTTCAATCAGTGGAAACGGGCACACCATGCCCAGCACTTCCAATGTATGTTTCATCTCGGATTCCTCCTATGCTGTAGTCGTTTTAAGAGCTGCCGCAGGCTGCTTGCTTGTCTTCGTACGCGGACGGACGAAGATGAAGTAGGATGCCGTCCATGTTCCAAGGATCATGAACAGCAAGGAAATCCAGCCCTGCCAAGTCATCATAGCGGTCATGACCAGACCGTTGCCGATGGAGCAGCCGCCGGCCAGGCTGGCGCCGAAGCCCATCAGCACGCCGCCGAGCATACTGCGCACGGCCACCTTCGCATCAGGAGCCCGAAAACGGAACTCACGGCTTGCTTTGGCCGCGATGAAGGAACCGACGAAAATCCCGAGAACCAGAAATACTCCCCAGTTCAAATATTTTTTGCTGTCGCCGGTAATCAGGTATTGCAAAATATTCGCAGTCGGCGTCGTAATCCCGAGCCCGGACATTCTTCCGGTCGCTTCACTTAGCGGCCACGCATTCAGCGCGATCACCCCTACGAGAATAGCCGTAACGAACGGATGCCAACGCTTCTCGAACAGCAGATGATTAAGCCCGGATCTTTTGGCCTTCATCGAAGGGATCATCACTTTGGGCTTGCGCAGATGTCTTACTACAAGGAACACGGTGATCAGCGTCAGCAGCACAATGAACGGCCATACGCTCATCCCGAACGTTGCCGGAATGGAATTCGTCGGAGCGGCGAATACCTTAAAGCTGTCATTCACGGGAACCAGCACGCCGGCTTTCATGACGGCGCTCGTTACCATGTAGCCGAATAAGCTGATCCAACTGCCGATCAAGCCCTCACCGGCCCGATACCAGGTCCCTGTAGCGCACCCCCCTGCCAACACGATCCCGATCCCGAAGACAAACGAGCCCACGATCGTCGCCAGCCAAGGAAACGCCCCTGCCTTAAATTGAATAAGTCCCATCTGTATAAGTGCAAAAACACCGATGCTTTGAATAGCGATAGCAATCAGCAGCGCGTAGAACATCCGGTTATCTTTGGCCAAGTACATATCCCGGAAGCCGCCGGTCAAGCAAAACCGCCCACGCTGCATCACAAAGCCCAACAGCGCACCGCATAACAGACCGGTAAATATCATTTGTCCCACAACGATTCTCCTCTCCCGTTTAATATCCGAGTAATTCGATATGATTTATTGTATGATCATTGTAGCATATCAAGAACGGGAGTCAATGAATAATATTTCCTTCCTGCCCTATATTTTTCAAGCGGAAGCGGACGATTCCCATTAGTATAAAAAGTATACTATCTAACAAAAAGGTGGGTACTTGTATTAATGTATATAATATATAATAATTATTATTAGAACCTGTCTTACAAATTATTGGCTCTCATGCTGAGGGCTCCATAGGGAATCATGTTATTATTACCAAATGGATTCCACATCGATAAGCCTAAGCCCGACTCGCGTCGTTCCTTAGGATAAACATAAAGGAGAGTGACTCTAGTGAACGAAGCAACTGCAGGAGCCGCTGCCAAACGGCTGCAGGACATCCCTTTCTCTATATTGGATTTGGCCCCGGTAAGGGAGGGCGGCACACCGGCCGATTCCTTCCGGAATTCGCTGGATCTGGCCCGGCATGCAGAAGCATGGGGCTATCACCGGTACTGGCTCGCAGAGCATCATAACATGCCTGGTGTCGCAAGCTCTGCAACCTCTGTCGTGATCGGCTATATTGCTGCCGGCACCACCAATATCCGGGTAGGCTCCGGGGGCATCATGCTGCCGAATCATGCTCCTCTCATGATTGCAGAGCAATTCGGAACGCTGGAGTCCATGTATCCGGGCCGTATCGATCTTGGTCTTGGCAGAGCGCCGGGCTCGGACCAGCCCGCCATGCGCGCTTTGCGCCGCGGCCTTGGCAGCGACGGCAGCGATTTCCCCGAGCAGCTGGCAGAGCTGCGCGCTTATCTGAACCCTTCGGCCATCGACTCCCGGCCTATGGGCGTTAGAGCGGTGCCCGGCGAAGGCCTCGATATTCCGATCTGGCTTCTCGGCTCCAGCGGCTTTAGCGCTCAGCTGGCAGGTCAGCTCGGGCTGCCGTTTGCCTTCGCAAGCCATTTTGCGCCGGACTACCTGATGGCTGCCTTGCAGCTGTATCGCAGCAGCTTCCGCCCGTCGGAGGTGCTGGATGAGCCTTACGCGATGGTCGGCGTCAACGTCGTCGCGGCGGAAACGGACGAAGAAGCCCGACGTCTGGCTACCTCGCACGAGCAGCAGTTCCTGAACATCATTCGCGGCAGAACGGGCCAATTAAAGCCGCCGGTTGAGGATATGGATGCGCTTTGGACCGAGCAGGAGAAGGCGGTCGTCCGCAGGCAGCTGAGCTACTCCGTTGCCGGTAACAAAGACACCGTCCGGGATAAGCTGCAGCAGATCCTTAATCAAACGCAGGCCGACGAGCTTATCATTACAGGCCAGATCTATGACCATCAAGCGCGCCTGCGCTCTTATCAGATTATCGCCGAGGACGTTAGAGGAAACACCATGGCTTAATGCAAAAAAGGAGCATTCCCGTGAACTGCACCCCAATTGTTAGACACCTATCTAACAACGGAGGTGCAGTTTAGGGCTGCTCCTTTTTCTTTCTATTTAAGGCGTTATTCCGGGCGATCCAGCACGAACTGCTCGCCCAGCTTCGAGTAGCTGGCTCCGGCAAGCCGGCTTACCGGCTTCAACGCATCCGCCTTGATATGGCCGTGATCGTAGACAGACTCGTCGATGTGAAAGCATACCACCCTGCCGATTAACAGATCGGCAGCGGGCCTCTCCGGCGTGCCGCCGAGTGGAATGGACTGCTCCAGCAGGCATTCCATTCGGATTCGCGCTTCAGCAATACCCGGTACAGGGATCATGTCGCTCTTTACAGTAGACAGCCCTGCCCAGGCCACCTCACTCTCTTCCGGCGGAAGTGAAGCGGCCGTCCGATTGATCTCGCTAATATAGGCTTCGTCTGCTATATGAACAACGAAGGCTCCCGTAGCCGCCGCATTACGGGCCGTATCCTTACTGCGGCCCTGCTTTCTTTGTACAGAGACCGAAATCATAGGCGGATCTGCGGTAACAATATTGAAGTAGCTAAAGGGCGCCGCGTTCACTACCCCTTGGGAGGAGAGCGTCGTCACCAAGGCAATGGGCCTTGGGATGATGCTCCCGATAAGCAGCTTATAGCTTTCCCGTTCACTAATCTCACTAGGATGGATGGTTATCAAGGAAGCACCCCGTTTCGTTTAAGTAGTCCTCATTGAGCCGATCCAAATGATTCCCGGAACCACTCGGCTGCTGCTTCCACTTCAGTACGGGTCAGCTGATGCCCTGCCCGCTCCCAATGGACGGTGACGGAGGCTCCCGCTCCTTTAAGCAGCGACGTTAGCTCCTCCGTCTCTTCCGGCGAGCAGATCGGGTCGTTCATACCGGCCCCGATAAAGACCGGCACCTCCTTCATATCCGGCAATCCGATTCCACGGCGCGGAACCATCGGATGGTGCAGGACCGCTCCCTTGAACGCATCCGGATAGTGGAACAAGAGGCTGCCGGCGATATTAGCGCCGTTCGAATAGCCCACTGCCACGAAATTCCGGCGGTCCAAGCCGTGCTCTGCGGCAGCCTGATCGAGGAAATCATAGACTTCCTTCGTACGGAAGATCAGATCCTCCTCATCGAACACTCCCTCCGCCAGCCGGCGGAAGAAGCGCGGCATTCCGTTTTCGAGCACATTGCCGCGGAGGCTTAATACCGAGGAGCCCGGCGACAATGCTTGAGCTATCGGCAGCAGGTCGCGCTCCGTCCCTCCCGTACCATGGAATAGCACGAGCACCGGTGCTTCGCTGTCAGTTCCTTTTTGAAATAGATGCCTCATTATTCATCGCCCTCCAATACACGTACTTCGATAGGATCCAAATTCGCTTCGATTTGCGGACGGTTCGCCTCGTACCATGCGGGAAGCATCAGCTTCTCACCCAGCTCCTCCGGTGTCTCGTCGCGTGCAAAGCCTGGAGGGTCTGTAGCAATCTCGAACAGGATTCCGCCTTCTTCACGGAAGTAGATAGCATTGAAATATTGACGGTCAATGATAGGAGTCGGACGGAAGCCGCTATGCTCCACTTTGCTTCTCCACAGCTCATGCTCTTCATGGTCTTTAGCCCGCCATGCGATATGGTGAACCGTTCCTGCTCCGCCGTGCCCATATTCCATCGGAGTTACGTTCACGTCGATAACGTTACCCAAGTCACCTGTCGCTTTGTAGCGGGTATATGACCCCTCCTGGCCGATTTTCTGAAGCCCCATGACCTGCTCCAGCAATTGGCCGGTTTGAACCGGGGCCGTACTGAACAGAACCGCGCCTCCGAACCCTTTGATGGCTTTCTCAGCCGGAACGCCCCCGAACGACCATTGGCTAGGCGCTCCTTCTTCTCTCTCGACAATTTCAAGCCGCAGCCCATCCTTATCGGAGAATTGAAGGTACTGCTCGCCGAATCGTTCCGACTTCATCACAGAAACGCCGAGTTTTTTCAACCGGGCTTCCCAGAACTCCAGCGAGCCGACAGGGACCACATACGAGGTAATTCCAACCTGCCCGCCGCCGATACGGCCTTTACGGGACCCTGCATAGGGGAAGAACGTAATGATCGTGCCCGGACTTCCGATCTGATCTCCGAAATACAAGTGGTACACTTCCGGCGCATCGAAGTTGATCGTTTTTTTAACCAGTCTCAAACCAAGCACTCCAGAGTAGAAATCGACGGTTTCCTGTGCATTCCTTACGAATGCGGTGATATGATGAATTCCAGCTGTTTTAGTCATTGTAAAATCTCTCCTTTATCTATGGTTAATTAATGTTGTATTAGTAAAATTGCGATCTATCAAAAGGTGTTGTAGCTGACAAACTCTCCGGTCGGCTTGCGGTAGCCGCGCGGTCTTTGACTGGCTTCCTTGCCGATCGTAATCAGCATGGCCGGGACGTAGTTATCGGGGATATGAAGCTCACTGCGAAGCGCCTCCGGATCAAACCCGATCATCGGGCACGTATCCCAGCCCTTATCCTTCGCGGCGAGCATGAACAGCATAGCGGACAAGCTGGCATTGCGAATCGCTTCTTCCTGCTTGAACGTTTCCCCTCGCTCCTCATAAAACCCAAGAACCGACTCGACGGTCATGTCATATTCCTGCTTGCTCATGACCCCTAGCTGGAGAAGGCCTTCGTTGATCGCAGCCACCTCCTTGTAGGCATCCTTGTTGCCAAGGACGACTATTGCCGCGGAAGCGGTTTTGACCTTATACTGCCGGTTGGCCGCCTCGTATACTTTATTTTTGAGCTCCGGATCCCTCACGACAAGGTAATGCGTATGCTGCAGATTAAAGGCGGACGGAGCGAATTTGACAAGCTGGAACAGTTCTTCCAGCTCCTTATCCAGTATTTCCACACCGGGAATAAAGTTATTTGCCGATCTGCGTGCTTTCAATAACGTTGTAAAATCGCTCATAACAGACTCACTCCATCCTATGTTTTTCAAAAATTAGCGGATTAAAGCATCCAAAGAATAAGCTCCTGCACCGATCAATGCTACGCCTACGGCTACAGCAATCAGCATCAGATTGTATTCATAGCCGTTGGAGGTTGCCCAATAGCCGTTTTTCCCATGGACCTTAACTATGGCACCCAGCATCGTGAGGACAATCAGCGCGGCTCCTGCTTCTGTGAACAAGCCGGCAGCGAACAGCAAGCCCCCAATCAGCTCCATCAGCCCGGATAACACCGCCATCAGCACGCCCGGCTTAATGCCGACCGACTCCATCCAGCCCCCGGTTCCTTTGGGACCGTAGCCACCGAACCATCCGAACAGCTTCTGGGCTCCATGCCCCGCAAAGGTCAAGCCTACAACCAGACGTACAATCAATAACCCTAATGCAATACTCATTTGAAATCCCTCCGTTTTTTTATTAATTTAAAGAATCTTAATTTTAAGATATATGGTAAAAATGAAAGCAGTTATCTGCAGTATTGTGCAGAACTACTTAAAATGATTCTGTGCGTGCTTGCCGAGCTTCTTGAGCAGCTGGCTTGCGACCCGCTTCTCCTCGAGGGTGAGTCCTTCCACCGCTTTCTCGATGACCTCGGCATGCTGAGGAAACACGTCGTCGATGAACTGCTTGCCTTTATCGGTAATCTCAGCGAAGATAAGACGCCGATCCTCGGTAGAAGCCTTCCTCTGCACGAATTCCTTCTTCTCCAGCTTATCTACCACATAGGTTATGTTGCCGCTGCTCATCAGTACTTTGCCGCCAATTTGTTGAATGGGCTGCGCCCCCTTGTGGTACAGTAACTCCAGAACACCGAACTCGGTTCTATTTAATCCATGACTTCGGATATCCCGATCGGCGTGTGCATTCACCCATTGGCTTGCTCTTGATAGTGCGATATATAAGTCCAGGGAAGCCTCGCGATCCTGTGCCATCCTGCTCACCTCCGATGTGTTGATCAAATGTCTTAAATTTAAGATACTTTATTTTGATCTATTTGTCAACACGTTATTTTTAAAATTATTTCCTTCCGGCATTTCTCCTTCGGATTTGTTCCAGCAGCCGTTAATTTGCCCTTTGTTGGGTGCGTCCATCCGTCGTTTCCCTTTCCTTATAAGAAAAAGCCCGCTATCGCAGGCTTTGCTCTTACGCTGATTATTTTAACTGCTTGATTGCATAGGAGTGGCGGTCGTTTTCCTTTTTCAATTCCGCCGTGTAACCGTCTCTCAGCTCGTTCAAACGGGTTTTTAACGACTCGATCTGCTGCTGGGCCGCTCCTTTTTTAAAGATTTGGTCGATCAGCGTCTGGGCGTCAGCCAGCTGCTTCTCCAGCTCGGCTCTCGCCGTTTCCGCTGTTTTGGAGCTGTCTCCCGAGAGCGAATTGATTTTATCCAGAATCTCCTTATGCTTCGTTCGCGCTTCATCAAGCGCTTTATCGTAGGATGCCTGGCTGGAGTAAGCCCCGGGACTATCCTTGCGCACCTGTGCGAGCTGGTCCTCCAGCTGCTTCCGGTCCTGATTGTACCTCTCTTTAATCTCGTAAAGAGCCTTCTCGTGCCGCTCATTCTCCTGCTTTATCGGATCGGACTGCGAGCCTGGATTGGTGTTGGGCAGCGTCGTCGTATCATTCCCTATCTCGACTTTCCGGATCAGAACATCATTGCTGTACTCGCTGACGGACAGCAACGTCCCCTTCTTATCATAATAGGAGATCATGCCGTCCATCATATTGTTTCTGAAATCCCCTGTAATCTTCTCGCCCTTGGACGTGGTGTAGGTTCCCTTGCCGTCCCGTTTGCCGTCAACAAAGTCGCCTTCATAGACGTCTCCGTTCTTATATACCAGCTTGCCTCGGCCGCTAGGCTGTCCGTTATCAAACGGGCCCGTGTATTTGTCCCCATTCTCGTAATACAGAGTACCGTTAGAGCGCTCCCCGTTTGAGAATGTTCCATCGAAAACCAGGCTTCCCGCTGCCGAATACTGCTTCCCGGCTCCACTCAGCACGCCGTCCTTCATAGCGGCATCGGTCTCCAGCTGGCCGTTGTCATAATAGCTCTTGGAACGGCCGTCCTTCGGTACGCCGTCCGCCATCGTCCCATCAAACAGCACCTTCCCGATCGAATTGACCAGCTTGCCCTTCCCTTCCGGAGATCCGTCGACGAGCATTCCCGTATACTTATCTCCATTCGGGTACACGTATTCCCCTTTTACAGGCTTGGAGCTGTCCGTAGTCGTGTCTGTCGGCTTGGACGGATTCGCCGTTCCCCCGGTGCTTCCGGTTTTCCCCGGTGTGGTTGTGCTCTTGGGCGTAGTCAAATAAATGGTGGATGTATTCTGAACCCATTTGACCTCTTTGCCGGAGGCTTCACTGACAAAACGGAGCGGAACGAGCGTATTGCCGTCCACCAGCCGCGGCGCCAGCTCCAGCTCACTCAACTCTTCATTCACATAGGCATCCGTATCATCGATAACCAACTCGATCGTCAAGCCATCCTTGGTGCCAGTTACCGTCTGCGTGTCTGCATCCCAGCCCACAGTCAGCCCGAGCTTTTCAAAGATAGCCCGGAAAGGCACGAGTGTCGTCCCATTTTCCAGCACCGGCTGTACCTCGAATTTGACCAGCTTATTGTCCAAATAGACTCGTATCGGCCGTTCCGCCGCGGCATTCACGGAATAGGGCAGCGCCAGTGCGCCCCACAGCAAACAAGCCGATAGCATAGCGTATCGTTTTTTCATACCCGGCTATCCCTCCCTGTACATCCTGTCTCTATTGTATAAAATCTTCCATCAGGTGTCGAAACTCCTACTTGGTATATCGACCGATCGGGAGGGAATCTTAACTCTTTTCGTACTATCCTCATCATGACAGGAGGAGGTCAAGCGAAAATACATGCGTAAGCAGCAAAAAACTCTCATCCCCTCAGGGATAAGAGCCTCTATGTACGCATTGAATTAATCGATATAGGTGACGATGCCCTTTTCCGTCAGGTAGTCCATTTCCAGATCCAGAATGGTTTCGACCGTCAGCTCGTCCAATTTGACATCCTTGCGGCTCATTACATAATCCACAATCTCATCGCTGTCGATATCATCTTCCTTGGCGTTATTGATAAAAGTCTGCTCATGCTTCAAAACCAGCCTGATGCTCGCTTCGTCCACCTTCGTCTTATCCGCAATGAACTGCACAAGCTCCTGTTCGTTAATAGCTTCGCTCATGATCGTTATCCCCTTACTGTCTTTTTAGTGCCATTGTAACATAATTTGCGCTTACGACCTACATTTCTATTCCTCCGGGTTTCTTAACCAGCAAAAAGCCCCGTCCGTAAAAGAAGCTTCTTTCACACAAACGGAGGCTTATTATCGGTCAACAGAATGCTTGGAGCACCATGAACTTAAGCGGCTTTAGGGTCCGCCCCGGATGAGGCTTCATCCTTGGAGCTGGACAAGCACAGATTTAATACAATGGCTGTCAGGGAGCCGGATACGATGCCGTTTTGCAGCAGCATCTTGGCAAAGTCCGGCAGCTGGTCGAACATCTGAGGCAGCGTTGCCGAGCCCAGACCGACCGCGATACTGCAAGCGGCGATCAGCAGATTCCGCTCTTTGCGCAGATCCACCTCGGATAAGATGGAAATACCGGAAGCGGCAACCGAGCCGAACATCACGATCATGGCTCCGCCAAGTACGGCATTCGGGATGACGGTCGTCAGCGCAGCCAGCTTAGGCAGCAATCCGAGTACGACCATGATCCCGCCCGCGGCGAAAATAACATCCCGGGACTTCACACGGGTCAAAGAGATCAAGCCGACATTTTGCGAGAAAGCGGTATAAGGGAAAGCGTTGAAAATACCGCCCAGCATAATCGCCAAGCCTTCGGAACGCAACCCGTTCACGATTTGCTTCTGCTCGACCTTCTGATCCGTAGCTTTGCCTACGGCGAAATAAACGCCTGTGGACTCCACCATGCTCACGATGTTGACAATAATCATGGTCACGATAGCGGTAATGCTAATTTGAGGAATACCGAAGTAAAACGGCTGTGCAATGCTGAACCAGGATGCTTCGCCAACCGACGAGAAATGCACGATGCCCATGAAATAACCGATTACGGTACCGACCACCAAGCCGATAAGCACCGATATAGCGCGAAGGAAGCCTGTGGCCAACCGGTTTACCAGCAAAATTACGAGCAGCGTAATCACAGCCAGCAGCAGGTTGTGGGGCTGTCCGAAATCCGGAGCGCCCTGTCCGCCTGCGGCATTATTCATAGCGACCGGAATCAGCGAAAGTCCGATGATCGTTACGACCGATCCGGTTACGATGGTAGGGAAAAATTTGAGCATTTTGCCGTACAGCGGCGCAGCCAGAACGACGAATAGGCCGGATATAATAATGGCCCCGTACGTGGTCGCTAAATTCGAGGTTGATGCGATAGCGATAATCGGTCCCACTGCCGTAAACGTACATCCCAGCACGACCGGCAGACGGCTTCCGAAAAATCGGGTTCCCATGACCTGCAGGATCGTAGCGAGTCCGCATGTGAACAGATCGGCAGCGATCAAGTAAGCCATTTGGGCGGGAGTCAGCTTCAGTGCTCCCCCCACGATCAGCGGCACGACAACGGCCCCGGCGTACATGGCCAGCACGTGCTGGAAGCCTAGCGTCACTACCTTTTGTTTGCTTAGCATTCTTTAATCTCCCCTAGACCTTTTGGATTATAGGTTGATCCTCAACAAAATGAACCTCGCCCGGCGACATCGAAGCAATGCGGGCCAAAGAGTGAACCTCTACGCCCCGCTCCTCCAGAAGGCCCCTTCCTTCCTGGAAGCTCTTCTCGATGACACACCCGACGCCCATCAGCTCGGCGCCCGATTCCTTCACGATATCGACCAGTCCGACCAGCGCCGCGCCGGTAGCCAGAAAATCGTCGACGATCAGCACCTTATCGCCCGGATTCAGATACTTCTGGGAAACGCTGACCTGATACGTTTCCTGCCGGGTAAACGAATGTACCGGTGCCGAGTATACGTTCTCAGCGAGAGTGACGGCTTTCTTCTTCTTGGCATAAACAAACGGAACGCCTATCGCGATGGCCGCAGCCATGGCAAACTGAATGCCGCTGGCCTCGATGGTGAGTACCTTGGTAATAGTCTTGCCCCCGAAAATACGCGCGAATTCCTTGCCGATCTCCAGCGCAAGCTGAGTGTCCACCTGATGATTCAAAAACGAATCCACCTTCAATACGGTATCGGACAGGATCAGTCCCTCTTGACGTATGCGTTCTTGAAGTAATTTCATAACTGTGTTCGCCCCTTTTCATGAAAAAAAGGACAGGGCTCCTTGAGCACTCCTCAAGTGAAGCCTGTCCTTCTGGGTTTTTGTCCCTGTTGGTGTAGCACGCAACCGTGCCCGCATCGCTCGGACCAGCCCTTCTACTCCATCAGGAAATAGAAACGGAACCCTAGATGCGCTTTTCACTCATAGTCGGTCGATTCATACGGTCGTCCGGTAGAAACTTATGGGCCATATCCCCAAAATTATACGAGTTCATATGAAGTTATCTTTGTCTATAGTACACGTTAGTATCTATCGTTTCAAGAGGAAATTTATCATAAATCGACAAGATTCGCGGGCTCCCGGAGCATGGAATATTTCCCTTGGAATGAACTGGGGCGTCCGCCGGTTTTCCTGTCGGATTGATGCTCGACAGGCCATAATATACGGCAAAAAACCAGGGAGACTTGCCCCCTGGCTTCTTGGTTGGAATTAGAGTCGTTTGCGCTTATAAAACACTACGATAAAGCACGCGGCAAGCAATGCTATAAAGGCTGCTCCCGCCATCATTGCTTCGCTGGCGCTTCCCTGCGGCTGCTGTTGGCCTCCCGGTCCCCCAGGGCCACCGCCGCCTGGACCTCCAAAGCCCCCTCCAGGGCCACCCTGACGGCCTCCGGGGCCGTTCTGCATCTGCTGGCCCCCCTGGCCGTTCTGCGCCTGCTGGCCTCCTTGGCCGTTCTGCATCTGCTGGCCTCCTTGGCCGTTCTGCACCTGCTGGCCCCCTTGGCCATTCTGCACCTGCTGGCCTCCTTGGCCGTTCTGCTGGACTTGCCCGTTGACGGCGGCCGCTTGGGCCTGCACTTGCTGGCCTTTTTTTCCGTTGTTATTGCCGGCGCCCATGCCGGGCATACCACCGCCCATGCCGCCGCCGTTTCCTGAACCGTCGCCGGAAGAAGGACTTGTACCGTCCAGCTGCTTCGTCAGGCTGGCAACCATTTGCGAATTAAACGATTTGAGCTGGGTGATTCCCTGCTGGTATTGGTCGTAGGTATAGAAGGCCGTCGGGTCCTTGGCCACACCATCCGAGATCAGATCGGCCAGCTCCTGGACACGCGCGGCAAACTTATCCTCGGATAAGTATCCTTGCACCATCTCTTGGACGATCTGGTGGTACTGCTCCTTATACTTATCAACCTTCAACAGCTTGTCGACCAAAGGCCGGTCCGCTACAGCCCCTTGGGTTGGCTCATCCATCAGAATCCCCGTTCCACCAAGGCCACCGAACGCCATATTGTAATCCCAGGGCAGTATAGAGAATGTCCCTTTATTTTCATACAAATAATAATTATGCTTATTGCCTCCCAAATAGCTGTCCATATTAGCGGTAGCCATATTAAGAGCGATAAATTTCAGGGCCTCCTCAACGTCCAGCACCTTTTCATAATCGGTTCCATTGTTCAGCTCATTGACCATGGCCAGAAGCTCTTCTCCTTTTGTAGAGCCCGACTTCAGATCGAGTCCCGTATAGGCGCTCGCCTTTTCCAGCCAATTCAATTCGCTGCCGTTGCCGCCGTTCGCTTTGTACAAAGCTCCGTTGGAGCTGCCGAAATTCCGTTCGAGATAGGACTCCCCGAGCTGCTCTACAGCCAGGTACAAGCCTTTCAGCTCGTTATTGACGTACAAGTTGACATGGGAATATTTAGGTGTCGGCAGGCCCATCTGCTCGGCCAGCTCATAGGCTAGAAACTCCCGCATATAGGTGGGATCGCTGTAATTATTGTTCAGATTGATTTTGGTAATACCCTCCAAGCTTTGACTTGAAATGTATTCGTCAAACGCGATTTTGAAGCTGTACCGGTCCGAATCTGAATTGACGACGCTGCGCAGACTGAGGTTTCCTTTAGTCCGGACGGCCACATGATCTATATGCTTGCCGTTATAATCCACCGACGCAGTCTTGAACTCCTCCGCGCTGGCATTGTCCAGCATATCCTGGAAATCATTTGGGTCAAGCGTAATCTTTACATCAATAACTTTATCCTTCGGAAATACGTTCTCATCTATGCTCTTCTCCTTATCCGACTTGCTTGAGCTGACGCCGTTTGTCGCCGCAGCACCGCCGGTTCCGGCCATGCCGCTGCCGCCCGTCACTCCACATCCGGTTAATCCCAAGATCAGGCAGATGCATAGAAGAAGCGTTATTGCTTTCGCTTTCATTCCTGACACCTCCATTCTTAGGACACATAATCACCGCTGTAGCTGATGAGCACCGCATTTTTCACGCCTTGAAGCTCGTTAATTTGATTGACAAAGGCCCCTTCGCTATCGCGAAGCCGAATTTCCAGGGTCGTTTCGATATTGCCGTGAGTCACCGTTTTTTGCTTCACGTTGTACCTTTTTACCATGCGGCTGACCATGGATTGGACCTCTTGTTCCGCAGCATCTCCCTCACAATTGACCACTAACAGATACGGTGTTTCGAAGGACGACTTTTGGATAAAGAAGAACATCACCAAGCCGATAATGACAGAGCCTACGATAGCTAACGTGTAGAAGCCTGCACCGGACACGATCCCTGCAGCGGCAGCCCAGAACAGAAAGATCAGGTCCGTCGGATCTTTAATCGGCGTTCTGAAACGAACGATAGACAGCGCGCCCACCATACCGAGCGACAGCACAAGGTTCGAGTTAACCGCAATAATGACCATCGCCGTAACCATAGACATGCCGATCAACGAGATGTTGAAGCTTTTGGAATACAGGACGCCGCTGAACACCCGTTTGTACAATAAGTAAATAAAGAAGCCGATGAAAAAGGCGACGGCCAGCGACAGCAGGATTTTCGACAGGTTCATATCCGAAACAAAATTGCTGACGACCGATTTTTTTAGTAAATCCGTAAAATTCGTTGTCGTTGTGTTTGTATCCATAGATCAATAATCCTCCCAAGTGTTGTATTTCAGAAATTTTCTGCAGATCACGTATTTGGATGCCGATTGCCTGTTCAGTCCTTCAAGCTGCAGAGCAAACTTAATGTAATCCGGAATGTACTCATCGTACTTGACCTCCAGAATGATCAGATTCTCGTCGATAGCCCGGACGGGCTTAAGCTGCTTGCTGAACAGATCCGTCGAGTGCAGCCCGGTCCTTAGCTCCTTGTCGAACGTAATCCGAACGTTTCCGTTATGGCATACATAAGGCTCCCGCACATAGTCGACGATGACCTTGGGCCGCAGCAGATGATGGTTCATTTCATGATAAAGCTCCATCAGCAGTGGCTTCTCCGGATTGTTCAGCACCTCGAATTGTCCGGCTGCAATCTGCTCGTACATCTCCCGGGTCAACGGCTCCTTCATTTTTGCAATGTAATCGTTGAATTTGATTTTTTTCTCAAAATGAATCACATCGTCCTGCACGTTATAAATGCGAATCCGGTACTTAACCCGGTCCCTGATTCCGCCCAGCTTCTCATGAAGCGCTTTATTGCTCATATCATCAAAATATAGGCTCCGAATGTGATATTCCCCTGAAGAGCCGACATTGCTGTCGGGGCTCATCAAGCTTTTGAGTCTTTGGCGGATAATGTAAAATTGATGCTGGTTAATGAAAAATTTGAGTTCATGCCGGTATTTCAAGCTCTTGTTCATGTCACACCTCTTTCTATATCAGATCCACCCTGTATCTGGTTTTTCCATTTCCCATCCAGCTGTCTCTTCATTACAGAAAGTATTGTATCGTCCCTAACTGAACTCACGCTTAGCGGCAACTGAGCGGTAACTGAAAGTTTACAATTCCTTTACAATAGAGCTACACTAGTCTGATATGGCAGGAAAGGAGTGCCCCCATGATGATCCGATATCAAAGCGCCGCTTGGCTCATCGCATTGGCTGTAGTTGTCGTCGGAGCCGCTCTATGGCTGGAATCACAAAAGCAGGGCCCGGTCCACGCGTCCAGCACCCCTAAATCGATAGCAACTACGTTTCATGGAGACCCCCGTACGACCCGGGCATTCACCTGGTTCACGGAAAATCCAGAGGATGCAGCCGTCATTCAATGGGTCAAAGGCTCACAGTTTACAGGAGATAACGTCCAGACGCTCACAGGGTCCACGGCTGTCATCCAGATGGAGAAAAAGAAGTCTCAGGCGGTTCATACAGTGGAAATCACCGGACTGGAGCCGGGTACGGTTTATTCCTATCGAGTTGGCAGCGGCCAAGGTACGGGTTGGAGCGAGCTCTCCTCGTTTAGGACGGAGCCGGAGGGAACGAACGGATTCACGTTCATTAACGTTACGGATTCCCAAGGGAAGACGGAGAAGGATTTCGAGCAATGGGGCAGGACGCTGGACCAAGCCTTCAAGATCTATCCCCATGCCGGATTCATCGTTCATAATGGCGATTTGACGGAGGATCCCGAGGAGGAAACCGGCTGGGATTCCTTCTTTGGCAAGACCCGCAGCTGGCTGAAGCAAATTCCTCTGATGCCGGTCACGGGTAACCACGACGAAATGAACGGCAATGCGGACCGATATTTGGCCCATTTCCAGCTGCCCGCCAACGGGGCGAAAGGTTCCATTCCCGGTACCAATTACTCGTTTGATTACGGCAGCGCCCACATCGTCGTATTAAATACGGAATCCAATATCAACGGACAGACCGAATGGCTCCGGAGCGATCTGGCCCGTACCGATAAGCCATGGAAGATTGTCGCCATGCACAGAGGGGTCTACGGAGGAAATTCGTATAAGAAGGTGGAGAAGTGGAGCGAGCTGTTTGATGAATTCCAGGTCGATCTTGTCCTGCAGGGGCATAATCACGAATATTCCCGATCGTATCCCCTGCGCGGCGGTAAAATAACGGGGAACGGAGACGGGCCGATAGTTAATCATGAAGGGACCGTATACGTGGTCACCAATGCTGCCGGCGCCAAGTTCAATGAAAAGAAAAAGGATCTGTTCTACCATAAGGTCCATTTCCAGAATCAGAAGCCGATGTTTGCCGGCATTACGATCGAGGGGTCTTCATTAACCTATCAAGCCTTTGATGCGGATGGGGTAAAATGGGACGAATTCGTGATCCGTCACGAGAGCTAGGAGCTGCTTTAGCGAAAAGAATGCCCTTGCCGAGGCTTAATAGAGCTCGGTTAAGGGTGGTACGTTATCCGTAACCCATATGGATTCGCGTCGAGCTTCAACCGCAAAAAAGCACACCCCTAATGGATGTGCTCTCTCCTGTCGTTCCTTCTTGCTTACCCGATCGATTGCTTTAATTGCTTGCTTCTCAGCTGCCCGCAGGCGGCATCGATATCGGTTCCGTGCTCCAGCCTGACGCTGCAGCTGATACCCTGCTTCTTCAACGTATCGTAGAAGGCCGTTATCGATTCCTGCTCGCTCCGCTGGTATTGGCTGTGCTCATCGACCGGATTATAAGGAATCAGGTTGACGTTAGCCAGCTGACGACGGTGACCGACCAGCTCTGCCAGCTCAAGAGCATGCTCCTTGCGATCGTTGACGTCCTTCAGCAAAATGTATTCCAGCGTAATTCTCCGCTTCGTTTTCTCCAAATAGTAATCAATGGCCGGCATAAGCTTGTTCAGCGGAATGGCCCGGTTGATTTTCATAATTCTGGTGCGAAGCTCGTCATTAGGCGCATGCAGCGAAATGGCCAGGTTCACCTGCAGATCCGAGTCGGCGAATTCGATAATTTTATCGGCCAGACCGCTGGTCGATACCGTAATATGTCTTGCCCCGATAGCCAGTCCTTTGTGGTCCTTGACCACATGGATGAAGTCGGACATGTTCTTGTAATTGTCGAACGGCTCTCCGATGCCCATCACGACAATATGACTGACCTTCTCCCCTTGACCCGCAGAATCGAGATGCAGCTGAACCTTCATGATCTGCTCCACGATTTCGCCGCTTGATAAATCACGGCTCTTCGCAAGCAAGCCGCTTGCACAGAAGCTGCATCCGATATTACAGCCGACCTGCGTCGTGACGCATACTGACAAGCCGTACTTATGGCGCATGAGTACCGTTTCAATCAAGTTGCCGTCGCGCAGCTTGAACAGAAATTTAATCGTTCCGTCCGCGGATTCCTGTCTCGTGTGCTCACTCATCGTAGAAATGACGAAATGCTCCGCCAGCACTTGAAGACAATCCGGATGAACGTCGCTCATCTCCGCGAAGTCGGTTACCCGCTTGCGGTAAAGCCAATCCCACACCTGCGCCGCGCGGAATTTTTTATGACCATGCTCTTGCAGCCATGCTATCAGCTGCTCCTGCGTCAATCCGTAGATGGATTCTTTATTCATATGATATCCTCTTTTCAACTCTATAAATTCAGTCCTATTATTGTCCCAAAATTAGTTTGCTAAAACAAGGGGGTCAGGGCAGTTATTTGTTATCCAATATTGCCTAGCATCCTTAAGCTCCGTCAACGCCGCTTCAGGCATACTCGCTTGAATACTTCCAGTCGATAGCAGCCCGCGCTTTAATAACCATGTCTTCACCTAAAAATATCTCCGTCCAAAGCTTATGATGTGATCCGATTGGATTTTCCTGCGCTTTTATTTTATAATATCGCCATATTCCCCGGACAGACTGAAGAAACGGCGTGTTACAATATAGATACCATAAATCAGGCAACCATGTCTCCATCCTACAACCAGTTTAGGCACAGATTACAGATAGCGGGGCATACGAACTGCCAGCACTACAATATATAATAAAGGATCGTGTTAGTCATGGGTGTCATCATCTTTTGGTCGGTTGTTTGCTTGGTTATCGTTCTTGGCTTGACGTTCTGGATCACCAAGAAAGCATACTCGCGCAAATGGGATGAAGAAGAATAAGCTTTCGTTCTGCGGCTCGTTTAAGTCGCTATCAATGCCTTGAGAATCACAAAAAGAAGACGTCCTTCCTTTCCAGATGAAAGAATGGGCGTCTTTCTTGTTTACGTTCGCCGGTTACTCTTAAAATGTTTTGGTTCCATATTTCATATTGAAGCTTTCATCGCTTGAGGCAAAGTAAATAATGCCTTCAACCAGGCTGATCAAGGTCGGGATATACGTCCAGCAGAAGAGCAAATACACGATGCCCCAGCCGACCCTGCCCAAATAAAATTTATGAATGCCGAAGCCTCCCAGTAAAATAGCCAGTATCCCTGCAACGATTTTACTTTTGGCAGGACGGACCCAGACCTGTTGTGGTGGAGGCGCCGAATTGACGTAAATGTTGTTGTTGACAAAAGGCTGCTGTGTTTCACGAGGAACATTTTGGTGCATTTGCGGGTTAGGCGGCGGAGCAAAGGAGAATTCTTCGCCGCAATATTTACATTCGGTCGTATTCAATGCAACCGGTGCGCCGCAGGAAGGGCAGTTTTTTGTGCTCATAGGTCTGAGCTCCTCTCTGTATTATGATTGGATATTCAATGCTTCCCTATAATTAAGCAGCGTATGAGTTTCCTCAATCAGCTTTAAAATGTCGTTCAGGTTGCCTTCATGAAGGCTGGATTTCATATGCAGCTGCAGGAAATCCAGATTCACCTGCACCCTATGCTCCAGCTCCATGATCTGACTGCTGCCCGCTATTCTTCCAAACGGAGTTGAAGCCTGGAGGCGTTCCTTCAGCAATTGGAAGGCCTTCCAAATAGAGACGGCGGCAGGATTCGGTTCCTTGTCCCGCAAGGCTTCTTCAATTGTACTGAGCTGCGCCTGAATCGTATGCCTGACATCCCGCTCGAGCTTGGTCCTAAGTCTATCATCCGAATCCTGTCCGGCAAAAAACAATAGAATCGCATAGAGAGCCGCATACAGAGCGAATAGGAACAGCTCCCAGCCTATATACCCGAGCATACTGCCGAAAATAAACAATACTGAGATCAGATTGGAGATCAGGAAATAGGCGACGGTCAGCATAATCATCGATACACAATAAGGGAAGCTGCTGTTTCTAAAAAACAGCTGCGGCCTCACGAGAATCCCATTGACCGCAATCAGCCCCGCTGCCAGAACCATACCAGCTATCGCCTGCTTCTCTGGTTCCAACAAGAACGCCTCAGAGAGCAAGGTCATCGCACCGAAAATAACTGCAATATCAAAGGCTGCCGCCGCCAGCCAACGCAGCATGCGGTAGCTGCGAACATCCGTCCTGCTCACATTCAGCCCCCCAGCTTCGTGCCGCATTCGGCACAGAACTTGGTCCCGGGTTTATTCACCTTCTGGCAGCTGGGGCATGGCTTGGAAAGCATTGAGCTTCCGCAATTCGAGCAGAATTTGGCATTCTCATCTATCAGCATATGGCAGGAATAGCATTCGATTTGTTCCTTGCTTAACTTGCCGCCGCAGTTGCCGCAAAACTTATCCCCCGGCTCGTTCATATGTCCGCAGGCTTGACAGGAAGTGCTGTACACAGAAGAGTGGGCTAATGTCTGGGAGAAGCTGCTGCTCATAAGCCCGCTGCCTGCCCCAAAGCCGAAGCTCATACCGGCGGCAGCCATCCCGCCCCCGATCTCATTGCCTGCCGCGGCCTCCATCACGTCAAATGAACGCTTCGCGTTATAGCGGGAATCTCCCATAATATCGAAGGCCGCTCTTTCGCCCAGCAGCTTGTTAATAGTCTCAAAATCTTCGTCCGGGAAATTAATAGACGATAGGTTGAAGTCTATCATTTCGATGCCGAACCGTTCGAATTCCCCGGCGAGGCTCTCATGAACCTTCTCGGATAGTTCCTCCAGCTTCGGCGCTATTTCCATGACCGATATTTTCTGGTTAATAATCAAATCCGCTATCATCGTCTTGACCTTCGTGACCGTAACGCCTTTGAAATAGCCCATCACCGTGTCATATTTCACGACCTGCGCGTCGCCGACAGCACCGATCAGCTCCGTTAAAAACACGCGGAAATTGGTAATTCTCATGCCCATTTGACCGAAGGCCCGAACTCTTATCCGAACTCCGTATTTAGGATCGATCAGACTGATCGGGTCGCTCGTACCCCATAGCACGTCCAGCTTGGCGGTGTTATTGATAAAGAACACTTCTGCCGAGAACGGGGTTCTGCCGCCAAAGGGGAGGTTGATAAACGACTGAAGCAGCGGAATGTTTTGGGAGCGAAGCGTGTAAGTGCCGGGCGAGAAGAAGTCCAGTGCCCTTCCTCCCTTTACAAAAACCGCCATCTGCCCTTCCCCTACGATAAGCTGCGAACCATACACAAAGCTATCTCCAGGATAACGATAAACCAGCCAATCTCGATTCGCTATGCCATTAAATTTGATAACATCAATGATAGCCAAATCAATCCCTCTTTCATTCGCCGTTTCCAAACATTGTCTTAATTGTATACACCTTGTCTCTTTTTATCAAATCCTATTTGATATTTTGATATAAACACCCCACAAAGCGGAGCCGCGGCTAATGAAGCTGCTGGAAGAAAAGAATGATTTCGTAACATGACGGGTTGTTGACATTCCTGTGATATCTGTATATTCTGTATATGTATGATATACACAGTTGAGAGCGAGTGAAGGATTACGAAAATTATTATTTCAAACGTATCGGATCCCCCGATCTATCAGCAAATAAAAGGACAAATTAAGGATGCCATTTTGCGCGGAGAATTAACCGAAGGCGAGCTTCTTCCTTCCATTCGGGCACTGGCTAATGACCTGCGCGTGAGCGTGCTGACGACCCGTAGAGTATATGACGAGCTGGAAGCGGAAGGCTTTATTACGACCAAGGCTGGCAAGGGATCCTATGTGGCTCAAGGTAACCTGGAGCTTTTACGGGAATCCAAGCGGCGTATGGTTGAAGAAAAGCTCACCGAAGCATGGAATGCGGCCCGCTCGCTCGGCATCAGTAAAAGCGAATTGTACCAAATGATGGACCTGCTGTTCGAGGAAGGAGATAGTGAATCATGAGTTCGGTATTGGAAGTCGAAGGCTTACGCATCAATAGGGGCTCCTTCGAATTGCGCGATGTCAGCTTCTCTCTGCCTGAAGGCTGCATCACCGGTTTTATCGGGGTTAACGGCGCCGGCAAAACGACAACCATCAAATCCATTCTGGGATTAGCATTAAAGGATTCCGGGAAAATCCATGTATTCGGCAAGGATATGGATAAGCATGGACGGGAATTAAAAAACCGGATCGGCATCGTGTTCGATGAAGGCTATTTCTATGAGGATTTAACTATGGGAGAAATGAAAAGTGTTCTTGCGCCCGCCTACTCTAGCTGGGATAATGCCGCTTTTCACAAGTACATGGATCGCTTCGGGCTGAATCCCGGCCAGAAAATATCTACTTTATCCAAAGGGATGCGAATGAAATATGCCATTGCACTGGCCCTATCCCACCACGCGGATCTGCTGATCATGGATGAGCCGACAAGCGGACTGGATCCTTTAATACGAAGCGAGATTATGGAAATCCTGTTGGAGTTTATGGAGCAGGACGGCAAGAGCGTCTTTTTCTCCACGCATATTACCTCCGACCTTGATAAAATTGCGGATGCGCTGGTTCTAATCGATAGAGGCAGTATCATCTTTAACGAGGATAAGGACCTGCTGCTGGATACCCACGGCTTCGTCAAAGGAGACAAGAAAGAGCTTAACGAGCATACCCGGGACCTGTTTCTGACACTGCGCGAAACCGCATATGGCTTTGAAGGCTTGACCCACAACAAACCGGCTGTACTGGAAAATATGGCTGGCGTTCTTATGGAGAAGCCCACCATCGAGGATATCATGCTCGGCTATATAAGGAGGTAATGACTATGCTGCTGAATCTGGTGAAGAAAGACTCCCTTCTCGTCAAAAAGTATATGATTCTCATGTTTATCGCCGCCATTATCCTTCCTGTGTTTATCAAAATGAAAATGGAATTTCTTGCGTCCGGCGGCTTCCTGGCCTTTTTTATAAGCACGCTGTACATTCTGTTCCTGACGTTCAGCTCCGTCTCCATGTCAGAGTTCAAGCACAAAGGCTCCGCCCTGCTGTGTGCCACTCCTTATGGCAGGGCCGCGATCATTCAATCGAAATATTTGTTTTTACTGCTTCTATTTATCGGCTGCTCCATCCTATATACCGTAACCTCCTGGCTGGTTCCGCAGCAAATGGGGATGTTAAGCTTGGCCGAATTTGCGTACTGCTTTCTTATTCTAACAGTGGTCTTCTCGATCATGATTCCGGTGCAGTATCGCCTTGGCTTCGAAAAAGCGAGATATATGTTCTCGATTAGTATTTTCGTCGTGCCGTTTATCGTTCCGGTTTTGTTGAAATATATGCAAGCTAACGACATCAGCTTCCGTTGGACGCTTCCGGTTCCGGCCATCGTTCAGGGGCTGCTGCCTATTGTCTTGGCGCTCGCGATAGGCATGATTTCTATGACCGCTACCATCCGTATTTATGAAAAACAAAATCTTTAGAACCGCTCCTGCCAAACAAGGGGGTGTGACGGGCCATCCGGTCTGCCGCACCTCCTTTCTTTTGTTGCCTGCCGTTTCACCTTCATTGTATGATGAACAAAGGATTACGACAGGAAGAGAGGGACTGACCACGATGAGTTTTCAACAGCTCGTTTCCATCATACCGGTGTTCGAACAAGTAGAGACCTTCACTACGGCTCAAACCATCGTCAGCCCTCCCGACCGCCACCTTATCCTTGTCGTACTGCGCGGACATCTCTTAATCTCAGGCTGCAATCAAGAGCCCGCTATGGTTGCTCAAGGCTTCGCCTGCCACCCGCAGTACAGCCCTTTCACCATCCAGGTTCCCAAAACCAAATCGGCCGAATACCTCGTCATTTCATATCGCATCTTCCCCGAGAGCAGTGCCTGGACCCTGCATGGCCCGCTTCGTACTTACAGTGAAGTAAAAATCAAGTATATGCTGGACGAGATGATCCGGATGACGGAGGATCTCCAAACTCCTTCCGACGAGGAGCAACTCGTGCAGCAGGTCCGCAAGCGTCTGCTCCTGGAACGCATCCTGTTCATCTATTTATATGAGACCCAATGGACCCAGGAGGACAAGTCTTCTGCGGTCAGCATGGAAGAATCCCTTAACTATATAAACGAGCATTACATGCTGAAGCTCACCCTCCCTATGCTGGCGGAACGTGCCGGAATGAGCGTAGGTCATTACACGGTTTTGTTCAAAAACCTCACGGGAACCACCATGAGCCTTTACTTACGCAGACTGCGGATTCGAAAAGCGAAGCAAATGTTCCAGCAAACGCAGCTCCCCGCCAAAGAAATCGCCCAGCGCGTCGGCTTCATGGACTATTTCCATTTTAGCCGGACCTTTAAACAGGAAACGGGCCTTTCTCCTACGGAGTACCTCAAGAGCTTGGATAAAATCTAATAATATAACATGCTCGATCTTCAAATTAGATATGGTCGAACCCTCTATATGCGGCTAAAATCAATTGAGAATAATTATTATTATCAGGAGGAACATTCATGCAGCATCGATTTAGCCGCATCTTTACCTTTACTTTATCGTTGGTTCTTGCCATAAGCCTCGCCGCTTGCGGTCAAACCGCAGGCAATTCCGGGCAGAGCAGGCAAGCGGGCCAAGGCAGCTCTCCCTCTGCAGCCCCGGCCGAAGGCAAAATTACCGTCGAAGACGCCCAGGGAACGGTCACGCTTCCTAAGAAACCGGAACGCATCGTGACTATGGACTTCAGCTTTACCGACATGCTGGTAACGTTAAGCGTTCAACCCGTAGGAATCGCCGACGATAGCAATAAGGACTTATTCATGGATGTTGTGAAAAACCAGTTAAAATCCTATACATCCGTTGGCTCCCGCTATGAGCCGAACATTGAGCTGATCAGCTCTCTCAAGCCCGATCTCATTATCGTCGATATCAATAAGCATAAGAATGCGCTGCCTCAGCTGAAAGCCATCGCACCGATTCTTGTGTTGAACGACTTCCAGGCGGATTACGAACAAATGCTCAAAAACTACATCATTACATCCAAAGCCGTCGGCAAGGAAGCCGAAGGAAAGAAACGTCTCGAAGAGCACCAAGCCAAAATGGAAGCGGCTAAGAAAAAGATTAAAGATGCTAACCTGGCCGTTCTTCCGGCCGTAGTCAATCCAACCGGCTTCTTCGGTCATTCCGACCATTCTTATTCCGGCTCCATGTTGAAAATGCTGGGCTTCACCGATCCTTTAAAAAGCGATACGGCTTATCCTCAGCTGACTTTGGAGCAGCTGGTCGAGACCAACCCGCAAGCGTTGTTCCTCATGCCAACGGATAAAGTAACCATCGTGAACCAGTGGGAAACGAATCCTTTATGGAAAAAGATCGATGCTGTCGCCAAAAATAAAGTGTACACGGTGGAACGCCGTGATTGGTCGCTATCCCGGGGCATGCTCGGATCGGAGAAAATCGCCGAAGATATTTTAAAACAGCTGGGAGAATAACCAAAATGGAAACTTCCGCGCAATTGGAGAAGCAGAGCCGCTCTTGGTTTCTGCTCTCCCTTTTTTGTATGGGCTCACTCCTGTTAATCGGCGGCATGCTGCTGAGCCTCAAGTGGGGGCAAGCGCAGCTGTCCTGGGGCACGTTATTCGAGGCTCTTACCTATCGGGGCCATGATAAGCTTCATCTGTATATCCAGACGCTGCGGCTGCCGCGCACTTTGACAGCCTGCATGGTGGGCATTATGCTCGCCCTCGCGGGCCTATTGACGCAGCTTACGACCAAGAACCCGCTTGCCTCACCGCATATATTCGGCATTAATGCCGGAGCTTCTTTAGCGGTGGTGCTTGGATTGGTGCTGTCCGCCGGACTGGGATTGATGGCATCGATGGCGCTTGCCTTCTTGGGAGCTGTCGCCGGAGCTCTCCTCGTCTGGTCGTTAGCAGGCATCGGACACAAGCAGGTGGTCCGAATGGCCCTTGCGGGCATCACCGTCCACTTCCTGCTGTCATCCCTGACTGAAGGGGCTATGATCTTGAACCAATACTCTACAGAGAGCATGATCTTCTGGCTGGTCGGCTCGGTGAATCGCGCAGGCTGGCATGAGGTGGCGGCGCTCCTCCCTTTTTTGGCCGGCGGGCTTCTGCTGCTCGGCTTCATGGTGCCTGCCTTCCGCCTGCTGCCGCTTGATGACGATATTGCATCAGGATTGGGCCAAAGGGTTGCGCTCGTTCGCGGAACCGGAATGCTGTTGGTCATCGTATTTGCCGGTTCAGCCGTCGCCGTATGCGGCCCGATCGGTTTTATATGTCTCATCGTTCCTCATATCGCCCGATCGCTGGCGGGCCCGAGCCTGAACGTTCTCGTGCCGTTGACCGGACTGCTCGGCGGCTTGATGCTCGTCTATGCGGATTTATTCAGCCGCTTTATTGCTTTTCCGTTTGAATCGCCCGTAGGCATCGTAACGTCCGCCATTGGAGCGCCGTTCTTTATTTATTTATCACGGCGGCAAGGAGGCTCGAGGAAATGAAAAATACGCTGATTCTCCTTCTGGCTTGCCTGGCGATGGTTATCTTAAGTGTCATTTCGTTCAGTGTGGGTGCCGTTTCGATTCCGTTGTCCGATATCGGCAGCGGCTTGTTCTATCAGGACAGTTCCTCCTACTTCATCGTTCATGAATTGCGGCTGCCGCGTGTCCTCGTCGCGATTTTGGCTGGATTCGGGCTAGCTGTTGCCGGGGGCATTCTGCAAAGTCTGGTCCGCAATCCATTAGCCAGTCCCGATGTGATAGGCATTACGAAAGGCGCAGGCTTCATGGCGGCAGCCGTTATTTTCCTGTTCCCCCAATCGCCGATTTATGTGCTGCCTCTAGCCGCATTTGCCGGGGCGGTTGCCGCCTTTCTCATCCTGCTGGCCCTAAGCAGGAAGCTCACCTTAACGCCGGCTTCGCTGGCTCTTGTGGGTGTAGCGATCGGAGCCGTGTTTCAAGCGGGAATTCAATATTTGATCGTAACGAATCCGACCAACGTCAATATGGCGCTGCTGTGGATGTCCGGCAGCTTATGGGGACGCGGCTGGAGCCAGGTGCAGTACCTCCTGCCTGCTATGATCGTGCTGCTCGCCTTTGCTTACGGAAGCTTCAGGAAGCTGAACGTCTTTCAGCTTGGCGACGAAATCAGCGTCTCGCTAGGCCTGCCTATTGTGCGCGAGCGCTTCTGGCTGTTTTTATTGGCGGTAGCCCTATCCGGTATTTCCGTATCGGCTGTCGGCGCCATCGGCTTCATCGGACTTCTGGCTCCCCATATGGCAAGAAGCCTTGTCGGAAGCCTCAATCAATGGCTTCTTCCGCTGGCGGCGGTCTTGGGCGCAGACCTCATGCTGCTTGGCGACTGCCTGGGCCGTGTTATCATCATCCCGCGCGAAGTTCCCGTCGGCATCATGACCGCCGTTATCGGCGCACCCTACTTCATCTATTTGCTGCGCCGGGAAAGGTTAAGACGCTAGGCAAGCTGCTGCCTGCTGTACTAGAACCCAAAACAAAAAAACAATCGGTTCGAGCCCCAGGGCTTGGTCCGATTGTTTTTTGTCTGGATACATTCCCTCTGCACTTCATTCCCTGTTACCTGACGCTATGAAGCGCCTCAAGACCGGCTTCGTTATCTTTTACAAAAAAGAACTGCTTGCCATGGTTGCACTCATAAATAAAATCTCTGAGGCTCTTGCTGTTATATCCTTCAAAGTCTCCGACTACGGCCAGCTTGACTTGATAGTTGGTATATTTCTGCAGGATTTCTCCCGCAAGCTTCGTTCTCAGCTCGAAGAAGTCCTCTGTTATATTCGCCTTATTCAGCAGGATTTTATGGCATTCCTCGGTGTAATTTACCGTTGCCATCAAATCCAAAGCATCTTGAACGTCGCCTATTACGATGTCGGAGCTTTCTATTACGGCGACCTTGGAGTCGCCCCTTTGATCTATGACAATGTTCATTTCCTCTCTCCCCTCCAGCTAATCAGAGCCAGCCTGTGTCCTATATTGTACCATATATTCCCACACACCAAACTGTAATACCTCTTATTGAACGATTATCTATGTTTTAGTAAATGACTAACTTTCCATGCACCAAGTTCACTCATATGATCCATATCAGTGAAGTCTTCTTCAGTAAATTCTTTATTATTCAAGTCTAAAAAGGTAAAGGTCAGTTTGGATTTGAGATTATTTATTACACTATAGTACTCTGTTATAAAATCCTGGTTTAAATATTTGTTATAATAAGGAGTAGTCGGAAAGTTAATTACGATCGGCTCTATCTTTCTTTTAACTAAATACAGTAAAAACTCATACATTGTATTCTCATGTTCCACTCTCGTCGTTGAGTACTTAATTAATTTATTATGAGTCTCCGCTCTCTTCTGTCCAATAATAAACTTGGATTCCTCATTAATAGATCCTAATTGACAACTTCCCAATAAGCTATACTTTTGTCTAGTAATTTTATTATTGAAGTAAGTCTTATTATCATGAAAAATGACTTTGCTAAACCATTGAAACATGGATTCTATATTAAAAATTTTTTTGATTAAACTATCGGTATAATCATTGAAATCTTGCAACTTTTTCTTACCTGAGTAGACATAATGGTTACTATCATTAAAAATAGGGTAGTACACGTTCTCAATTCTAGAAACTTCAGATTTCAATGATTTGGATAGGTCAAAATGGAATGTCCAGTAACCAGTCCCAATGTAACATTCCTTAACATTTCTGTTGGCATTAATAACTTCCTTAGCAATCTTAAAAGAATAATACAAATCCTGGGATGGTAGGGATAGGTTGACAGAATTTTTATTTAAAGCGGCCTCGTCTACTCCGAACATGGCATATGAAGAACCAACTATAATGGCTTCTGTTGATGGCTTTTTTGCTTCATCTATTGCATTACAAAGGTAATGATAATCATAATTTAATTCGTATAAATGCTCAGCCAGTATATATAGATCATTCATCCATTTATCATAATTTATGACTTTATCAAAGATAGTATCTATTTCATCAGGCCGAGACGTCTCTTCACTTATAATAAGAACGTTGAACTCAGGGGTATTCCTATCAATGGAGTTTATATTTGTCCTAAAATCGCCTAAATAATTAATCCTATCGCTTAAAATAGTTTTAATTGCTCCATATTTGTCCTTTCCTTCAAAATAAACATTAATACAATAATTTTTTTCAATATCATCTATTAACTTTGTTAAGAGTGATGGAATCTTGTTGAACAATACTTTAAAACTACTCAACTCATAATTTGAACTATTACAAAAAGTAATAGCATCAACTAGTATGTCAGCTACCACATTAAAGTTTGTTATCCACGAGTATTGCTGATTTTCCTCAATGAAATCTGCTAAAATATTTATAAAAGAAAACATTTCACTCTCAGTTGCTTCTTGATCGGAAATAATCCTCATTTGATTTATTAATTCGAGGTTTCGAATGTGTTTCTCCAATGTATACTGTACCATCCCATGCCCTTTCTTTCTAAAATCAATTTTTCCCGACCCATAATATTTACCATAGCAATTTTACCATATTAATTACTGACTGACGATAAAAAGAAGCTCTTAAAGCATCTTGATGCTTCAGAGTGCCTTTAATTATTTTTGTTTTTCCTTTCAACTTACATTCATAAGCGCAGCTAATGTGATTTTCTTTTCTTATAGCTTCTACCCAACATTTGTAATTCGATGATCAACACACCTAAGTAAGTATGGGATATCTCCTGAATCAAAGCCTTGAGAGAACCATAGGAAACAATGACCTGATTTTTTCAGTAGGGACCTTTATAACACTGTTGTCATTGCATTTTGATCCGCTCTTTTTCTCTAGGACTCAGATATCAGCTAGGTTGTAAATGTTAATCCAAAAAGACGAAACTTGAAAATATTTAAGCCCCAATGTTGTCGCAAACGACCAATCGAGCTCCTAAAATCGGCAGCTGAGCCTGACCTATCCGCTCCTGCATCCTCCATTGTACCATATATTCCCACCCACCAAAATCAGGCTACTCCATCATCTGTTTTACCAGCTCCCGATTGCGGGTTTTAAATACCTCGTTATGCGACGATACCATAGCGCTCTTGCTGGCATCAGGCTGAATGAATTGCTTGGCCTTGTTCACGGCATTGGCTGCGTCTTGAAAGGCGCCGGCTATCAAATGCAGCTTGCCGTCATGCATCAAAATATCTCCGGCTGCATAAAGCCCGGGTACCGAGGTTTCGCTGCTGGCGTTTCCCGCAATATAGTCACTGTTTATCATGTCGATATTCAGACCGCTGTTTACGAGCAGATTCGTATCCCGTTCATAGCCATGATTGATGACTACTTCATCGACGGGCAGGCACGTGACCTGGCCTGTGTCATGATGCGTCAGCTCAACCGATTCAATCGATTCATGATCGGCTGCTGCTATTAATCGGGTAATGGTCGTTTGAAAATAGCAGTGAACCGAGCTGTTCTTCAGCTGCGTTACTTGGGACTCATGGCCGGATAAGGCGTCCTTGCGGTAAGTAAGGTACACTTGCCGGGCAATCGGCTCCAGCTCATTGGCCCAATCAATGGCGGAATTACCGCCTCCGGAAATAATAACGGTTTTATCCTTAAACTGCTTCAAGGATTTCACCGTATAGTGCAGATTGCTGACCTCATACCGCTCCGCTCCTTCGATCTCCAGCCTGGTAGGCTTCAGGATACCGCTTCCTACGGCGACAATGACCGTTTTCGAGTAATGTTTCCGTCCGGACGCGGTATGAAGCACGAAGATCCCATCGTCGTTGCGTGTCATCGACTGCACCTTTTCATTCAGCACCACCTCAGGCTGAAACGTCAGCCCCTGCTGGACAAGCTGTTCTATGAGCTTAGCGCCGGGAATAGGTGTGAGGCCCCCGATATCCCAGATCATCTTCTCCGGGTATACATGAACCTTTCCTCCCAGCTGCGGCTGGTATTCGATCAGCTTGGTCTTCATCTCTCTCAGACCGCTATAAAAAGTGGAATAAAGCCCCGCCGGGCCTCCTCCTATTACCGTTACGTCAAATAATTCCTCACCGTACAAATTGGTCACCTTCCACCTAAATAAAAATGATAATCATTATCAATTAACTTTACACGGTATTTGACACTTTTTCAAGAACGGGTTGACAAGAAGAGGAAATCCTTTTATCGTATTAGATTAGTGATATTGATAATCGTTATCAATAATAATTTCGTAAGCTACGAAGAAAGGAGGTCCTTCATGGTACGCCTCTACACAGACCATTTGAGCATTGGCTACGGTGAGCGCGTGATTGTGAAAGATCTGAGCGTGAAGATTCCGGATAAGCAAATTACGGCCATCATCGGCTCGAACGGATGCGGAAAATCTACGCTGCTCAAAGCCATCACACGGATCGTCCCCCATCAGTCCGGTGCTGTTATCCTCGATGGTGCCAATATCGCACAAGAAAATACGAAAATGCTCGCCCAAAAGATGGCCATTTTGCCGCAAACGCCCGAAGGAGCAAACGGCTTAACGGTCGGCGAGCTCGTATCGTACGGGCGGTTCCCGTATCAAAAAGGCCTTGGCCGGCTGACCCCCAAGGACATGGAAGTGATTCACTGGGCACTGCAGGCAACGGGAATCGAGGCATTTAAGTACCGGCCCGTCGATGCCTTATCCGGCGGTCAGCGGCAGCGTGTATGGATCGCCATGGCGCTGGCGCAAGAAACCGACATCATCTTTTTGGATGAACCGACGACGTATTTGGACATGGCCCATCAGCTTGAGGTGCTGGAGCTTTTGCAGAAGCTGAATGCCGAGCAGGAGCGTACGATTGTCATGGTGCTCCATGATTTGAACCAAGCGGCCCGTTTTGCTGACTATATCATCGCGCTCAAGGACGGACAGATCGTCAAAGCAGGAAGCTGCGAGGAAGTCATCCGGCATGAGGTGCTCCAGCAGGTGTTTCAGATCGATGCCGAAATCGGACGAGATCCTCGAACCGGCAAGCCTATGTGCGTGACCTATAACTTGATGAAAGGATTGTAACCACCCATGAATAAAATGCTGATCCCGCTTCTGACCTTGATGCTCTTCATAAGCGCTTGCGGCAGCCCGGCCGCCCAACCATCCGGGAGCTCTGCCTCCAAGAACTCCGCTTCATCCGGAACCATTACCTACCAGTCGGAGTCCGGTCCTATTCAGGTCCCCGCCGATCCTAAACGCGTTGTTGTGCTTTCTTCCTTCGCAGGCAGCGTGATGTCGCTGGGCGTCAATCTGGTCGGTGTCGACTCCTGGTCCAAGATGAACCCGAACTTCGATGCCAAATTAAAAAACGTTCAGGAAGTATCCGACGAAAATCTGGAAAAAATCATCGAGCTGGATCCCGATCTGATTATCGGCTTGTCCAGTATCAAAAACATCGATAAGCTGAAACAAATCGCGCCAACGGTCACTTATACCTACGGCAAGGTCGATTATTTGACCCAGTTTCTGGAGATCGGCAAGCTGTTGAATAAGGAGAAGGAAGCCAAGGCTTGGGTAGACGACTTTAAACAGCGCGCCGAAAAAGCCGGAAATGACATCAAAGCCAAGATCGGCGAAAATGCCACTGTCTCCGTTATCGAGAATTTTAACAAGCAGCTCTATGTGTATGGAGATAACTTTGGGCGCGGAACCGAAATTTTGTACCAAACCATGAAGCTGAACATGCCGGATAAAGTGAAGGAAACGGCTCTCAAGGCAGGCTACTATGCGCTGTCTGTGGAGGTCTTGCCCGCTTATGCCGGCGATTACGTGATTTTCAGTAAAAACAATGAGGCCGACAATGCCTTTCAGCAAACTGACACGTATAAAAATATTCCGGCCGTTAAGAACCATCACGTCTTCGAAGCCGATGCCAAAGCATTCTACTTCAATGATCCTATAACATTGGATTACCAGCTCAATTTCATTATCAAAAGCTTTCTAGGGTGATCACTCATGAAGAAAGAGACTGAACGTCCCTCCGCTTTCGTATACAAATGGATAGCCGGAGCTGTCTGCTTGGTTGCTATGTTCGTGGTGTCTATGGTGTTCGGCGCAGCCGATACGACGCTCAAAGACGTCTGGCTCGCGCTAACCTCCCAGGCTGCTGGGGAGAAGCTCTCGCTGCTGCGCGAGATTCGCCTGCCCCGTGAAATTGCGGCTATGTTCGTCGGCGCGGCATTGGCCGTATCCGGTGCGATCATGCAGGGCATGACGCGCAATCCCCTTGCCGACCCCGGTCTGCTCGGACTCACCGCCGGGGCCAACGCTGCGCTTGCGGCAACCATGGCACTCCTGCCTTCGGCTAATTATGTTTCTATTATGGCGGCCTGCTTTGTCGGAGCAGCTGTCGGCTCCGGGATGGTGTACGGGATCGGGGCGATGAGAAAAGGCGGCTTCTCCCCCCTTCGCCTCGTTTTGGCCGGGGCTGCTGTCTCCACCTTCTTGTACGCCATTGCGGAAGGGATTGGGCTCGCCTTTAAGATCTCCAAGGATGTATCCATGTGGACATCCGGAGGCATCAGCGGGACCTCGTGGAGCCAGCTTCAAATCATCGTCCCGTTTATCGTAACGGGGATTTTCATTGCCATTGTACTATCCCGGCAGCTGACAATCCTCAGCCTGAGTGAAGAAGTGGCTGTCGGCTTAGGCCAGAACACCTGGAGAGTGAAGACCATCCTGTTTGTCGTCACGATCCTGCTTGCCGGCGCTTCCGTCGCCCTGGTCGGAAACATGACCTTCATCGGCCTCATGATTCCGCATATCGTACGTGCGTTCGCGGGCAAGGATTATCGGTTCACCCTTCCCATGTCCGCATTGGCAGGAGCCTCCTTCATGCTGCTTGCGGATACGCTTGGCCGTACGATGAATGCGCCTTATGAGACCCCGGTGGCGGCCGTAGTCGCTATCATGGGCCTGCCGTTCTTTCTGTTCATCGTGCATAAAGGAGGCAAAGCGTACTCATGATCCATCCGGCCCTAATCAAAAAGCAACGCCTGATTCTGATCATCCTGCTGGCGCTTATCGTCATTACCATCGTTATCGGGATGGGCATGGGATATTCCAAGCTGCCTTATCATCGGCTGATCCCGACCCTGCTTGGTCAAGGCACCTTCAAGGAAGAGTTCGTGTTCTTCTCCGTTCGGCTTCCGAGAATAGTGATTACCCTGTTAGCCGGTATGGCTTTGGCGCTTTCGGGTGCCATTCTTCAAGGTATTACCCGGAACGACCTGGCCGATCCCGGCATCATAGGCATTAACTCCGGGGCAGGTGCAGCCATTGCTGTTTTCTTTTTGTTCTTTCCTGTACAGGCCGGCTCCTTCGTTTATTTACTGCCGCTTGTCGCTTTTGCCGGGGCTTGTCTTACGGCTTGTCTTATTTATGTATTTTCGTATAACCGGCACACCGGCCTGCAGCCTATCAAATTGGTGCTGACGGGAGTCGGATTTTCCATGGCCCTCTCCGGGCTGATGATTGTGTTGATATCGTCGGCCGAGCGCACCAAAGTCGATTTTATATCCAAGTGGCTGGCCGGCAGTATATGGGGAGTGGATTGGCCTTTTATAGGGGCTCTCCTGCCTTGGCTGATTATCCTTATCCCTTTCGTACTGTACAAGGCCCAACGATTGAATCTGCTTTCTCTCCATGAGCCTGTAGCTGTAGGAATCGGGGTATCGATCCAGAAGGAACGACTCGTCTTGCTGTTAACCGCCGTGGCCTTAGCCGCCTCAGCCGTTTCCGTTACAGGGGGAATAGCTTTCGTCGGGCTGATGGCCCCTCATATTGCCAAAGCCCTGGTTGGTCCAAGGCATCAATTATTTATGCCTCTTGCCATCCTGCTGGGCGCCTGGCTGCTCCTAATCGCCGATACGATCGGGCGGCAGTTCGTCGACCCCGATGGGATTCCAGCGGGCATTATGGTTGCTTTGATCGGAGCGCCCTATTTTATGTACTTGCTGCTGAAAAAGTAGCTGCAAGAGAGCCCTCTGAGGGGGAGCCTTGGCTTCGATTGTGCTAAAAAACAAACCAGTCCGTTACACCGAAGTGTTGGACTGGTTTTTTGGTCATGAAATGAGGGCCGGATAGGGAGAACCCTTGTAGAACAGAAAGAGTTCATGGAGCGCTCGGGTAGCCGCCACATACAAGAATCTCTGTGCCAGATCATCCTCACTCTCATATTGAGAGGACGAAGCGTCAACAACGACCACCGCATCGAATTCCAGCCCTTTGGCCAGATAGGTTGGAATCCATACCATACCACCTTCATACGTTGCCGACGGATCCGATATCACTTCTCCTCTGGCGTTCGGGGGCATTATTTCCCTGAGACGCACTAAGGTATCCAAATGGCGGGCGATGATAGCAATATTCACTCTCTTGCGCTCTATCCATTTGTCTTTCAAGGAAAAAATAGCTTCTGCAATGCCCGCATCATCTGTAAATCTACGGATGACGGGTTCTTCCCCATTTCTCAAAACTGGCAGTGAGGTCGTGTACCGCCCCCTGCTCCAAGGCTCTATAATGCGATTGGCCAACCGGGTAATTGGAATCGTAGAGCGGTAGCTCGTACTTAATTCATAATACTCCGGCTTGATTTGCAGCTTCAATTCGTCCCACCGCTCTATGCCCCGGAAGGAAAATATGCTTTGCCCCAAATCCCCCAGCAGCATCAATGAACCCTCTTCCGCCGTTTCCTCCACACACCGGATCTGCATAGCACTGAAATCTTGAGCTTCATCCACAATAACATATTGGTATTTAGCCGGATCGCCATACAGCACTTTATGAATCTGCAGCAGCACGGCAAGATCGTCAAACTCGACTTCCCGTTTTCCCGCCATTTCTTCGGCTCTGAGGGTAAAGAATGAGGCCTCCTCCCCGTTCAATTGAAACAATTGGGCCAAGTCATATGCCGCATCCGGTCCGGACAAAATGTCGCAATAAACGTCATATGCCGTTACCGCTCTCCACAATGTCTTGAACTCGGACAGCGCCTCCGTGAACGATTGGTCCCTTGCCGCATGCTCGCCGGTTTCTTCTTCTAACGCTTTCATGAATGAGTCGTAGCGATTCTCAATACGCCTTATGATTTGTTCTCGTCTTTTGGCGTAAGGGGAATACCGGTAATCCTCTTGAAACCACTTGGACATCTCCGTCTGAGGGATTCGGAATGTTCCGAACGAGGTATGGGCCTCGAAGGTGCAAGGCGGCCGGAACTTACGGTCTATCCAGGATTTCAGCCCAGCAAGGACCCACCCGCCGTATTCAAATGATCCCTTCAGCTTGGCTATCCGCTCCAGCCGTTGATTATCGGACCTATTCGTCGGATGTATCGAGTCATAGAAGCTTCGATACTGTATGGGATGCCCCTTAAGCTTCAATAAGTCTAGTGCCCATTCCTCGAAAGTCGTTTGCTGAACATCCGTTACGCCGAGGTCAGGTAAAACGTTTTGAATATATTGCAGAAACATTTTGTTAGGCCCAAAAATGATAACCCTTTGCGGGGTCATATGAGGATGCATTCGCAGCAGATAGGCCAGGCGGTGTATGGCGATAGTCGTTTTGCCGCTGCCTGCCGAGCCTTGAATGATGAGAGGGACTTTTTTGTCGGCCCGAATGATTTCATTTTGCTCCGGCTGAATCGTTTCAACAATATCCTTTAAGGAGTCACCCGTATTTTGCTGCAGCCTCTCATAGAGAATAGGGTCAAAATAGTCTTGCTTCTGATGTTCTACCCAATTGCTGTCATGAATTCGAACGAGCGTACCGCTATGAATGGTCATTTGCCTTATGAGAGTGACAACACCGGTTCCAAGCGAACAAGTCACGGGACCCAGCTCTTTTTTATAAAATACATTGGCTGCGGGCGCCTCCCAATTCGTTACATAGCTCTCGATCCCCATGCGGCCGATGTAGATTTTGGAGCCCTGCCCTGCATCCGAATGAAAGTCATACCGTCCAAAAAACGGACTGTCATAGGCCTCTTCCAGCCTCTTGATCGTTCCTGCATACCGATTGCGCAATATGGATTCTGCGTAGGCGTCCCCTGCACCAAACCCATTGTGAGAAGATCGTTTATGAGATTGAATGACTTGGGCAATAGTGGATTGGGTCTTTTTCAAATAGGCATTTTCCTCTTCATATGCCGGATGGACCGCCGAGGAACGGCTGGTGCCGCTGCTTGCCGTGCATTTCCTATCCTCGGGAACTGGGGCTTGCACCGTGGAAAACAAGCCCAGCATCGGCTGACGCTTGCTGTCTTCCGCCATTTTTATTGCCGATATGCCCACTTCATTCGTTAAATAAGGATCAGCTCCCGCTTGTATTAAAAGCTTGGCCAAATAGACCCAACCTTTTTGAACGCAATACATCAACGGATTATAGCCGCTATCGTCAAACACGTTAGGGTCGATCCCCTCCGACAGGATCCGTTCCGACTCATTGACCTGCCCGGATTTTATAGCATCAATCAAATGCCTGGAACGAAGGTGCTTTGCCCTTTCTAGATCAGCTTTTATGCTTTCTTTTGAACGCACCGTATGTCCAGGAATAGAGGTGTCTGCATTAGAGCCGCGGGGTTCCTTCACTTCATTATCAACCTGACGAACGGAGGATGCTGCAGATGATACGCTTGCAGAAGGATTCGCAGGGCCATTCTTCTTTGCTTCAACCGTTTCGTGTGTGCTCCTCTCAGTCTTGGAGGCGTCGGTCTTATCGAGACCAAGCAGCTTCAATAAAAAACTCAATACTTGCTCTCTCCTTTTCTTCTCTTAGTAGAGCAGCTTAATTGTCTATGTAGCAAAAGAAAGCCTTTCTTATATTTTCGGATCAAATCTAGTTCCATTTTACTATTTTGTGTCATGTGGCAATAAAAAAAGACACTCCTAAGGGCCTGCTTCCCTTCAGAATGCCTCAGAAATGATCAATTCCGAATTTATTACCTCACATTCATTAATTCATCTAATGTGTATCTCCCTACAATCTCATAGCCTCTGCCTGTTCCTAACGGTTTTATGATCACAGTCCCCAAGTTGGGGATATCCCCCAACCCGACACCTTGAGGGAAGCTGTGGGAAACAATGACCTGATTGGCCCCGGCAGCGGGTTGTTTCTCTAACACCGCCGCCGTTTCATTCAAGATACGGTCTTGTTCCGCGAGGCTCAGATGTCCGCCCAGATTGTAAATGTTAATCCAGAAGGGGTCGACTCGAACAGGGTCAGTGCCAAAGGCCAGCTGCGCCGTCTCTCTGGTCCGGCAAAACGGACTCGCCAGTACAGGGTACTGCACAGGTATCCTTAAACGGCGAATCGTGTTCCCGAAATCAACAGCCTGCCGCTTCCCTGTCTCCGATAAATTCCTTTGGGTGGAGCAGTCACTGAACGCAAGCCCTGGCTGATCTTGTCCGACATTCGCTTCTCCGTGCCGGACATACAATATGTACCCGCCTTGACGGAGCGAGTTCAGCAAGTCCGGACCGATCGGTGCTGCTTTGGCTGCATTTTCTATCGACAGGCCCATTAATAACGGAAACAGCAGAAGGAGGGCCAGCAGCCCTTTGCAAACGATCTTTTTCATAGTGGGGGTCACTTCTTTCAAATAGTGTGGGTGTCTCCCCTGTAGTTTGCCTCCAACTGGTAAAAATTAAAAACGGATAAGGACCGCTTATGGTCCATTATCCGTTATACGAATCTATCCTATGAAGTTCAGCAGCACGCCGCCCGCGGCACCGGCCAGTACGATAACCCATGGAGGCAGCTTCCAAAAGACCAGCAGGATGAATAAAACAACAGCCAAGGCAAAATCCATCGGCTTGATAATGGCAGAAGTCCATAGCGGATTGTATAAAGCGGCTAATAACAGCCCCACTACAGCCGCATTAATGCCTGCCAAAGCACCTTGAACCCCTGGATGGCTTCTTAGCCCGTTCCAAAACGGAAGCGCCCCGACAACGAGCAAAAATGCCGGAAGGAAAATGGCGATAGTAGCCACGATTGCTCCAGATAAACCTCCTGCCATTGCCCCCAGATAGGCTCCAAAGGTGAACAACGGTCCGGGCACCGCTTGCGCGGCTCCGTAGCCTGCAAGGAAATCATGCTCGCTAACCCACCCCATAGGAACAACCTCCCGTTCCAGCAGGGGTAAGACGACATGGCCTCCGCCAAATACCAGCGAGCCCGAGCGGTAGAAGCTGTCGAACAGGGCGACCCATTCCAGGCTTCCCCACGGTCTGACAAGAGGCAGCACCACCAGAAGAATGAAAAACAAGCTTAGACAGACCACCGCCAGAGATCGGCTAATCGTAATAGGAAGGTGCGGTGCCGCGCTCTCCGGCTTCCTTCGATACAGCCACAAGCCTATCAGGCCGGCTGCCGTAAGGATAATAATTTGGCTGATGGCCGATGGCCACGCTAATGTCACGACAGCAGCTATCACCGCAATGGTGATCCGCTCCCGGTCCGGGGTAAGCTTTTGTCCCATGCCCAGAACAGCTTGGGCAACGATCGCTACGGCGACGATTTTCAAGCCGTGAATCCACCCGGCATCCCCCACGTCATAGCCTTGGAGCAGGAATGCAAACGCAGCTAGCGCTATAACCGACGGAAGGGTGAAACCCAGCCAAGCGACCAGGCCTCCAAGCAGCCCGGCTCTTATCATGCCGATGCCAATGCCAACCTGGCTGCTCGCCGGTCCGGGGAGGAATTGACACAGCGCTACCAGATCGGCATAGCTTCGTTCATCGATCCATTTTCTTCGGCTTACGTATTCGTTATGAAAATAACCGAGATGCGCAATCGGCCCCCCAAAAGAGGTGAGCCCCAATTTGGCAGATACGCCGAGTACTTCCAGCAGAGCAGCCGCCTTCCCTTTGCGCTCCCCCGCTGCGATATGCTGCTCATTCGGTTCCATAAACCCACCGGCCCCTTCTCCAATGTCCGTCAGCTTTTCTCAACGAGGCCATTATACCATATCCTGTCATGCTGATTTTTGGTTTATGAGAAAATTAATAATCATAGAAATACTCCCCTAAAGGCGGCAGGTCATTGAACCTCTCGGCCTAAAGGGGAGCATCCGGTATTACATCAGGTTGCCTCTATGTCATTCATTCTTCATTCATAAGCTGTTCGTACTGCAGCAATCGTTTCAGCATGATGGCCGCTTCCGCACGGCTGGCCTTGGCGCCAGGCACGAACGTATCGCTGGTCACACCGTTAATAATTCCCGCATTAACAGCTTGAGCCACTGCATCCTTAGCCCAGCCGCTAACCAGGCCGGAATCCGAGAACTTGGACAAGCCTTGTGGGCTTACGTCCGCCTTTTTCCCGGCTGCGCTCATGGCGCGAGTGATCATTACCGCCATTTGTTCACGCGTAATGGCAGCCTCCGGCTGGAAGGTTCCGTTCTCAAAGCCGTCCACCAAGCCGGCCTGACTAGCCGCGCCGATAGCTCCTGCAAACCAGTCGTTTGCCTTAACGTCCCGGAATTTCGTTGCAGCCGTCTCGTTCAAGCCTAGAACTCGAACCAGAAGCGCTGCGAATTCCGCACGAGTAATCTCATGCTGTGGTGCAAAGCTGCTGTCGGTCACTCCATTGACCACAAGCTTGGAGGCTAGCAGCTCCACATCGGCCTGGGCCCAGTGTCCTTTGATATCGTCAAATGTTCTGGAGTATTCGACAACCGTATAAATACTGTTGCCCGGACGTCTTATTACAGCCTTGGATGCCCCGCCTTCCGTAGTGAACAGGGCCGGTACGAAGCTGAACGTGCCTGCCGCCGGGTTGTACAGCACGGCAGTCGTTGTCTTCGAATCCGGAGCCTTAGTCAGATCTAAGGTGCGAGTGACATACAGAGCTCCAAAATCGCTGATTTGAATTGCTTTGCCGCTGTTATCCTCTGCCGTTACGGTAAAGTCCACTGCCGGTACCAAAGGATTCAGGCCCTGCTGCTTGGCCTTCGCTTCGATAGCAGATAGAGCTGCACCGCTGACCTTTTCAATCGAAATGACGATTTTGACATCCTTGGATGCCGCGCCAAGCTTGCTTGCAAGGGCATCGATATCGATGGCTTTCAATGGCAGATCATACGAAGCTCCTCCGTACTTCAAGGAAATCACCGCATTCGGTGCTTTGGAGACAAGCTCCGCTACTGAGGCGGATGGAAGCTCCAATAGGCCGACAGGCTCGTTATTTCCTTTAACTTCGATGGAGATGCGCTGCCCCGCTGCGCCTTTAAGGATTTCCAATGCTTGAGTTAATGCCGCACCCTCCAGAGTGGCTCTTGCCGCCGCTTTTCCATCTGCGGTCTTCCCACTCACTGACGGCAGGTTCAACATAAGCGAGCCGTCTTGGGCAGACTCTGTGGTTACGGGTGGCGTTGTCGTTGACGAGCCGCCTCTGCTTCCCGAACCTCCACGCGAGTAATAAGGAGTCGCGCTGACTTCTGAGGAGTTGGCGCTTTCCCCTCCTGTATTAACAGCCGAAACGACATAGTAGTAGGTCACAAAATTCGTTAAGTCGGCATCCGTGTAACTGGTTCCTGTTACATTCGTCGCAATCGTCGTATACGCGCCGCCTTTGGTCGTGCTGCGTTTCACATTGTACGAGGCTGCTCCTGTTACACTGCTCCACTGCAGGCTGACCTGGCTGACAACAGCCGTCGCGACGAGTCCTGTCGGTGCGGCTGGTGGCTCTACCGGAGTCACTGGAGCTGTCGGCGTTGCACTCACTTCCGACGAATTCGCGCTTTCTCCTCCGGCATTAACCGCACTTACTACGTAATAGTACGTCGTTCCGTTCGTCAGCTCTTTATCTGTGTAACTGGTTCCTGTTACATTCGTCGCAATCGTCGTATACACGCCGCCTTTGGTCGTGCTGCGTTTCACGTTGTAAGAGGCTGCTCCTGTTACACTGCTCCACTGCAGGCTGACCTGGCTGATCGCTGCTGTCGCGACGAGTCCTGTCGGTGAAGCCGGTGGCTCTATCGGAGTGACTGGAGCTGTCGGCGCTGCACTCACTTCCGCCGAATTCGCGCTTTCTCCCCCGGCATTAACCGCACTTACTACATAATAGTACGTCGTTCCGTTCGTCAGCTCTTTATCTGTGTAACTGGTTCCCGTTACATTCGTTGCAATCGTCGTATACACGCCGCCTTTGGTCGTGCTGCGTTTCACGTTGTACGAGGCTGCTCCTGTTACACTGCTCCACTGCAGGCTGACCTGGGCATCACCCGCTGTTGCTGTCAGATCAGCCGGTGTCCCCGGCGCTTTATCGCCTGACCGTGCATGCTCTGCTCCTGCTTGTGATTTGACAATAGCAGGCACATCCACGGTTGCGTCCATTTGATTGAACAGCGTCGGTGTCCAGTTGGCCGGACTCAATCCGCCTTTACTTTGCGCTATATTTACTTCTACTCCGTTGAGTATGGAGCCTGTATCTGTAAACTCCGTCCCGCCAGGTGATACTTGAATCAGCGAAGCGGCTGATGTCCCCTCATCCTGCACAAAATAGTTGTTTTGCGCAACGATATGCGACTCGAATCCTACGCCTATAGCGTACAGGAAAGGATAGCTCTCGTTATTAAAGGTACCTTCATAATAGTTGTTATACAGATGCACTTGCCCGAACCGCACACGCGGTGCGCGCTGCGTCACATTTTGATAAAAATTATGGTGGAACGTAATCCTCTCTTTGCCGCGATCGTCCGTATAACTGTCGCTTCCGCCAACCAGGGTGTTTTTATCATGATCATGGAAGTAGTTATAAGAGACTGTAATCAAATCGGAAGAGTTAGAAATATCCAATGCACCGTCATGCTGCTGGTATTGCCGCCCGAAATATTTGATGTTGTAATCATCGCGGTTATTTCCATCACTGAACGTATTGTGATCAATCCAAACATGCTGGGCGTTCTTCACGGTGATACTGTCAAACGCGGAGTTCCAGTTGCCTGCATCTCCATCTGTCGGGTCCCATTGAGGGAAATAGTCGAACGCGTTCTCGAATTCGATGTTGCGGATAATGACATTATCCACGTTCTGAATCATCAGGTTACCGCCTGTAATCTTGGCGTTGGAGCCCGGTAAGCCGACAATGGTCGTATTGGAGCCCACATTGATTTTGATTTTGTTCCCCTGGTTCGCTTCCGAAACGGCACGTGCCGTCTCTAATGGCCCAGATGGAACCCGGGTTCCCCAAACCGCCGGATCGTATGCTGCCAGATAAGCCTGGAGGTCGTATGCCGGGTCTTTATAATAATCCATACCTACCGGATTATCGTTGTCATCCACATTCATGTCGATGGTGCCCTTGACGTAGATGATCTTCGGCGTCGAATTCGTCGCATTCGAGCTGTTATTGCCTCCGAGTGCTTTAATGAGCTCGCTGCGTTTGGTTACGGTGAAAATATTTGCCGCAGAAGCTTTGGAGCCCCCGGTCGTTCCCGTCGTGAAGGAACCCCACCCGTCGTTGACGGCCAGCACCTGCTTTCCAATATCCGACGAAGCATCCGTATTGATCACGTTAATAGTGACCGGAACGGAAATCGTGCCAAAGTTGAAACTGAGTGTCGTCGTTCCTTCGGGCAGACTTGCCAGATAAGCCTTGTTCAACGTCACTACATTGCCGTTCACCGAATAATCGGATGCCGTTAGAGCTGCAGAGCCATTCGTAATACTCTTAAGAGCATCCCCATTGAGCTGGAGAGTCGCATGAATGTCTGCTTGATTCGCTGTATTTTTGTCAAAATTGGACGTTGTCACCGACACCGTAGGCAGGTAAGTCACATTAGGCATAATCACCGGAATGGAAGGATCCCAATCAGTAAAAATTTGCGGGATCGTCAAGCTAGCTTCCGGTCCTGTCAGCTGCGTCGAAATTTTACGGGCGGACGGGTTGGCTCCCACACCATAGCTGTTATACTCGGAAAAGTAGTTCGTAATGCAGCTTCCCGCGCAAGAAGCGCCCCACCCTTCATTTAGAAATTTCCTGGAGTCGATCAATGTGTTGATAAAGCTGACTCTCGCGTAATCCTTCCAGCCTCGCCCTAAATCGTAAGTACCGGAGGCAGAGGCATCGTCCACGATTTGTGAATTGAAGAACACATAGCCTTTATCCGTTACATTCTTTTGTGCTCCTGCGGTGATATGTCCGCCGCCGCCGGAGTTGCTGACGAGGACCATTTTTACATTATCCATGACAACCGCCGGGGCTTCGCCGAAGATAAAGTCGACATCGCCCTGAATGATGCTGTTGTGGAAATAATGACGCCCTTTACCGCTTGGATTTAGACCGTTATACAGCGTGTCCTGATAGCCCTTCAGCTTGACCGATTCCAACGAAGCCTTATCGCTGTACAAGGACAGAGCCACAGCTTGGGCGACGGCCGAGCGCGGACCCGAGCTGTTCTCGATGGTCAAGTGGGCAGCGGTAAAGTTATCTGCCGTTACCTTCACCGTTTGGCTCAAGAAGGTGTTGCCCGTATGGCCCTGCTTCCCGGTTGTCGATGAGGTTCCGGCATAATCGCCATAAACGATCACGGTTTGGTCCATGCCATCCCCTACAAGGCTTACATAGGGCCGATCTATCGTAAGCTTCTCGGTGTAGGTTCCTGCTTTAATATGAATGACGGTTCGTTCCGTATTCGTTGTAGATATCGAGTTCACAGCACTTTGAATCGTATGGAATAGTGTCGTGCCAAAATTCGCACTGCTTGTTGTGGCCGCCTGATCTACGGTAAGCACCTTTGCAGGCAGTACGGCGATTTCGTCCGTTACAGGTCCTTCTCCATCAGCATTCGAAGCGGTAATTACGTAATAGTATGTCGTGCCGTTGACTACGCTCGCATCGTTGTAGGAGGTTTGATCCGTTGTAGCAAGCGTTGTATAAGGCCCTCCGCTTGTTACTGATCTTTTCACAGTATACCCGGCCGCCCCGGCCATCTTGTCCCAGGAAAGGCTTGCACTGCCTTCGGCAGCAATCGCTCTAAGCCCTGTCGGAGCGGCAGGAGCACCGGCCTTCGCTGCATAAGGAACCGCCTTCAGCTGGTTGGAGATCATGCTCTCCTGAGCTAATTGATCGTCTGCTAGACGACTTGCAACCACAGTATAGTAATAGGTCGTGCCGTTAGTGACACCGGTGTCGGTAAAGCTGGCATCCCTCACCTCTTGGGCTACCGTTGTGTAGGGTCCTCCGTTCACGGTGCTTCTCTGAACCATGTAATAGGTTGCGTCTGTAACCGAGGTCCAGCTGAGCTCGACCTTGTTATTTCCAGGCACGGCGCTTACCAGCGTCGGTGCAGCTAAAGGTGCGGAAGGTGTAGCCTTCAGAAGCGCGGAGCTTGGACTTGAGCCGCCCATATTGGCTGCTGTAACCTGGTAGTAGTACGAGGTCCCATTCGTCAGATTTTTATCTAGATACGTCGTTCCGGCAAGCTTCTGCACTGCGGTAATGAACGGGCCGTCCGGATGAGTGCTCCGCAGAAGTGTGTAAGTGGACTGTACTGGTTTTCCTTCCTCATCTTTAACTTGGACGGAGCTCCAATTCAAAGTGATTTGACTGTCCCGAATATCGATAGGACCAAATACGGGTGCGGTATCCGGCGGCTGAACATTGTTCGGATAGCCGTGTGCCTCATTCGACGGATCGCTCTCGCCGTTCGCATTAACACCTGTAACGACATAGTAATAATCCTTCTTATTTTGAAGGCCCGTATCAGTATACATAGGGGCTGTAACCTGAGTCGCTACACGAGTGTAAGGTCCCCCGATTACGGTGCTCCGGTAGACATTATAGGAATCCACGCCGCTTGCTGCGTTCCAGTTCAGCACGACCTTCTGGTCGGCTCCTGCTGAAGTCAGATTTTGTGGGGTCACCGCCGTGTGTTTATAAACCTTCACATTGTCTACATACAGGCTTCCTGTGGAGGAACCCGCTGTTCTCGCTTGAATTTTGGCGATGTTAGTATCCTGTGTACTGAATTTGTAATTACCTCTGTACACTCCGTTGAAATAAACATCGGCCGTATTCATTCCGGTATCGGCGACAAACCTCAGCGTATACCATCTCACCGTATTGTTGGAGTTAATGGTCTCGAATGTATTCAGGTTCGTGACGCTGAAGGAAAGCACCGTTTTACCCGAGCTGTCGATAAGCTCCAAAGGATAGGAATCCCCGATGACCTTGGGTTCCATGAAGCTTAATTCTGCCGTCAGACCGTTTTTGCCGGATACCGGGGAGAAGGAATTCGTAAAGCCCCCTCTGCGGCCCGAATCGGCATTATCGTTGATCCATAATACATTGGTCGAATTGTCCTTAATCGCCGCCGATTTGTTATTGGCCGGTGCGGCTTCCGTCGGCGAGTAATATTTGTTGGTCAAATGATCGTTGTTGATGACAGTCACGTTGTTGATCTTGTCATCTGCTGCATTGGCAATGGAAACATAGCCTGCAGGAGTATCTCCCAATACGCTGGTTTCGAAATTATCATTGATGAAGTAGAGACCTGGTTTGTCCGAAACCTCGCTAGAGTTGGAGCTTTCACCGACGCCATTAACCGCGCTTATCACATAATAATAAGCAGTACCGTTAGCTAGCCCGGTGTGAGTAAAGCTGGTGCCGTTAGCTACATTCGCTACAACGGTATAGGGCCCTCCGGCCGCTGCGCTTTGCTTCACGTTATAGGACGTTGCTCCGGATACGCTGCTCCAGGAAAGAGTGACTTGCTGGTTCCCTGCGGCTGCCGCAGCATTCGCTGGTGCAGCCGGTACTGCTGCAGTTAGCGCTGCCGGCGTAAGAGCTACCTCATTGGAATAGACGCTGGCGGATACCGCGTTGGCAGCTGTGACCACGTAGTTATACGTTTGTCCATTGGTTACTGCCGTATCTGTGTAGCTGAGTCCATGAATCGGACCGCTGTTTAGCTTGCTATAGGGTCCGCCTTTAACGGTGCTCCGTCCCACATCATAGTAAACCGCGTCCGTGACCGCGTCCCAGCTGAGCGTCACTTGACGATCGCCTGCCGTACCGTTAAGGGCCGGGGCTTCCAGGGATACCGGCATGGTCGCCGTTAAGCTGGAAACTGCTGTCGTTGAAGCGGCATTATACGCATTTTGAAGCGTTATGCTGCCGAAGGATGCGGCAGCCGCTTTCCCTACAGCAAAGCCGACATACATAGATTGGTTGGATGTCACATCCGTAATATTTTTCCCGTTGATATTCGTCCAAGTGATCGTAGTCCCATCCGATGTGCCGATATCAAAATAGACATCCGCTCTGGATGAGGCGGCGTTCCATTGCTTGCGGACACGCATGTAGCTTGGAGGCGTATCGTACGTCATATCAGTCCCTGATACTTTGTATCCTGAATTGCTTGCCGAACCCCCGGTAACCGCTTTCGTTGTAACGTATGGCTGATACTTATTTCCCATGCCGTAATAGTAGCTGTACACAAATGAGCTGCCTTGATCCAATGTACTGCGAAGCAAAATCCCTGCCTGAGCTCCGCTGACATACGGATAGCTGGTCAGTTTAGCGATCAGGGTGAAGTCTCCGCTTACCGGAGTATACGCATATTGAAACTGCTCCGTAGCTGCATTCTGATTCGTAATGCCGGCAGATGAAGTACTTGTAACGGTAAGCACACCTTCCGTCTTATCATAGGTCGTGTTCCCCGTGGAACTATTGTAGCTCAAGCTGCTCCAGCCCGTAGGGAGCGGCGCCGCCTGAACGTCCGGTATTCCCAAGACCGGGATATACGACGCCAGCAATATAAAACACAGCATGATGCGCAAACAGATCATGATATTGCCTTTCTTCATGTTATTGGCGAACCTCCTTAGCCCATTTTTCTTGCTGCATACATTGACGAATAGCCTGACCTTTCACTCCTTTACCCTATCTGAATCCCGCGGCACGGCTCTCATCTCCCGCTGCTTTCCGCGTAAAGACACAGCCTTGTCCACCGCTCCCCCATTATGCCTCTCCAGGCATTCACCGGCTATAATCATCTTGTCTGAAGATGGGTGATTATTCAGATGAGCCCGAATTACACGTATATGCTGGTTTTAACCCTTTTGCAAAACAATGCTCTCGAAGGCAGATTGCCTTGCAAACGACAATCTTACTGAAACAAAATGACCCAACATAGCGAAACCGTGGCTTTGAAGTGACTCATGTACTTTGCGGGAAGCCTGGAAATTCATAAACTTTTGTCAAGAAAAAAAGCCCCTCAAAGGCTCGGCGCCTTCAAGGAGCAATCGTATTCATTTAACCTTCAGGGCTTTATGGGTTTCATTTCAGCATATTCTCTATTCAGCTCGTCGATCATTTGATCCCCGCCGCTCTGGCGCCATCTGCCGACTTCGGCAGCGAATCCGCGCTCATCGATTTTTCCCAAAATAAATTGGTAGGTCGCGTCCGAAATGATCGTCTGCAGCTCGGCTCCTTTTTCCGCCTGTGTCTGTGAGAATAAAGCAGTCGTCGGGTCATTAACCGCCATCTTGGCGTTGTCGTCAATCATGCGCTGAATCTTGTCCTGCATTTCGCTGGTTTCCTCCAGCTTCAGGTACCGGATATCGAAGGTCCGCAGCGCATTCGCGTAAGGCTCCACTTCCTGCTCCCGCAAGGCTTGTGTATCCGGGAAAATTTTGATCGTCTTCCGGTCCTCATTAAGCTTGTAGTGACGTCCCTCTATGCCGTAGGTGAGCAGATTGTTCACCTCTTCGGACAACAGGCTGTTGAAAAAGGCGAGGACCTCGCGAAGCTCCGCCTCGTTCTTGATGCTCGATTTGGGGAACAGGAACAGACCGCCGAAGCCGCTTCCTCCCCATATCCGCTCTCCTTGAGGCCCTTTGATCCGGTTCACGATATCGACCTCGGCGTCCTTAGTTACCCGTTGAATCCGGTATTGCACGGAGGAAGCCAGCACATTGCTGATCATCATCCCTGCTTCGCCCTTGATAAAGCGATCCTCCTGCTGCACCTTGCTCGTCACGGTGAAGTCGGGGTTCATCAGCTTCTCATCATACAATCTCTTCATAAATTTCATCGCCGCCGTATATTCCGGTGTCATAAAATCCGGGGTCAGCTTGCCGTCCACAAGCCCCCAGCTGTTAGGTGCGCCGAAGTAGGAAGCGATGTTTTTGAAGGCGCCATACACAAGATCATTGCGGTCGATCAAGCCATAGGTATCCTGTTTGCCGTTGCCGTCCGGATCGCGGTAAGTGAAGGCCTGAAGCACCTCATATAAGTCCTCGATGCTCCTTGGCTCCTGTAGGCCCAGCCGGTTCAGCCAATCCTTGCGGAATTGAATTCCCTGCCTCGATTGCGGCCGTTCCCAATATATACCGTAGGTTTTTCCGAAAAAAGACGCATTGCTCATAATCGTCGGATTGATATACCTGCTTATCAGCGGATAATCCTTCAAATAAGGGCCGATCTCCCAAAACTGGCCCGATCGGATTCCGTTGACGACAGAAGGCTGCTTCACGTCGACCGCCTTGATCTGCACCACCTTAGGAAGCGTTCCGGTAGCGATGGCAGCCACCATTTTGTCGGAGTAAATCGTATCCGGCACCCAGGATATCGCCAGCTTCGTATTCGTCATGGATTCAAGCCCACGAAGGATCGTATCCTGTGGAGGATCATCCTGGTTCAGTATTAGCATGAAGCTGATATCTGCATTGGCGGTTCTGTTCCCGCTTGCCTTCTGGCTATCGACCTTGGGCGATGCCTGCAATGAACAGCCCGTTGTAGAGATGGCAAGCATCAAAATCATGCCAAGCTTCCAAAAGGTTGTGCTCCCCCGTTTGTTCCACATGGCTATCCCTCCATCGATGCTGAACTACTCGCCTTGCCGTTATCCTGGCGTCCCAGTTCCCGGAATTTCCCCGGGCTGCAGCCCTCTGTTTTACGGAACGAGCGAATGAAGTTCTGAGAATTGTTGTAGCGCAGCCGCTCGGCGATTTCTTTGATCGGCATGTCGGTCTCCATAAGCCATTTGAGCGCCATTTGATGGCGGTACTGTGCCAAATAAGCGCTGAACGATACCTCCATGCTTTTACGGAAAATAGCTGCCAAATAGCTTGCATTATAGTGCAGGCGGTCCGCGCAGGTATCAATCGTAATATCTGTATCGAATTCCTCATGGACCATTTGCACCATCTGTTTGGATAAGGAAAGATGCCTTGCTTCCGTCTGTCCCTCAATTCCGTTCATGACGGGGTCGATGATGTGATCCATAAACCATGCCGCGCCGGACTCCGTTAGGTTCAAGTGAAACAATTCGTCGAACAGCGCCTGCTGCCGCTGCATCGGAATCGCTTGACCCGTTACGCCGTTGGCAAGACCGAGTGTATTCATCAGCAAGCGCACGGCATTAAACTGCATATCGTAAATATTGGGGTTATTTTGGCTAATTTCGTAAAGCAGCTGTCGTAAGAGCGTACCGGCCCGCTCCCTATCCACAAGCTTGACCGCATCAAACAGCTCCGATTGCAGCGCAAAAGGATAAGAATAATGGAGGACATGGTCTTCGCCTAAATCACCGAAGTAGCCGATGCCTTCATCGCCTAAGAATGCATGTCTCTTAGAGGCCTCAACCGCTTCTTCATAGGCCCGAGGAAGCTCCGGCAGCCGCTGGTACGGAACACTGATTCCGATATGAACCTTCAAGTCGAGCACCCGGGCCGCGGTTTGCTGTATAAGTCTCGCAGCCGCATAAGCCTCGGATATCATCGATTCCTTCGCTTCCGAGCCGCCGGTCAGAACCGTCGTTTGCGTTCTGCCCAGCACAATGGGATGCAGTCTGCGGTCTGCGGCAAGGAGCTCACCGACCATGTTATTGACGGCAAATAACAGCAAATCGATATCTTTTTCGGCAAATCGGGTATTCTCCAGACTGCCGATCTGCAGCGCGAGCACACAAAATCGTGAAAAGTTCTGCCGCATCCCAAGGCTCTCCATCCGTTCGACAATCTCGCCTTCCTTCATGCCGAACAAGAACAGCTTGACCATCAAAAACGTGCGCAGCAGCTCGGTCTGTCCCTCCAGCCTGCTCTCCAGCCGCTTTTTCGTATCGAATAAGGTCTGAACCTGCTCTCCTATTACTTGAATTTCATCCAACGGCTTCCTGGAGGGGGACATTCCCATCTGGGACATCACTTCCTTGTAAATTTGAGCGATCGGCTGGTACAACCGCTTCGTCCACAATAGAATGGCCGCAATAGACAGCAAAAGCAGGATAAGGCAAATCGATAAAGTAAACCACCCGATGTCGCGGGAGGATCGGGTTAATTGGTCGAGCGTCACGACGGATACATAGGTCCATCCGTTATAGTCCGATTTGCGGTAGGTAACGGCAAACGATTGGCGGTCCATGTTCAGGGTATACTGCCCGGTACGATCTCCCGGAAGCTGCCGGACCGATTGATGAAGCATCTCGTCCAAACCGTCCAAGGTTACGCCCTTATGGACAAACAACTGCCCATCCTGATCAAACAGCAGCACGGCCTCATGCTCCGCATTCACCGAAATCAGCTGGCTTATGCTGCAGGCCGGAATTTGAATCATAGCGGTTCCGAGGCTCCGATAAGCCGTGAGCGGGAGCTTCTTCAGCAGGCTGACATATGTCTGACAACGATTTGCAGAGGTTGGTTGGGCAACGCTTTCATTTTGACTGCCGGACGGCATATTAGCTTCCTGGGCCCCCGTTGCCGCTTTTGACTCGCCAATGGCCCAAACCGAAGGTGCAGCCGGGTCCGGCATTGCCGATGCATTTCCTTTAATCCATGCATCCAACCGATACAGACCGTCATTTTTAATAAGCCAATTGCCGGCGGTACTCCATAGTTGAATATCGTCTATCCCGGTATCGAGGCGCTGGAGGCTGCTAAGCTCAGTTTTCACCTGGGTATAGAGCTGGAATTGATCCGGGCTAAGCGGTTCATTGAGCGCGGTTTGAATAATTTTGGAGCCCAGAAAGTGGGTTGTCGCCTGATCGGCTACCTTCAAGGAGTGTTCCACGTTCATCTGCGTTTGCTGCAGACTGAGCGCCGTTTCTTTCTTCGTCTTCTCCAGCACGACGCCGGAGGATTTGGCATAGGAAAATAAACCAAGCAGCACAACAGGCAGCGTGGCGGTAATAAAGCATAACCATACCCATCTCACATAATAACGGTTCGGCTGTTTCTTCATCTCTTGTGCGTTCACCCTTGTCTTGTTCAACCGTTGGAAGCGCATTCTAACGCTTGTTGACCCTATTGTAACATAAGGCTGAAGGGCCAAGAAGAACGCATTTTGCCAAGATATAGACCAAAATGGTGGTCGAGCATATATTTTCGCGCTATACCGTGCGAGCCTTGCCCCCATCCTACATACGATAGCCTGCATGGATCGAGCAACGCACGTCTAACGATTCTCTTACCTTATGCCGATAACTTAAATAACAATAGGACAAAAGGAGGATCAATCGAATGAAAATAAGCGGATTGTCCAACAGTACAACGAAGTATGCTCAACCCGCTGCAGCTGCTAATAGTAACTCGACCCAATCGTTGATTAATGCTCTGCAAAAGCAAAAAACACAGCTTCAAGATCAGATGAAGCAAGTCCAGCAAAGCAAGATGTCCACCGAAATGAAACAAAATAAGATAAAAGAGCTTGATGACCAGATCAAGGCGCTGGATAAGCAAATCGCAGATGCAATAGCCAAAAAAAGAACGGAAGAACAGCAAAAGGCTTCCGAAGCGCAATCCAATGACCAAGACGATGAAGAGGATGTCCAGGTCTTGAACGAAAAAGTCGTGACAGGTCTCATCTCTGCGACAAACTCTATGAAGAAAGGCGACGCCGCCTTCACTGTATACAAGAAGGAAGCGGCCAAGGTCATTCATCCCGATATTAACAAAATGGAAAGAGCTTTATCCTACGCGATGCCCGAATATCAAAAAGCTTTACAGAGCAGCAAGCTGGTAGAAGAGGGATTGCAGGAAAGCAAGGCTCTGTCCTCCAAAGAGGATGAGAACGATAAACGGGTACAAGATACAGAAAAACTCTCTTCCGAGCCTGGTTTAACTCAGGAACAAGAAGCTGACGGCAGCTTTGGACTAAGCGAAGAGGAGATGCTGAAGGATCAGAAAGAGGATCAGAGAAAGCGAATCGATATTAGAATATAACCGGTTCCGCAGCAGCTAGGCTAGAAGTAAGCCTCTATTTTCCCGCGCATAGCTTCCTGATGTTCAGCAAACTGCTGGTGCCTATGCCCGTTGGCACCTGAAGGATGCGGGAATCCCCATAAGCATTGCACTCCCTTCAGCTTCCCTTCGTTCACGAGGAGCTGCAGCACCTCCTCTACCCGTTTGCCCAATGGGATTACGAGCGCACGATTCATGATGTCCATCTCCTCCCGTATTGAGGATAGCGCGTGATTTCTAAGAAATTCATTGGACATCAGTTCAGGGCGCGTGCCGCTATAATTATTCTTATCTGTGAAAACCGGATAGCGCAGCAAAGCAGTAGAATGAAGCAGCTCCTGATGCTCTTGGAACAAGGATTCGCAAGAGGGGATTTGCAAATGATGATGCAGCTCAAGAGCATCCAGCATACGGATGAGCTCACTTCGCATAGTGCCCGCGAACCTTGCGGCATCCTTCGCTCTCTTGCATATTTCTGCATCCGGCAGCCCTTCCTCCAAGCCGATTCTAGCCTCTTGAATAGCGATTCGCATTTGTGCCCAGCCAGGCGTTAGCCCGACAATGGCCACTGCGGCCGAAGGAGTCCTGTATTCATTATGAGGTGCATAGTACATTTCCAGCTTCCCATCCCGGTCTACTAGAAATTCCTCTGTCAGAAGCTCCCCTTTGGTAAGTACCGTGTCCTTGGGAAGAGATAATATCGCTTGTTTGTAACGCTGCAGTTGAGTTGGAAAAGGCATGGGGTTTTCCTCGTTTAGTTGTATATTTTGTACCATAAGATAGATTGTCTTTTGCAAGGTTCTTCTTCAGGCATGCTTCAAGCTATATAGGCTTCTCGACAAACAAGATGGACCAGCTCATGCTAATCCATCTTGAGTATCTCCGATTCATAGGCTTGGAATGCGTTCTCCATGCCCATAATGACATCTTTAATTTTCATATAGCCTTTGGTATACGGCTCCGAGTCCCGAATTTCTTCCCACATATAGTGATATTGGGCCATATCGTCCGTTTCGCAGATAACGAAATCCGTATAATCTTTTCCCGGCAGCGCCTCCGCGTCGCAAAAACGAACCTTAACGTGAGCGCTGTAGGTCTGAATAATTTCCTGCAGCTTCCCGGCATGGCTTCTGCGCTCCTCCCGGGGCAAAGCCAGCCACGAAGGGTAAAATTCCAGCAAAACAATCAACACATATCTCATATCCGCATCCCTCTTTGCTACTGTAGATTGATACCCTTATTGTAACCCGCTCCCGCCATGGTCCGCATTAACATAGGTTAATGGGGCTCGTTGTGAAGCAAGCGGCTTAGCGAGACGGGAGATATGCCAATGTACGAGGCGATATGATACTGCGCAATCCGCTTTTCCAAGCCGGGATACTTGAGAAGAAACGCATCATAGCGTTCCTTTGCAGACAAATATAATAATTGGCGTTCGCGCTCTTCCTTCCGGATGTACAGCCTCTCTACACTCTTTCGCACGAACCGTTCCCACCTATGGCTAGTATCCATAAGCTCATTCATCACATCATACGATATTTCAATGACAACCGAATCCTCCATAGCCTCGATTGTATAAGGCGACGGTTCACCTGTTACCATAGCCGCGTAGGAGGTCGCATAGTCCTGCTCCAGCGTAAAAGCGACATTATATTCCCTTCCATCAGCCAAAGTGTAAAATAACCGGAACAAGCCTTCCGAGCAAAAATACGCATGCTGTACATGCTGTCCGGACTCTATAAGACGGACTCCTTGCTTCACATGTCGCACCCTTGTCCGTTCAACGAATAGCCTCCATTCTTCCTCAGAGATCGCTGCCTGCCGGACCCGGTTTTCCAGTGCACGATAATATGAGTACATAGGCTCCTCCTCCATCATGATGCGTATATCCCTACCAGCTTACTTCAAAACCGGCGGCGCGTCATTAGGGCGACGAAAAAGCACCTCCAGCAACGGCTGTGTGTCATCCAAAGGATACACCAGCCCTGGAAGATGCTTTATGCGTAAGCATTTCTTGAACTATATGGGGGTTACGCGGGTCCAGCTTTAAGCGATAGGATTCGCTCGGTTTCACTTGGTAAGAGGTCTGAGGCTCTTCCTCCGGCCTCAGCTTACTGTTCGGCTTGTGCAGAAGGAACTGGCCGCGGTTCAGCACCTTCTGTACTCGGCACAGCCGATGGTTGACGGTTGGACGTATCATTGGAAGCTGCTGGCGCCGGGCTTACTGCCGCCGGCTTTCTTGATGCGTCACTCGGCTCTCCTACCTGCACTCTCACAGCAGGTGCCGGCTGCGGCTTATCATTAGAAGATGATGGCACTCCTCCCGATGGGGATGACGCTTTGGAAGCATTATCGAAAGGAACCTGCTTCGGTTCGGAAGGTTCCTGCTGCTTCGATGTGCCTTCCGGAGTGGTCGATGGCTGCTCTGCAGAAGTTTGCTGCTTTGTTGTATCATCCGCTGTCTGCGACTTTTGCACGTCCGAGCCGGACTCCGTCGGTGTTTTTTCAGAGATGGAGACCGGCGAATTCACAGTCTGCGCAGCCCCCGAATTGACCTTGGGATTGGTTAAGGTGCATCCGCTTATAAAGACCACAGTCGCAATGCCAAGGAATGACCAGCGGTATGAATTCGATTTAAAGTTCTTGATCATTATGATTCTCCTCTGCAATTGAGTTTTATTTCCCATAAGATGGACATTTCCAGCTACTCGGACAGGCTGAGATAAGCTCTCCAGCAATTGGATAAGTGTATACCCATAGTTCTGACGCTCATCCGGAGCGAGGAAGCTAAGCGCAAGAGCATCGCTGGCAATTTCCTGGTCCTCTCTCATTCGGCGGTAGGCGTACCACAGAACCGGATTAAACCAGTGAAGGATCAGCAAAGCATGCATGATCCCGTTGACTCTGATGTCGTTTCGTTTGCTGTGTGCCAGCTCATGCAGGAATACATGCCTCAGTTGATCGTCAGTCAAAGTATCGGTAAGCTGCTGAGGCATAATCAATTGAGGCCGAATAAATCCGTAAAGGGTCGGCGAACCCACATGCCTGGATTCAACAAGAGCAATGGCTTGATGGACGGACATCCTTTGCTTGCATTGCCGGAATATCTCCAGCACCCTTTCATCCGTTACGGGAATCATCCCCTGCCTCATCCTCCGGGCAAATCTTCTGTTTACCTGAACGGTATATATTCCGAACAAGCCTACGCCAAGCAGCCATATCATAACTCCTATTTGCCGGTAAACCGGCGAGGACGGCGGTTCCGATGCATCCGTTCTCGACGCCGCTTCTTCCGCATTCATTGACGAATCCGAAGAAACGGAGCCTGGATAGCCGATCCAGTTATAAATACTGAATTCACTCTCCGGACCCCATGGCAATGCCAGCCGTACAATGACCAACAGCCACATCAAGTATTGCCATCTTGGCTTAAGCCGATGCCGCAGCATGCGCTGGAAGAGAATAATCAGAATTACCAGCACAACGGCCATGACAGAGACAGAGCAAATCCAATCGAAGAGATTCACCAGATAGTCTAGTAACCGATTCACATTCACCCTACCCTTTCGTTAATCGATCCATAGGGCAAGAGCCCGTAAGGCGGTAACCATAAGTATTTAGTTCCCCTTGGACTTGTCGTCCAATATATTCTTCAATTCCTTTATCTCCTGCGGAGAGAGCTTTTCTTCCTTCAAAAAGTTTACCAAAAGAGGCTTGAAGGCCCCGCCGTAAATTCTTTTTAGAAAGGAAGCCGTTTCCGACCTCACGCATTCGTCCTCGGAAACCAACGGAAAATAAGCGTATACCTTGCTCTCTTGCGAGTAAGAGACGGCTTTTTTATGGACAAGTCTGTTCAACAGCGTTCTTATGGTCTTTGGCTTCCAATCCGTCCGGTCTTCCAGAGCTTCAATCACTTCGTTGGCTGTACTTGGCGACTTAGCCCAGAGCACCTTCATCACTTCCCATTCCGCGTCCGAAATTTGGGGAATCTCATTCATTGCTTTTACCCTCCTGACCAGATTGATTACATATGTAATACAATAACAATATTACAAGCGTAATCTCGGAATGTCAAATGCATCTCTGTATCCATGACCTGCTGCTATAATGCCAAAAAAACGCATTGTCCATAGACAGTGCGTTTTTTCGATAACCTAGGCCAGCCCCTCCAGCACCTTACCCAGCCGGTCAAGGTTCTGTTCATTCGCCTCTTTACAGTAAGACTTGGCTTCCTCAAATTCTTCTGTTACCTTGAAATGCTGGCGAAACGTAAGCCGGGTTCGTTCCCCCAGATCCTCGAACGTTGCCGTGATTCGAAATTCGTGTCCCGACAGATGATCCAGCACGATCCGTTCCGCCGGTACGATCTCAACAAAGACGTTATAGTTAGGATAATCGATGCCGTTCGGTCCATGCATAGTGAATTTCCAATCGCCGCCCGGTCTTGGATCCCATTCGTGAAACGTATTTGTGAAGCCCTCCGGCCCCCACCACCGGGCTAACAGCTCCGGGGTTGTCCAGGCTCGAAACACGTGCTCCGGCGGGACATCGAACACTCGTGAGGTGATGAGTTCATTTTTGCCTGCCAGCATCCTCATTCCTCCTCCAACGCCTTGCCCAGCGCATCCAGCATAATGGTCGTCCCATGCTCCCGAATCTCTGGCGTATCATGACCATCAAAGAATGCGCCCTGCTCGGTAAAAATCAGCTTGGTGCCGTCACTTGTCTGGATAAGCTCAACCGTTGTGGTAGAAACGGAGAAGCGCTTGCCGTCCGAATCCAGAGTGTACGTATATACAATGCGCTGCTCCGGCACGAGCTCCTGGTAGATGGCGTCGAAGGTAAAGACCGGCCCCTCCGGCGGTCCGCCGCTGCTGTATTCTCGTCCTCCAACCTGAAAATCGAAGATATCCGGCTTGGAGAACCATTTGGCCTTGGCCGCAGGGTTGGACCACGCGTGATATACCCGTTCAGGCGAGGCAGCATAGGTTTTCTCGATAACAAATGTCGCATGTTTGACAAATCGTTCGCTCATTGATTTTCCTCCTTAGGTTTCGGCGTTCCGTTCTCCCCGGCAAGGAATTCCTCCAGTTGGTCCAGGTGTCGCTCCCAGCTCCTTTGCCGCTCCAGGACAGGCTTCTCGAACTGCATTTTCATCGCTTGCAGGAGTCCTGTGAAATCCTCCAAGGTTAATTCCGCATTCCCCTGCATCAGCTTGGATACGTGTCCCAGCTGCTCCAACAGCTTCTGCTGCAGCCGAATCTGCTCCTTAATTCTTGTGATCTGCAGGGTGACGATCTCAAGAGGACTAAGGTGCCCGCCCGTTAAAGCCGACTTCACCTCTTCGAGAGACAGGCCCAGCTCCTTAAGCGATAAAATTTGCTGCAGGCGCGACAAATCCTTTTCACTATACAGCCTGTGACCGGAATCCGTCTGGTCTGACGGTGAGAACAAGCCAATTTGATCGTAGTAACGTAACGTTCTTACGGTAAGCCCCGTCATCCGGGCGAGCTCGCCGACCTTCCAATGCTTCCTCATCTATCATCTCCACTCCTGATCGCTAGCTGTCTACCGGTAGCTTTATTATAAAACCTTACGTTACGTAAGGTGCAAGAGAAATTGAAAAGTTAATGTTTCAGAGGTAGATGCTCCATAGAAATCAATCTCTATCCGCATAAATTCGACAAATCTCGCAAAATTCCCCAAATAGTTTCCATGTATCGGAACATTTATAATGTTTTAGCAGGCGTTATGGGTTATAATGGCTAGATTATAGTAAAATTTACCCAATACAATATTACCCAGACCCACGAAATGGGTCCTTGGCTTCAAAGCTGATTCCGTCACTTTGCAGGAGCCCCGTACATAGCGAAGAAACCATGAAGGCTTTCCACTTCCAAAACCCATTTTTGGAGGTTTCATCATAGATTCATCTCATTGTTGAAAGAAGGTTTGGTTTATGAAAACATGGCTTCATCGTTCTCTCATCACTACCATGTCGTTTGCCATGCTGACGGCATCGTCTTTGCCGGTTTTTGCGGATGAGCAGGCCGCCAAACAGGAAGCAAACCTGGACATCGGAATTTTAGTTAACGGCAGTATGCTCGTTCCGCTCCGTGATATTACGGATGAGCTGAATGCCAAGCTAACTTGGAATGATGAGCAAAAGTCCATTACTCTGGACAGAGCAGGCTCCTCGGTATTTATGAAAATTGACGATCCTCAGGTTCAAGTCAACGGACAAGCAAAGACACTGGAGGTTGCCCCAAGAATAGAGGGTGACAAAACTTTTGTACCGCTGCGTCTCATCAGCGAAGCGTTCGGCGCTAAAGTGGAATGGAATGGAGAAAAGCAGCAAGCGACGGTTCAAACCGCGGATAAGAGCCTGTACATAATGGGTTATCCTTATTTTGAGTGGGAAGGCAATCATTTTGTTTATTCCGGAGATCTGGTGAATGGGCTTCCGCAAGGGCAAGGTACAGCCGTAAAGGGCACTTCCATTTATAATGACGTGTGGTATAAGGGGACTTGGGATCAAGGAAAGCCTGTAGAGCTGCTATCGAACGACTATAAAATCTATGTCAACGGTAATTACCTTACTTCCGACTACCCGCCGATCGTTCGCAACGATGTGGTCTATCTGCCGCTTTGGGCGCTTCTCGGTACCTTGAAAATGTCGGCTAAGCCGGTGGGCGACGTCCTTCGAATCAATCATCCGAACCGGGTCCTGTTGATTGGCTCCGACAGCAATTTGATCACCTATTTCGGCAGCAGCATGGATCAGCATTCCAACCGCATGGAATATCCGGTTATTTCCGAGCAATCCGTCCTGTATGTGCCGATTACCTTTTTGCCGGAGTATTTGGACGTCCAGGTTGCATGGGGAGAAGGCCGTCGAATTAATCTTACGGCGGGAGACCTGACCAAGAATACTTCTTGGGGCGTTGATAACAAAATTAACAAGGCTGCCGAGCAGCTGCAGACCGATATCGCCGCCGAAAGCATTTGGAAGAAATACGGCGATTCCTTGTGGAGCAGCCGCGATCTCCCATATCCCGCCGGGCAGAAGTTTAATCAATATGAAAAGCTGACCGTAATCAGCTACAGCGGATTAAACGCAACCTTAAGCGACGGCAATCAATCGATCGACTTTAAGTTTTCCTCTCTTAGCTCTCTGGGCGCGGCCTTCTACACCAAAGATCCTCTGGCTGAGTTCGACTGGTCCAGCGAGACCAAAGATTTGATCCGCCGGGAAAAGGTGGCCATTGGCATGACACGGGAGCAAGTCCTGGTGTCGTGGGGAAAACCGGATAATGTCAATGCGTATGGCGGAAAAATGGAACAGTGGGTTTATCGTTATGGCTCGAGCTTCAAAGCCCAATATTTATATTTTTCCGGCAATATCCTGGATTCCATTCAAAACCCCTAATTGATTGTTTATAAAATCATCCTTTAACTTGAACATGCACTCCCAACGTTAGCTGTATCGAACAGCAGTGGGGGTGCATTTTTTTGACCCAAATCAAAAAACGGCCTTATCCCCAATAAAGTAAGGACGAAGGCCGCTTAGTATTTATTTCTATACGGTTTGCAGTTCGCCGGACAGACCCAGCGTCCGTGACGTTGAGGTATGAATTTCGCGAATCAGCTCCGGATTCTTCAATAGGGTCACACCATATGAAGGAATCATTTCTTTAATTTTAGGCTCCCACTCTTTAACATGCTGCGGGAAGCATTTATTGATAACTTCCAGCATGACGGAAACCGCGGTGGAAGCGCCAGGAGATGCGCCGAGCAATGCGGCTATCGAGCCGTCAGCGGCATTAATGACTTCTGTACCAAACTGGAGCGTACCTTTGCCTGCAGCCGTATCTTTAATAATTTGTACGCGCTGGCCTGCTATCAGCAAATCCCAATCCTCGCTCTTGGCGTTCGGGATAAATTGGCGCAAATCATCCATACGCTGTTCTTTGGATAACATCACTTGTTTGATCAAGTAGGTGGTCAAGGAAGCGTTCTTCACGCCTGCCGCCATCATCGTTACGAGATTATGCGGTTTGACGGAAGTGATCAAATCCATCATTGAACCGGTTTTTAAGAACTTCGGCGAGAAGCCGGCAAACGGTCCGAATAACAGTGACTCTTTGCGATCGATAACCCGGGTATCCAAATGCGGAACAGACATCGGAGGAGCGCCCACCGGAGCTTGTCCGTATACTTTGGCACGATGCTGCGCCACGATTTCCGGCTTCTGGCATACCATAAAGAGTCCGCTTACCGGGAAGCCCCCTATACCTTTTCCTTCAGGGATACCGGATTTTTGCAGCAAATGAAGGCTTCCGCCGCCGCCGCCGATAAAGACGAATTTGGCCGTATGGCGTTCGACATTACCGCTATCCAGATTCCGTACCTTCAATTCCCACGAGCCATCGCTCGTACGTTTAATATCATCTACTTGTTGCTTGTATTTTATGTCTACATTTTTCTTCTTTAGGTGATCAAACAATAACCGCGTTAAAGCACCAAAGTTGACATCCGTTCCGGCTTCACTTCTTGTTGCCGCAATAGGGGTGTTCAACTGCCGGTCTTTCATCATTAGCGGAATCCATTCGGCCAGCTTGGACGGATCATCAGAAAATTCCATTCCGTCAAACAGAGGGTTTTTGGACAAGGCTTCAAACCGTTTTTTCAAAAAGGTTACGTCTTTTTCCCCTTGGACAAAGCTCATATGAGGTACGGGCACGATAAAATCCCGCGGATTCCGAATCAGATTGCTTTTTACCAGATAAGACCAAAATTGCTTGGAAACCTGGAACTCTTCATTGACTTTAATCGCTTTGCTGATATCGACGGAACCATCCGGTTTCTCCACCGTGTAGTTAAGCTCGCACAACGAAGAATGCCCTGTTCCTGCGTTATTCCATTCGTTCGAGCTTTCCTCTCCCGCGCTTGCGAGTCTCTCAAACACGGTAATTTTCCAATCCGGTACTAATTCTTTCAACAATGACCCTAAAGTCGCACTCATGATTCCGGCACCAATTAAGATAACGTCTGTTGTCGTTTGTCTGCTGCTCATTTTTACCGTCCCTTACATGCTAATATTGGAAGAAAAGATGCAGGCGCTCCTCAGCCTGCACAGCAAGTCAGGGTGGGACCCTGGTCACACCCTAGTTCTGGATCAAATATCATCTGATCCTGCTGTATTACTTATCACTTCATAATAGATTAATATATCTACTATTATATGATAGTTATATACTATTTAAAAGCCTTTAAAATCCGGTAAATTTCATGGATCGCAACCTAATGCAGTAAGAAATGGGAAACCGTCCACAAAACCCTAGAAATACACAAAAAACCAAGGCTTTGCCCCTGCTACCTGCAAGGGTTGTGGCTTGGGGCGGCTGCTTAGAGTGAGGCATTGGACATAAAAAGATGAGATTTTCCTCAATACCCTATTTAACTGATAGGAATTATATGTTATTATATGAATTAAATTCATTAGCTGGGGAGAGATACTATGGCGATTACGACATTTAAAGCATCCGCGCACTTGCAGCAAGGCGTTGCAGTCAAAGTTCAATCAAGACAGTTCGAGTTCACGATCGATGAACCAAAAAGTTTGGGCGGTACGGATACAGGTCCCAATCCCGTTGAAGTTGTACTCGGCGCACTGGGTGCTTGCCAGTCTATCGTCGCTAGAGTGTATGCTCCTAAATTTGATGTCAATCTAAAAGACTTCCGGGTAGAAGTGGAAGGCGATCTTGATTTAGACGGATTCTTCAAGCGATCGGATGTCCGCCCAGGCTATTCGGATATTCGGTACACGTTCCATATCAAGACTGATGCTCCCAAAGAACGGGTGGAGCAATTTATAGCTTTCTTGGAAGAAACTTGCCCCGTTGGAGATACGATCGCGAACAAAGTAAACCTGAAGTTAAGCGGTATCGTCATCGAGAACGATTAGTTAAGCTTTTAGCCTCTAGGCGTTGCTGAACCAGAAAGTGAGATGTAATGAAGGTTCAACATATATCAACATCGTCGGAAAATTCTTCATCCCAATCGACATTGTAATAGGCCGTAATATACATCTCGAAAGTATCTTCGCCGTCCTGATCCACGTAAGGCTGCAGCGGCAACCGGTCGGTATGCTGCTCCTTCGAATAAGTATCGCATAGCATTGCGTTATAGCCATGCTTGCAGCCGTCAAACAGAATGAACCGTTCTTCGGTGATCGGGTCCTCGGCCAAGATCAGCTGAGGGGCAAAGTCAGTCGTTGCGATCAACCCGTCCATCCGTTCTCCGTAATAATAAAGGCGAAACTGTGTGCGACCTTCCTTCGTCTGCAACTTGCCTGTCCATTCCTCTTCAACCCAAGTCTCCGGTTTATCAGCGATGGTTACCTCTTCGAGATAAGCCGGCCCAAGCCGATAATTTGATTGCTCAGACATAGAATAGTTTCCTTTCTTCGCGGGATGAATAAAAAAGATTTCCTTTGCTTCTCTCACGCTCATTTCATCTTTTAATTATATCATCCTTATACTTTGCAGTCTTATGTTGGACAACCGCTCGAGGACGAAGCTGAACCCCCTCAACTAAAAGTAGAATTATCCCTCTTTAATCGCCCCTTGACTTTTTACGTTTACAGACGTAAACTTTAATCATCGTTTACACGCGTAAACAATAACCTCAGAAAAAGGTGAAGCTATTGAACAATCCCCCTCACATTACCGAGGCCGAGAGTGAAGTGATGAAGCTTCTATGGCAGAAGGAGCCTCTGACGGCTATCGAGATCATCTCCCAGCTGAAGGATTCGATGGATTGGTCGGACCAAACTATCAAAACCTTCCTCAACAGGCTCCACAAAAAAAAGGCCATCCGGTTTGAAAAGTCCGGCAGAAACTACCTCTATTATCCGATGGTTACATACGACGAATATGTTAAAGCAGCGAACCGCTCCTTCCTGGACCGGATGTATAACGGGGCCGTCGGGATACTGTTCGCCAAGTTCCTGGAAGAGGAGAAGCTCTCCGACAGTGAAATTGAGCAGCTCCAGCAGCTATTGGAGAAAAAGAAAAGAGACGGCAGCTAAGAGCCGCTGGCTGCTTCTGCCGTGAGGCTGCCGGAAGGAGAACGTATATTCATGAAAATGATCGAAACCCTATTTTATCTCATGTTGACTGCATCTCTGGCATCCACTGTCATCATATTGCTGCTGCTCGTCATTCGGAAGCTGCTGTACAAGCGGCTCAGCCCACGCATTTTTCATGTCCTGTGGTTTCTTGTATTGATCAAGCTGCTTGTTCCCATAGCCCCACAAAGTCCTGTCAGCGTCTTCAATCTGGTCCCGCACGACTTGCAGGAGTTATCGATTGGGCCTAAAGGGAATGCGGAGGAGCATCCCCTTTCTTCACAAACTGGCTATGAAGCCAGCCCGGCATTAATGAGCACTGCAGCAGACAATTTCACTCCCGCTCCTGCGCCGAAGCTGACGGAACAGCCGAGTGTCCCAGCAAAGCCGTCGCCTCAAACGGATACCTATGCAGACAAGCGATACGAGCCGTATAAGGCGCTTACGATCGGCTCACTCGTATGGGTTGCGGGGCTTTTGTCTTTGAATATGTACTACCTGTTCGTTACCCTAAGATTCAATAGACAAGTTAGAGCATCCCGCATGCTCGATAATCACGAGGTTCTCTCCATTCTGGAGGCGTGCAAGGAGAAGCTCGGCATCACTGCAGCGATTCCCATCTACGAAACCGATCGCCTCCATAGCCCATGCATCTACGGCTTGACGAAGCCGAGAATTTACTTGCCCGCGGATATCGTAACGATCGCCGATTCCCGTCAGCTGACTCACATTCTTTTGCATGAGCTGACCCATTATAAACGCAGGGACCTATGGTTCCATTTCGTATGGACATGGACCGCTGTGCTTCACTGGTACAATCCCTTTGTCTGGCTCTCCATAAAAAAAATGAAGGCCGACCGGGAAGTCGCATGCGACGCGGGCGTACTCGAGGTGCTGGGCGAGCAGGAAGCCTCATCCTACGGCAGGACGCTTCTTATGCTGTCGCGGTTATTTGCCCGAAGCGCTTCGCCCCAGGTCAATCTTTCGCCTTTTTTTGAAAACCATAAAGAAATGAAACGGAGAATTACGATGATCACCAAATTCAAAAAGGGCACGTACAAGCTGTCCGCGGCCGCTATCATTCTCGTTCTAGCCCTAAGCGCCGTTATGCTCACGAATGCTTCGGAGAACGCCAAAAGTGCGGAAGCGGAAGCAGCTTCAGGCATAGCTTCCAAGCAAGGGAGCCCTTCTACCTTTCAGTTTCAGAGATTGAATGACTGGGCTAAATGGTTCAACAATCTGGAGAGGGCGAATGAATTTGCCGGCTTCTCGTTCAAAGTTCCCGATTTCCTTCCGGACGGGTATCAATTGTCAAGTATCTACGTTGATGAGAACTATGTGAATCGTACGGATAATCAAGTCACCATCAACTTTGTATCCAATCACGGTCAAGAGGACGAGAAGCAATTCGAAGTGATCGCCTCTACGGGAAACTTACTGAACGGGGCCCTCTCTCAATTACTGCAGGGGAGCGAAACAAGGAAAATCCCGGGCCCTACATGGGGGGCGGCACAACCGCAAACCTATATCCAGGATGAGGTTACGTATGCCAATATCCGCGGGATTTTGGTAACCACCGTGCAAAAATACGAGAATCATGAGCCGGAGATCGAAAAGGCCTTTTTCTGGCGAGATGACACAATATACTATGCCATACGATTTTACAGCGAAGATCATACCTTAGAGGAAGGACTGCCCCGGAATCGGAGAACGATTTCGCAAACCGAACTGGAAACCATTTTACAATCGTTTCAGTACCCGCAGCAGATCCAGCATGTCCGCTACGACGGGAAGGGAAATTCATTTCCGATCTATGGTGAACAAGATTTGCAGCAAGCGGAACAGCTGCTGGGCTTTAAAGTGAAATATCCGTTCGCTATTTTGAATAACGAACTCAAGCTTGTGGATTTGGTAATGCTTCAGGCAGGAGATCAGAACACCGGGTACTCCTTCCGTCACACCGTGAATGCGGTTAGAAATTCATATCTTTCACTAGACGATCCCAAAAAAGGAAGCCTCACGGTCTATCAAAGCAAATCCCCGCTAATCAACGGTTCGCAGTTGACACAGGTTCGCACTATGGATGCGAACGGGCTGAGCGTTTCTGTCTATAAAGACGACCGTCACGTTTACGGCGGACCATATTACCGCGATGCCGACAAGACGGAAATCATAACCGAAAGCTATTACTTATGGGAGCAGAACGGCATTTATTATGCTGCCAACCTAGACGATCGCGATATGAAGGAAGAAGACCACGAAAAGCTTATCAAAGCTTTCCTTCTCGCCCCTCAGAGAGGCTGAGAGCGAGCTGATCCAGGAGGGGTACGTGATGTTCCCCTCCTTTCCTTTTGCCGGAAGCTCGGGCTATAATGTCGTTACGGCCTTGCTGTACGAAATATTTAACACAAATGCATCCTTAAGGAAACGGGGGAACCGACGGATGAAGCTGCAATCACTGTATAATGAGTATCTGAATATCAAATTCAACCGGGGATTACCATCTGCTGCTCCGACAGATGGATTCGAATATAGTCTGTGCGAAGACGGTAGCGCGGAGTTGTTCTTTGTCGGTCATGAGGAGGAGTCGTTTAGCGAGTGGGCGGGTGAATTACAGTCGAGGGATCCTAATTACACAGCGAACCCGGACTGGGAGCCCGTGCTCTCGGCTTTTTATAAGCAGCTGGATGTATATGATGAACAGATTTTATATTATCTGCTGTTTACTATTAACCGGACGATGTCCATTATCAAGATCAATCCGTACAATGCCATGAATGATTTTATGAAGAACTATTGCTTTTTTCAGCTATCTCAGTTGACGCACATAACCAGATTGAATAAGGAGCAGAAGGATTCGTTAAGAGACTTTTTCTTCTTTTTCTACCTTTACGCTCACCCGGTTAATGAAGAGACCCTTTACTCCTTTTCATTCCTCGGGCATGATCTGGTTCATACGAAAACCAATATCTGGATGGAGCATTATTTTACTGCCTATCACGATTATTACCGCGATCATTTCGATAAGTATAAGGATAGCTTATTCATAGCCCCGCAAGAAATCAATGCTTGCAAGAAGCTTACTCTGGAGCTGTTACATTCGATAGAAGGCAAATCCCCCAAGCTGACCATGCCCCCGGAGGAAGGATTAGAGGATGTGCTGCAGCTGATCAATGACGTCAATGCTTTCCTGCAGATGCATTCCGAGGATAAAACAAAGCTGTTCGGTATCATGAGAGACTTTCTTTCTAGCAACCGCTCTACCCCCTATCACGATCACTGCTTCCGTACACTGCTTCAGAATTACGTCACTTATATCCTTTATTTTCAATTCGAAGACATTCATGACTTGGTCGATTACTTTAAAGACACTCCGCCAGGGTGCAAATCGGCTATCAATAAAATCTTTACGGATGCTATCTTTATTCAAAAGATAATGAGGCAAAACCGTATCGATATCGCCGAGTATGAGAATATAATCGAAATCTTCGACGAAGAAGCTCGCAGGATCTATCTATGATCCAAATGTATTGTTAATCCTTGCTGGGGCGGCCTTTTCGGCGAGCGGTCAGATTTAAGATAATCTGACTTTATCACGTATCGCTTCGATAGCATCGTAAATGAGCTCCATCCGCTCCGGTGACGGCCAATCGCCGCGATGCTGGCAGCCCCTTTCTTCCATGAGCAGAAACGCCCGCAAATCCCATAGCGAACAACCGGCGAATTGGGGGGCGCGTTCGTACGCTTGTTCCACCCGGTCCGCAGCGTCGAAGCATTCTTCGAAAGAATCGAACTCGTCGAATGTCATCGCGAACTTAGTGATACCCATCCAGCCCGCCATCTTTTCCGGTACATCGGCCTCCGTCAGCTCTTCACTCGCAATGAGACGGTATTCATCTGCATTTCCAGCCATTTTTTTCGCCTCCCCTCTTAGATTATCTGAAAATCACCATAAAACGAAAGGGGGTACCCCAACGGGATACCCATCACTTTTTCATAGCTTCTTTAACCCACTGACAATCTTATGCTTGCTTCCCTTTAGTTCCGCTGTTCAGCCACTGGAAAATAGCAACGGCTAATACCGAGCCGACAAGCGGGGCGATAAGGAACACCCATAATTGAGACAAGGCTTGCCCGCCAAGCAGAAGTGCCGGACCCAGGCTTCTTGCAGGGTTGACGGACGTCCCTGTTAAGGCAATACCCAGAATATGGACGAAAGCGAGCGTCAGCCCGATGACCAGGCCGGTTACGTTTCCATTGTTCACCGAGGAGGTCACGCCCAGGATCGTATAAATAAAAACGAAGGTTAAAATGATTTCGACAACGACCGCCATCAGCGCCGAAATCCCGATTCCATAGCCGGGGCCGAAACCGTTCTGCCCGAGTCCCGTCGTGGGCATGCCCGCAGAGACGATAATGGCGTACAGAATGGCGGAGCCCGCAATAGCGCCGGCAATTTGTGAAAGAACATACCCGATAAAGTCGGTGCTCGTCAGTTTACGGCTAAGAAGCATAGCCAGTGAAACCGCCGGATTGATATGACACCCCGAAATCGGACCGATAACGTAGGCCATCGCCACAATAGAAAGCCCGAATGCCAATGCGATTCCCAAATACCCGAGCTCACCACCCGCCGTAGCAGCGCTGCCGCAACCGAATAGAACAAGCACCATAGTTCCAATGAATTCGGCAGCATACTTTTTGAAAGACGAGTTCATAACATCCCTCCTAATGAATAATCAACCTTATCCATCATAAATGATGCAAATAGACAAAAACTGTACAAAGGGTGGGATGTAGTGAAATAGATGTAAAATCCTATTAGTGAATTTTTGTACAAGAGCGTTTGCCCTTTAGATGATATGCAGGAGAGCATCATAAGTGACCACGAAAATTAATCGATGGTAAGAATAATCTTACCGCGGCCGTGCCTGGTTTCTATCAGCCGGTGGGCATCCGCAGCGAGTTCGAGCGGGAACGTCTGCCGGATATGGATGTGCAGCTTGCCTTTTGAATGCAGCTCTACCAGTTCTGCAAGGCGGGCTGCCGAGCGTTCAGCGCGGACGACACGAAGGCCGAGCTCCTCAACGAGGTCATAGGCGAAGAACGTGCATATACGATTCTTATCCTTCACTAAGTTCACCGCAGCCCGAAGCCCCTCCCCTCCTGCCGTATCGAATGCGGCGTCGACGCCTTCCGGCGCAATCGCCCGTAACCGCTCGACCAGCTCTTCCTCATACGTCACTGGAATCGCGCCCAACGAACGAAGATAGTCATGGTTACGCTCGCTGGCGGTGCCGATGATGGTCTTCGCCCCCCACTCTCTCGCAAGCTGTACGGCAAAAGCGCCAAGTGAGCCGGCCGCACCATTGATCAATACCGTATCGCCCGGTCCAACGCCGATGGCTTTCAAAGCGATATACGCGCCCTGACCATTGCCAGTCAGTCCGCCTGCCTCTTCCCAGGTCATGCTGCTGGGCTTGCTTACAATTTGGTCTGCACAACGACCACGTATTCAGCATAACAATTCAATAACGCAAAGCCCAGCACCTCGCTGCCGATGTGAAAGCCGGTTACACCCTCCCCTACTTGATCGATGATGCCTGCAAACTCATTGCCCGGAATTTGCGGAAGTTGAATGGCTACGCCCTGCGGAGTCCAGCCGCTCCGCACGCCGCAATCATAATGCTGCACCCCCGCCGTCTTCACCCGAACCCTGACCTGCCCCGGGCCAGCCTGCGGATCGGGAAACGACATCACCTCCATAACCTCTGGTCCACCAACCGAACGAAATGCTGCTGCTTTCATAGAACAATCCTCCCCTGTCCATAATGTCCGCTTCCCCAAAAATGGTTTTTTTTATATAAAGGCACATTGCTTTCCTTGCATGCTTTATTTTACAATCACTTGTAAATAAACAAAAATATATCTCAAACCATAGGGATTATATACTCAAGTATATGGGAGGGAAAAGTGGATGGAGCTGCTGCAGCTGCAGTATTTTCGAACGGTGGCTCGATTGGAGCACATGACGAAGGCGGCACAGGAGCTGTGCATCGCGCAGCCTGCGCTGAGCAAGACGATCTCCAGACTGGAGGAAAGCGTTGGGGTCCCTTTGTTCGATAGACATGGGGGAAGGATTCGCCTTAATACCTTCGGCAAGGCATTTCTGGACAAAGTAGAGAAGGCACTCACCCTGCTGGACGAAGGGAGGAAAGAAGTGTCTGAGCTGGCGGGACTCGAACAAGGGAGTATTCATCTCGCCACATCAACGCTGGACCGATTATCGGAGGCGCTCGGCGAGTTTCTCACGCTTCATCCGGAAGTCAACTTTCGGATTACACAGGCTTCGATGGAAGAAATGACGCATTTGGTGGAAGCAGGTGAGGTCGACATGTGTTTTACGGCCCTGCCGATCGATCGGCCCGATATAAGCGCCGTGTCCGTTTTGAAGGAAGATGTTTATTTGGCTGTTCCCCAGGGACACCGCTTTGCCGGGAGAAAGAGCATCCGTTTGAGTGAGCTGGCGGAGGACTCGTTTATCGGGTATAAGGAGGGGCTTCCTTTTCAGCGGATGAACGATTTGTTCTTTCAGGAAGCTGGGATTACACCTAACTTCGTCTGCCGGGTCGACGAGCCTGCCGCCATCGCTAGTCTTGTCCGAGCCGGATTAGGCGTTGCACTTGTAGGAAATTGCGGCGGCCCGAACTCCCCTCTGAACCTGCTCCGTATTGAGTTCCCCGTTTGCCAGCGTAATTTCCAAATCGTATGGTATGAGAAGCGGTACCTATCCCTCGCTGCGCGCAAGTTTCGCGACTTTCTCATCGGGTATTTTGCCGAATCAGAGGAAGCAGGTTGAATGGGAATGAGGCTGGCTGCATCCAATATAAACTACAAGAGTGTCCTGAAGATGAGATATTGCTTCCCTTATTCGGAACAGGAAGACTTCCATTCGCGGCGACGGATATATTGCTCGCCCCATTCACCCAGTTGGTCTAATATGAATTGCAATGAATTTCCAAGCTCACTCATTTCATAGACAACCTTCGGCGGCACCTGATTATATACCGTTCTCGTGATGATACCGTCTTCCTCCAATTCCCGAAGCTGTTGAATCAGCATTTTCTGCGTTATATCGGGAATAGCTTTTTTTAATTCGCTCGTTCTTTTGGGCCCGGGTCCGCAGTTCAAATGGCATAAAATCAATAATTTCCACTTCCCCCCGATCACTTCCAATGTCGCTTCTGCAGGGATGTTAAAAGACCGAGTTATCTGTTCTTCCATGGGATCACCATCCTCTCGTTCCTTAGAATGTACGGTTACTTTTTAGTGCCTATGTCACTTTGAAGTGTTTATGGCACAAGAAAGTAAGTACTTCCTATATTTCTCAGAATACATGATAATTTTATCGTACTTCATTCGAAGTCAAAAGAGAAATAGGGAGGTTGCCATTTATGAAAATTTTAACCGTTGTATCACACCCGCGGGAGAACTCTTTAACCTTTTCCGTAACAGGCAGATTCGTCCAAGGACTCACTGATGCAGGACATGAGACGGAGGTGCTGGACTTGCATCGCAGCGGCTTTAATCCCGTAATGTGGGAAGCGGATGAACCGGATTGGTCATCTGATCACAAGATCTATTCACCTGAGGTGGAGGCCGAAATGGAACGAATGAAACATCATGACGCGCTCGCCTTTATTTTCCCGATATGGTGGTTCAACCTGCCCGCTATGCTCAAAGGATATATCGATCGGGTATGGAATAATGGTTTTGCGTACGGCTCTACTACATTGCATCATAAAAAAGTACTGTGGCTTGGTCTGGCAGCAGCTCCGAAAGAACATTTCGAGAAGAGAGAATACGATAAGATGCTCTCCCGACATCTCAACATCGGAATAGCCGATTACTGCGGAATCTCTAATAGCAAGGTCGAGATATTATACGACACCTTGGATTCAAGGCCGGAAACCTTCGAGAATCTCCTGTCACGCGCCTACCATCTGGGATTGGAATACGACAGCGATATAAAAGCCGCTAAGGAAGCTTGATAAAACATTGACATACCAAAGACCCCTTTCGTTCGAGAGGGGCCTTCTTGTTTGTACGGAATGAATTATGGAACTATTTCAAAAACGGAGCCCTGGTTAAAATCCGCTACTTTCATAGACCCATAGACCCCTAAATAAAGTCGGGTTTGATCCAGATTCGTTCCCAAACTAACGTAATAAGCTGACTGAGAACCGAACGGATCATCCGTTTCAATAACACTAAAATCACTAGGTCTACAGTCCGTTTGTGCCCTGGAATAAGCTAAAACCCCTCTAACCGGAGGGCGAGAGCCTTCACTGCGGGCAAGATCGATAAATACAACACTTCCCGTTAAAGCGGGGATTCCGTTCCCTCTATAGGGCTGGACTCCTGTTAGTGCGGTTCCTCCGAATTTGTCGGGCCGGGGGTCTTGATGAAAATAACTCACCAAAGGCTGAAGACGTTTCGCTGAGGTCATTACAGTTTCATTGTAATAGGCAATGGTTTTCTCATCCCCAGTCGGATTCCCAGAGCAGCGCCTAATGATCGAAGTAGGAAAAGCGCCTTCCCACCCTCTCCATCCAAAGTTAATAAACCCTTGCTGGTCAAGTTCAGAATTCATTACAGAAGCTTGAACAAGCTGGGTAACCGGTATTGGTTTATAATGAACGAATGTAAAAATCGACTCTACCAGATCCTGCCCGACGATTCCCACATATTTGATATACTGATTATAGACTCTTTGAAATGAAATGCCCGGAATATTACGGACCCCTTTGGCTATTACCGTAAGCGTTTCCTGGATAGGTACGGGAAGCTCATCAAAACGTGTGACTACAGGCGGGTTGTACATAAATGTATTCTTGGCAACGTCAATTTCAATAATTTTCCCTGCGATTTCCATATCGTTCTGGCTTAAATTAAACGGGTCGTAGCCGGATCCGCCATCTCCGGTTGTCAAAACAAGCCTTCCTGTTTCAGGCGAAAAATTCAAGCTATTAACACCATTATGGTTTAAAAATGGTCTTCTTATATTCAGTAATGTTCGCCGCTTTTGAGGCTGGCCATTCGGTTGTAATATCCATTCTTCCACTGTATCGATATGATCATATTGCGTTTCTCTATGTATCCACTGCAGGTTTAACGTTTTGGGATCACACGGGTTAGGCTTAAAGGATTCAAATTCACCTGAAAGCGCGCCGGGACCTTGTGTTCCCGCTGCTGAAAAATGAAGATAGAAAAGACCGTTATAATAAAATTCGGGATGAAACGCAAGCCCGAGCAACCCCCGTTCATCATATCCTCCAGAGCCGCCTAGTTTTAGGATGCGGGGGCTAATATTTAACAACGTCCTTATAACACCGCCTCGTATGTAAAAGACCTCTCCTACCTGGGTCGCAATAAATAAGGTTTCGGATGAATCACCCGGAAGCATAGCGGTTTTCAAAACAGTGGGCATATTGATTCTGCTTACAATGGGCCGCAAACGAACCTTAACTTTTATCAACTATTGTAGCCCCCCTCCTCTTGTTTCCTTTTTTAGAAATATGATTAGAGCGGTTCCTTTAGTACCAGGAGGTTTTCTACAGAGCCTTATTTCTTCACGAAAAAAAACGGAGCAAACGCCATATAAGCGCTGCTCCGGTCGGATGAATGCCGCGGGATATTCCATATCCTTTATTTGACCATCGGCTCCCACGAATTGTAAAAAAATCCTCCTGCGGTGCCTTAGGCCAAGATTGCAGCTAATCCGTTCAGAATATTTTAATTAGAGACAGCTTTAAAGGAGCGCTTCGTTAATTTCAATTCCTTAGCTAGATCAATAGCCTGCTTCATATCCTCATGTTGGCTGGACCAATGCCAGCTCCCGTACCTGCCAATGCTGTAGATGTTATGCTGCTGCAAGTAGCCTCGGAGCCTAGATGTGATTCGATCGTCCGGCAAGCAATAGTTGTGCTCCAGATAGATTGGTTTCATAGTCACAATATCCCGTTCATCCTCAATGATCCCAATGCTTATAAGGTCCTTAATGACCCGTGGCCATAAGCTTAATGCTTCCTCTTCATCCTTAAAATACAAAGGGGAGCACTCTACATAAATGGAGCTATATCCTTCCGGGGCCATACTAGGTTGAACATTGCTATAGAAACCGATGCGGTAGCAGCAGTACTTCATCTCCGATACATAAATCCAGCTTTTGTTGGCATGCAGCGGATTCTTCTTTACTCCTAAATTGAGGATGAACCCCCTGCTTGCTTGCAAATGCCGGGACAAGCTTGTGATCTGACTATCTGCACCGTTCAGCATACTTATCAATTTGGGTAGCGGCATCGTGGAAACAACCATGTCCCAAGGAACCGTTTGCTCATTGATGGTGATAGTTCGGTTATGAAGATGAATCGATTGGACTTGAGAATTGAACTGAATGCATGCATGGTTCGCCAGGTGTCCCGGAATCGCTTGGGCTCCTAACGGGCTTTGCGGATAATAAAAATAACTGTTATATCCCGCAGTATTCTTGTCCGTTCGAACATTTCTGATTTGCTCGTATTGGCTTACTTGGATTTGTGCCAGATCCGATACCCCGAACATCTTCCTGTTATAATCTCTGAAAAAATATTCAAACAAAGTAGGTCCGTACGATCGGAGCAGCATGTCCAAATAGTTATGGAAGAGGCCCCCTCTGTCTGCTTCCTTTTCCTTTATGGCGATTAACTCCCGATTAATCTGATTGACAAATCGACTGTCTTCATGCTTTTTATAGCTCTGCTGTAACGGAAAGTCGAACCATTTTCCTTCCAGGTATACGAAGGCTTGCCGTGTGTGCCTTTGCAGAGGAAGTCCTTCCAAAAGCTGCAAAACCTCCGGGACATTTTGATAATGAAACCAATGGCCACCTACATCGAAGGTAAACTTGCCAACGGGAGTATCGATTCCATACGATGCGGCTTTCCCTCCAATTATGGAACTTCCTTCCAGGACCTTCGCATGGCCTAAGCTTGCTGCAAAAGATAAGCCGGTTACGCCCGCTCCGATAACATATATGGACACCATGCTCCCCCTTTTTTCTTCTAGATCTGCATGACGCTTCTAATTCGTGAATTGACCTTATGTACGTCATATTTTTGCTCTGCTATCTCGCGGCTGCATGCTCCCATTCTTTCTATCAAGCCAGGGTCTAGTATGAATCGTTCCATCGCCTCAGCTAGCGCGGCGGCGTTCTTAACCGGTACCAGGAAACCATTGTATTCTGGAATAACCGTTTCCTTGCATCCAGGTGTATTCGTAGTAATAACAGGCATCCCCATTGACATCGCTTCCAATATAGATTTAGGAGTTCCTTCACGATAATAGGAGGGCAGGACGAAAACATCCGAGCTGTTTAGATGCGGTCGAACATCCCTGGTTTCTCCAAGATAATCAACCACCTGCTCATTTATCCATTCGGTCATTTGGTCCTCACGGATCGCCGTCGGGTTAACATCAAAGGGACCTAACAGCTTGATGCCTATATCCGGATACTTCTTTTTTAAAATCCTCGCAGCTTCGATGTATTCGTAAATTCCCTTGGCCTTAATTATTCTTGCTATAAGGATAAAGGTAACGGGCGCTTTGCCCGTCCTGCCGGAAGGCTTTCTAAATGAAGTAAGGTTGACACCCACTCCGTTCACTATCGTCGCTTTTTCCCGCTGAATGAAGTGAATGTTAGTAAATAGTTGAAGATCATCCTCGTTTTCAAAAAAAGCCCCTTCACAATGACGAAAGGCCTGGCGGTATAAGGTTTTGACAATCGGCATCAGCATTCGCTGCTTCCAGGTTCGCTCCATGAACATATAGCCTAATCCGGTAATGTTGACAAATACCCTTCCCTTGTTTGCGAGTCTGGCCGCCAGGCTGCCGTAAAGTACGGGCTTGATAGAGTAGCAGCTGATGATATCGGGGTCCTCATCTCCTATGATCCGAACCAAATGAAGAATACTGCGTAGATCATACAACGGGTTTAACCCTGTATTCCGGATAGGAACCCGAACGAACTTAACCCCAATGGCAGCCAACGTATCCTCCACTATGGTATCAGGTGCCAATGCCGTTACGCTGTGCCCGTCTCGTACCAACGATTCCAAAAGATCCCGGTTAAAATTCAAATAGTACTTGGCGTACGGAACAACAAATAAAACCTTTGCCATTTCATCACCTTCTCGGGACCGTATTAGCTTACGTTTACCTGACTTAATTTGTATGCCGCCGCACATACCAATCCGAATGCTGCCGCTGCCAATCCATAGGCATCAAACGATAGGATGAGTAAGGCGATGGTACCCAGTATAATGGCACCCGCATAGGCGAGCAGCACCGCTTTTCTGACGGATAGCCCCATCTTGACAAGCCTCAACGCAAAATGATCCTGACTCCCTCGAAGCGGGGACTTCCCGGCCCTTATTCGCAATACCGAGACAAAGATCAGCTCAAATAAGGGGATCCCTAGAATAAAAACGGGGACGATCAGCTGCCGGCCAAACTCCTGACCCTCCGTCCAATCTATCACCGTGCATGCAACTAAAAACCCAATCAGTAAACTGCCGGTATCGCCCATATAGATTCTTGCGGGCTGAAAATTATAGATCAGAAAGCCTAAGCATGCACCAGCTAAAGCGAGCATTAAAGCGCTGCTGAATAGATCCCCTGAAAGCTGCAGCAACAATGCAAAAAATAAGGAACAAATACTAACAATGCCTGCCGCAAGCCCGTCCATAATATCGATTAAGTTAATGGCGTTAGACACACCTATGATCCAAAGGATGGTCACTGCAAGGTTCAATATTCCGTTATCAAAAACCGAGAAAGAGATCCCGCTGGACCCAACGATGAAAGCAGCAATAAACTGTACAATAAGCTTCGTAACGGGAGATAACGGCCTTATGTCATCAACGAGACCTAGTCCCAGTATAATCAGCGCGCCAAGTATTTTACCGTACTGATTCATCAAGGTCACATGATCGTTCTGTAAGATCAGTACGACTGCTACAGCGGCAAAAATAGCTAGTCCTCCCAAATAGGGAGTGGGGCGCTTATGCGTTTTCAATTCCGTATTTGGATAATCAACGATGCGCAGCTTAAGCGCGATAATCCTCATGATGGGGGTCAATAGCATGCAAAACGCTAGCGAGAAAAAGAAGCTGGCTGCTAACAAATGAATTTTGTATCCCCCTTCGTTCGTTATAAGGCTTTTGATTTTGCAAAATGACGTTCGTTAAAACGAACGAGTCTTGTCCCCATTATATTTCGATTGTAATAAAATAGCAATTCATTTGTATATTTTTCCTGCCACTTTTATCTCGTAGTTTCCCGAATGCCTGATCGTACTTCCCGTCTTGGAATTCATCCTTAGGAGCTCTTGCGGTATACTATTTCGTAAAGAGGTGAATGTGGTGGAATCGTTGAAGTCCATTTATCAGCGATATTTCGATGAAACGTTGTTTGGCCAAAAGAATGGAGTAACGTACAATCTGCGACCGGAAATCGGCGCCGGGAATGCCTGCAAGGTCACTACTTATAGCGGGATCGAAATCGTGTATCACGATATTCGTTATCATGAACCGTATCCTTTTTGTTTTGCTTCCGGAGGACGTATGGTTGAGCTTCAGTTTACTCTTTCCGGGGGGCGGCAGGTGAATGTGTCCGGTCAGGATCATGAAACTCCGGTCGGGCGGGGTACGCTTGCTTTGATTCAAGACTTTCAAGCGCAGTTTTATCCCTCGGCACAAGAACCGTATGTTTCCCTATCGCTGGCCATTCCGGTTTCTCTATTTGATTATGCGGCTCATGAGTTGACGGCTTCAACCAATACGAATTTCGAATTCGACCGGCTCCTGCAGGGGCAGACCTTCCGCCGCTATTGTTTTAAAAATGACGCCAGAAGCATGGTATTGGCTAAGCAATTAATCTCCGATTTTAAAGACGCCAATAGATCCCCGTTACTGATGGAAGCATCCGCATTAGAGTTACTGAACATGTATATGCTTCAATTATTCGAGCCTTCGCCCAGACCGGACGGCTTGTCCAAAGGGGATATCCAAAAACTGCATAGGGCTAAGGAAATACTTGAATCTTGTATGACCGACCCTCCTTCTCTGCTGGCCTTGGCCAAAATGGCCGGGTTAAACGATTTTAAACTGAAGACGGGCTTCAAGGCATGTTTTGGAATGACCGTATTCGAATATTTGAGACATGTTCGTCTCGAGCGTGCGATGATGGTTCTGCGGAACCAAGAGGCCAATGTCACTGACACTGCGATGATGGTAGGCTACAGCAACGTAAGCGCATTTTCCGAGCAATTCATTCGGAAGTTTGGTATGAAGCCGTCGGAGATAAAAAAATATTTTTAATCCGTTTGACCGTAATGGATTCCGTTTCGCGGGAGCGGTCCCTACCGCAAATCCCTTATACTCCTCTTCAAACAATACTATTGTGTAGAGGAGTATAAGAATGAACAAAATGAAGGGAAGCATTTTTTTCAGTGTTTTCGTAGCCATGCTGGGAGTTATGCTTATCGCGCCGATTACCCCCTCGCTTATACGAGAATTGGGCTTAACGGAAATCCATTCCGGAATCCTTATTTCCGTCGGATCGATTATGATGGCGGTTATGGCTCCTGTATGGGGGAATATCAGCGATGTGAAGGGACGGAAACCGGTAATCCTGATTGGGTTTATTGGTATGTCCATCAGCACTTTATTGTTGGCGGTCACCTTCTATAGCGGTCTCCACCACTGGCTTAACGGTGGACTGCTGCTGTTGCTGATGATCGTCACGCGAAGCTTGGTCGGGATGTTTATCCCGGCAATCCTTTCCTCCTCACAAGCTTATATGGGAGATGTGACGGAGGGGAAGGAAAGAGGAACCGGCATGGCGATCATAAGCGCGGCAAATGGGCTTGGGCTTATTCTCGGCCCGGCTATCGCCGGTGTATTTACATTATTTGGTTTGTTGTGGCCTTTATATTTTGGGATTGGGATTGCAATAGTCGCCTATTTCATCACTCTGCTGCTGATGCCTGCAAAGAAACCGGCGACAGCGAAGGGGTCTACCAAAGTCAGCCCATTTCTACCTGGTTTGCGCAATTATTTAATCGTGGCGCTAGTCACGATGATAGGGATCGTAACGATTCAAGTCATTGGAGGGTTTTATCTGCAGGATCAGCTGAGTCTCCCCTCCGATCAGTTGGCAAGGATAGTTTCCTTCGGCTTAATGCTTACGGGCATGGCCATGTTCTCAGCCCAAATCGTGCAGTCCAAATGGCTGAAATGGGAGCCGCGGCCGATGATCCTGCTCGGTTCCTTGATTCTCGTCGCAAGCATGCTCCTATTCCTTCTTACAGCTCACCTTCCATTCTACTATGTGGCGTTTTTTGTATTTGGATTAGGGTCAGGCTTTATGATGACCGGATTTATGGCAGGCGCTTCTCTTTCTGTAAGCAGCGAACAGCAAGGAGGCGTTGCCGGTTTGGTTGCGGCCATGCAGGGAATCGCCGCCATCATCGCCCCTATTCTAAGCACCACTCTATATCAGGTGAATCGATACAGCCCTATGGTCATGATAGCTATTCTTACCGCCCTCTTGGGCGCAGGGATGCTGGCCCGCTTGCGAAGGGGACCGGCCCATAGCGCTATCAAGCGAATGGAAGGCAGGGAGATTCGGGCCGTCTCCGAAGATGCTAAATAGGGCAGCGGCACCCGCTTTGAAGCTTACTTTTGAGAATCAAGAATAAACATAGATGCATCTTTTCCCATGAATATTTTACTTCCAGTATAGAAGGTTCGGGATTGAATATCCCTATACCCTATTTTCGTCATGATGTTAGCCAGCTCTGCTTGATCAAATCCGTTATGAACGATATCTGACTCTATGTTTTCATTTTTATTAAAATCTACAATCAGTAAATGGCCTCCTTTATTTAGAACGTCAAATAACCTTGATAAGACCAACTCGACGTCACTAATATGAAGGAGAACCTGAGCCATAAAAATATAGTCAGCATGAAAATCCGATACACTTTCCTTCTCAAAATCAAAACATAAGGTATCTGCATTTTGAATATCGAAGCCCGAGATTTTTTGCTTGATTTGATCAAGCATGTTTTGCGATGTGTCCAGAAACAGCATGGATTGAAACTCGTTTAGCAGGTTCATTCCGACAAGACCCGTTCCACAACCAAAATCAATAGCATTCTTACTTTTAGTGTCAACTAAATAGGTGCGAATAGCCTCCGATGATACCTTTGCAATTTCGATTCTTTCGGGGTTGTCGTATAGGTTAGCTATCATTTCAAACTTATCCGTATTTCCCATTCGTTTCTCTCCTTCTGCCGTTAAATATGTTCTAACAGGTCCATCACGTTATGAAAATGAATTTCGCTCAATTGCTCAATAACCTCTTCAACTACCATAATCTCAGAATCTGTAATCCTCATGCAAATCATACCTACTAACCAACAGGATTATTCGCGCTGAATCCCGTCCCCATGATGGGGAATATCGGTATAGCATTTGCAGGTCTGCGCAATTATATTGCCAATCTTCATACGGAACAGCTAGCCTAAAGGAATTTTTGTTGACCACCGGTCTTTCCTTTTTCCGTTATAGACAAAAGATCGCGCCATTGCCGCGGCAGAGTCATCAGAGAATTATTGATATGACTACAGCCGGGATAGATTGGCCATACAATTAACGGCAGCGGCGATAGGTACAGCCGCCAATTCGTCATCAAGAACAACCATTGCTGGCGACGGATACAAACTCTCAAATTCAGTATGGGGTATAAGCACGATTTGATTCGGCAGGCTAACTTGAGCACGCAGAATATGATGCCAAGGTACAGTGAAAGATTCGGTATTATCCAAATTGACGGCTTCGATGCCATGAGGTTTTATTGGCGAAGTACCTTCGTAATACGTAATTTTGGCTGGCACAGGTGGTGGAGCCGGACTTTCTTTCTTGGTAGAGGGGATCTTCTTGGGGCGAATAACCAGCTCCCACAGCACGATACAGATAGCGGGAAGAAGGAAGGCTAGTACGGCCAGCCATTTGCTTGAGGTTAACAGCAATGTTCCTAGAAAAAGCGCCGCCGATACGGCAGCGAGTAGCCAGACATAGAATTCTTCCAACCGTTTCGAGGAATGTTTTTTTGACGAAGGTACCTGCGGCGTAACCGTGGCTTCTACCATTTTCCGGTCTTCCCCCTCCCATTCTCTCTTCGGTAAATGTTCGCCCCCCAACAGATACGCATTCATGTCATCGTGCCAGCGCTCAAACCATAATTCGTCCGGACGCCACCATAGCTGGAGACAATGCTCAATCTGCTCCAAGTACGGAAGGGGGTCCGTAAAAAAATCAAAATACTGAGCCAGTTCCAAATGAACTACCGGAGATGGATGCGACCGCACATGTGTAAATAACGTTTCCAACCATTCTGACATATAAGGACCAAGCGCCGGAAAACGTGCTAAAATAACCGGCAAGCTCTGTCGCAATTGCGCTGCAGCCTCTTCCCATGGAATATGCCAATGTAATGCCCTCTCAAATGCCTCCCATTCGGGCAAAACCTCAAGATCCTCATGCTCCAGATGGGGTTCAATCGCATCCCAAGCGGTTAAAAGCCACTCGCGATAACGCTGATATTGCTCCTGACTGACCAAGCTGAACCACAAAGGTGCAAGAACATTGTTCGTCTCAAAAGCGACATCTTCATACCGTCCATCTGCTGCCTCCGCAGTAACACTCAAAAACGTCCGGTTACCCATAATTCCCGACACATCCTCTTTTTTACTGTAACACCGAATTTGGAACGATCGATCTTTTCATCAAAATATGCCCACCACAGTCTTTCTACCACACCGCTTCCCCATTTTGCTTAATACCGGTTCAAGCCATTTTGGGTACAAATATTCGTGGCCTACAGTGCATTCCCCTTCTCAAGAAATCATTTTTCTCTTTTATGGGAGGTAACCAAAAAGGCCGATAACCTCGAGGAATTGAACACGGCGTACATAATCATGGTTTTACCATTTCTTTCAGAGCATATATTTAATACTGATATTTACTTAGGGAAGGGGACTGGACGATTGCCTAAAAAAAGGGGTACATCAACAGGCTCTACAAAGTCATCGGCAGGCATAAAGAACGATCGGAGAGAAGAGCTTTCTATAAACTCTCTTGACAATAAGCGCTTGAACAAAAGACCTAATTTTCTGCTAATTATGGTAGATGAGGAACGCTATCCCCCTGTTTACGAAAGCACAGAACTGAAAACATGGCGTGAGCAGAACTTGCTGGCTCAGGAATATCTTCGCAGCAATGGATTAGAGTTTCAACGTCATTATGCTGCTTCTGTCGCATGCTCCCCGAGCCGTGCAAGCTTATTTACAGGACACTATCCCTCCTTGCACAGAGTGACTCAGACAAGCGGCCCCGGAAAGGGACCTTTCGGGGACGGGATATTTTGGCTTGACCCGAACACAGTCCCGACCATAGGAGATTACTTTGAAGCTGCGGGATACCAAACCTTTTACAAAGGCAAGTGGCATATTTCGCATCCGGACATTTTGATTCCCGGTACTTATCAATCGTTTCCCAGCTACGACCCGCAGACCGGCGTACCCGGACCGCAAAGAGTTGATATTTATTTAAATGCGGACCGCCTCGCCAATTACGGGTTCCACGGATGGGTCGGCCCTGAGCCGCATGGCTCAAGTCCTCATGATTCCGGATCGTCGTCGGCCATCGGATTGGCAGGCAGAGACCAGGTGTTCGCGGCGGAAACCATAGAGCTGATCGAACGTCTGGACCAGGAGCAAAGAGAACATCCTTCGGCGGAACCAAAGCCGTGGTTCATTGTTTCCTCATTTGTGAACCCGCATGATATTACCTTGTTTGGAGAGATTACGCGGCAGCTTCCGCAATTCAACTTTGAAGTAGACCCAACGATCCCCGATATTCCTCCGCCTCCGACATGGACCGAATCCCTAAGCACGAAGCCTCACGCCCAACGAAGCTATCGTGATCTGTATCCCCGGGTTTTCCAGCCTACCGGAAACTCGAATTTCTACCGCCAACTGTACTTTCAGCTTCAGAAAAACGTGGACCAGCAAATAGGAAAGGTACTGGAAAGCCTCCGCGGCTCCTCTTTCTATGAAGATACGATTGTGACCTTTAGTTCAGACCATGGGGAGATGTTAGGCGCCCATGGCGGCATGCATCAGAAATGGTATAACGCTTATGAAGAGACCATTCATGTACCGCTGTTGATGCATAATCCCAAGCTGTTTAACGGCCGGAAAACAACGGATATACTTACCTCCAATGTAGATCTGCTTCCCACCATGCTTGGGCTTGCCGGAATTGACGCCGATGTGGTTCAACAAAGCTTAAAAAATGATCATACGGAAGTGCATCCCTTGGTTGGCAGAGATTTATCTCCTTTGATCTTAGGGGAAGGCAAGCCGGACCGAGCCGGGGAACCTCTTTATTTCATGACGGATGATGACCCGACCACCAACACGGTCAAACATGGGCTCTTGGGAATCCCCTATGAACCTGTCGTACAGCCAAAGCATATTGAAACCGTGATTGCTGAGCTCCATACGAATGGACGCAGCGAGATTTGGAAGTATTCGGTTTACTTCGATAATCCCCAATTCTGGTCGAATCCGGGCATCCAAGATGAACAAACGCAGCAGGCTCCAGCTCTATTAAAGGACGGAACCTTTCGCCAGATTCATCAATCTATTTGCTTCACTACTGTAAAAACGGAACCTGTCCCGAACCAATATGAACTGTATAATGTAACCGCAGATCCGCTGGAGGTCACCAATTTGGCATTTCCGAGCAATGCCACGGACGAATCCAGAAAAATTCAGAGGAGAATGTCCGTGCTGCTGAAGGAACAACGCCAGAAGAAACGATTGTCACCATCCAGCGGCAATGTGTGAGGCTATTTTGAATGCCAAGGACAGCCGTCTCAGCACCAATTTATCGCTATCCCAAGGTCATAAAAGGCTCAGGATACGGCTCTGAGCCTCTTATTATCAAAAATTGCCGTCGCTCGCGGTAAGGTCTGCCATGCTGTCTGTAACGGCAATTGTTAAGGGCATCCAATCCGTGGCCCTGCAAGATCTTCGCTGAACCACTCATGAAACTGTTCTTGATCAAATCAATCTGGAAGGTGCTATTGGATAAATGATACGCAAAGAAAAAAACAACCATCGACGACATGAACGTCGACAATGGTTGTTTAGTATAACTGTTTACTTATCGATTAAATCGGTCGTCTTAAGCATTCTTTCAATCAGCGCTGCCGCTTCCGCCCGCGTCATGCTTTCTTGCGGCTTCAGCAATTGACCTGCGCTGCCTTCGACAACACCAGCACGAATCATCCGTGCCACTGTCTCGCGTGCCCAATCGGACAGATTCGCCGCATCGCCGTATACCGAAAGCGCCGCTGCGATTTCCGCTTGGCTCAAGGCCGCATCCTGCGGTCTAACCAGGCTGTAAGCCCGGGCGATCATCGCGATCCCCTGCTCACGGGTAATCTGCCGGTCGCCGCGGAACGTGCCGTCTTCATAGCCTTCCACGATGCCGAATTCGCTGGCAACGGATACGCCATTGTGATACCAGTCGGTGGAAGCAACGTCATGGAACGTGTTCTGTGCGGCCTTCTGACCCATTAACCCCATACCCGTTGCGGCCATTACCGCAAATTCCGAACGGTTGATGTTGCGGTCAGGTGAGAAATCATTGTTCCCCGTTCCGGCAAGAATGAGTCTTGCAGCTACATTATTAACCGTCTTATGAGCCCAGTGGCTCTTCACATCAGTGAAGTCCTGCGGGTTCCAAATGATGGAGTAATTTCCATGGCTGCGCAAATCTTGAATCTTAGCAAAATACCGGTCGCTGATCTTCGTAACGACAGTCGGTACATGATTCACCGTTCCATCCGAGTTCACAATCACCCCGGTCGTAATCCGGTTCGGGTCGATGCCTTCAGGAAGTGCAATATATCTCGGCGCATACCCGTCCAGTTGCTCCGAACGGACAGTCTGTCCTGCGCGGGAGAAGGCCAAGTCGAGACTTACCGGATTCACCAGCAGCTCATAGCCGCCATTCGCTGCACGGCTGCGAGCGTTGTCGATGAAAGCTTGCTCCGAAAGCCGAATGGTAACATTCACAGCAATATCGTTAAGCGCCGCATCGCCGAACTGCTTCGCGATCGCGCTAAGGTCCAGCTGGCTGCTAGGCACCGGATAGATGGCCAACAAATTCCCAATTTCCAGGCTCGAGCCGCTATCCTTCAGCTGCTTGACCATGGCTGCCGTTAGGCCTTGTACTTGTACATCGCCATCGCCCGGTACGCGAATCGCCAGATGCTGCGCGCCCCCTTGGGACAAGATGCCGTTGAGCTTATCGCCATCGATCTTCACGGTAGTAACGTTCCGGTCTCCGACTTTCTCTGTCGTTTGTGCTGCGAAGGAGGTTTGGTTATCGTTCACCGTTGTAACGATGTCGCCGGAATTAGAAGCACCGCCGCCTCCGCCTCCACCGCTTGGCCGGTTACTTCCGGAGGAGGTTGCTCTAAGGACGGTGACTGTATATTCTTTGATACGGCCATCCCGGTCGGTCACTTTCACCGTTACCGTATTCATACCAACGTTGAGCGGAAGTGCTGCGCTTATAGCTCCGCTGGCCACTTCGCTGAAGGTGCCTCCGTTAACGGCAATTTCGATCTTAGCACCCGGATCGAGCGCTACAGGCGTCCATTGCAGCTGGTATACACCGCCGGACACGGTCATCGTGTAGGCTTCCTTGTCCGACTCGAAAGCCGGGTTCAAGCTTCCGGTGGACGGAGTAAGCGAGACCAGCTTGTTCGTGGTCCGGGTGATTTCCAATGTATAAGTCGTTTGCTTGCCGTCCGGGCCAGTCACTTGCACCTGAATTGTATTCAAGCCTTCCTTGAGAGGAAGGTTGTTCCAGTCCGAAGCACTGACCGGGTTACCGTTCAAGGTAACGGCGACTTTACTGCCCGGCTGCAGCGCTTGCGGATCGATACCGATTGTAGTCACTTCGTTCGATACGACGGCTTTATAGTTCAACTGCCGGCCGTCGAAGGCCGGGGTCAGTGCGATCGGTTTGCCGTTCGCATCGCCCACTTGGAGCGAGACAAGTCCAGGCTCGCCATTCACTGAAACCAGACGATTACGCGCATCGTTCATCGTTGCCAACGCCGCATTCACCTCAGCTTGCGTTGCATTCGGATCATTCAATACCTTATCGGCTTGCTTCAGCGCATCCTGCAGCGCCTGCCAGCTCTCCGGCGTATAGGCTGCCGGGTTCAAAGACTCGCTGCTGATTTCGTCCGCTCTCTTTTGCAGCGCGGATTTGTCAACGGCCTTGCTTGGTTTCGTAATTTCAATTCGATACGTATTCTGCTGGCCGTTCGTGTGAGTAACAACGACTTCAATCACATTCAGACCCGGCTGAAGCGGCAAGTTCGCCCAATCCTCCGCATCTACCGATTGGCCGTTGAAGATCACCTTCACTGTACTGTTCTCGTCCGCCGTCTTCGGAGCGATGGCGACGCTATATACGTCTTCCGTTACCGTCGCTTTATAGTTCAAATACGACTTCCCGTCAAATGCTGGAGTTAACGTAAGAGGTTGGCCAGCTGCTGCCGAAGGGTTACCATATACCGCAGCTCCAACACTAGGGTTTAACCCGCTAAGCACCGGATCCCTCTTCACAAGATCTTTGCGGGCCGATTCCAAAGCAGCCAATGCATCGTTGACTTGCTCCTGGGTGGCATTAGGATTGCCGAGCACATTCTGTGCATTCTTCAATGCATCGTCTAACGCTTTCCAGCTCTCCGGCGTAAAGTCAGCTGCTTGCAAGCCCTCTTGATTGATCCTATCGACCGCCGCTTGCAGCTGTGTTTTATCTACCATAACTTTGGTGGCCGTGATGTTGTCAATGACACCGGGATTATATTCGACAATAACTCCCGGGTCTCTATATGTACTGCTGCCGTGTATATTAAGCACGGGTAAGTAACCTATTTTGGTATTATTTTTATCTAGCAAAAGTGTAATATGATCGTAGTTTCCATTAGGTACAATCTCATTCGAGGTTTCAAGACCTGTTTGGAAGCCCGTTGATACATACCTTGTGTATGCACCAACAGAAGTATCCCAATTAGGTTTGTAGGTTTTGGTAGCGCCAATAAAGCTTATAAAGTACCAGCTTCCTGACCAGAAACTCTTAAATTCTTTAAACATACTGGCAATCGCAAGCATTTCTCCAGGATTATCTTTTGCCGGTTCTACAAGATGTCCGTTAATGCCCTCTGCGGTAGTCACAGCATCCTTGAATGTCATGGTACCGTTACTTTCTCTTGCCACATATACAAAATGGCGTCCATTATAGGTACGCACAGAGGTTTTTCCATCGGTCAATGGCGCCCCTGGTGTTACATTGACAATGACATTTTGAGTTTGCCCTGTAGCCGGTGTAAATGTCATGTTTCGAATAGCGGCTTGAATGTCTTCATACTTAGTACTACCCGAGAAATTGAACACTCTATTTGCAGGTGTAGATTTATCAGTAGTAATACCATTAATGGTTATGCCATTAGTCAACTCGGTAATACCGCTAGATAGAGTTCCAAGAGTAATGGAGCCTCCATTTACAGCAACTGTAAAGTACCCGCCCTTTGTATCAACAACGCCTGTACTTCCAAATGCAGCATTAGGCAGCTGATAGGTTGCCCCGGTTACTCCAACAGGATTCCCGAGTTCAAGTGTCGGCGTTGCCGCTGCTTCTGCTTCTAACGGCTGAAAAGGGATCATCGTCAATACCATAACGATTGCCATTAGAAGCGATAACATACTTCGGTTTTTTAATTTCAACTTTTGTTCACTCCTCCATATATAAAATTCATAGTCTCAAATCTGGCGACTCAGCAGAGTTCTCCCCTCTTCTTTAAGCCGCGCTCTTTTATTACTCACCTCCAAACAGGGTACATTCGACATTAGCAACTCCCCCTATCTTAAAAATACAAAAAACCCCAGTCCAAAAGCGGGCATTCGCTAATAGACGGAGGTTCCCGTCGTATTCGGTAGCTGGCTGGCATTGGTCATTTTACAACAAACCCTTAGCCCCTTTAGCTTTGCGTCCCAGCCTTTCGACTGGTTTGCTATTATCGTACGATCTCTTTTCAAATATGTAATGGATAGTAGCTCAGACATAGTATAATTTATGGGTAAAATTACGTTAAGGTACTTTTGTCCCAATATTTTCATTATATTTGACAAATCTGAACAATTTCTGAACAACTCCGGCCAGCCATGTCGCAACATGTCTATCAATCGGAGGATTAGCATCTTGCTTCAGGCTTGATAATAACGTTTACCTGGTACCCGGTTCTAAATCGAGCATTTTAACATCTTCTTTGTCTATCCATTCCATCGGAGGTGGAAATCTGCAGGTTACAGAGATTACAATGTTCTTATATGGTTGTTTATACGGTGATCATGGAGAGAGTAGTGATGTCCCTCTAGGAATGTAAGGAAGGTGGACCCTATATGAAAACGAATCGTTCTTCATCCGCATTGGGCGATTTTATCAAATCGCGCAGGGAACGGCTGCAGCCTTCGGAGGCGGGGATACAGCCGCTGCCCGGACGAAGACGTACCCCGGGGCTTCGAAGAGAAGAAGTCTCTTATCTTGCCAATATGAGCGTGACTTACTATTCCTGGCTGGAGCAAGGCAGAGAGGTTAATCCTTCACCGGAAGTGCTGCTTAGTATCAGCCAAGCGCTGCAGCTTGATGAAGATGAGCAGAAGCATCTGTTCGATCTGGCCAATGTAGACCCGGCAAGCGCCGGTACCCTGCCGAACAGCGGCGGGTCGGATACGGGATTTTTGCAAAAAATTGTCGATCAATTGCATTATCCTTCTTTCATCACGGATGAGGGTACGGATGTTATCGTCTGGAATCGGGCAGCAGAACTGATCATAGCCGATTTCGGCAATATGCCGGAAAACGAACGGTATATGCTGAACATTATGTTTTTTAAGCCGGATTACCGCAACAAACTGGTGAATTGGGAAGGCTTTGCCCGTTACTCCGTAGCAGTTCTGCGGGCAAGCTTCGAACGCTATAAGGACAACCCGTTGTATATGGAAAGGCTAGAACGCTTAAGACGGGAAAGTGAGGAGTTTGTGCATTTCTGGGAACTTTATGAAATCAAGCAAAAGCGAGTAACAACCGCTTTATTCCATCTTCCCGACGGGCATGAGATGGAGTTCGCGATCCATTCCGCGGCGGCAGTTGATAATGACCCAAGCCTGCACTGGTGTTTCTTTGTCCCGGTAACCGGTTCAGGTACGGAGGAAACCTTATTGCGTATACTGGAGCAGGACAGGCAGCTTTCCTAGTGTCTTTCCTATTACATCTGGAATGAATCGGCGGGGGCGGGAATACGGCCCTCGATGTTAGACTGTTACTCCCATTAATAGTATAAACGTGCTGTGGCTGGTCCCCCCGGTTGTTTGTATGATACAGAGGAATACAACAATTGGAGGGTGTTTAGCATGCAAACATGGTTCATTACAGGAGCGTCAGGAGGCTTGGCTTCATGCATTACTCGCCGGTTGCTGGAAAGGGGGGACCGCGTAGCCGCAACGGTACGTAAGCCGGGTGTGCTGGATGATCTGCAGGCACAGTATGGCTCTCAATTATGGCAGGCTCACTTGGATCTGACCAACCCGAAGCAAGTTGCTGAGGTGGTAGAACGTGCTTATATAGAACTCGGCACGATTGATGTATTTGTCAATAACGCAGCCTATGGATTATACGGTGCGGTGGAGGAAGCAAGTGACCGGCAGATCGAGCATCTGTTTATGACGAATGTGCTTGGATCGCTGCGCGCAGCACGTGCAGTCCTGCCTTTTTTCCGCAAACAGGGCCGCGAGCACATTGTACAGATTTCAAGTATGGCGGGTCATTATTCTATTCCGGGCATGGGGCTGTATTGTTCTTCCAAATGGGCGGTTGAAGGAGCCTTCGAAGCGCTCGCCAAGGAAGCCGCGCCGTTCGGCATTAAAACAACCATCGTGGAGCCCGGCGGAATCCGCACAAATTTCATTACAAGCAACGCTGTATTCGCAGAGCGGATGGAAGCATACCGGGATAAGGAAGCAGGACAACTTGTGAGCCTGATGAAGGGCGAGCTGCCCGGTATTGATATGAGCATGTTTAATAAAATGGTTGTCGGCGACCCGGATAAAATGGCGCAGCAGATTATACACCGTGTCGATCAGGGGGATGGCCCTGTACGTATGGCACTTGGCAGCGATGCCTATGAACAAATCCGAACAGCCCTGCTGGAAAGACTGGCTGCTTTGGAAGCACAGAAAGAGCTGGCTTATTCCACGGATGCAGATGATGCGCTAAAGCAGGTTTAAATATCAAAGCCACTCCAGGAACTGGGGTGGTTTTCCCCATTTCTCCTGTCTTTTTTGTCTATCCATTCCATCGGGAGATGGAAACTCACCTGTTGTAGAGATTACAATGTTCTTATATCAACAATGGGTACGGGGGTTGAACAAATGAAAGAAGCGCTTGATTACTTTCTAAATGAAGACCAAGTCTGCAGCGGAACCGAGGATCCTGATGAGGGTATTGATTATATTTTTATGTTAGATCCGGAAGAATGGGCCATTCTAATGGGCGAGTGGAACCATCGTTCGATTTCTTGGAAAAGCGGGGTTACCTATTTTGCAGGCTTTCGCAGACTCCCCGTCAATAAAGAGATTTTGATGAAAGCCATTCATGATGAAGCAACCAGCGTTTACGAACAAGGTCTACTTTCTTTACATCAGACGTTAACTGAGGAATGGGAAGAAACGGGGAGTACATCAGCTGCACTCTCTGAACAAGAAAAGGGGACCGTGTTGGAAAAGCTAACACATACAAGTGATAGCTTCAGAGAGTATCCTGAATATAACGAATTAATAAATTTGTTGACTGATAGATAAGAGATTGGGCATCCTTTGTCCGTACCAATGCATTGTGGAATAAAAGCCCAATTATATAAAGTGTTAACATTGCTTCAAATCTTGAATATGATATGTCGTTCGGTATTCAACACGAAAATAAGTTTGTTTTAAATTTCCTCTTGCTCAATACTTCCTATCCTGATATTATGGAGGAGCATAATTTTTGGAAAGCGAATATTCAATACATGTAGGATCTTTCCAAGCAGATAATCTTTGACCACTTCCTTAGGGAAGTTAAGGCCATACGGACAGCCGGGTCAAATGCCGACTGGCAACTTTCGTTGCCTTATTGATTGAGTTAAAAGCTCAAATTTTATAAGTTGGTTACTTTACAACCGGTGCATACGCACACAACTTGTGAAACGGTCAATAAGAGTGGTAAAAGTAATTATTTGCTATATAGACTCTGATCCTAACATGGTATATTTGAATAGTAAGAGCCTTTCCAACCGATGCGTTTTATGGCTGACTGACAAGCGTGATAAGATTTATCATGTCATGCTTACTGGAAATTATCTTATTATTCGACTATAACAAGCAAGTGTGATGCGCATGGTGCGTGTTTCGCTTGCTTTTTTGTTGCCGTTTTGCAGTAAAAAAAGTTTATACAGTTTATTAAGTTTAATAAGATGAGGAGATTGACAAATGGGAAAAGCACTAATCATCGGCGCCGGCGGCGTAGCATCTGTAGCAGTTCATAAATGCGTTCAAAACAGCGAAGTGTTCGAGGAAATCTGCATTGCCAGCCGTACCAAGTCCAAATGCGACGAGCTGAAAGCCAAATTGGACGGCGGAAAAACCAAAATTACAACTGCACAAGTCGATGCAGACATCGTGGAAGATCTGATCGATCTGATTACCGAATTCAAACCGGATATCGTCATGAACCTGGCTCTTCCTTACCAAGATTTGACGATCATGGAGGCCTGCCTGGCTACCAAAACTCACTATATGGATACGGCAAACTATGAGCCGGAAGATACGGCGAAATTCGAATACAAATGGCAATGGGAATACCGGGAACGCTTCGAAAAAGCAGGAATTACAGCTCTTCTGGGCAGCGGATTCGATCCGGGCGTTACTGGCGTATTCTCCGCTTATGCGCTGAAACACTATTTTGACGAAATTGAATATATCGACATTCTGGATTGCAACGGCGGGGATCACGGCTATCCTTTCGCAACCAACTTCAATCCGGAAATCAACATCCGTGAAGTGTCTGCTAACGGACGCTACTGGGAAAACGGGGAATGGATCGAAACGAAGCCGATGGAAATCAAACGCGAGTATAACTTCGCGGAAGTCGGCCAAAAGGATATGTATCTGCTGTACCATGAAGAGCTTGAATCCCTTGCGCAAAACATCCCTGGACTGAAACGCATTCGTTTCTTCATGACTTTCGGTCAAAGCTATCTTATGCACTTAAAGGCACTTGAAAACGTGGGAATGACCTCCATCGAACCGATTGAATACGAAGGCAAAAAAATCATCCCGCTTCAATTCCTGAAGGCTGTACTCCCGGACCCGGCTTCCCTTGGACCTCGTACGGTGGGCAAAACGAACATCGGTTGTATCTTCAAAGGGAAAAAAGACGGCCAAGACAAGACTTACTATGTCTACAATGTTTGCGATCATCAAGAATGCTATAAAGAAGTGGGCTCCCAAGCCATCTCCTATACAACTGGCGTACCTGCCATGATCGGTGCGGCGATGATCCTGACCGGCAAATGGAATAAGCCTGGCGTATTCAATGTCGAAGAGTTCGATCCGGATCCATTCATGGAAGAGCTGAACAAATGGGGACTTCCATGGGTAGAAGACTTTAATCCGGTGCTTGTTGATGCGTTGCCGGAGGAAACTAAACAGCCGGAGTTCGTTCGTTAATATGCGGTTCGAGGAATTACCTACACCTTGTTTCGTAGTCGATGAAGCGCTCATTGAAAAAAACCTGAAGATTTTGAACGGCGTCATGCAGCGTACGGGAGCCAAGATTGTATTGGCGCAAAAAGCTTTTTCCATGACTGAGATGTATCCGCTCATCGGGAAATACTTAAGCGGTACGACCGCGAGCGGTTTATTCGAAGCACGGCTGGGCCACGAAGAAATGGGCAAAGAAACTCATGTCTTTGCCCCTGCCTATCGTGAAGATGAAATCGACGAAATTATATCCATTTGCGATCATATCATCTTCAATTCCTTCTCCCAGTTGGAGAAGTATAAAGCGAAAGCACTTGCTGCGGGCAGAAAAATAGGCCTTCGCATCAATCCGGAGTGCTCGACGCAAGTGGGACATGAAATCTATGATCCTTGCTCGCCGGGATCCCGATTTGGCGTAAAACGGGAGGATTTCCGGCCGGAACAGCTTGAAGGCGTTTCGGGACTGCATTTCCATACCCTTTGCCAACAGAATTCGGACGATTTGGAGACCACGCTGAATGCGGTCGAAGACAAATTTGGAACATGGCTGCCGCAAATGGAATGGATTAATTTCGGCGGCGGTCACCATATCACAAGAGAAGATTATGATATTCCAAGATTGGAAGCCTGCATTAAGAGAATGCAGGACAAGTATGGTTTGGAGGTCTATCTCGAACCGGGAGAAGCCATCGCACTGAACGCGGGCTACATGGTCACATCCGTGCTGGATATCCATCGAAACGGCATGGAAATTGCGATCGTGGATACGTCGGCTACCTGCCATATGCCTGATGTTCTGGAAATGCCTTACCGTCCGCCGCTTATCGGCTCGGGCGAAGCCGGGGAGAAGCCATACACTTATCGTCTTGGCGGGCCGACCTGCCTTACAGGCGATGTCATCGGAGACTATTCCTTCGATCAGCCTCTGAAGAGCGGCGACCGACTAGTGTTTGAAGATATGGCGATCTACTCCATGGTCAAAACCAATACCTTCAACGGCATGCCGCTGCCTGCCATCGCTGTGCAGGAGAAAGACGGTAATTGCCGCATCGTACGCGAGTTCGGCTATCAGGATTTTAAGATGAGACTAGCTTAATGAAATAAAAGCCTTAGCCCTGCAATCAGGGTTAGGGCTTTATTTGCATTTTCGCCGTCACTTTTTGTGCGGTTCCCTGTGCCGTCCGTATCGGCAAGTTTTTTTATATCCGTTTTACGCTTTGAGGCGGCCTAGGTCAAGGGCGTATGATGTAAGTATTCCTATTGTGTAGGGTATACATACAGTGCCCGGCTTCAACTATTCTAAAAATTCATAATCAAAATCATTTGCAGAAAGAAGTGAGGAAATGATAGAGATTACTTGTGAACTGGTACGCCGATTAATCGATAGTCAATTTCCAAAATGGAGGGATCTGGATATAAGGGCCCGTGGAAAAAAGCGGCCATGATAACCGCACCTACCGGTTGGGCAGCGAGATGACTGTTCGCCTGCCGAGTCATGAAAGCTACGCCCCGGCTGTTGAGAAAGAGTTGACTTGGCTTCCTATTTTCAAGCCGCTTCTTTCCTTGCCCATTCCGGTTCCTGTTGCAAAAGGCGAGCCGACGGACGAATATCCTCTTCTCTGGTCCATTAACCGGTGGATTGAGGGTGACACCGTCACTCATGACAACATACGCAATCTACACGAATTTGCCGAACACCTCGCGAAGTTTTTGAAAGAGTTGGAGGCGATCGACGCGAGCTGCGGCATACCGGCAGGTGTTCAGAACTTTCATCGAGGAGGAAGCCTTGCTGTTTACGATCATGAAACAAGGTCTGCCATCGAAACTCTCTCTGCCCAATACGATCAAAAGCTGCTTACTGAAATATGGGAGCTTTCTCTTGCGACAAGATACTCATCGGCGCCGCTATGGCTGCATGGTGACGTTGCAGTAGGCAATCTGCTTGTGAGAGAGGGACGGCTGTGCGGCGTCATTGATTTCGGCACTATGGGCGTGGGCGATCCTTCCAGCGACCTTGATATGGCCTGGAACTTTTTTGACGACGCAAGCCGCGAAATTTTCTTGAAACTCATGAATTTTGATGAGGACACTATTAACCGCGCACGCGGCTGGGCCCTATGGAAAGCACTCATCACTTACGAGCGGAATGAGAGGGGCTCGGAAGCCTCGGTCTGGGGAAAGTATGTAATGGATACCATCGTCCGGGACTACAACCGGCTATAAGCGTATGAATCTTGGTCGCCTCTTCTGATACGTATGCACACGCCTTTACTGTCGCGCTGGAATTTGTTCTTATCTTGTCAGTCATTTATGCGTTCCTGCTCATCTTCTTAATGAAAGCGGACAGCGTCAACCAGCGAAAGCTGTCAGTGCTTCGGGGCAGAGGGGTTGATTCGTTATAACCAGTGGCTTGTTAGCTCCGTAAAGCTTTTAATTCACGCGGCTCCGAATACTGACTCTGATAATTGCTTAACAGCTGCTGCATTTTGTCCACCGTGCCGTCTGGATGGGGAACATGAATGGAAACCGTCAAGTTGGCATCGTCCAAATACTGAAACGAAACAAGATCGAAATTCAAGGTTCCGAGATTCGGACACTTCAATGCCTTTGGAGCATCGATGGCATCAAGAACCTCATGGGAGTCCCAGAATTCTTGAAACTCGCTGCTGGCTTGGCACAGCGCCTCATACTGCTCAGACCACCAAGGGTCGTCAACGTGCCGCGCATACCCGGCATGGAATTTTGCGGTGATCCGCCTCGCATGCTGCTCCCACTCGTCCCCTTTGATGTAGCGAAAACGGGCAGAAGTAAACGTCATCCAGACAAAATTCCGCTCCCTTTCAGACATTGCCGCAAGATCTCCGTTCAACGCGCAATAGGCTTCATTCCAGGCGATAATGTTCATACGCCCATCCATGACATTCGCCGGGGACAAGTGTTGGCTATCCAAAAAACGTTGAAGCGCAGGTGTTACCTTGGAGGGCTTCATTGTTTCGTTCAAAGGGATCTGCTTACGGGCAAGATGAAACAGATGCCTGCGTTCCGATTCGTTCAACCGCAGCACTCCAGCTATTCGATCGAGGACCTCGGCGGATGCGTTAATAGGGCGCCCTTGTTCCAGGCAGGTATACCAATCCAATCCCACATCTGCCAGCATAGCCACCTCGCTGCGGCGAAGTCCGGGGGTCCGTCTGCGTCCGGTCTCCGGCAATCCTACCTGCTTAGGGGTAATCCTTTCCCGGCGTGTGCGTAAAAACCGGGACAGTTCCCCGTAACGATCCAAGCTGCTCGACATGATCTCCAATCCCCCTCTCCATTGATGAACGTAGGATTCCTAATCCTACGATAACCAGATCTCTTCCTGGCTTCGTTAGATTTATATACACTAGTCTATGTTCCCTTTAGGGAGAAAGCAAGAATGGACGTTGCAGCAGTTATCGGTTGAGAAGGTCAAACTAACGAAGCAAAGCGAAAAATAATCAGGAACCTTGGAGGAGAAAAAGATGTTTGAACATATTGTACTATTGAAACTCAAGTCCCCTATTTCTACTGGCCAAAAAGAAGAGGTGATAAAGCAAGTGTACTCCTTTAAGGGGAACATCCCGGGGATTGTAGATATAAGCGCCGGGATTAACGTTACGGAGGAAGTAGAGCATAAGCACGGTTACACGTTGGGCATTCGAGTTACTTTTGAGAATGAGCAGGCTTGCCGGGATTACATTCAGCATCCCCTGCATCAACATTTATTGCAATCCATTGGATCCTTCGTCGAAGGGATTGTGGTCATGGACTATCCGATTGCTTGACGATTGAGAAAAGATATAGCCTGTTTCGAGCCCTCGCTCTACAGACCGAGGGTTCGATCGCGTTGCATCAGGCTGCCGAAGCTTATGGTCACACAAAACAGATATTCGCTGCTCCGCCATCGATGTCCCGCCAAGCACTGTCAGGTGCCTCACAGCATAGATAGTATGTCTATTATTTGTTGCAGCTGCTGCCTTGTACCACCGGCCGGTTTTATTACCCACCTTGCCTTTAATTATCCTCCGCTTGTATCGTGCGATTTTCATCAAGCCGCACCTTGTAAGACTCCCCCCATGCTTTCATAGACATAATCACCGGTTCCAAAGTCCTTCCAAAATCAGTAAGGGAGTATTCCACTCTTGGCGGAACCTCTTTATATATTTCTCGATGAATGATGCCGTCCCGTTCAAGCTCTCTTAATTGCAATGTGAGCATAAACTGCGTAATTCCTGGATTCAGGCGCCTGAATTCATTAAATCTTTTCGTTCCATCCAGAAGCTGATAGAGAATGATCCCCTTCCACTTTCCACCAATAACATCCAGCGTTGTTTCAACCGGGCATGCTTGCATATCCGGATGCGCTCCATATTTGTTTCTTCGGTCTCCCATCAGCTTGTCCTCCCCAAAGGTTTGATTTTTAATACTATACCATAAAAATATGCGTACTTACTTAAAGTAACCCAACTGATATACAATGCTATCTGTACAAATCAATTGCTATTTGAAAGGATGCGATACCTATGAATACTCGCCAGCAAATGAAAGCAGTCGGTGCTTACCGATACCTTCCCATATCTGATCCGGAAAGCCTTATCGATCTGCATTTGGATAAACCCGAACCTACAGGCCGCGATTTGCTTGTAAATGTAAAAGCTATCTCTGTCAACCCTGCAGACGTCGGCGTTCGCGCCAAACATAACTATGAAGCCGAATCACCGAAAATTCTTGGTTGGGATGCTGCTGGAATCGTAGAACAAGTTGGCCCTGACTGTCAATTGTTTAAACCAGGGGACAAAATCTATTATGCGGGCAGTGTGGCCCGACCAGGCACTAATAGCGAATTTCACTTGGTTGATGAACGAATCGTAGGAAAAATGCCAAGAAGCTTAGATTTCGCGGAAGCAGCCGCATTACCGCTTACCTCGATAACTGCATGGGAGGGCCTATATGATCGTTTGGGAATTAACCTGAACGCAAAGGAAAACAAGAGCATACTTATTATCGGCGCAGCTGGAGGAGTAGGATCGATTGCTGTGCAGCTTGCCAAATTAGCAGGCTTGACCGTTATCGGTACTGCCTCGCGTCCGGAATCAGCTCAATGGGTCGAAGGACTAGGAGCGGATTTTATCATTAACCACAACAACCCTTTCCAGCCTCAGCTCAAGGAATTGGGTATAGATGCTGTAGATTATATTTTCTGCTTGAATGATACTGTACAACATCTATCGAATATGGCGGAGGCCATTATCCCCCAAGGCAAAATTTGCTGTATCGTACCTACGGATAAGGCCGCCTGGGCAGGAAGCTTGAAAATGGACTTGCTGTTTTCTAAAAGTGTAACGTTTGTATGGGAGTTCATGTTTACACGGCCCTTGTTTCAAACCGAAGACATGATAAAACAACACGAATTGCTGAGTGATCTGGCGGACTTAATCGATGATGGGAAATTAAAAACGACACTAAATGAACGACTTGAACCCATTAATGCCGCAAATCTGCGTTTAGCACATGAGAAGTTGGAGAATGGCCGATCCATTGGTAAAATTGTTTTAGAAAACTTCTGATACCTGCGATGAAGACCGTTGATTCCGAAGAGCGGTCATCGGTATAGACAAGAATAAGGCCCCTTATAACTTAGGGCCTTTTTGCTTACTGCGGTATGGTGCAGACAAGAGAACGGGCGTCGGTTTCGCTAACCCCAATACGGGCTTTTTAGGGTACCGATATTTTTCAGAACCCGCCTCTATCATTTATTGGACCAAGGATCGAGATTATAGAGCAATAGACTCTTTTAAAAAGTCCCTTAACGTCATCGGAGGTCGACCGATCAGTTCAGCTAAAATGTTGCTCGTCTGCGCGAAGTCCCCGTTGCGGCTGGCATGAAATAAACCCATAGTGATCTCAATACGCGCTTCCGGAAAACCTTGAGCGGTCAGATGCTCCCGATATGCCTCGTCCGAGACTACTTTTCGGTAGATAGGTCTTCCCACAATCTCCGAAACCATTGCTGCAACCCCCTCCATGTCAATCGCTTCTGAAGCGGTTAGATTCGGGGATGGGCCGTCCCAGCTCTGCTCGGTTAGAATAACTGCCGTGGCTTGGGCCAAGTCTAAGTGCGCTGTCCAGGCAATCGGACCGTCCTCAGGAACGATCAATTCTCCCGTATTGATTGCTGCGCCGATGAGTCCAACTAATGATGAGGCATAAAACCCGTTGCGAAGAGACGTGTAGGGCATACCCGATTCTTTAAGCAACGCCTCTGTCGCCGCATGGTGAATCATAGGCGGGAAATACGACGTCGAAGAAGAACCCATGTGACTTGTGTACAGCACCTTGTCGGCCCCAGACTCCTTTGCCGCGTGAATCGCGGTTTGATGCTGACGGATCCCCGCCTCTCCCAAAATACCGGAAGAAACAAGAAGAACCTGCGACGCCCCCTCAAAAGCATAAAGCAAGCTGTCTGCATCATCAAAATCGCCATGGCGAACGCGGACCCCATGATCCTTTAAATCCCGAGCCTTGCTCACATCTCGGACACTGACTCCAATCTGCTCAGCGGGGATACGCTTAAGCAATTGCTCTACGACACTCCTGCCTAACTTTCCGTTTGCTCCAGTAACGATAAGCATGTTACCTTCATCCTTTCCTTTGTAGAAGATTTGCATAGAATATGGTTTTGTGCAACCATATATATGGCATAAACAAAAGATAAAAGGATGGAGCCTTATTCACAATCAGCAAAAAGCCGTTTTCGTTGGTTTCCCCACACGATCGCTGTTTTGTCTGTTTTTGAGACCCAAAGAAAGCGTGGTGTAGCATGCCGGTAAATCCCAATGACCCCCGTGTAAAAAGAACCCGTCAGTTATTTATACAAGCCTTTAACGAGCTGCTCGACGAAAAGAGAAACATCTATTCGATATCCGTGTACGACATTGCGGCTCGGGCATCCGTCAACCGAGCAACCTTCTATGCCCATTTTGAAGATAAATTCGCTTTTTTGGAGTATTGGATGACGGAAAAATTTCAAATCATTATCCAAAAAAGACTGCCGGATGATTCAGCCTTCAATCAGGACAATCTGCGCACCCTCGTTCAAACCATCTTTCAATTTCAGTTACGATTTCGAGGATACATCACGCCGGGAGACAAACAGTTTGAGCCGATGCTTGAAAAAGCTGTACAAAGAGAATTGTATCGCCTTTTGCTCCAATGGCTTAAATCCGGGGCCCAACAAAGCTTCCCTCAAGAAAGACTGGAAGCTACGGCTCTTGTCGTCAGTTGGGGCGTATTCGGGTCGGCCCTACAGTGGTGCAGAGACGCCCAGGTTCGCTCGTTAGAATCGATGGTACGAAACGTTATTGAGGTTGTAACCGTTAATTTGGGGTCTTTTTGGCAGCAAGCAACCTCAGAGTCTTGAAGTATGCATAGGCTCACTCGAAATAATGAAACCATTATTTCCTTTAAAGTCTACTTTCAGGGGATTTTCGGAGTCTGAATTTGATATTTGAGAAAAAAAGTTTTAGGGTCATCCTCTGCGGGGTGGCCCTTTGTTTGCAGACCGGGAATCGGCATGTTTGCGAGTGCTTTAAAGAGTAACGCGAACTTTTGTTGCATAGAGAGCAACTCCGTTTTGCCTTTTAATAAATGTAAAAAACATACATAGAGCCCATTGACGAAATACAGAGAATGTTATATATTTTTAACATCAAGTTATATATTTCTAACATGAGGTGATGATTATGAAATGGAATCTTCGTTTGGGGTTTGATGATGAGCGCACCAGAAAAGTAAAGATTTATTCTGCAGGCAAAGCGTATTTCTACTCCTTGTACATCTGGATTATTTTGTTCGCGCTCCACAAATATCTGGAAATCGATGATTTACTATTGATTGGTTTATTCGGCATGGCGGGATCGCTCTACGTATCCTGGCTGCTTACAAGGAAGCGGAAAGGCTTGGAATAATGAAAACACGCATAAAAGAATATAGGGCAAAATTCAACCTCACCCAGGCAGAGCTCGCACAAAAAGTCGGCGCAAGAAGAGAAACGATCAATTTTTTGGAAAAAGGAGAGTACAACCCGTCCCTCAAGCTGTCTGTCAAAATCGCCCGGCAATTCCAGGTCAGTGTAGAAGAGCTTTTTATTTTTGAAGACGGTGATCTTGATTAGCGGACCAGCTGTTCATTCACCCGATTGCTGTACTCTTTCAGACAGTAACAATTTCAGGTGTATTCCGTTCAATCCTGCAGTGAACAACAGCACATCGAATATGGTCTTCGGTTTCACTCGGGTTTAACGGCGAAAAAAGAAAAGAGCTGACGCCGTCAGCTCCTTTACCATTTACATTGTGATTCTATAGATGTCTTAACTTTTCCGGATTTGCGACAGTATAGATCGCTTCGATTTTATGATCTCGATAAGCAAAAGAATAAACATATTGGATCCCTTCACCCAAACGAATGCGGATTCCGGGGAGCCCATTCACCAAGAGGAACGAGTACGTAAATTTACCCGCATGCATGTTGATCAAATTAAGATGTAGCTTCATCACCTGCTCAAACCCGACAACAGGCACTTGCGCCGCTCTTACTTTGCCTCCGTCGTCCGTGTACAGCACAACATTCTCACTTACCAGTTCAAGAAGCTTCGTCGTATTTCCTTGCAGCAGCGAATTCACAAACTCTTTAATCTTCTCCTCCGCGATGGAAACCGACGGTTGTTGGTCCGGGTCGAAATGGATGCTTTTTTTGGCGCGGTGGAAAATTTGCCGGCAATTCGCACTGCTTTTTCCGACTATATCGGCAATCTCCTCAAACGGATATTGAAAAATCTCTCGAAGAAGAAATACCGCCCTTTCCGTTGCACTCAATTGCTGCAGAAGCAGAAGATAAGCCGTAGAAATCGACTCCGACCGCAAATACCTATTGGATGGATCGTCGTCCGAGGCGCCTTTTTCAATTAGGGGCTCCGGAAGCCATGGGCCGACGTACATTTCTCGTTTTTTGGCCGACGAGCGCAAAAGATCAAGACAACGATTCGTTACGATTTTGTATAAAAATGCCCTTTCGTTTCGGATTGTCCCGACGTCCGACAGTCTGTCATAGCTCAAAAAAGCATCTTGTACGATATCTTCCGCATCCATGACGCTGCCGAGCATTCGATACGCTAACGAAAACAGCTCCGTTTTATAACGCTTATATAATTCCTCTGTACTCATAATAGGCGTTCCTCTCCTTACCCTCGAGGAAGAGCATGTGTTGGATGGCTCTTTTGGCACTTGCCGTCGCGGCATCAACCAATACTTCACCGTGCGACGCCCATTCTCCTGCTACATATAACCCTTGTATTTCCGGGACAGCGGGTCCGGGATTCTCGATACGTTTCACATGCATAAAGTCGTGACACACCGTTATTTTAGGAAGATATTGCTTGACAACCAATTGTTCCCGCCATCCCGGCTGCATCAAGTCCAGCACGCCTTCCAGTTCGCGCAAATCTGTATCCGGGTCCGTTTCTTTCCCTTGGTACTTAATGAGCGATACGACTTGCGCGCCATCGTCGCTTAGATAAGCCGCACGCGAATAATTGCTAAGAAGCACGGTCTGATCGATCCCGTATGCAAATTGTTGTTTGGGCTTGGGAAGTCGTTTCAAGGCCACATCCAGGCAAGCCGCAGTGACTTCAATCGCTTGTTCTTTCCAGGTATGAAGGGCGGTTTTTTCTGCAAAGGGCACCAACTCACTTGCGATAGAAGGCGATGTGGCAAGGATAACATGGGGCGTATCGATTTTCGTTCCGTCTTCACAGAGAACCTGCCGCACGATCCCGCCACGCGTATCGATGGATGTGACTTTGGTATTTGTTAATAACCGCACTCCGAGGTCGGATGCCTTTTGCCGCAATTCCTCGACCAACTCGCCCCAGCCACGATCCAGGTACAACGCTCCTTTAAGGGCATTCTGCAGCTGTTTCAATACAGGACCCGCGGCTGGCAAATCCGGCCCGACCACATAACTGGCGGCACGAAGCAGCGAATAAAAGATATTGCGCACCATGGGATCCCGCAAATTCCCTTCGACCCATTCGCGGATACTGATCCGGTCAAATTGACGAGTGTCCGCTTTTGAAAGCTTCGTAAGGCACGAAACGAACTCCATCTTTCCTTTCCAAGACAACAGCGGGGTCGTAAACAAGGATGTTATGCTCGAAGGCAAGGGGCTTAACTTCCCTTTCCAAACGCCATAAGCCTCAGTCGAAGGCTGCTTTCCCTTCAAGGTCAATCCCAATTCCCGGAAAGTCGCGTACGCATCTCCCTTATACAAGGCATGCGCGCCCAGGTTGAAGTATGCCCCTTTTTTCTTGTTGGAAATGGCTCGGCCGCCTAAGCGATTCTGTTTTTCAATGACCACCGTTTGTTTCCCGGCTTTAGCTGCGTACATTGCAGCGGTTAAACCCGCAATCCCTCCACCAACCACGACCACATCCACCTTTTGCATCACTCATCATCCCTTTCAAATTTTACCTGTATGACGGGGAAGGGATGTGAAGTGTGACAGATACGCAAATAAAATTTATGGGAAATCTGCCGCAACATTTCAAAGCAACAAAAAGACGCCCCGCGGCAAGACTTCAGGGGGCGCTACAAAGGTGCCGAAGGAATCGACAGCATATTAGTTATTACTAACTAACAATTCTTCTAAAAAAATATACGCTTAGGTTGACTGATGAATATTGCCGGCAGGCTCCTCCTTTCTTCGTAATAAGGTTCTTCTTACAAAAACCGTGAAGATGAGCAAAGCAATAAGCCCAGAAACCGCGCATGCAGCAAATAGGAACGGATAGCCGAATAACTGTGAAATAAACCCAAGCAGGATCGTTCCCAACCCGATCCCAAAATCCATGGCCGTGAAGAAAGAAGCATTGGCCATGCCTTTTTTGTCGGAAGAAACAAGGCCAAGTGTCACTGCCTGAAGTGTGGGCTGAGCCGCTCCGAAACCAACCCCGTACAGCAAGGCGGAAACGATAACTCCCAGCAGACCGTCAGACAAGCTTAAGATCAGTAGCGCTATGACCGTCAGGATCATGGAAGGGATAATGATGGACCCCTCGTTATAGCGATCCGCGAGCTTCCCTGCAAAAGGCCGGATGAGCGTTAGCGCTACAGCATAGACCAAAAAGAAAGTCCCTGCATTGACGTGAATAGTGCCTGCAAACAGCGGCAAAAATGTGGTGATTCCACCGTACGTCAGAGCTAAGAAAAAGATGGCCGCCGATATCGGGAGAACGGATTTATCGAAGAACACCGCTTTTTGTTCTTTGTTCGATCGGATATCAGGCACCTTGGTCGCCAAGGCAATAAGGATAGCTCCAACAGACAAACAAGCAGCTAAAACAAACAAATGCCGGAAAGAGTAGCTCTGGACCATCCATACCCCGATAAGGGGCCCGATTGCCATAGATACGCTCATCGACATACCATACCATCCCATTCCCTCGTTTCTGCGCCGGGCAGGGATGACGTCGGTGATCGAAGTACCGATGGAAGTGGTGGAGATAGCCCAACCGCTGCCATGAAGTATTCGCACAAGAAGCAGCAGCAGAAATCCGCTTGCCCAGTTGTACCAAAACATCGCGGTAGAGAAAATAATCAACCCGGCAAGGATAAAGGAGCGCCTACCGAAATGATCCAATAGACCGCCGATAACGGGACGGACAACGACCGCGGTAAGAGTAAACCCACCGATGATGAGTCCGAGCCGCGATTCGTCAATGCCTGATTGTTTAATATATAGCGGCAAAGTCGGGAGGAGCAAATAAAACCCAAAGCATAAGAAGAACATCGACAGCGTGAGACCGACAAAGGATGTCGTCCATAAACGTCCCATCATAAGCACCCTCTTTCTTTGTTTAGTTATCACTAACTAACATTTTGGATAAAAAAATTATATGGTCAACCCCTTTGCTATAATGGCTATCGAAGCTTGCAGGTTATCATTTGGAGAAGCGGGTGCAATACCCTCTAACAGCAAACCGGCAACAAATTTCCCGTAATTGAACTTCATTAGCGTTATGGCCTGGGTTTCCGGGTTACCTTTGACCACTTTGCCTTGTTGCTGCATGACACGGAAATATTCGGTAACAATACTGAGAAATTTCGTAGCTTTGTTGTGTAAGCTCAAGTGGATTTCAGGCATCGTTTTTCGTTCCAAGATGGAAATCAAATAAATTTTTTTGTTTCTGGCCAGTACATCGTGGTACAGCTCGCTGATCATCAACAAATCTGTTTCGAGTTCGTACTTGAGATTTTGTTGGATGGTCTGCTCAATCGGCGAGGAGAACATATAATTGTCGATAATGGCATCCAATATGGCTTTTTTGGAGCCAAACGTCCGAAATACAGTCATCTCGCTAACGGAAGCGGCAGCGGCGATTTCCTTGATGGTTACCGCCTTATACCCTTTCTCGGACATGAGATCGATGGTGGACGACAATATTTTTTCAGCCGTGCTTTCCGTTCTGATACTCAAGAATATCCCTCTTTTTCGATAGTTATCGGTAACTAACATTTTTTTATAATTCTACATCTCTGAAAAGTGAATGTCAATCGTCCCATTGCCTATAAGATATCCATTGACCTCCAAAGCGAAATGAGAAAAACGTCTATCGACATCTTTTCAAAGATGAGCACCGCGTCGATCAAAATTCAAGGTCCGGGATTCGGACACTGCAGTGCCTTTGGAGCATCAATGGCATCAAGAACCTCTTGGGAGTCCCAAAATTTCGTTAAACCTCTTTAACCCTCTGCTCTATTCCATCAAGTAATAAGAGAATTCCGGAATTAAACAGTTCATCAGAGCCCATCAATTGAAACATACCTTCTTCGTGCATCCGTTGAAGCAATTTGAACTGCGATAGATCTGAATGAGTTTTCTCATTTTTACCCTCCTCAAACGATATCTGTAGCATACGTTGTTCATATTCTTCAACGACGAAATTGATGACGTAGTTAAACAAATGGGTCGTATATGAAAATTTTTGTTTATCCGTCAATGAAGTAGGCTCTATCATCTGCAACAGGCATTCGAACAGTTCCATAAAATCAGCCTCCGGCCTTGACTTCATAAGAAGTTGACCGGAGCAAGGAAACTGCTGGAGCTTCCTCCGAATAACAGTTGCGCTTATCTGAAGCCTATCCCGCCAGTCTCCTTGCTTGGGAAGGTCGCTTATGATCTCTCTCGAAACCAGGTTGGCTAACGTTTGATAAATAACCTGCTTACTCTCGAAGTACCAATAAATAGTGGGGGCTTGAACATTCAATTCCTTGCAGAGGTTTCTAATTGTAAAATTTTCGATTCCTTGTTCGGAGAGAAGCCGCCACGAGGCTGCTATTATCTTCTCCTCGCTGATATGTGGCCTGCGTTGAGGCATAGAAAGCATTCCAACTCCATTCCATAAATTCTTATATGACTTATTATACTCTATATAGAGGAGGGCTTAGTAAGGGATGTACTTAAAAACAACACAGGTCCAAATGGGGTGAATAAAGAGTTATTCCTCCAATTCCACATCTTCAGCGGGCAACGGCTTCTGGTTGAACATGCTTTCCCCTGCTTTCGAAGAGAGCCGAACATCCCTCATCCCACGTTCAATGGCACTCACTTCATAATCGCGTAACGCGGCCAAAAGTTCCTTTTCCCCATTTTTTACGTTGATTAGTTCTTTCGAGAGCTCGCAGGCATCCAAGAGTGCCGCGTTCCCACCGATACCTGCCGGTGTCATGGGGTGCAGAGCGTCTCCTAGCAAAACCAGAGAGGTCGTTTCTTTCCAAGGCTTATACGGCAGAACATTACGAAGGTGATAAACAGCCGTTTTCTCTGGCTCCGCTAATTCCAGCATCCGTTTTACTTGCGGGTGCCAATGTTTGGTTTTCTCTTGAGCAAAGGACAACAATTCAAAACCTTTCAATTGGAAAAGCTGCTCGTCGGGAATCCCAAACCACTCGGGCGAGCACGCAAACACAGCGTACAGGTAATCCTGCTGAGGAGAAATTGTCACATTAAGGGACATGGATTCCGGTAAATGTTCCATATTCGGCTTGAAGGCCATGTCTTCGAGAAGAAGGGAAACCGGAGCATCTCCTTCCGGATTTAGAAGGCCTCTCATGCTGCCATCCCCAATGAGCCTGTTTAGTTCCTTTCTCCGCGCATCATTCAGAAATACCTTGGTATAAAGAGCCCTTCCCCCCGTATCGAAAATTTTCACCCCGGGTTTGTACTGATGGCGAACTTTAGACCCTCCCCCGTCAGCGCCAACTAGGACATCCGCATCCATATGCTCCCCATTATCGAACCAAGCTCTTAAGCGTCCGTTTTCTAATCTTTCATAATGGGTAAAACGGTATCCGTAATGGATCCTATCATTTAGTTCGCCAAGCAACACTTCACGAAAGGTAAACCGATTTACAGATGGTGTGGCTTCCGCTTTGTTGTACATCGGATGCTGTTCTTCAGTGGGTTCCAGAGAGATCGGATCCAAGAAGACGGGGTGTGCCGGTCCTATAACGGATGTTTCCATATAGAGATCGTATAGTTTTTCAGGAAGACAAAACCGCAGCGCATTGGATCCATTCTCATTTATTTTGATTCGATAGCCTGTTTGAACAAAATTGCCTTCATGCTCGCGTTCACAAACATGAAAGTCAATGCGGTGTTTTTTCAAACTTTGTGCCAATGCAAGTCCTCCGAGACCGCCACCGATAATAACTACAGATAGTGATTTCATATAACCCCTCACTTTAACTAAGTTATATTTATATAACAACGTTATATTATATCTATCCTCCTCTGTTTGTCAATAACTGTTACAGGGCAAGCAATTGAAGCTTCTCAGACAGTCCCAGCTTTCTTTTATTCTTCATCCAAGTTGTTCTAGATTTCCTGTATGTAGATTGGAATGACTACCCATGCTCACCACACAGCCCTTTACAGTGAAATAAAAACAACCATCGCCAACATGAAAGCCGGCAATGGTTGTTTAGTATAACTGTTTATTTATCGATTAAATCAGTCGTCTTAAGCATTCTTTCAATCAGCGCTGCCGCTTCCGCCCGCGTCATGCTCTCTTGCGGCTTCAGCAATTGACCTGCGCTGCCTTCGACAACACCGGCACGAATCATCCGTGCCACCGTCTCGCGCGCCCAATCGGACAGATTCGCCGCATCGCCGTATACCGAAAGCGCCGCTGCGATATCCGCTTGGCTTAAAGACGCATCCTGCGGTCTAACCAGATTGTAGGCCCGAGCGATCATGGCAATCCCTTGCTCACGGGTAATCTGCTGGTCGCCGCGGAACATACCGTCTTCATAGCCTTCCACGATGCCGAATTCGCTGGCAACGGATACGCCGTTGTGATACCAGGCAGTGGAAGTAACGTCATGGAATGTGTTCTGTGCGGTCTTCTGGCCCATTAACCCCATGCCCGTTGCGGCCATTACCGCAAATTCCGAACGGTTGATGTTGCGGTCCGGCGAGAAATCATTGTTCCCCGTTCCGGCAAGAATGAGTCTTGCAGCTACATTATTAACCGTCTTATGAGCCCAATGGCTCTTCACATCAGTGAAGTCCTGCGGATTCCAAATGACGGAGTAATTTCCGTGGCTGCGCAAATCCTGAATCTTAGCAAAATATCGGTTGCTGATCTTCGTAACGACAGTCGGTACATGATTCACCGTTCCATCCGAGTTCACAATCACCCCGGTCGTAATCCGGTTCGGATCGATGCCTTCAGGAAGTGCAATATATCTCGGCGCATACCCGTCCAATTGCTCCGAACGAATAGTCTGTCCTGAGCGGGAGAAGGCCAAGTCGAGACTTACCGGATTCACCAGCAGCTCATAGTCGCCATTCACTGCACGGCTGCGAGCGTTGTCAATCAAAGCTTGCTCCGAAAGCCGAATGTTAACATTCACGGCAATATCGCCAAGTGCCGCATCGCCGAATTGTTTCGCGATCGCGCTAAGGTCCAGCTGGCTGCTAGGCACCGGATAGATAGCCAGCAAGTTCCCGATTTCCAGGCTCGAGCCGGTATCCTTCAGCTGCTTGACCATGGATGCCGTTAAGCCTTGTACCTGTACATCACCGTCACCCGGTACGCGAATCGCCAGATGCTGCGCGCCCCCTTGGGACAAGATGCCGTTGAGCTTATCGCCATCGATCTTCACGGTAGTAACGTTCCGGTCTCCGACTTTCTCTGTCGTTTGTGTTGCGAAGGAGGTTTGGTTATCGTTCACCGTTGTAACGATGTCGCCGGAATTAGAAGCACTGCCGCCTCCGCCTCCACCGCTTGGCCGGTTACTTCCGGAAGTGGATGCTCTAAGGACGGAAACCGTATATTCCTTGATACGGCCATCCCGGTCGGTCACTTTCACCGTTACCGTATTCATACCAACGTTGAGCGGAAGTGCTGCGCTTGTCGCTCCGCTGCCCACTTCGCTGTAGGTGCCTCCGTTAACGGCAATTTCGATCTTAGCACCCGGATCGAGCGCTACAGGCGTCCATTGCAGCTGGTATACACCGCCGGACACGGTCATCGTGTAAGCTTCCTTGTCCGACTCGAAAGCCGGGTTCAAGCTTCCGGTGGACGGAGTAAGCGAGACCAGCTTGTTCGTGGTCCGGGTGATTTCCAGTGTATAAGTCGTTTGCTTGCCGTCCGGACCGGTCACTTGCACCTGAATGGTATTCAAGCCTTCCTTGAGCGGAAGGTTGTTCCAGTCCGAAGCACTGACCGGGTTACCGTTCAAGGTAACGGCGACTTTACTGCCCGGCTGCAGCGCTTGCGGGTCGATACCGATTGTAGTCACTTCGTTCGATACGACGGCCTTATAGTTCAACTGACGGCCGTCGAATGCAGGGGTCAGTGCGAACGGATTGCCGTTCGCATCACCCACTTGGAGCGAACCGAGTCCAGGCTCACCATTCACCGAAACCAAATGATTTCGCGCATCGTTCAGTGCAGCCAGCGCTGCATTGACCTCAGCTTGCGTTGCATTCGGATTGTTCAATACCTTCTCGGCTTTCTTCAGCGTATCCTGCAGCGCCTGCCAGCTTTCCGGCGTATAGGCGTTCTCCTTCAGGTTCTCGCTCTTAACCTCGTTTACTTTCGCTTGCAATGCCGTTTTGTCGACGACAGCGACCGTAAAGGTCTTCGTCTTGGTCACCATCTTGCCATTTTTCGTCGCCGTCACTTCGACCTTGTACTCGCCTGGGGCAAGATCAACGGACGGAGTGAAGCTCCACGTACCATCCCCATTCACAGTAACAATTGGAGTTGCTACGATATGACCAGCGTGATCGTAAACGACGGCCGTAACCGTTGAACCCGGTTCGGTTGTTCCTGCAAATTCAGGCTTGGACTCGGTAACGGTTGAGCCGCCTGGTTTAGTGGTAATCAGGGCTGCGTCTGGAACAGCCACAGTCAATGCTTTGCTTTTCTTTGTGGTCTTGCCGTTTTTCACGGCCGTAACCTCAAACGTATAATCGCCGTCAGGCAGGTTGGTTTCCGGCGCAAAGCTCCACGTACCGTCCCCATTCACAGTAACAGTTGGGGTTGCTACGATATGGCCACCATGGTCGTAAACGACGGCCGTGACCGTTGACCCCGGTTCGGATGTTCCTTTGATCTCCGGCCTAGGGATAGTTACGGTATTGCCGCTTGGCTCGGTTATGGTTAGGGTGGCGAAAAACGGATCTTCCGCATTCCGCGAAAAGTTATCAACTACATTATCGTTGGTACCTTTTAAGTTTTCATTCGTTTTATCGTACCCAACCGCCACAATCTGGCTGCTGTCCACATCGTAACCGTCCGGTAACTTAATGGTTACGATTTTGGCGTTCGTTGTATCGACGAGGATGGATTCAATCGGGATTTGCTGGCCTTTCACGGTAACAGTAAACCCGTCTTTTACATCTGCTGCCGTCAATTTCACCGGATAATCAAACTTAAGTGTGATTGTTTTCGAAGCAGCGTCAATACTTGCCGACTCCAGCTTCGGAACTTGTAATACTAGGCCATTCATTGCTGCTGTCAATGCATCTTTTGCCTGATCAATTTGCTTCTGTGTAGCCGTACCGTCTACCAGAACAGCACTGGCATTCGATAACGCCGTTTGGTAAGCGGCCCAGCTTTCTGTTGTGTACTTCTCTTCTACATAAGCAGGGGAACCGTCAACCACTGTTTGCAATTCATCCCTATATGTTCTGGCAAAAGTAAAGTATTTTACATCATTGCTATTGATCTTGACTTCATAACTGCCGCTTAATTTGTTTGCTTCGACAGGTTCATTGAAATTCACTCCGTCTTCACTTGTAAGCAAGTAGTAAGTATCGATAGGCGCTGCGGCATCATTCGAAAGTAATTTGAAAGTTACGTTCTGTTCGGTGTTATTTTTCCAGTTCGGACTGGCTTCAACCTTAAACACACGTTCCATTCTTTTCAAATAATGATCCGTCGTTCCAGGCGCATGATTGGTTTTAAGCGTGTAATTTGTTACCGCATTATTATCACTGAACGTAAAGAACGATTTCTCGACATCTATAACAGTCGGATTATCTTCGTTCGTTGATTCAAAGTGGTCGCCATCGCCATCACTATCGCTGTCGCCATTACCTATGGCCACCGCTACCATAGCCCCGTCTTCTTCCGACCGGGACATTCTTTGGTCCAAGGCTCCATCTTTACCTATTCCGGTAATCCGGTAACCATAACCGGCGTTGTTTGCAGCTGTCCACATAGTTGTGGAGCCGTCGCTGGCTAAATAACTAATTGGATCGCCATTCGCGCCGGTCAGTGTGAGTCCATATTTTAACGCAAAGTAGCTGCTCACTTTTTGCCGGTCAGTATCGCCAAGCTTATTGTCAAAAACCAGCACCTCTGCAACATGACCGTCGTTCATGGGTTGATTATGAGCGCCGCCGATATAGTGATAATATGAAGTTACTGTATTCCATTGCGTTGTGTTTGTTGAGTCTGTTTTCTCTTGGTAACCATTGATAGAGAGGCTCCAATCGCCTATGCCGCTCCAAACATTCAATAAATGAGGTCTAGTTATATCCTTAGTTGGTGTTATTGTTTTTGTAGCAGTAGTACCGAAATCTGCAGTAATGTCTGTTTTGATATATTTCGTGAGCCCCGACCTAGCACCCCCAAGCTCCCATGGGAATCCTCGGGTTCCTGCGATTTGTACAGAGTAAACTTCCCTCTGGTTAGATGCAGGAAGACTAGAGAACGGTAAATTGGTATCGAACATGACTCTTGATCCGGTTTGGGGGACAGTTACATCATGATAGTTAATCATTTTTTTCCCCAAATTGGAAAGTAATTGTCCACTACTAGCTGTCGAAACATAAGGATTCCATTCTCTCGAAGGATCGGCCAGATCCTGAATTTTGTTAATATACTTACCATCAGGTGATATTGGGCTTCCTGCTGCTTCCCAACCTTTCGTCAGCTCAAACCACGAGATTAGACCGGTATCTAATCCGGCTGGAACCATTTGTTTCTCCCTTGCGAAGGTAAACGTAGCAACATTTCCAAATTTATTAGTATTCAGCTGAACTTTACCGTCAGTTAGCCGCAAATTCTTATCAAACTTGCCATTGACCAACAGATAATAAGTATATCTCGATTGTATAACTGACTGGTCTAATGACAACGTAATCCCGGCATCCGCCCAGTTATTCGTTTTTTGAACGGTGAACTGACGCGACATGCTCTTTAGCCCTGTAGGAGCACCCGAGTCGGCAACATCCTCAGTAAAGTCTGTGCTTTTATTATTGTCGCCGAACATAAGGAACGATCGATCGTTATTTATGTCGAAACCGGTGATCGCCGCATTAGAAGCATCAATCTTATCCCCGAGCGCAATCGTTACCAGCGCACCGTCTTCCTGGGAAACGGATTGCTTTTGTTTCAGCGCGCTTGCGTCGTCGCGACCCAGTCCGGTAATCCGGTAAGTAGCATCTGTGACAGTCCCTGGATTCCAGAACGTTCCTTTATTGCTATCGATGTATTCCTCGATGCCAGTACCATCTGGCTTCTTGATTGTCAAACCGTATTTAATTCCAAGGTAGCTATTGACCTGTTTTCTCTCTTCAGGTTCTAGCGGGCGATTGTATACAATAAGCTCGGAAGTCGCTCCGTTTAAAACCGAACTATGACCAGCACCGAAATAATAACTTATTGTACTACCCTCTTGCGAATTGAATTTAGAAGGCGAGTAAGGAGTTATGACGGCCGGCTCTCCAATGCGCTTTCCATCCAGAGAAAGATCCCACACATGCTTGTTCTCACTGCTGTTAAATAGGTTCGATACGTGCATCACATGCGTATTCGTCGAATTCTGCTGGTTGGTATCCAATGGACGGCTTTGCCGAGTAGCGACGTCGGTGCCAAAATATGAGGAAATCGTCTCCTTGGTGTATTTCGCCTTTTCGCCAGGAATACTATTTGGAAAGTCGCCACCAAGTTCCCACGGGAACCCCGCATTATTAGCGGCATTGCTTTGCACGGAGAAAACTTCTCTGGATAGATCGTTTTCATTAAACTTATTAAGGGAAAGAAAGCCATTGGTCGGGCCCTTTGTCAAGCCCGGGTTATAGTTAATCGCATCGGGTTTGTACTGGGCAGTCGAGGCATTTTGCCAATTTCTTCCCCCTGCCAGATCATTCACGTGATGAATTGCACTAGCGATAGTGGGAGCAATCGGGTTAGAAGCAGTAGCGTACACACTGTCTGCCACACTCAAATTGACCCAAGAAGTCAGGCCGTCTGCAACTCCGCCTGGCCCAGTCATCACAGTCGGTGCTGCAGCCGCTTTCTGTGGCACAACACCGGCAATGCTTCCGAACAGCAATGCCGCGCTGAACGTTAAGTTCATGCCTTTCTTCCATTTTCGTTTGACGATTTCAAATCTTGCGGACACGCTTATCAAACCTCCTCTTGTTTAAATTTGCGTCCAAGGTCAGCGCAAAGTGTTACAAATTTTATCGCCCAACTAAAAATTTGTTTAGATGATTTCGGGTTTTTGAGAACTGAGTCATAAAAATTTGGGCATAAACCCCCAGTTCTCCGGAGCAAGTTGGTTGCATTGTCCAGTCTCCTTATCTTTAAATTAAACTCTTCCTGCAACCAGGTTCTGCGCGAACCAAACCACTCCCACTCAACTATCGTTTTGCAGGGTCCCTTCCTCTGAAATCTATGGACACACAAAAAAAGCCAATCAGTTGGCAACCCAGCTACCATCCCAAACTTACTTTGGGGAAGGCCCGCGGCTTTGCGTCCCTGCCTTTCGGTCAGGTTTGCCTTTTTCAGTTGTATTGGCATTACATAATTCTACATGTCAGAACTGAACAATATCTGAACAAGTCGAAATTTGTCGAAAAAATCCCCCTCGTTCTAACTGATGACAAAACAAAGAAGCATCAAAGACATTGAGTTATTCTTTGATGCTTCTCAAAACCCCATTTTGTGCTTACTTATGATACGGTTCTCCGTACTGTCTGTAACGGCAAGTTTGAAGGCCATCCTTAACTGCCCGTCAATGTCTACCTCTAAACCGTTTAATCGCATCCTCCGTCACCGGCTCGAAGAGGTTAAGAAGATTGCCGTCGGGATCGCGGAACAGCATAGACCGGTTCCCCCACGGCATCGTGGTCGGTTCCTGTACCCAATTATCGACAAATGGCTTCAAGCGCACATACTCGGCCTCGACATCGTCGACGCGGAACTCAATAATGACCGTGCGATTGTTGGCCCCCACTACGGAACCGGGGCCGAATAGCTGCGTCGTCTGGGAGTGGCCGATTGCAAGGGTGCATGATGGCACAACGAATTCGGCAAATACGGGCGCGAGGCGCTCCGCCGAAACCCCCATGACTTTTTCATAGAACTCGACGAGACGATCCACGTCGTCAGTAATGATGCGTACAGAAGCGAAATTCATAACATATCATCCTTCCTAATAATAGGCTTGGCTGTGTCCCACAGCCGCTGCAAAGCATACTTTTTACTTACTTATCTCCTTTACATTTACATGTCCCATTATAAAAAAACGCTACTGACAACGTTATGTCAGTAGCGTTTTAGAATTTTTTGGGCTTCCTCACAAATCCGATTTCGGAAAGATTCGGGTTCCAACACTATTACGCCCGCTCCCCAGCCAAGCACCCATTGCAGCAATTCATCCAGCTGACGAACGCGTAAGACCACATCCAATCCATCTTGATGCTCTTTCATATCCTCTATGAAATGATAGTTCGATTCCTTCACCTTATCTGCGATGTCATGGTCAAATCGAAGGCAGACTCGCAAGTGGCGATCATCTAAAGGAGTATACTCCCTTAAGTCAAAATGCGCCGGCAGTTCGAATCGTTCGTCCAGTTCGATAAGTTCAGCCATTCGGGACAACCGGAAATGGCGGATGTCTTGGCGCAGATCACACCGAGCCACAAGCATCCAGGACCCTTCAACGAGTACAAGGCCATAGGGAGCGACGGTACGTTCGCTATGTCGGCTTTCCGTAGAATCCGTAATTTTTTTCGAATAATGAAATCGGATCTTTCGCCCATCTAGTAGAGCTCGGCGGATCTTATCGAGATTTTCCCTTTCGTTTGACAGAACAGCCTGTTTGCCGGGAGCGAGCAATCGCAGTGACTTGCGTATACGGGAGGTCTCACTGCGGACACTGTCTGATAGAGTAACCTCGATTTTCCTCCTAGCAGCCTTAGCTTTATCACGATAATCATCATCAAATCGTTGCTCGATAAAATCTGTTCCTATAAGCAAGGTCACGGCTTCCTCTATTGTAAAACGGATCGGAGGTAGAAAATATCCCTCCATTAAGGAGTACCCTGTGCCTGTAGTGCCTGTAATCGGCACGCCTGCTTCGCTGAGCGCCTGCATGTCGCGATAGATGGTCCTCACGCTGGTTTCAAATAGTGCCGCCAAATCTTCGGCACGCACCACTTGCCTGCCTTGCAGCTCCAGCACGATGGCCAACAAACGATCTGTTTTGTTCATTGACTGCCCCCTTGAAATGTAATACTGTACAACAGAACCCTGCCGATACTTGCGAACGGCTCAGCTTAGCGGGTCTATCGGCGAAAATCGGCGACGGCGCATAACTGTTCTCGTTATCCCCACCATAAAAGCGCCGATAATCTCGTCAATCTTGTGCGGAAGATGCATAAAGCCCAGGCTTACAATCATCTTTTAAATTGGTTAAGCTCAGTCACTTCAATATCCTTTTTACTGAATTCGTAGGCTACCATAACATTCTTGACAATCTCCGTATCTTGATAGGCAAGAGAACCCTCAAACTCCAACGTATCGTTGTCCTTCCACTCTATATTATTTGCAAAACTATAATTCTCATGATCAGAACGGATCCATGTATCTAAACGGTTTTGTGCGCCAAATTTGACTCTTGCCGATTCAATTAATTCCGGGCTGACTCTACCTTCTTCAACATTTAGAATTTCGATGAATTCACTTTTATTCGAACAGGTGACTACAGCGACCAGCTTTCGATCCGGTGAAGGGATAAGTTCTTTAATATACATGGATGGTTCTGAAAAACTTCGATACGCTTTAAGCTCGTTGTCTTTTATTCTCCATAATACATTTTGGCTCCCATAATCCGAGTAATGGTTAAACAACGTAAATACCATACTGCCGTCTGCCAATTTATATATATTGGGGCTTTGATAACTTTTCGAAAGAACATCGATGGTGAAAGCAGCCGCATCAGCAATTTTTTTATTATCATTTGCTACAAACGGCTTCAGCTCGTTTAACGCTTTCATTCTTAATTTTAGATCATTAAAGCATTCTACTAACCTGTTAATGGCAATATAGACATGCTCGTCATTATCGCTTTTTAGGGCTCGTAAAAATTTTTCTGCATCGAACTCCTCAGAAGGCTCTAACTTTATGTCTTCTGCCGCTAAATATCGAATGTACATCTCTTTATTTTGATGTTTATAATATTCCATGGCTAATAAAGCCGTCGAGGTAGAACTAAATAAAATAAGACATGCAACCAAGGCGGCAATCCATTTTTTCGAAATTCCTCTTTTTCCTTTCACTTTTTCACAGTTCCCCGCCGCCTCAATTAAATGCTCATCAATGAATCCGATCTCCCTAAACAACTCTTCACTTTTCACAGGTAACCCCCTCTTTGTCCAGATAAGCTCTCAGTTTTTTTCTTGTTCTAAATAATATAGACTTCACTTTACTACTGCTCATATTAAACCTCATGGCAAGGTCCTCGATGGAATCGGAGTACCAATACCTCCGAATAAATATATTTCTTGCACGTACTTCTGTGTCATATAAAAATTGACTTATCAAATTTGCCAATTCACCCGCTTCATACTCTTTCTCTACAGTACGGGGGGAAGCCAAACATCCCTCCAATTCGGTTAGCATGACTTCAAACTCACGATTACGCTTTTTCGCTGTATTATAACCATGTTTATCCAAGGCGATATTGCGTGTAAGCCTCCCTAGAAATACAGGGAGCTTCCTGGGCAGATGAGGCGGTATTGCATCCCAAGCTGCTAGATAGGTATCGTTCTCACACTCTTCAATATCGGAATAATTGGAAAGTATGTTCCTTGCAATCACTCTGCAGTACATCCCGTATTTATTCTTAGTCTCTAAAATGGCACGTTGTGAACGTTGTAAGAATAAGTGGACTATTTCTTGATCCTCCATCCGGCCTTCTCCTCTTTTTAATCTTAACCCCTCTGATCTATTAGTAGAAATTTCTCAGAATGCGTTGCATTTCCAAGGCAATAAAATTAAAATTGTTATCCAATTAAACGTCAACGCGTCCGTTTACCTGTTACCTGTAACTCGTTCGTTCATGGGTTTATTATGTTGACGTAACATATACCACATGCTTCGATAGGTTCGGGCAGCGATCTCAACGTATTGGGAGAGGTCACTGCTTTTTATCTACTGGATTCCATGTTCAGAATGACCTTCGTATGAGGCAGGAATCGGATGGTCACCGTATCTCCGATGAAGGGATCACCGGAATTTATGGAACTGTAATGAACGCCGTCGACAGAAATCGAATAAGAATAACCCAGGTTCTGCTCCCGGCCTTGTGTACCTTTTCACTGCTGTCTAGCCGGCCTTGAGCAACCGCGTAATGTCCGGTTACAGCCCGCGGCACATCCTGCCAATAAGGGAAGACTATCCATAAAGCAAAAGCGGAAAATGCGAATAATGCCATCGTCAGCACGACCCCGAACGCTATATCGCTAAACTTCATTTTCCGTTCTTTACGTTTTTTGCCGGGCTTATGGCCGACTTTCTTCTGATAAAGAGCAAGCCGCGCCTCTTCGATGACAAGCTTCCAGATCAAAATGAACGGTATACCTAGCCCTAAAGCGGTAAAAAGCAGCAGAACGACCCAATAAACCAGCATATTTCAAATCACCCCTTCTGCAAGTATGGACGTTCGCAAGCAGCAGACCGTTGCCGAATGTCTGGAGTAGCACTACTCATCCTGTTCGCCAGCATCTGTTAAACTCCTCCAGTCATCGGACTTTGTGAAGCCTGTCACGTCCAAAGGCGCATTCTCGGGTACGCCGTCTGTTGCGGGGAATTACTCCTTCTCCGTTCAGGTAACAGTTAACCTGGGGACTGCCGCCAAGCAGACTTTCTCGGTCGTGATCGTTCCATAATAAGGTTATCTCCCTACAGAACATGGTCTGTAAAAAAATGGCTTTTTGCTAAACTTACCGCTACTTGTTATACGGTTCATCTTAACGGGTCCATCGGCGAAAAATGCAAAAGAAGCCTGCCGCGGCACGCTCCTTCGTTTTAATCTTAACTATCAACACTCATCTCGTAGCCAACAAGCGTTTTAGATTGTCATCAATAAATTTATTATCGGCACGGTTGATACCGCGACCGGCAAAATGGCCCCATATCGACTCTATAGGATTATACATAGCGTTAGGCATTAGCTTAGCCTCGTATTCGTTATCGTCCGCCGGGCAGAAGAGATCTGTGCTCCCTGGCATGACGCAAGCTAGCGCTTTAATGCTTTTGAGCGCCTTTTCGAAATCTCCGTTATATAAGGGGTTTGCACTAATATCTGCATTTTGGCCTGTGCATAACATGGCTAGGACATTGTGCGGATCCATCTTCATAAAGCTTTTTTCCCAGACGCCAGCCATAAAATCTGTCAATGAGTCAAATCCCAGCTCACGATAAAGCTCCTCTCTGTAAAACGCCTGCGATACGCCCCATCCCGCATAGACACGGCCAACCGCGCGCATATCAGCGGAAGTCAACTGGTTTAGTTTGCTTGAATCGAAGTGGACAGCAGCCATGAGCGAAGCTTTCATACCCTCCAGGACCACATACGTTTGCGGCCAAGTCTTGGCGACCCCGGCGAAAGGTGCAATTCGTTCCACCATGTCTGGATAACTAGCCCCCCATTGGAATGATTGAATGCCTCCCATTGACCATCCAACGACGAGAGCGATCTTTTGAATGCCGAATTTTTCGGTCACCAGCCGATACTGGAATTTAACGTTGTCATAGATGGTTACCTGCGGAAAATTAGCCCGGTCGAATGGAGGAGGCGTATTACTGGGAGAGGAAGATAACCCATTGCCCAGCAAGTTTGGAACGATAATGAAATATTTCTGCGGATCCAGTGCCATGCCGTTTCCAATCAGCCATTCATTCTGAACATGCTGGTCGCCAAAAGCAGTCGGATAGACGATGACATTATCTTTCTTTTCATTCAATCTTCCATAAGTCTTATAAGCAAGAAAAGCGCTCGGCAACGTCACTCCCGATTGCAAGGTTACATCACCCAAATCAAAAATCTCATAATCCATCGTATTGTCTCTCCCTTCAAAAATGAAATCATCCATTGAGAATGTATTTCTTGTTGTTAGTATAGACCTGTGATACTCTCAATAAAAGTGAATATATTTCAAAGTAATATTCAATAATTTTGAAAGTAAAAAGGGGGTCGTATGATGGAATTGCGTCAACTGAATATGTTCTGTATGGTTGCATCAACTTTAAATTTCAGTCGGGCTGCGGAAGTGCTGAACTACGTCCCCTCCAACGTCACGATGCAAATAAAAGCATTGGAGGATGAGCTAGGTGTTCGTCTCTTTGACCGCTTGGGCAAGCAGCTCGTTCTCACAACAGAGGGTAAACGCTTTTTAACTCATATCCAAGGCGTTCTAAACAAATTGGATGAAGCTCGCAGCGTCGTTCATGACAATGAAAATCTAACCGGTACCCTTACGATAAGTGCCAACGAGGTTATTTGCGCCTATCGGCTTCCAGCTGTCTTTCAACGATTTCGTTCGCAGCATCCGGGAGTTCGTCTGATCTTCCGCTCCGTTCCAAATCAGCATCTCAAGCAAACGCTCTTTGAGGGAACCGCGGATGTCGTCTTTATGTTGGACGAACCCATTCGCTCAGGCGGACTTGCAGTGGAACCGTTGCTGGAAGAAAGTTTTCGCCTTTTCGCCGCTCCAGACCATCCACTCGTGAAACGAACGGTGCTACAGCCGGAAGATTTCAACGGAGAAGTGTTCCTGACGAATGAAAAGGGCTGTCCCTATCGAACCATGTTTGACCGATCATTTGAGAAAGAGGGCGTTGATGGGATTACGTATTTGGAGTTTCAAAGCGCCGAAGCCATTAAACAATGTGCAATTTCTGGAATCGGTATTGCCTTCCTACCTGAAATAACAGTGGAAGCCGAAGTTGAACGGGGCGAACTTGTTGCCCTTCCATGGCAAATTCCGGACTTGCACGTGTTTACACAGATGTTATGGCATAAAGACAAGTGGCTTTCGCCAATCATGTTATCTTTCATAGAAGCAGCAAGGGGGATTCTCCAGCGGGCTATTTGACCCCCGAACCGCAACTGTTAGAGAACGACCGAATAACCCCGTCTTGGATGTAACGGAGCTGAACGATGCTTATTTGGAATAGAGCTTCTAGCCAAGCTGAGAACGCGTCCAAGATCGGTCGACGAGAATTCCAAGCCCGTAAGGATTGGCAGCTCAAAATTTCGCCCTACTTATGATACGGTTCTCCACACCCTTAGCTCAATAAGAACTAGTTTATGCTATGTCATCTTTTTTGTTTGATTAAAATTTTGCTGACACACAGTTGTCAGTCGGGGCTCCTTATAATCGGTATTGTAAATGAGTTCGAATAACTCGCTAATCGCTAAATAAGGAGGTTTTCCCCGATGTATCAATCCATTCTAGGCTTTATTACCGAATACCAGAATGAGTCCGAATATACGCAAAAAACCCTCAGTTCCTTGACAGACGCGTCATTGAAGCAAGAGATTGCCCCAGGCTTCCGTACGCTTGGAACTTTGGCGTGGCACTTAGTGCCTAAAGGTGGGATTCTGACATCAACCGGCCTTAGATTCGAAGCGCCGCCCGAGCATAGCGAGGCTCCTGATTCCGCAGCGGAGATTGCTAAAGCGTATAGCTCCACCTCCGCTGCCCTAATAGAGGCGGTACAATCCCAGTGGACGGACGAGAAGCTGCAAGAATCCGTTACTATGTTCGGACAACAATGGAAGAACGGTTTTACGTTAGGGATTTTCCTCAAGCACGAAATTCACCATCGCGGACAGCTAACCATCTTGATGCGCCAGGCGGGACTTCCTGTCATCGGAATCTACGGTCCCTCCAAGGAAGAGTGGATCAGTATGGGGATGGAAGCCCCGGTTTAAGCATACAAAGGCGCGCTCTTTACTTTCTTGGCAAAAACGCGCACCTTCTATTTTTGAGGTTGCTGCGGCACCAAGCCAACCCGGGCTCGCGAACGTTGCAGCCCGGTTATTGGTTTAACGTGTTTTTGTTAAAGTGTCAGAACTTCCCCTTAACCGCTCTTCCAAAATCAAGCGCAGCTCATCAGGAATCCGTTCAAACTCGACCCCTTTCCCCAAAAACAAAAGCCAATCCGCATAATACTCCAGCGTCTCAACATCGGCCACATCCAGTTGAGCATTGAAAATCCCACTCGACTGGAACATCCCTGTAAAGGACAAAATAATTCCCGGCGGATGCAAGCGCTTAAAGCGCTGAATCCCAGTCGTATCAAGCTTGACAATCAGATTGGACTCACGTGCGCCAAGCCGTTTTTTGCTTAAAATCTCTTGCTCAGACCGCCTCATCTTCTGCTCGGAAATGACCGAATCCCGCAGCATCTCAACAGGCAAATAACGAAACTCATCGGTATCAAGATCATAAACCTCGACCAGCCAACGAGCGTTTGAGTTAAAAATATGAATCAAAAAAACGTCCATCAACTGCGGCCAGCCAGGACTCGGCTCATACGTCAAGCGCAAGTGCTTATCCCGCACGGCTAGCGAAATCAGCTGGTTCAATTCCGCAGGCGCCGCATCATCGAGCTCCAAAAGATTCGGATTAGCAGGATTTGTATTTTCAAAAAGCAAGATATTATTCAGCTCGATCAGCTCGTCGTGCTGGGTTTGCGACGCGATGCCGATGAGTTTTTCAGTGATGGAGCGGCGATTTTGCAAATAAGGCAGCTGCGAATTTTTTGAGGCGATAAAACTGATAAATATCGCTTTCAGCTCTTCTGGCGTGAAACGGACGGCGGACAGATACTGATTTTGCAGGACATTGTAGCCGCCCCCGCGCCCAAGCTCGGTCGTCAATGGAAAACCCATCGCCTGAATCTCGTTAATGTCGCGGATCGCCGTCGCGCGAGAAATCTTGAACTCCCGCTGAATCTCTGCAATCGTAAAATGCGCGCGGTTATTGATGAAGCGCATGATCAGGTTCACTCGTTCTGTCTTTTTCATGATTTTATTGTATCAGAAATGTAGCACTAGTACTGATTTTGATTTTGTTTTTGCAATACTTTTTGATATTCGATAAAAGGTATCGTTTTTTGATACATTTAGAGAATAGTATCAATCTTGTAAAAACAAATTCGCTAAGGAGAGATTAAAATGTCTAACTACTCCATCCAAACCATTTCAGAAAACTACAAAATGACTGCTTTCGGTGTTTTACTTGAAGACTACAACGACTGGGCAGGCAATGCAGCAAAAACTGCAGCGAAAAAAGCTGAAGTTACTGAAAACGGCAAGCTTGCCAAACTTCTCGCGCTCGCTGACGGGCAAGAATATCAAATCAACTACGTCATCGACGGCAAGGCTTGGCGCGGCTTCGGCGTGATGGGTGCATACGACGTGGAAGGCGCGGTCGTCCTTGACTTCCTCGCTGGGGACTACCTCGTGGTGCCTGGCACAGGCGCTGACAAAGACCGCCTTGCTGAGGAAATAACAGGCAAGGTTTTCGGTGGCCTCCTGCAAGAAATCACAGACTACAAATACGTTGGTCCTGGTAACTCAACATTCGTCAAAGCAGCTGAAGACGGTACATTCTACGGCGAAATGTGGCTTCGTGAAAAAAAAGTAGCAGGCTAATCTCAGTCAAAGGAGCAGTCCCATGGCAAATTACACAGTTGAACATAAGAAATCATTTACATTGACCGCTTATGGTTTTTCAATTCAATCCAATTTCCAAGACGCGCCGGCTTTACAGAAGGAAAAAGCGGAGTTTTGGGGAGGACTCAAGGCTGACGGGCGTTTTGATAAGCTCAAAGCGGCCGCAAAGGATGATCGCGAATGGTCAGTCAACGAGGTTTATCAAGGCAGACCGTGGAATTATTTCGCGGTAGAAGCCAGCAAATCGGTGGCTGACGCAACACGCATCATCGAGTTTCCAGAGAGCGAGTACATTGTGCTCGCAGGAACCGGTGACAAGGAAACCTTGTTTGATCAGTTGACTTATCGTGCTTTTGGCGAAGTCTTGTCACAAATCACTGACTATGCTTACATCGGCGGTCCCAATGCGACTTATCGCAAAGAAAACGGTGACGGCACTTTCTACGGCGAATTTTGGGTTCCTGTTGTTAAAAAATAGTAGGCTTTGACCAAAGGGCCACTCCGAAACACACGCGGAGGGCCCTTTTTGAGTTCGTTTTCTTTAAGATACCTTTTCAGTTCGGAGCTCTTTGTACCTAGTTGGGCATATGAATTGGCCTTGGGTCTAGGAATGGTGTTATCCCTCCCCCTTATTTGGACCACGAATTATGAGGTTCGAGAAGATAACCTTATTTATGCCAAGAAAAACTGTGGATTTATGTTCGCATTTGTAGGCATCATCCTCGTCCGATTATTTCTTCGGAAAAAGTTGACGGGTTCGCGTTTACAGAGATACAATTATTATTTTATTTTGCATGAGCATGATATTTTGAATACAGCCCGATCATATCAGTTATCCCAATCCCTAATCCGACACTAACGACATAAAGATCAACCCGTGGGCCCTGTTGCACCAATAACTGGAGGCTTCACACTAATTGAATAGGATTAAAGCAATGATAATCAGGAGCAAAACGATGACTGCGGATCCAACTATTTTTATCTAGCGCGGTGTTGTATAAGGCTCAGTGCTGCTTTTGGTTTCCTGCTTGTGCCATCCATACCTTAACCTCGTATTTTCTTACGGATGAGTGACTATTCCAACGATCATCCGCTGCTTCAATCAGCGCTATATCGATTATTTAAGAGCAAACTTCAATAAGATAGGAAATATTCACTGGCGAAAATTTGAAGGTTTAACAGCTGAATTTTTTGAAAGACAAGGCTATTTCGTAGAAATTGGTCCTGGAAGAGCAGATGGCGGTGTCGATGTTAGAGTTTGGACACACGACACTAATCTTGCAGGGCCACCAACAATTCTTATTCAGTGTAAAAGACAAAAAGATTTAGCCGGGATGGATAAAAAGGTTGCCAAAAGCACACTCATGACTCTACTTCTAACAACATTTTCTTATCAATCAAAAGTCACTACCCTGCTATGACTTTTTTTTGATACCTTAAAGAAAAGGAGGGAGGAATCCTGTGTCCGCCAAGTCCCAGAGCTCTTGTGATTGGGTCCGTAACAAGGTGGCAGATGCCGTACCGTACAGGCATTGGTTTGATTATGTGATCACTGGCACTCGGACCTTATGGTTCCTGCTGGGGGTTCATTACCTCCTAAGCCGCTCTGGCGGCGATTTAAGCGGTAGCTCGGGGTTTGCAACCACGGGTGATCGGTGGTTCATTTTGCTGTTTTACACCTTGGCTTATGTTACGCCGATGGTACTCTTTTTGCGCCGCGGCATTCCGCGGATGTTCCCGGTTCTGGCCGAATTATTGCTTAACGGAACCTTTTTCTGCTTGATGGCAGCAAGCCCGACGGTTGAATTCGCATTCTATAATTTCCCTTCCATCATGTTGGGGTATATGAGTGTCGGCCGAATCGCCGTCTTCTCGGCTGCAACATCCGTTATTTTCATTCCATTACTGGTCGGATGGTTTCGGGGGACCGGGATAGAAACGACAATCAGCGTGGCCATCGAATTCGGGGTTCTCTACGGCAGCGGCTTCTGCTTTCAAAAGTTGATTGCCTCCTACGGATTGATCACCAAACAAAACCAGACTTTGGAGCTTTATGCCAAACAAATCGAAGCACTGACGCTGACGGAGGAACGGAACCGACTTTCACGTGAACTTCATGATACGGTCGGCCATACGTTTGCCACGACAATTACGGGGATGGATGCGGTGCATTACCTCATCGACGTCGACCCGCAAGAAGCGAAAAACAGTCTACAGGAGCTGCTTGAAGTGACGAGAAACGGACTTGACGAGGTTCGAAGGCATATCCATCAGATTGCTCCGGAACAGGAGGAGCGGACGCTTACGGAAGCTCTTTCGCAAATCGCCGGTGAGTTTGCACTCCATACGGGCACCGAAATTGCGGTGCATGTCGAAGGAACGGAGTATACGGTCTCGGAAAACGTTCGATTGACGATGATCCGTTGTCTGCAGGAATCCTTGACTAACGCCAACAAGCATGGAAAGGCTTCTTCGATCCGCATTGAGCTTGCCTACTCGGAGGAATGCGTCGAAATCAAAATTGCCGATGACGGAAAGGGCGCAAGTGAACTGGTAGAAGGCTTCGGGTTAAAGGCTATGTACGAACGGGCGGCAAATCTGAACGGCACCTTGGCTGTAACTTCACATTCTGACCATGGGACGGTAATTGCATGTACGATTCCGACGAAAAAAATACACCGGAAATGAAAGACATCCGAGTACTGATCGCAGATGATCAAGAGATCATTCGTAAAAGTCTGAAGATTGTCCTTGGTTCGGCAGCGGATATTAAAGTCGTTGCAACGGCGGCCGACGGGAAGGAAGCCGTCGATCAAGTGAATCGGTTGAAGCCCGATTTGGTGTTGATGGATATCCATATGCCCATCATGGACGGAGTAGAGGCAACCGCTATTATCAAAGCAAGGTGGTCTGAGGTCAAGGTCCTTGTGTTAACTACATTTCAAGACGTATGCTACGTCGTCGGTGCTTTAAATGCAGGTGCTGAAGGGTACATCCTGAAGGCAATCCATCCCTTGGATCTCGCAGCAGCGATAAGGTTGGTGTACCGCGGAGAAACGATGATTACGCAGGAGGTGGCCAAATCGTTGTTTGCCCGCTCTCTGGGTACGGCCAATCCGAAGGAATCCCCGTACGGATTAACCGAGAGGGAGCTGCAAGTGCTTAAGTATATTTCGGACGGGATCGCAAACAGAGCCATTTCCGATCGCATGGGTTTATCGGAAGGTACGGTCAAAAATTATATTTCCAATATTTATTCCAAGTTAAATGTTCACAACCGGAAATCGGCGATGAAGAAAGCTTCTGATGAACGGCTGGTTTAAATACAAAATCAAACGACTTATACCCTTAAGGGAGGAACGAGTAAGACTCTATGACCATGAAGACTTTATTGCAACCCGAATCCCCGACATGTACCTTACGTACTCAAACGAAGCGTGTTACTCATCCGATAGCAGCGGTGCTGCTCTCCTTCGCTTTCGTTCTTGTCAGTATCCTGCTCGCGGAAACGCTGTCCGGTTCCTTGAACACGGCTCTTTCAGGACTTGAGCAGTCTCTTGTTCATCAGCCTGCCGTCTTTTCTGCTATCGCGAAGATTCTCATCCTATGGCTTTTGAATGTGCCCATCTATCTGATGCTCTGGGGGTGGCTGAAATGGTTCGAGCGCCGCCCTTTCGGTACACTTGGTTTTTCACGCCAAGGGCTCGTTTCTGGATACCTCCGAGGCCTATGTATCGGCTTCCTGATGATAAGCTTTGCGACAGGTATCGCGGTTCTCTTGAACATCGGAAGCTTCACTCCCTTAAGCGGTCCGCTGGAAGGAGTGCCGGCACTTGGAGGAATTATTCTCGTCTTCCTCGGGTGGGCAGTTCAAGCCTCGGCAGAGGAGGTGTTGTATCGCGGTTGGCTGCTTCAGACGATCAGCATCCGCACGAACCCTTGGATCGGGGTTTTGCTTTCTTCCCTTTGTTTTGCCTGTGTTCACGGTCTGAACAACGGCTTCTCTCCTTTGGTCCTCTGCAATCTATTTCTGTTCGGGTTATTTCTTGCGCTCTATCGCATCGATAAAGGATCGCTTTGGGGAGTGTGTGCCTGGCACACGGTATGGAACTGGGCTTTAGGCAACATCTACGGGGCAGAAGTCGGTGGCAGCGCGGCAGAGGGTGGGCATCTGTTCCATCTCCAACTCACCGGATCGGATTGGCTGACGGGCGGGGCATTCGGCTTGGAAGGCAGCATCGTCACCACAACGGTATTTTTGATCGGAATTGGATATGTGTCCGTAATGCTCAGACGGAGGCAATGGAAGGAAAGAAGATCCGTTGAACAGGCAAACGGCTGACATTTTCTGATCGTTCTTATGAGATTGTACGTTAATCATATTGTTATATTCGTTTCCGCAATACAGCCTACACAGTTTTAACTTTAGGTTCAATACGATCCGAACGATTAAAGCAATGTAATTTATCGAGGCAATTCTGGAAGAGACGCTCCGGAGTTGCCTCACCCGCTTTTATTAGGTCAACAGCCGATACCGCACTTACGCGGCCTGCTCCCTCATGAAAAGCGCCTGCGTAGCCAAACTCTCTCCGTTTCCGCTAAGGATGCCGGTTTCGACAAACCGCTTCATGGCGGTTCGGGCATAATCGGCTACGCCATCCGCATCCGGAAAGCTTTTCAGGGTGCGCCATCTTAAACCCTTCGACAGCTCGTTAAATGATTCCAACACCTGATAGAGGATCACCATCATGTCTTTGTAGCGAATGGAGGCCTCGGGCGCAAAGTTGCCGTCGCCTTCGGGAGACCCGTGCAGCAGTTGGATTGTGGAAAATGACATCGTCCGCATTCATCGGCACCGGCACCGCATCGGCGAATTCGAAACCGGGCAGCGAATATCGTTGCTCCGCCTTGGCGGTGTCCCAATGGTTGCTGCCCGGAATTACTCATAGGCACGACTTCTCGTCTAAGCCCAAACGATGTCTCAGATATGGAAAGATACCTAAAAAGAATGGCCTTGGTTAATTAGCTTAGTTACCCGGTGGCCCCTCATAAATTACAATCCTACAAATTTCGATGTCACTTATGGTAAGGTTCAGCTTAACGGGTCCATCGGCGAAAAATGCGAAAGGAGCATGGCGCGGCGCAGGATTACCAACCTTTCAATGCCCGATTCTGCTTTCATAAATCTACACAGAAAGCCGCCGAAATAATCGGCGGCCTTATTAACAATAGACATCTTCCTAGTGTTATACATTGATTAAGGGCCAAGCTTTTTAGCAATCCTTTTCCTGACTTTTCTCCAGAAGCCGTTATTTCGCCAATTAATATGCTTCTCATTGTAGATCAGCAGACTATAGGAGGACCACAGCATAGATGTTCGAATAATTGCATATGCACCCATGGCGATCAAAACGACGCAAACCGGATAATAAGGGACTAATGCGTCTCCGGAGATCCCCTTTCTCTCTAGCAAAAAAGCCATTCCGCCTACCACCAACATACCAGCACCGACGATGATTACGGTTGCGTACCTACTCTTCAATCGATTCAAGCGTTCCATCAATTGCTTCACATAACCCTGATCCAGCATAAGAGCTTCTTTCTCCAGTACGTGGTACCGTTCCTCGTCTTTAAGTATGGCGGATATGAGCGTAATGACGCCTCCTGCCGCTAACAGAATAATAAGAAAGGAATATACGACTTCCTGTCGAAACATCAAATACGGCAAACAAGCCATAATTAGCAGGAACACGCCTGACGCGATGCGATTGGTTGACTTCTGCTGATGACTCAAATACCCTTCCGCCATCTCTTGGCTGACATAATACCCACGCTCGTCAACGCCGCCCTTCACCTCGCTCTCCTTCAGCAAATAATCGACGGACACTTCGAACAGGTTGCCAATCATTAGCAGCTTTTCGGTTTCGGGGAACCCTTGTCCGTTTTCCCACTTGCTGACTGCCTGTCTGGTCGTGCCTAGTTTTTCGGCTAGCACTTCCTGGGAGTAACCTTTTTCTTTTCTAAGTTGCAACAATTTTTCACTGAACGTCATAGGCTTGATCTCCTTTGCTATTTGTGACCTTAAGTATAGAAAAACAATGGAGTCAATGCTATATGATTGAGGTTGCGTTTGCGCCACTTACAGTTGCAAATGCGTAATAGTCAGAAAATCGCTGCCCGTTAGCTTAATAAAATGAAAAAGCGCCGTTTATGGGTCGATATGGGTTGTATCTCCAATCCAACCCTCTCACCTTCCTTTGGACGATTATTCTGAAACACCAAAAATTTCGCCGTCACTTATGATACGGTTCACCGCGCTGTCTGTAACGGCAAGTTTTAAGGGCCATCCTTCGTTGGGACGGCCCTTTCTTTGTTCTTGCTTTGTTCAAAAATTCGCTCTTGAAGGGAAACCAGTAAGCCGTTACCGTCCAACAACTGATCTAGCTCCGCTGCAAACCGTTAGCTTGCACAATACCGTTCAAGATCACTTCAATCCCCCAATAGAACCGTTCCTTCGAAACGGTGTCTCCGGAAAACAACTCCTCTTTCAGACTGTGAATGAGCGGGAAACGAACCGGATCTGAAGCTTGGTAAGAACGTTGGATGGCATTCATCTGTTCCTCTCCATGCCTGGACCTAGCGGCCTTCTCGAAAGCGACTGAGGAAACATACAGCAATAATAGATCCATTCCCCAAGCAGCGGAAGTGGACGTAATACCACCCTTGTGCAGGACCGTAAGTAGGTATTCATTCAACCGGAATGCATGGGTCCCTACCGGAATTGCCTGAAGTGACAGCTCCGCAAGTCCAGGCTGCTCGATTAGCAACATCACATATGCATCCAAAGCCCGGAAAAGCTGTTCCTTCCAATTGCCTTCCGTTAGCTCTGGCAGCACGAGCTCCCCAAGTCCATAATCCAGCACATAGGAGCTCAACTCCTGCAAGTTCTTTACGTAAACATAGAGCGAGGAAGGTCCGGTGTCCAGTGCTTTGGCCACCTTCCGCATGCTCATGCCTGGGGTGCCTTCTTCTTTCAGCAACTCATAGGCGGTCTTTACAATCAACTCATGGCTGAGCGGTTCTTTGGCCGGACGAGCCCGGCGACTTACAATTTTACGTTTAGGTTTCATCATACTTCTCTTATATCATGCCGGAAGCGAATAGTAAATCCGCTTTTCAGGCTCGATTTCGCTTCGTTATACTGCTCATGGTACGAATTCATAAGCTCGTTAAGCTTCCGGGCTGCATCATCCGAGAAGCACAGGACGAGATTATCGTTTGACTCACGAGCCATCTCCGAAGAATAGGCGTACATCTTCTCCTCATAATCCTCGATCGCTTTTGCTTGATCTCCATTCCGTACGATCGCAAGTGCAAGCTCCATTGCGTCCTGCATCGCCATATTAACGCCTTCGCCAGCGAACGGAGACATGACGTGGGCCGCGTCACCGATCAGCGTAACACCGGAGTTCCTTTTCCACTTGAATCCAACCGGTAACATGTAAATCCGTCTTGGAAGAACAGCATCAGCCGCGTAGCGGATATAATTTTTGAGCGACTCATCCCAATCTTGGAAGATCTCCAGTAGTTTTGCTTTCGCTTCCTGAGGATTTTCAGACCTAATACCGCTTGTTTCGAGCCACTCCCGATCCACCCACAGGCTCGCATAGACCTTAATGCGCCCATCACCATTCAACTGCCCCAAAATGCCTTTGTGATCGTCCAATGCAAACACTTTGCCACGACGGTTGAATGCAGCCAAATCAGGATAGTGTTTAGCAGCGTCCTCAACATTAAGCTCTAACATGGTTAGTCCCGAATAACTGACATCCGTATCCGAAAGCAGCCGACGAATACGGGAGAAGGCACCGTCCGCTCCAACTACAAGATGCGCGGTATCGACGAACCCGTTCTCGAAATGAAGCTCTGTCATGCCATTGGATAGTGAAACGGCCTTGTCTAGCTTATACCCATAGCGGATGATCGCTGGGTCCAACTTGCTTAAGAGTAAATCGCAAAGTACGCCACGGTCGATCTCTGGCCGCCCTCCTGGAGCATTCTCATCAGCTACTTCATCCAAAAAACATTTTCCAGTCTTATCGAATAGGCGAAAGTCCTCCCCTTCATAACGAGCTACTTTTTGAAAAGCCTCATAAAGTCCGGCTTCCTTCAGCGCCTGTTGACCGGATTCCTCATGAATGTCAAGGGAACCTCCGCGTTCATGACTCTTGTCTTCCAGCTCCCGCTCATAAATGACGGACGGAATGCCATGATGTTGAAGAATGAGCGCAAGCGTTAGTCCGCCGGGGCCCCCTCCGATAATAGCGATACGTTTTTGATCTTTAGTAGTTGTTGTCATTGTAAACATCTCCTCAGCATATTTGTCGTTTATCAAAGTGAAATATCTTTATTGCGAACTCCATTCTTTTCGTCCAAGGCCGCAGAATACAAATTCTCTCTGCTGATAAGCTAACGCTATTTCGATTGAGGTGAGGCAGTCTTATTTTCTATACGTTTTGCAAAAAATAAACTGAGTACTAATGCCGCAATCGCAAACCCCAGAGTGATCCAGAACGTGGAACCGAAAGCATACCCCAACTGATTGAGAGTATGCTGGGAAGGTAGTTCTCTAATCTTTTCAGCTAGAAAAGCCATCGTAATCGTCACTCCGAAGGATGACATGATTTGCTGGGCTGAAGTTGTTATCGGTGTCACGCGACTGACTAATTCCTTCGGAGCCGATTTGAGCACATGAGTATTGATCTGCATCATCGTCAATCCTTGGCCTAGTCCTGCAAAGGCAAAGCTACACATAATGTACAACGGACTGGTATTAGCAGTAACTTGTGTCAATGCGAGCAATGAGCCAGATAGAGACAGAATGCCCATAATGGCAACCGGCCGAACTCCGTAACGGTCAAACAATTTGCCACCGAGGTTGATTCCCACCGTTGACAAGATTGCCTGTGGAATGACATACAGTCCAGCCTCAAGCGGCGAAAGGCCCTTAACCTGCTGCAAATAAAGAGGGAACAACAGAATGCTGCCGAACAACGCAATCTGATTTAGCCACGCGACGAGAATTCCATGTACGAATGCCGGAGAGCGGAACACCCTAAGCTCCAGCAGAGGATATTTCTGCTGCAATTCATGCCAGATAAAAATTGTAAGCATGACGATACCGAATATGAGTGAACCAAGCGTCCATGCATTCGACCAGCCCTTCTCACCAGCTTGGTGAACCGCGAAGACCAGTGAGGCGAAGGATATCGGAGCTAAGATTGCGCCGACAACATCGAGCTTGCTGTTGTGCTTCGGCTTCGCTGTAGGGAGGTATCTCCATGCCATTAGTAACGCGATAAACCCAACCGGCACATTGATGAAAAAGATCCAGTGCCAATTTATAAACTCAATAAGCCAACCAGACAGAACAGGACCGAGAATCGGTGCGAGTAGCATCGGAATCCCGAGAATCCCCATGACTGAACCACGTTTGTCGGGAGGCGAAACGGAGAACACCGTTGCAATCCCAATCGGGGCAACCATGCCCCCTCCGAGTCCTTGAAGGATACGGAAGATGATCAGTTGCTCAGGCGTTTGCGCCAGGGCACACAAGACAGAAGCAAGCACAAATAACACGATGCTCGTCATAAACATCCGTTTTGACGAGAAACGGTCCGAGAACCAACCTGCGAGCGGAATAATAGCTGATAATGACAAAGTATAGGCCGTAATGACCCATTGAATGGTGCTGAGATTGGTATCAAAGGCGCTTACCAATTTCGGTACTGCCACGTTCATAATCGTACTGTCCAAGATTACGAGGAACATTCCCGAAGTCACTGCAAGCAGCACCGGTAATATTTTTTTCAATGAAAATTCTGACTGCATACTTGCTGTTTTATTTGCTGGCCCCATATCGATTATTCTCACTTCTTTCTGTATAAATTTCAGAGCATGCTTATTGAGCTCTAATAAGCACATTTCAGTTATACCATTACGAACACCGTTCGTCAAGAACAGCGTTCGTAATGGTTATACATATATCATAACCATGACCCCCTTTTCGAGGGGTTATTTTCATTTTTAGGAGGGACAGATGAATGAGAATCATCAAGACACAGCAAGACCTTGCCGTCTTACGACTTGCTGTGACACTTCCAGTGGAACTTTCTCCTTCAGGTTGAGGAGTATTTACTACAACTTAGAGATGAGCGGAAGGAAGAAGAGGCAACCGAGTTTCGTTTGGTCGGAAGGGGCTACATCGTAGTTCTTGAAGCAGGTGACAACATTCGAGATCTTGGCAACGTGGGGTTAGACCATGAAAACGGAGGACTGCTTGGAAGTCACCCCAAGTACGTAGAAATACTCGATGTAGGTGATGGGCTCCAAACGTACAAAGTCGCCATACTGTACGATAACGACTACCTGATGACGTTCTTCACGCAGGCCGGAGCGCACGACGAGGAGGTGGAGAAATATATTCCACTTGCGCCTGGGCAAGTAAACCCACCTTTTCCTCTACTGCCGATACACATTTTGACATTGTTCTTCATCCTCCTAGATAGTTTTCTGCATACAAAAAAGCTCACTCCATTTTCAACAAGTGGAATAAGCCTTCTAAGTGTGGTCAAGTTTGTAAAGTGTGTGTTACGAGTTACAGTTTGCGACCCTTCCCCAAAAAAGTAAACTCCCTATGCTATCACTATTACCTTAATCTGCTAATAAAGCTACTATCGAGTACTATTTCTTGTCTGATGGTGTTTACCATCACTTGTGATACGGTTCAGCTTAACGGGTCTATCGGCGAAAACAAATGGCGGCCCTGTGGCCGCCAGACTTCGCTATGCCTACTCACTTTGGCAGACTCATTCAATTAATAACGGTGCTGGCCGGCAATGCGTCGACGTTATGCAACAAGCGATTGTATTAAAATTACGCTTGCCTTAAAGTGTACTTTAGCCCTATGTTCTGCTCCGATCTCCGTTCTCCAGCATATCAAGCAGCAGGCTGGAAAGCGGGGCTGGAACTTGTGCATTTTGCGCCGCCGACAGCAAGAGGCCGACATCTTTCTGCGGAATCTTACTTTCGGATATGGATGACTTCTCGGCTATCATTTTGCCATAGCTTTGATAAATTGGGGCGGTAAACAGTGTGCTGGTAAGCATATTGACCGCTGCTGTGGGATCAACCCCGCCGCGCTCAGCTATTCCTAGTGCTTCTTCCAGTGAGCGTGCGGCGGAGACGATTAGGAAGTTACCGATCAGTTTGACGAGTACAGCCGAACCGGCTTCCTCGCCAAAGTCGAAGATCCCCTTAGCTCCCATCGCTTCCAGCAGCGGCCGCACCCGCTCCTTTGCTTCCTGCGGACCCGCTATAGGAATCCACAATTGCCTGGCAGCGGCTGCCTCCGGCCGTCCAAAGATAGGCGCCTCAACATAGACGGAACCGTGCCGCGCGTGCAGATCCGCCAGCTTCCTGCCCGTATCCGGCGACACCGTACTCATTGATACATGAATACCGCCTATGCCCAGGCGTTCTAGGAAATCTTCGCTTTTGACGACGTCTTCCAATGCTTCATCGTCCCAAACCAAGGTGACGACGATGCCACCGGTTGTCACGGTGTCAGCTGGACGGACCGCCTGCAGCGCACCTTGGGCCACGAGCGGTTCCGCTTTTTCTGGGGTGCGGTTGTATACGGTCAACGCATATCCTGCTTGGAGCAGATTGGCAGCGACTGGCATACCAAGCAGTCCGAGTCCGATAAATCCAATGTTTTCTCTCATGAATTTAGCCTCCTTAGGATGTTAACCATGACGTCAACGTCATGTTTAGAGCAAAAAAATTAATCGCTTTCATTGGCCTCGAGCCATCGCTCGAAACGTTCTATATTCGACTGCAAATCGCTGCGGAACTGCCCGAGCGCTTCAAGTTTCTGGTCCGTGTCGGCCAGATGCTGGCGCAGTATGCCGAGGACTTTCCGCTTCGGCAGCACCCCGCTCGTATCCGTAAAGTAAAGCTCGATTACATCCCGAATTTCCTCCAAACTTAGGCCGATCTTCTTCAACTGATCGATCTTATGCAGACGAGCGACCGTTTCTTCCGTGTAGTAATGATGACCATTGCCTTCGCGCTCGCCAGATGGAAGCAATCCAATGCTCTCGTAATAGCGAACCGTGCGCTGGGTCACCCCGGCTCGTTCTGTCAAATCACCAATGCGCATGCGGTTCATGCTGTATCACTCCCTCCAAGATATAATATGACGTTAACGTCGTGTTTGCATGATAGCATTTGGATTGGAAAATGTAAAGGCACCTGAATTTCGCCCTACTTATGATACGGTTCCCCGTATCGTCTAAAGAGCGTAAGCCCCGAAGTAATAGTCAAGCGCTTCTTCGGAGTATCCGTCATCCCCCTGCCACTTCGCCACGGAGTTAAAATCATGACCTGCACCTCTATGTTTACGGAGCGTATCACGCCGCGTCAGCAATCCGGCATATCCCCATACTTCCATCACCACATCCCGTTCTTGTTTGCTGGAAACCATCGCATTCTTCCAACGCTTCTCCAACATCCGGGCGCTCTCATTGTCCGCACAGCTCCGAATCGCTTCGAGCATGTTGTAGAGGATGGCCACATCCTCGTCCGTACATTCCATCGCTTCCTCTCTACTGAATAGTTCGAGGTCCAGCCAACAGTACAGAAGATCGTTCAAGCGGACGCCTCCCCATTTGACCCTCTCGAAATTCAGCACATTTAAATCCTCCTCCACATATTCCCGATCCGCCATGAGTTGATGATAATTACAATCCCCGCAGCTGCTGGTATTTGTCCGTACCGAGCTCCGCTGTTCATAGGTATGCAAAGGCAATCCGGAAGTCAGAGCCCAGCTTGAAAGGGAGCTCCTCAGATAGACTTTTCTCGTAGACAGACTGTGCAGGAACGCAGCGGCTACCCGTTCTTTAGTAATCTCCTGATGCAATTTGTGCAATCGCTTAATGAGATCATCATGATGGATCGTTATAGGATCGAACATAAGCCCTTTGCTCTTGGCATAGTTGAAGTCCTCGCCAGCAAAGGCATACGGTCGGTCTTTCCATCCCCTTGAAGACCAGAAGGTATTCAGCAATATCTTTTGGGCTCTTTTATCCATTCGGCCTCCTCCTTGTCCGGCTGATTAGCGACCTTACTGTGATATCCGACCACATTGTTCTCATTTAAATCAGTATTTGCGCGCTGCATCGAACCAGCGTAGAGCCATATCTTCCGTTATAGGCTGGCCAATCAGGTGATCAGCCTGGCTGAGCTGCCAAACGGCTTCACCAAGGTCCTCTCGTTCGTGGTTTCGATGCCTTTGAGCGTGTTGAAACGCATGGTGAACGCGGTAATAGCCGCCTCGGCTTCGGGAAAGCTGGCGGCCTGTGCTAGGTTTGCCAGTGCAACGTTGTAAGCTTCGTTAGCCAGCTTGGCCAGATGTTTAGGCCAGGACGAGAACGGGCGTCCGAACTCGGCAGCCCACCATTCAGGCTTCCGCAATTGGCTCACCGAAGCATGCCGGCCCAAGAGCGGGTTTTCGCGCGTGTTTTCATTTCCTGCTTCAGACGCTTACCCTCGAACTCTTCTACATTGTAAGCGATAAAACTGTCAAGTGACGGCCACACGTTTAAGGACGGAAAGCCTTTCAGATCAGGCATGAAGCGCAGCTCCAAATCCGTTAACCGGCTATGCCGAGCCAACAAGTCCATATCGCAGAAGTTCACCCGCAAATGTAGTGAGTTTAAGTTTGGAAAGCGGCTCAGAAATGCTAGCGAGATGGGCTGCCCCAGCGGTGCATTATGTAAGGCAAGGCTCATCACTTGGTGCAGCTCACCCAGGTCGGGAATCAACAATGGGGTGTCATTCTTGCGTCTACCGGTACGCGGCGCCAGTGTCAGAGAAGATGGCGTATCGCCTGTGCCCGAGAAACGTGATAAATTGCCGGACACGCCCAGAATGAAACATCGCTTCGGAGGCTTCAGGGTTAGTCGCCCGCCAGACGAATTCATCTCGATATGCAAGCTATTCAAATTGGAGCGGCTGGCATCCACCACGGTCTCAGCAGACAGGATTGGAGCCCACATCATCTCTTCAATGGGACGCCTCTGCGCCCAATCGAAGAAGCCTGCGTCACTTCCCGTATAATGCAGATATCGCGGTCAGGGTGAACCCGCCGGCGTAGAAAAGGCATCGAATACGGTCCAATCGATTTTCGCATCAGGCGCAACATGAAGGTCAGCCTTCTTCCCCAGCTGCGACGGCCCAACCGATAGACTGCCCGGACCTGTCAGGTCGATGGGATAACAACCATCTTCTCTGATCGAACCAACGGGAGGACGAGCTTGGTTATCTTTTGACATTTTACTCTTTCTTGACCGTGCCAAAGATATGAAACGGCTTTATCCCATTTGCGAATAGGCTATCTATCAGCTTGACCAATTCTTTCGACGATAAATCTTTGCCGTTGCGTATCCAAAGGCGAAACAAAGAAATTAATGTTGATATATAAAACTCAATCAGGTATGGCGCCAAAATCTCATTTGTTGGAAGGTTCACAATCAATCTCTCAAAGGGAATTTCTCTTTTCAGGCGTTCAACAAAATGAACAGAACCATAGTCACCCAGGAGGGCTTTTAGGACAGAAATATCTTCTGTACTTTCCAAGCATTGAAGCGCATCTTGGAAAGTATGCGTAGAAAGCTCCCTGCTTGCCATTTCCTCGTTAATGGATTTCAAAACCTTCTCTTCAATGTAGTTCAGCAACTCATAAATATCTGTAAAGTATTGATAAAATGTACTGCGATTATATCCTGACTTGTTAGCAATCTCTTGAATAGATATTTTTTCAATTGGTTTTTGGCTATATAAATCACAGAACACATTTATAAAGGTCTGCCTGGTTTTGTCCGTAATTTCAGGTTGCTTGTTCATAATTTGCCTCCATTTCCGGTTCAATAGATGATCCGACAGATATTAAAAATCTGATGGTTGATGACCGTATAGTGAATCCATACAATATTATCATACAACACGTTGTTTGATCATCAATAAGGATTATCAACTCTTTGGGGGAGTCTAACATGAAAATTTTATTCTTCGGTAGAGGTGTAATATCGACCCAATATGCGTGGGCTTTCGAACAGGCAGGGCATACAGTTGACTTTTACGTTAGAAAGGGGAGGAAAGAAACCTTCGGAAGCAGTATAGAGCTTGAAATGTGGGACGCACGAAAAGGGAAAAAGCTAATAAAAGAAAGCTGGAACGTCAAACTGCATGAGGAGATCCTTCCAAATTATGATCTCATTATTGTGAGCGTCAACACGGAACAACTTCCGGAAGCAGCACAATTCCTATCAACTGCTGCAGGAAATACCCCTGTCCTCATATTCAATAACATTTGGCAAGACTTGAAGTCATCGATCGCACCATTGTCTATGAACAATGTTGTCTTTGGCTTCCCCGGAGCAGGAGGCGGCATAGCGGACAATAAGCTTAGGGGCGGCTTTTTGAAAATGGTATTTCTAGAAAAACCACGGACAGGCACTGAGCATATTAACAACAAGGTCAGAGAACTATTTGAAAGTGCCCATTTTAAAATTAGTTGGATAAAGGATATGCAAAACTGGCTATGGAATCACTTTGCCATGAATGCAGCGATGGAAGCCGAGGTGTTAAAACGGGGAAGTTTTCCAGCGCTCATGAACCATAGTGACTCATTTTCCAATCTTGGGTTGAATATGAGGGAAATGATTCCTGTACTTAAAGCAAGAGGTGCAAAGCTTGATGCCATTTCTCTCCTGCTGACTAAAATTCCACCTGGACTTCTCGGCACACTTTTTAACAAGGTTATTTTTGCAAAAGGCAGCTTACCGCGGCTTTTTGTCGAATACAACAATAGTAAAGCAGGTTTTGCGGTACTTGAAGTTGTGAGAGAAGCAAAAAAGGCAAGCATACCTTTGCCGCGTCTTACGATGGCATTTGAGAATACTGAATATGCAAAAGAAATTTAAAGAAGCCTTCGATATAACCGCTACGAGAACTGGAGCAACAAGCGTAGGCGAGGTAAGAGCGCTGAGCCGATCATTGCCGATGGGGAACATGAAGCCATTATTTCCGATGCGTGATGGGAGAAAGTCCAGTTCCTTCTCCAGAAGAAGTCATTCACGCCATCCCGCATCTTTGACGGTGAGTTCCTGTTGTCCGGGCTGATTCGCTGTCCGAAGTGTGGCGCAGCGATGGTTGCTAGTCGTACCCGGAGCAAGAAGACGAAGACGGGAGAAATCGTGAATCACTTGTATTATTCGTCTATGCCGAAGTGCTTTGGTGAGCGCTTTGGCCAAACTTGAAAGTGGCATTTTCTCGGACGAGTTAAGGTTTCACAGACGATTGACAAACAGCCAAATCAAATTTTTACTTTACACCGCAGTCATTAGGTGGTAATATCATTTCTATAATTCCATAAATATAGAAATGATGACGGAAAGGAGAATTTAATGGCTGATGTCGATCACGATCTAGTGCAAGCTGTCAAAGTATACAAGGCTCTAGGTGAGCCTACACGACTAAAAATTGCCTTAATGCTAGTAAAGCAAAAGAATCAATGCGTTACCGCGATCGGTGAACAGCTTGGTCACGTAGCTGGTTCAACGTTATCCCATCATCTCAAGCAGCTGACGGAATCGGGTTTAGTCCAGTCGCAAAAGAACGGTTCGTTTATTCACTACAGTGTTGATCAAGAAGTGGCAATGAAGTTTGCGCCATATTTACTGGCGTAAATTTTTTAAGCATCATTTCTATATCTTTAGAATTATAGAAAAGATAAAGGAGGGAAACCATTTTGGAAAATCGCGTGCCATTGGAACTTGGAATCTCTACATTTCTTCACACCAACCCCAAAGGAGGGGGCGTTCTGCCAGGCGAACGACTGCGACAAGCGATGGAAGAAATTCAGCTGGCTGATCAGGCCGGTCTTGATGTCTATGCGATCGGTGAACATCATCGCATGGACTACACAAGCTCATCGCCGGCAATTATTTTGGCTTCGGCTGCAGCTACTACAAATCATATTCGGTTGTCCAGTGCCGTTACGGTATTGTCTTCGTCGGATCCAGTCCGTGTTTATCAGGATTTCGCCACTCTGGATAACTTAACAAATGGGCGGGCCGAGATCATGGCCGGACGCGGTTCTTTTGTCGAATCTTTTCCGCTCTTCGGATATAACCTGCAAAATTATGAGGAATTATTCGATGAGAAATTGGAGCTTTTACTCAAAATACGATCTTCAGAGAACGTAACATGGAGTGGCAAGCACCGTGCACCGCTGCACAATATGGGCGTATACCCGCGAGCGCAACAATTCCCGCTTCCTGTATGGATTGCTACTGGCGGCAGTCCGGGGTCGGCCATTCGTGCCGGTCAGCTTGGTCTTCCTGTCATTTTCTCCATTATAGGCGGCATGCCGGAGCGTTTCGCTCCCTTAGTGCAGTTATATCTTAAAGCAGCCCAACAAGCAGGGCACGATCCTAATCAATTGCAAATCGCCTGTCATTCGCATGGTTTTATTGCCAACTCGTTTGCAGCAGCCAGAGAAAAGTATTATCCCATTATGGCCGAACAAATGAATCAAATTGGAAGGGAACGCGGTTGGGCGACTTATACACGAAGTGTATATGAGGAAGCACTGAGCCCTCGCGGCGCTCTTTATGTTGGAGATTCAGAATATGTAGCAGAAAAGATCGTGCGTGTAACCAAACAACTGGGCTTGACTCGTTTTCTTTTGTACGTTGACTTTAGTACGCTTCCGCATCGTGATTTGTTAAGAACGATCGAACGATTTGGAACGGATGTCGCCCCCCTTGTCCGCAAGGAGCTAGCTAGGCATTAAAGAAAGTAAGATGTTAAGAAATTGCAATCCTTCATTGTTATCATTTCTGTATATTTAGATATATAGAATTATAAAGGAGAATAATCAAATGATTAAATCGTGGAAAGTTTATATTTTAGCGATTATAAGTTTTTTAGTGGGAACTTCGGAATTTGTAATTGCCGGGATACTGGATCTAGTTTCCAAAGATGTAGGAGTAACCATTGCTGCTGCTGGCCAACTCATTTCGGTTTATTCCATATCTTACGCGGTGGGTACTCCAATTCTCATTGCGGCTACCTCTAAACTAAGCCGGAGAACACTTATGCTGGCTGCTTTGGCGCTCTTTTTTATAGGGAATTTAATTACGGTGGTCTCGACGGGCTATCCAATGCTTGTTGGTGCGAGAGTGATCTTAGCTCTTAGTACAGGTGTCTTTACCGTGGTTGCCTTAACTGTTTCTGCTCAAATTGCCGGACCTGGAAAACAAGGCACCGCCATAGCAACTATCATGATGGGATTTAATCTATCGCTTATTTTAGGTGTTCCTGTGGGAAGAGTCATTGCCAGCACCTACGACTGGAAAATGATTTTTTATGGAATCGGCCTTCTTAGTTTTATCGCGATGCTGGTCATTTTAATGGCGTTGCCAAAGTCGCAAGGAGAGGCAAATGTGCCTCTTAAAGAACAACTCGCCCTGTTGAAAAGGCCGCAGTTATTATTAACCTTGTCGATTAGCTTCTTTTGGATGGTCGGTTATACGATCATTTACACGTTTATTACACCATTTCTGACGAACATTACGGGTATGAGCAATGGGATGGTGAGCATCGCGCTATTTTCATTCGGTATAGCAAGTTTGCTGGGCGCCCAGGCTGGAGGTTATGGTGCGGATAAATTAGGTATTCCGCGTACGCTGAATGGAAGCTTAATGATCCACGCTGCTATTTTGATCCTTATGTCCCTCTTTGCCCATACATCAATAGCTGTCTTTCCGTTGCTGCTGTTATGGTCGTTTTTTGCTTGGTCTACGGGTCCCATTCAACAAGTTTATATGATTAGCTTGGCACCAAACGCAGCGGGAATCCTTCTGAGCTTGAATACATCCTTCATCCAGTTGGGAATTGCTGTCGGAGCTGCCATTGGCGGTATTGTGGTGGAAAGCTTCTCCTTACAGTCAATCGGCGTGGCTGGCGCAATTGGTGTTGCAATCGCACTCCTTCCGGCTATATTATCATTCTCGAAGCGAAGTCAGTCTGCGGATGGCATACAATCCGTCACAAGCAAACAATGAAACCATGCGTAAAATTACACGAACAAGCAGCGGTATGCTACTGCTTGTTCGTGTTTTCTATTTCCATTTCCACTTCCTCCATCCAATGGACGCTTTGTAGAGCAAACGACTTCCCGTCTGTTGCGAAAACCAAATTGCATAGCTTTATAGCGGTTCGCTTGAGCGTATTGAATTGAGAGCCGAATGTCACTTATAACCGCAACCAGGCAGACCGGTTATACAAGAGTACGAATAACATCGACCCTAGTCTTATGTTCTGCTCCGATCTCAAAATGCACCTGAACTTCGCCCTACTTATGGTACGGTTCACCGCGCAGTCTGTAACGGCAAGTTTGGCCCGGCACTTGACTTAAGTCAATGAATGCACACCACTCACACAGTAAAATGAGATTAACTATTTATACCCTAGGAGGTTACAGTATGAGGAGTGCCCTCAATCAAAGCATGCAACAACGAACAGCAGCATTGGCAGCAGGCATATCATTGATTGTTATGGCGTTGGCCGCTTTTTTCTCTTATGGCTATGCACATGGAACGCTTATCAACTTCGAAGATGCCGACGCCACGTTGAATCGTCTTATGTCATCTAGCATGCTGTTCAAGGCAGAAATCTTAGGATGGCTGATTATACTGATTTGCGACATCATTGTGGCTTGGGCATTTTACGTTTTTCTGAAGCCCTATCACCATCATCTATCCTTGCTCGGTGCGTGGTTTCGTTTGATCTATACGTCAATTCTAGGTGCGGCAATACTGAATTTGTTCATCGTCATGATTCTCACAGGTCAAGCGAACGTTCAAATCCTATTGGAGACTCCTCAACAACAAGCGCAAGTCATGGTAGCATTAGCGGCCTTTGAATCCACATGGTCGTTCGGATTGATCGTCTTTGGCGGGCATCTGCTAATTACGGGCTTAGTGGCTTACAAAGCCGATCCGATCCCCCGGTGGATTAGCATCTTATTGTTAATTGCGGCACTCGGCTATTTGTTCACACATCTATTTTCAATAGTATATGCTCAAGAGAATAAGGCCATTGAGATCCTTACAATGATTCTTACTGTGCCGATGACCATCGGTGAGTTAGGCTTTGGGCTATGGCTGTTGTTTAGAGGTGGGAAATCCGTTTCTTAATTCTGCTGAGGGACTCCGGCGTAACCCCGAGATAGCTTGCCAATTGATGCTGGGGAACACGGTCGATAAGGCCAGGTCTTTTGTGCAGCAAAGATTTGAATCTTTCTTCGGGCGAAGAAGCGATGAAGTTGGCGAAGTCCTCTTGTACACTTCCAAAGATCTCCACGGTCATTCGGTTCGTCATCGACTCTAATTGCGGGTACTTATTATAGGTGTCGTTAATCGTTGCCAGGTTGCCGACAACCAATACACAATCCTCGAGACATGTCAGCATATAGTTGGATGACTTACTCTCCGAGTGCTCGTTATAGATGACGACTGCTTGCTCTTCCGTGTAGAAATTGCTGGTGACCTCTCTTCCTGATGCATCTACAGCATACTGCCGAATACAGCCTTTCAGTATGAAATAACACTTCGTGGGGATGTCTCCTTGCCGAAGAAGAATTGATCCTTTCTTATACTCATCTACTTGAATCTCACTCGCGATTACCTGTTGCTCTTCTTCGCTAAACGAAGTGTATTTCCTCAAATATTTGAACAAGATCTCTTTCAACATTGCTTCCCTCCCTTTGATATGTATAAGTCGTACAAGTCATATAATCAAATCTTAACACCTTCAGAAATTTCATAAAAACTTGCCGTTATTTATGATACGGTTCCCCGCGCATAATCTTAAACGCGCGGTAAATCTGCTCCACCAGCACCAGCCGCATCAGCTGGTGCGGCAGGGTCATGCGCCCGAATGACAGCTTCAGTTCGGCGCGCTGCAGCACTGCGGGGGCTAGCCCTAGCGAGCCCCCAATGACAAAGGCCACGTGGCTGCGCCCGTACGTGGCCAGGCCCTCCACATGCCGCGCGAGCTCCTCGCTCGAGAGCGGCTTGCCGTCCAGAGCGAGCGCCACGACGTAGGCGTCGCTCTTGATCTGCGCGAGGATGCGTTCGCCCTCGCGTTGGCGCACGAGCGCCTCCTCGGCGGCGCTCATGTTCTCCGGTGCCTTCTCATCAGACACCTCGCTGATCTGCACCTTGGCATAGGGCCCCAGGCGCTTGACATACTCCGCTATGCCCTGGACCAGATAAGACTCCTTCAGCTTGCCTACGGCAACAATCTGTATTTGCATACGCTTTGCAACATCCTTTTCTCTGCTTTTTTATGAGAGTCGAAATAAAAAAAGGCCCCGTCTTCATCCGGACGCAGGGCCTCCACACACATTGCTTGCCGTTCTTCCGCTACACAACCAAGAACCTCGGACGCTCCATGCACCGTTCACAATGAGCGGGCGGCTCCCACGCGGGAAAGCGGGTTTCATCCAAATCTACAATATCCGGAGCATCCTCATATTCGTCGACGAATTGGTCGATAGCGATCTCCAAATGATCCTTGCACACTACATACATAATAAGACCCCATTCTGTTCTGTATAATCCCCTGCTACCGGTCCGTCAGCTCCGCCAGCGTCACCGTGGCCGTCGCTTTCTTGCCGGCGCGATAGTACGTGATGCTTAGCTTATCGCCAATTGCTTTCTGGCTATAAATGTACTTGCGCAGCGCAAGCGTGCTGTCTACCGGCTTACCGTCCAGCTCAACGATGACATCGTTGGTTTTCAAACCGGCATCCTTCGCCGGTCCGGTCGCTTCAATAACAATAATACCAGTTTTCACACTTGCAGGCAGCTTTAATACTTCCGTTCCTTTAAAAGATTGCAAATTTTGCGTCACGACGCCGATATATGGCCTTTTAATCTTGTGATCCTTGATTAAGGTGTCCAGAATCGGCTTCACCGAATTGATAGGAATGGCGAATCCCAGTCCTTCCACTCCCATATCCGCTACCTTCAGCGTATTGATGCCTACGACCTTGCCTTCCAGATTCACCAAGGCGCCGCCGCTATTCCCCTGATTAATGGCTGCATCCGTCTGGATGACATCCATTTCCCAGTCGTACTCGCCCTGCTGTCCCAGAGACACCGGGATGGTCCGTTTGGGCCAGCTGATAATGCCCTTCGTCACGGTAGGAGCGTAGCCGAGACCTAGCGGATTCCCTACCGCTATAGCCGTCTCACCGGCCTTCAGAGCGTCCGAATCGCCGAACTCGGCCACCTGCTTAATCCCGTCCCCATCCATCTCCAGCACCGCCAAATCGCTCATCTGATCACGGCCCACCAGCGTCGCCTTTCTCCGGTCCCCGGTCGAGGTCACAGCCTCCAGTTGATTGAAGCCTTCCACGACATGATTATTCGTCACAATCCGAACCTTATCTCCCGCCTTCTGAAAAAGGATACCGGAACCGAGCCCCATAGCCCCTGGCATCCCACTTTTATCGCCTTCCTTGTTGTAGGCCACAATGCTAATGACGGTAGGGCTTACCTTTGCCGCCGCGCGAACCACGGAATCACTGGATTGCTGCTGTTCATCAACAGCACCTGTGGAGCTGGGAGCCTTGCCACCTTCCGCAGCAGAGGCGGCTGGCAGCGCATGTTCGGCTGATTCACCTCCTCCGCTGAACAGAAGTACAAGAACCAGCATCACCGCCGCTCCGCCAAGTCCCGGCAGCAGCCATGGGGGCTTCGTCCCTTTCAGCCAGCTGCCGCTTGGTTTCCCCGGAGGCGTCCATCCATTCCATCGCGAAACCTTGGTAGAATAAAAATCGTCATCAAACAAACTCATCGCTACCCGCTCCCTTCTCTGCCTGCAAGCAGAGCTGCCATTCTAGTAATCTTTCAAACTTTTACGAAAAAAAAGGAATGTTTTACCCATCGTAAGACTAGAATAAGAGTATGAACCCGGTAGCATTCCAAGAGAAGCACACCCGACAGTAAACTCTGTTGCTTCAAGGGGAGCGCCCAATAACTCGTTGTACGGAAAGGATGCTTAAACCCTATGAATCGTATTTTCAACCATTTGGAGCAAGTAGACTTGATTGCCAAGGTAGCCGACTTGAAGCAAGCCCATTACCAGAATGCATTGCTGGTCAGCGCTCTTATCGAACTGCTCGTAGAAAAAGGAATCATTACCGCTAAAGATATTGCCGTCATGTCCTCCCAGCTAGACGCCGCTTACACTCCCGAATCCGAGCTTAGTCCTCATCCAGGTGATCCCACTCCGTAGCCCGGTCATAATATGTATCCATAAGCCGGGCGCGGTGATCATCGGGAGCGAGACGCTCTTCTACTACATTATTCACCGTAAGCCTGGCCAAATCCATCATGTTATGATCCCGGCTCAAGTGAGCCAGATAGACCCGCTTCGTTCGGGAGGTCATGATATCGACGAGTCCGGTTCCCGCGGCTTCATTGGACAGATGGCCCAGATCGCTCAGAATGCGCCGTTTGATGTTCCATGGATATCTTCCCATTCGCAGCATCTCGATATCATGATTCGATTCCAGAATCAGCACGTCGCTGTCCTGTATCTTCTCCTTTACCTTGGAGCTCATATATCCCAAATCGGTTGCCAGACTCAGCTTCTTGTCTTCATGATAGAAGCAGTACCCTACCGGCTCCGCCGCATCATGCGAGATGCCGTATGATTCTACCTGAAGGGAGCCGAAATTGCGCACCTCGCCAGTCTCCATCACGCATCGCTTATCCTCGGCTATTTCACCGATATGCTTGTTCAGCTCTTCCCATGTCTTCTCGTTTGCATAGACGGGCAAATCATATTTTCGCGCTACCGCACCCAGCCCCTTAATATGGTCCGCATGCTCATGCGTCACCAGTATCGCATCCAGCTCGGAGGCGGACATATCCTTCTCCTTCAGCAGCTGATCGATCTTTTTGGCGCTGAGTCCCGCATCGATTAATACTTTGCCCTCATCCGTTGCAACAACCATCGCGTTCCCTGTAGAACCGCTCGATAACACTGTAAAACGCATTCCCATGACTCTTTCTCCCATCCTGACAACTTGCTTATGCTACTTTTTGTTTTTTTGCGGCGGATCAACCGCCCCGTTTAAGGCATGAACATAATAGATATCCCCGTTGCCAACCACCCGCCAGTAAGGTACCAGGAACATCGTTTGGGAATTAAACGTCTGCCCGTTGTGGTACCCAAGCATAATACTGCTGACGACCGTCCCGCTCGGGAAATAATTCTCAATCAGACTGCTAAGCACCGTGTAGGGGGAAATGACCTTTTGCTCCTTCTGTTCCCCTTCCTGCTTCACATTCGCATACTCTTGGCGGTACGCCACGACCATCCCGTTTTGCTCGGTAAGCTCCAGCTTGACCTCGAACATTGGGTACGCGCCATACAGCTCGTGAAATACATATGTGCCGTTGGTGCTAAGCACCGGATCGTACAAATATTTATCCATGTTCGGAATAGCCGCCCGTGCCGCAGCGTCCCTGGAGCTCCCTTTGCTTAACAGAGGACTGTATTTAAACGGTGTCTCCAAAGGAACCGGATTTTCCATCGTCAGCTTCTCATCATATTGAACGACAATTTCCTTCATTCTAGGCACTTCTTTTGGCATCTCCGCGGTAATCTGAATGTTTTTGCTCTTCATCAGCTGCTGGATTTCTTCCGTAGCGCTTGCCGTACTCGGGTCGAACTCCAGCAGGTCGGAACGGGTCGTCCACAGCTGGTAGCCGAGCACCAAATTCAGCAAAAAGAACGATAGGATCAATATGGTTTTCGCTCGACTCCAGTCCATGGGCTCCCTCCTGACATCACTTTGCTCCAGCGTTCCGAACTATCCTTACTCCAAAAATTCATACGTGCCATCCCGCAATTCCACGGTCCACGCAGGTACCAATTCCATCTTCTGATCCCCTATGATAGGCCGATAGCCCGGGAATATGGAAATCACCGCATTTTTCTTCGAATACTGGTTCAGCTTCGCATCGAGCTCCTCGCCATATTTGAGCGCAACCTCACGGCTTGTAACGCCTTGCGAATCCGGGATGATTGTCGACCGCTCGTAGGTGGAGACGATCCCTTTTTGCAGCACCATCTTGATAAAGCCGATATTGTCGCTGTGCTGGTTGATCACCGGAAGCGACCCGTAATACTGCCTGAATAAAAAGGCCTGATTCACGGGAAGAAGGCGCTGCGGGACCTTTTGCACCCCGTACAAGCCATTCCAGCCTCCATGCTGGTTAACGAATTGCACGGCCGATATCAAATTATCCTGCACATCGATTTTGCTGTCAGCCGGCGCTACGGGGTCTGAGTAAATAAGCCAATGCTGATCGTTCTTCAGCTGCAGTCCCCGCTTCGCGTCCGTATAAATCTCCGTTCCGTCCCATTCCGACAAGTTCCTTGTAATCGCCGGATCGACGAAAAAGGTCCGTTTCAATTGATCCCCTGTGAATTGGGTATAGGCCAATCTATAGCTTGGGAATGATAACGGCTTGGTCGGCAAATAAAATTCACCGTCATACTTGTACGGTACCGGGTTTTCCACTGCCATCAAACGCTCAATGTCCTTGGCGGAAATATCCGCCTTCTGCACCTCATACACCGTGCTGGCCGTGTCCGTGAACAAGATCGTGCGGACCTCATCCTTCGCTTCCCTGGCAATAATCCATATTCGTGTAATGATATCGTTATCCGACGGCAGATCGCCTTTCAGCTGCATAATGCGCTGTAAGATAGTAATCGGGACTCCATCGCGGAATGACAGCTCGATCCCCTGCTGCTTGCCCCGGACCTCATCCATATTCATATTCAGCGCAGAAACCGTCGTCTTGCGAAAGCCGGAAAGTGTCCGCTGCTTTACGCTGTCCAGCACCTGATTGTATGCAGCTGTATTCGGGTAGAGCACCGTATGTGCCTGATTGCCCATATGAAGGACGATTTGGTCGGCGAACAGGAGATCCTCCAGCTTCGCCTGCGTACCTATAGGATCGGTCTTTACATAGTCTTGCTGAACAAGAGGATCGAACTTCGGAGAGCTGTAGGATAAGTAATAGGTCTGAACCAGGCTAAGCCCGACCAGCAGCACCAACAGCCATGTTTTCAGCTTATCGATCATATCGCAGCCTCCTCCATCGTGTATGGTATCGTGAAGGTGACCTTCGTTCCCTGCTCCAAATCAGACTCCAGCAAAATCGTTCCGCCATGCGCCCTTACTATTTCCCGGGCAATCGATAGGCCCAGTCCTGTGCCTCCCATACTGCGCGATCTTGCTTTATCGACTCTGTAAAACCGTTCGAAAATTCGGTTCAAGTCCTTCTTGGGAATGCCGATTCCGTTATCCTGCACATTGATTTCCAGCAGCTTCGGATCTGGACGGTGGGCCCGTATCGATATATGTCCTCCATCAGGCGTATATTTAATCGCGTTGGAAACAAGGTTGTCGAGCACCTGGTCAATACGGTCTCTGTCCAGCATAATTTCACCGACGGAAGGCTTGACATCCATTTCGATCTCAATGCCCCGGTGCTCGAGCTGGAAGGAGAAGCGGTCGACCACTTCCTCCAGCATCTCGGCCACGTCCGTAATTTCCCTGCTTATAATCGCCTGCTTCGAATCGAGACGGGACAGCTGCAGCAGATCAGTAACGAGTCGAATCATCCGCTCCGTTTCATTGCGCGTGACGCTGACGAATTTCCCTGCCAGCTTAGGCTCTTCGAGCGCTCCATCCTCCAGAGCTTCCAAATAGCTCTTGATCGTTGTCAGAGGGGTTCTAAGCTCGTGTGATACGTTGGCAACGAACTCCCTCCTCGATTCTTCCAGCTTCTCCTGATCGGTCACGTCCTGAAGCATGGCAATGGTGCTTGCCGAGCCTTTTTCCTTGCTGTATACCGTCGTGAAGCTTACTCTGACAGATAAGTGCTCCTCTTCGACTTCATGGTAGAACTGCAGCATCATCGTTGAATCTTCCGCTTTCTGATGCTCGTTCATGGTTTCTATCGTGATGCCGAGCACCTCGGGAAGAGGGCGTCCGATTGCCGTATCCTCACTAAGCTGCAGAATTTGCTTGGCCCTCCGGTTGATGACCATTACCCTTCCGTCATCATCGGTTGCGATCAGCCCATCGTTCATATTCGTCAAGATCGAGGCCAGCTTCTCCTTTTCCTCCTCGTTCAACGACAAGGCATCCTTCAAGCGCTCCATCATGTAGTTGAACGTTTGGCCGAGCTGACCGATCTCGTCCTTACCCAGTACAGGGACCTTATCGTTAAACCGCCCTTCCGCCACTGCCGTCGCCTGCCGGGTAATCGCTTTGATCGGGCTGGTAATTGTAGCGGATAGCATAATGCCCAGCACTGCCGTCAACCCCAGGGCAATGATCGTACCTGTGATAAGAAATTGATTAATCCGGTTGATCGTATTGTACAGCTCTTCCATGGAAGCGATGATGTATACCGCTCCGTTTACTTTCACTCCTGACGCAACCGGCTTCGTAATAATCATCTTGCGGACCCCGTCAAAATCGGTGAACATCCGCTGATTATCCTTGATCCCCTGAAGCGCCCGGCTTACCTCCGGCTGCGTGTTCTTCTGCCCGATAATGCCCTGATGAGTTACCATGGATGTCGTCAAGACGAACCCGTTCTGGTCGATAATCTGGATTTCCGAACCGCTGTTGGCGAACAGCTTGTTCACCACATCATTCATTTCGGCATTCTTCTTCGGGTCTCCCTGCCGGGTCTCGTCATTCAAGTATTTTTCCACCCATTGGGTCAGCAGAGCCGCCTGAATATTGTGCGATTCGATGAAATCGTTCTTAAAATAGCTTTCCAGCGTCCGAACGAAGTAAACCCCGATCAGCTGCATCGCAATGAGGATCAGAAGCACGTAGATGATGATGATCTTCGCTTGAATCGATTGAAAGAAGCGAATCCCCTTCATGGCTTAGAAGCCTCCGCTTTTCGGATTGCGCATCATATACCCTAGCCCTCTGCGGGTCAGAATATATTCGGGGTGGCTCGGATCATCCTCGATTTTTTCCCTCAGCCGGCGGATCGTCACATCCACGGTTCTGACATCGCCGTAATATTCAAATCCCCAGACCGCCTGCAGCAAATGCTCCCGTGTCATCACCTTGCCGCTGTTTTTGGCTAAATACTGCACCAGCTCGAATTCCCGATGGGTCAGGTCCAACGGGACTTCATCCTTATACACGACATACATATCCGTATCGATAAACAGGCTTTGAATACGCAAGCCCTGGCGCGCCTCCGCATCGGATTGCGAGGGGCTCTGCGCCTTCGCTTGACGGCGCAAATGCGCTTTCACCCGCGCCAGCAGCTCCCGGGTTCCGAAGGGCTTGGTCACATAATCGTCTGCCCCAAGCTCCAGCCCGAGCACCTTATCGATTTCGTTGTCCTTTGCCGTCAGCATAATGATGGGCGTATTGAGCCGTACGCGTACCTCCCGGCACACATCCATCCCGTCTTTCACCGGAAGCATGAGGTCGAGCAGTATCAAATCCGGCTCTTCCTTGAAGGCAAGCTCGACGGCCATTCCTCCGTCATAAGCACAAATCACCTCGTGCCCTTCCTTCTCCAAATTAAATTTCAATATATCCGCAATCGGTTGTTCATCATCGACAACGAGTATTTTCGCCATCTGTTCGATCACCGCCTATGAGCAAACTTAACCTATTTGACCTGCTTTACCCAAATAAACCGTATTCCTATCTTACCACACCTTGATGCAAAAAGAGACATGGTCAAGCAGGTTTCCCTGCTTTTTCCATGCCCCTTTTTCTGTAGACGATTCTCTCTATAAAAGATAAATGAGTGCTTAACGGCTCAAATATTTCAATGGATTTTGCGGCGAATCGCTTTGCTGTACCTCGAAGTGCAAATGTACCCCGGTGGAGTCGCCCGTACTGCCCATATAACCGATTTTTTCGCCCTTCTCGACGATTTTGCCGGTGCTCGTATAGATCTGGCTTAAATGCCCGTACAGCGTCTTATAACCGTTCATATGGTCAATGATGACGCAATTGCCGTAACCGCTCTTGACCCCAGCAAAGATAACCTTCCCGTTATCGGAAGCCAGGATGTTTTTGTTAGGAGACGTCAAGTCGACGCCTTTGTGGAACACTCCCCAGCGGGTACCGAAGGTACTCGTGATGGTGGAGGATACGACCGGCCAAGCGAATTTGCCTGTGCCCTCTCCTTTAATAACCTTCGTTCCTTTACGAACGACAGCCTTGACCGGCTCCTGAACGACTTCCTCGCTCAGCACCGTTTCGTCCGTCATCAATCCGTTCACTTTCGTCACCTGGATCATGACCTTCTTCATTCCGTTCTTGCCCTGCTTGATCACCTCGGAAGTACCGGCACGCATGCTGTCATCCGTCTGGTATTCCGTATCATATTGAATCTCTTGGGATTCTACTATTTTCTCTACCGTACGAACGGCAAGCTTCGGCTGCAGCACAGTCAAATCCAGCTGCTGCCCTACTTTGATCATATCGTCGCTGATGGTAGGATTGTTCTGATAGATAACCTGCTTCGGGATATCCAGCTTCTTGGCTATGCAGGATACGCAGTCGCCCTTCTCTACCGTGTATTTGGTAGGTTGAACATCACCGGTCTCCAGCTTCTTCTTAAGCTCATCGGGACTCATGACATCCTGCGGCTGAATCTGGATTTCCTTCAGCTCTACCTTTTGAACGAACTCTACCTTCTGCAATTCTACTTCGGCGGCAGGTGTAGAAGGCGATGCCGATAACACCCTGACCTTGCCGGATTCCTTCTTCTTCTCCAGCGCCGAGTTCTTGATATCCTCCAGCATCTGATCCGCTGTCTGTTCATCCTTCAGGACGCCCATCGGGTTCCCGTCGACAACAATCTCGGTTCCTACCGGATAGGCGGTAATAGCTTCAGAGACTTTCTCTAACACTTCCTGATCGTTCGTGCTCGGCATGAAAGCCTTTTCAACCTGGAATGTGACCTCTGGCTCTTTTACCTTCATCCGAACAAACGAATTATTTGTCAATTCCTTGGCTTTGGTTTGCTTAACTTCCTCTACCTCGGTCGTATTTTCAACGACTCCGACGTCTTGGCCGTCAATCGATACGTGATAAACATTCTTCAACCCTGCTTGTACATAAGCATTCCCGCCCCAAACCATTGCAGAAACTACACCCAATACCGAGATGGTTTTTACCAGCATCCATTTATGTAAAAAAGGATTTTGATTCACTGTATGATTATCAGATAGCTCTATTTGTTGTTCTGTTGTTGGCTCGACCCTCGTTGTAGCAGTCAAGTTGCGTAATTGGATGGAAGAGAGCTTCTGCCTGGACTTGTCCAGCTTCTCCTTGATCCAACTCATTCCCCTGAAAACTGTCATGTTCTACTCCTTTTAAGCGATTTTCTACGAAATATACATAAAAACACCTAAAATAGGGACAATAACCATGTAAGATGATTTCTTTTATCAATTTACCACAATTCGTCTTCTTTTTTCAACATTATTCACGGGGCTGCAGAGCCGTTAACGCAGTTTCGTGGCAGGGGTGTGAAGTCAAACTATGGAAAACCTAACGGCATTTTTCAAAAATAACTCGGAGATGAACCAAGCGGCTGCGGCACTTCGAGAGCAAGGTGTCATTGATATTCAACAGTATTCCATGGATCATGCGCCCACTTCGTTGGGCATAACGCCGCTCCTCCAGTCCAGTCTAGCCGAGGAAGCGCATGACGATGAGTTTCGTTACGTCCTGCAGGTTGTCGTCGAATCCTCCCGCTACCGTCAAGCGGAAGATACGTTAGCCCGTTATGGAGCCCGGATTTAGCACAGCTTCACGCAAACAGCGCAAACAAGCCCCGCACACAGCCGTGCAGGGCTTTTGCTTCTTGCTATGTATTACGGATCGACTTTAATCATCGCAAGCAGCTGCGCGTATTCGTCAGGCTTCAAATATTGCTGCAATATGGTTTCTATTTGCTTCAATTCTGCTGCTGTTATTCCATCCTCCATTAAAGAAGAGATGGTTTGAATCTCTTTTTGAGGCACGCGCGTTACGAGCATATTGAAAATTTTATTTTTCTCGTCATTGGTCAATTGTTCCTTCTTCTTCGTAAACTCCTCGCCGGATACGACGATCTTCTTGCTGTCCTCTCCGCTAATGATCCCGCTTCCCGCTTTATCTGATTGGGCCTGCCCGCTTTGATGGCCGAAGACGGCAATCGCATCCTCGGGCGGCTTCTTGGTGGTCGAGCCTCCATCCTTTGGCGTTGAAGATGAAGGATCGGAGGAATTGCCGTTCCCGTCCGTCGTTCCGGAACCGTTAGGTGCAGACGGATTGGTGGTCGAGGTGCCTGAATCTAACGTTCCCGTTGTAGGGATATCGGCTGCTGAATCGCTTTTGGGCGCGTTAGACGCCACTTTGCGTTGCGAAGGACCGGACGATGTCCCCGGACCGAACCATCCCGCTACCTGCTTACCCATTTGAGAGGTGAATTGAGACCAGTTAGGTGTCGCACTCACCGCAGACTTCAAATTATATTGCTCTAACAGCATATCCGCATAAGTGCTTACCGCCCAAAAAGTAGAAGCTATACAAACCGCAGACGTAATTACAGCGCTAAGAACCAGCTTCACCAACCATTGTAACCCTTTCATATCCCACTACTCCCGTCAGTCTGTTATGCATCTCCCTTCATCAGTATTGACGACATTAGCCAAAAACAACCATATATTTGCGGAAACTTTGCTGGTCTATGTCTAATCGTTTCTGGCAATCTAGCGGGTCGGGCCGCCCAATTTATAAAACTCTGTAAAGTCAAAAAAAGAACCCCCCAATTGACTTGAGAGGTTCCTGATATCTAACACGGATTAATAAATAGGTCTTACCAAATTCGTCTGCTCACGGTTACGGCCTACCGAGAAAATCGCGATCGGAATACCTGTCAGCTCGGATACACGCTCTACATAGCGTCTTGCATTAGCAGGGAGATCCTCCAGCTTGCGAACGCCGGAAATATCCTCGGACCAGCCTGGTAGCTCTTCATACACCGCTTCACATTCAGCCAGCATATTCAAGCTTGCAGGATAATGCTCGATTACTTCTCCGTGGTATTTATAAGCCGTACAAATTTTCACGGTTTCCAGACCTGCCAGAACGTCCAGGGAGTTCAGGGACAAGCCGGTAATTCCGCTTACGCGGCGGGCATGGCGAACAACGACGCTGTCGAACCAGCCGACACGGCGCGGTCTGCCTGTTACCGTACCGTACTCATGACCTTTCTCACGAATCCAGTTGCCTGTTTCGTTATGCAGCTCTGTAGGGAAAGGACCGTCGCCTACGCGGGTCGTGTACGATTTGGCTACGCCGATGATTTGCTTGATCTTCGTCGGACCTACGCCGGAACCGATGCACACGCCGCCGGCCGAAGGGTTGGACGATGTAACATAAGGGTAAGTCCCTTGGTCAATGTCCAGCATGACGCCTTGAGCGCCTTCGAACAATACCTTCTTGCCTTCGTCGATCAGATCGTTCAATACAACCGAAGTATCGGTAACATAAGGACGAATGCGTTCAGCGTACCCGAGGTACTCGGCAATAATAGCCTCAGCATCCAGGCCTTCACCATTGTATACTTGTTTGATCAGAACATTCTTCTCGGCGACCAAAAGACGAACCTTGCGTTCGAATTCCTTGGCGTCCATAAGGTCGGCAATACGGATCCCGTTTCTTGCCGCTTTATCCATGTAGCAAGGGCCGATCCCTTTGCGGGTTGTGCCGATTTTGTTATCGCCCTTGCGCTCCTCTTCCAAGCCGTCCAAGAGAAGATGATATGGCATAATCACATGAGCACGATCGCTGATTTTCAAATTATCCGTCGAGAAGCCATTCTCGTGAATATATGCGATTTCTTCCAGCAAAGCGCCCGGATTAATAACCATGCCGTTGCCGATGACGCATACTTTATCGTTGTAGAAAATGCCCGATGGAATCATCGTTAATTTATATTTCTTTTCATTGATTAAAATCGTATGGCCAGCGTTGTTACCGCCTTGGTAACGTGCTACCACTTCTGCAGATTCAGCGAGGAAATCGGTAATTTTTCCTTTTCCTTCGTCGCCCCATTGGGTTCCTACTACCACTACCGTAGACATGCGCATAACCCCCATCAGGTGAGTTTCACCTTCACCTTTAATTGGCCAAAAGGCCTTAAGCACCAAGAATATTTTATCAGTCTACCGCGGCAAAGTCAATAAAAAACGAACAATGCCACAAGGGGCTGTAGCATTGTTCGGAAATCATTCTTATATGCCTTCACATATGTTCCCCGTGCAACAATGTGCGCTTTAGCTGGCCGGCTCTTGATGAGTCCGATCCAGTCCGACGAACTTATTGAAGTTTTTCAGGAATGCCAATTCAACGGTGCCCACCGGGCCATTCCGCTGCTTGGCGATAATAATCTCGATAATGTTTTTCTTCTCGGACTCTTTGTCATAGTAGTCGTCGCGGTACAAGAAAGCAACGATATCGGCGTCCTGCTCGATCGAACCGGACTCCCGCAAGTCGGACATCATCGGCCGCTTGTCCTGACGCTGCTCCACGCCCCGGCTGAGCTGCGACAGGGCGATGACAGGAACATCCAGCTCACGGGCGATCTGCTTGAGCGTACGAGAGATCTCGGATACCTCCTGCTGCCGGTTATCTCCTTTTCCCCGTCCATGGATCAGCTGGAGATAATCGATCAGGATCATCCCGAGTCCTTTCTCCTGCTTCAGCCTGCGGCATTTGGCGCGAATATCCGCCACAGTAACCGACGGGGAATCGTCGATATAGATATTGGCCTCGGACAAGGCGCCGATCGCCATCGTCAGCTTCTCCCAGTCATCCGATTCGAGGAAGCCTGTCCGCATACGGCCCGCGTCCACGTTGGCCTCCGCACAGATCATACGCTGTACGAGCTGGGCCGCGCCCATCTCCAGACTGAAGATGGCGACGGTCTCCTTCTCGCGCACCCCTACGTTCTGCGCGATGTTCAACGCGAACGCCGTCTTCCCTACGGAAGGACGGGCCGCAACAATAATCAAGTCCGACCGTTGAAAGCCGGACGTCATCTTGTCCAAATCCTGAAAGCCCGATTTGACTCCAGTCGCTCCCCCTTTATTGTTATAAAGGAATTCGACCTTATCAAATACCTCCATCAGCACATCGCGTATGGCGATGAAGCCTGTACCCGAGCGGCGCTGCGAAATCTCGAGAATCCGCTTCTCCGCGTCGCTCAGCAGGTCCCCTACGTCATCCGCGGCTGCGTAGCCTTCGGTTACAATGTTCGTTGCGGCGCGAATCAACCGCCGCAGCATCGACTTCTCTTCGACGATCTGCGCATAGTAGTCGATGTTCGCCGCAGTCGGCACCGCATTCGCGAGCTCCGACAAATACTTGATTCCGCCGATTTCCTCCAGCTGCTGCTTGTTCTGCAGCCGCGCCGTCAGCGTAATCAAGTCGATCGGCTCATTCTCCTCCGCCAGCTCGATCATCGATTCGAAGATGCGTTGATGCGAGGTGCGATAGAAGTCATCGCTCGTAATACGCTCCATCGCGGTGACAAGCGAATCGCTGTCAAGCAAAATAGCACCGAGCACTGCCTGCTCGGCTTCCAAATTTTGCGGAGGGATGCGATCCATAAACATGCCTTCGTTCAAGCTCGTCTCCTCCTCAAGTGTTCTTGGGGACAACTTACCGTCGAAGCGCCGAACCTAGAATGGAACGGCGCTTCAATGAAATGGCATGATACCGATATTATTCTTCCGTAGCATGAACCTTCAGCTTCGAGGTCACTTCAGGGTGAAGCTTCACGGCCACTTCCGTTACGCCCAGCGTACGAATCGGCTCATCCATGATAATTTTGCGCTTGTCCAGCTTGATCTTGTGCTGCTTCTCCATCTCTTCGGCTACCTGCTTGCTCGTAATGGCACCGAACAATCGGCCGTCTTTACCGGATTTTGCTTTCAGCTCAACCGTAAGCGACTCCAGCTTTTTGCCAAGCTCAACGGCCTCGGCTTTCTCCTGATCCTTCTTGCGCTGCTCCGCTTTTTTCTGCGTCTCCAACACCTTCATAGAAGATTCGTTCGCAGGTGCAGCCAGCTGCTGCGGAAACAAAAAGTTATTTGCATAGCCTTCGGATACGTTTTTAACTTCCCCTTTTTTTCCTTGGCCTTTGACATCCTTCAGCAAAATCACTTTCATTCGAAAAGCCCCTCCTCTGCTTCTATCTCACTTAAAATTTGCTTTAATCTTTGTACTGCTTCCTCAATCGTACCTTCCAGCTGAGTCGCCGCATTGGTCAAATGGCCGCCTCCGCCCATCCGCTCCATAACGACCTGAACGTTCATTTGGCCGAGAGATCTCGCGCTGATGCCGATCAAGCCGTCCGGACGTTCGCTGATAACAAAAGACGCCATGACACCCGTCATAGTTAACAATGTATCAGCTGCCTGCGCAATGAGCAACTGAGAATATTTGCGATTCGGCTCCGTGACCGCCAAAGCGATGTGGTCGTACAGGATGGTCGCATTCTTAATGACCTCCGAGCGCTGAATATAGGCGTCCAGATCCTCCTTGAGAAGGCGCTGGATGAGCGAGGAATCCGCCCCGTTCCGTCTTAAGAAGGACGCGGCCTCGAACGTCCTGGCTCCCGTACGCAGGCTAAAGCTTTTGGTATCCACGACGATGCCTGCAAGCAGCGCCGTCGCCTCCAGCACGCCCATCGTCAGCCGGTCGTTGAAATATTGCAGCAGCTCCGTCACCAGCTCGCAGGTAGATGACGCATATGGCTCCATATAGACCAGCGTCGCATCTTGAATGAATTCCTCGCCGCGGCGGTGATGGTCGACAACGAACTTGCGCTGCGTCAGCTGCAGAAGCTTGGGCTCGGCTACCATGGACGACTTGTGCGTGTCTACGACGACAGCCAGCGTACGTCCGTTCGTGATCTGCATAGCCTGCTCCGGCGTAATGAACCAGCGGTTCAGCTTCTCGTCCTCATAGATCGTGTCCATCAGCTTCTGAATCGAAGGATTGACGCCCTCGAGAACGATATAGCCTTCCTTGTTGCTGACATGAACCGCTTTAAGCACGCCGATCGCGGCGCCGATGGAATCCATATCCGGATAGCGGTGGCCCATAATAATGACCTTGTCGCATTCCTTGATCAAATCCCGCAGCGCGTGGGAGATAACCCGGGCTCTTACGCGCGTGCGCTTCTCAATGGCGTTGGAGCGGCCTCCATAGAAGGACAGCCTCTCCCCTACCTTGACGGCTACCTGGTCGCCGCCGCGCCCCAGAGCCATATCCAAGCTCGTCTGAGCAAGCTGTCCGAGCTCTGTAAGCGAATCGACGCCTGAAGCGATCCCGATGCTTAACGTAAGCGGTAGCTTGTTTTCAATCGTCAGGTCCCGAACCTCGTCGAGAATTTCGAACCGGGACTGCTCCAACGATTTCAAGCCTTTTTGATTCATCAGAATCAAATAGCGGTCCGATGCGGTACGGCGCAAATGAACGTTGTTTTTCTGCGCCCATTCCGTAATTTCGCCGGTGACTCTCGCCATCATAATGCTGCGCGTCTGGTCATCCATGCCTTGCGTCGCTTCCTCCAGATTGTCCATCATGACAATCCCCATAGCGAGCCGCTCTTCTTCGTATCTCGCGGATAACGTCTTGTAATCGGTAATATCGGTGAAATAATACAGCCTTTCATCCGGCTTGACTTGTACAAGATAGATGCATTTCCCGACCGTTATCTCAACCTTCAGATCCTTGTCCTTACGCGTCTTTAGTGCCGGGAACAGCTCATGGACGGACTCGCCGATCAATGTCTCTTTTCCCAGCATTTTCGCCACGAACGGGTTGTGCCACTCCACGACCTTCTCTTCGTTATAGAGAAGAATGCCGATGGGCAGCTCATGAATCACCTCATTGCCCGCCTTCTTGATCCGGTGGGACAACGTGGTTACATAGTGATTGAAATCATTACGAAAGGCCTGCTCCGCCTTCAGCGTGAAATAGGCCAATACCCCGCATAGAAACAAGGCGATCACACTGATCACCCATTGGTAAATCATCAAAATAAATATCAAAACGGTCAAAAGAGCAAATATCCATACGATATGCAAGCCGTGCCATCGCTTTAACAGGAACTTTGGCATTCCACTCGCCCCTAATCCATCATTATTTTCGCGTCATACGTTCACGGATCGGAAACGCTACGTCAAAAACCCCGAGCATGCTGAAAATAAAATAAGCTGGCGGAAAAATTAGCAGCAGTACAATGCCGGCAATAGGCAAGGTCCGATTCCAGCGATTCATATGGGCCACGAAAAACAAAAACGCCAGAGCTTGAATTGCAAAAGCTGCCGTCAGCAAAGGAAGCAGATTGATCAATATGGTGAAAAAGATCGAGTTCGTGTCTTTGACGAAAAACTCCATAAACAAGGCAATCATATAGTACCAGACAAAGGAACGCGGCAGCATCCACTCCCGCATCGGCTTAAACGCCGGAATAGACTCGCCGGAGCGGTTCAATATTTTTCTGGACAGCCAATGCGCTATCACGACAAGCACTAACGAGATGCCGATCATATAGAGCGGCAGCATCTGGCTCATCAGCTGAATCAGCATATCCTGATCCAGTGCGATCATGCCCTTGAGCTGATCCGGCAGCGTGTTGATGCTTTCCTGCATGAATTGCTTGATTTTATCAATCAAATTGAAGCCGAACAAATAGCTGACGACCAAGCTTAACAGAAGCTCAGCCAACAAGGTCACCGTTCCTGCAGTCAATACCGTGCGGGCAGGAGCCCTCTTTTTATACAAATTCCCCATTTGAATCACGGGCGGCAAAAAGAACAGTGACATGGATACCAACAGGATGCCTGCCCATCCCCCGAGAACCGAGGAGGTAAGCACATAGACAATGACCAGGCTCACGCCGTAATGCAGCAGAAACCGCTTCGTATCCAGCTTTACGAACTGTACAATTACCGGGATCATCAATAAACAAAATGTAACGATACTAAGCGGTGTAATCACCGAAAGGAGCAATAAGATCGTCGCTACGCTCCAGCCGAGCATTCGTACGGAACCTTTCCCCAACACCTTCACCTCTTACGCAAATGTTCTTCCAAAGCGGATATATCGCCATACCATTCCTCTAACTGATGTCCATCTTGCCTATGCTTCTTCATTTTCTCCAAAACCGCTTCGTCTAAACTGCGCAATGAGATGCCGAGACGCCTTCCGAGAATATAGCAGCAGGCTACCAGACTTGCCAGACCGTCTACTATTTTATGATGGCTGCCTTCCCAAATGCCTTTTAACAAATGTGCCATCTGATCGACGATTTCCGTTTTGAGCCATTCAATGATCTTGGCCCGCTTTGCCAAATCCATTTCCCGATCCATAAGGGATAACCGCCTTTCTTTTAGGCTGACACTTTAGATAATTATACCACAATTCTAAACCTTTTGTTCGGCCAGCCAAAGTTTGAAGCAATAATCAATGATCTCTCTTCTGCGGATAATGCCGATAAAAACCTCGTTATCATCTATAACAGGGACGTAGTTCTGGTTGGTTGCGAGAGTGATCAAATCCTGCATCTGCTGGTCAATGCGAACCGGTTTAATGTTCATATGCTGCGAGACGTCCTTCAGCTGGACCTTATGCGTATTCTCGAATCCAATCTCCGGAGAATGCTTCAGCTTCCAGAGCAAATCGCCCTCGGTAATGTTCCCTACATACTTGCCGTTTTCATCCACCAGCGGAACTGCAGAATAACGGTGGTATTCCATTCGCTCCAATGCCTGGCGCATCGTAGAATGAGGGGATAAATAAATGACATCCTCCTTAGGCAGTAGAAAAAAAGCGATATTCACTTTGAAGCCACCCTTTCCAATCTAAACTTCCTTGGTGCGATCCCTTTTATCATACACTATGATTCGGAAGGAAGATATACAACGACCTTCTGAAGCTCCTTCTCTATTTTACCAAAAGAATAGGGACGCTTCATCCCTGCCTTCCCCTGCTGCTCCGGCCGCCCGCGAATAAGGCCCGCAACAAGACCTCTTCATATGAAATAAACGGTCTCTGTTTTATAGTATAAAAGGTTTCCAGAATGAGGACGCCCTTTTTCTCAAGAAATCGCCCTTATCCTGATCAGCATATTGGAAAAAACGGGTTTTATGTCATTTCTTACGCAAATAAAAAAAGACAGCCGGTTTCCCAACTGTCTTCTTCGGTACAACAATTACTCCGTTGTGTATGGCAGCAACGCAACTTGACGGGAGCGTTTGATCGCAATCGTCAACATACGTTGGTACTTAGCGGAAGTACCAGTGACACGACGCGGAAGAATCTTACCGCGCTCGCTGATGAACTTCTTCAGCGTTTCGATGTCTTTATAGTCAATGTGTTTGATTTTGTTTACAGTAAAGTAACACACTTTACGGCGCTTTCCGCCTTTTTTTCCACCACGACCGCCGAATTTACGCTCGCCGCGCTCTTCGCCGCCGTTGTCTCTCTTTTGGAAACTCATCGTATTCAGTCCTTTCTGCGTTAGAATGGCAAATCATCATCGGAAATATCAATCGGTTTTCCATCATCCTGGAACGGATCTTGATTGTCACGTGGTCCGCCGTAGCGCTGTTGTTGACTTTGGCCTTGCCCTTGGCTGTAGCCTCCGCCTCCCATACCCTCTTCACGATTTCCACCACTGTTAGCGGACTCCAAGAAACGAACATTATCGGCAATAACTTCAGTCACGTAAACACGACGGCCTTCGTTATTATCGTAGTTGCGCACTTGAATTCTGCCTTCCACTGCTGCTAACCGGCCTTTACGCAGATAATTGGCACATGTCTCAGCAAGCTGACGCCATGTCACAATATTGATAAAGTCCGCTTCACGTTCACGCTGCTGGTTCGTAAAAGGACGATCCACGGCCAGCGTAAATGTCGTTACAGCAACGCCTGACGGGGTATAGCGCAATTCGGGGTCACGAGTCAGCCTTCCGATCAGAATCACACGATTTAGCAACCTTAAACCCTCCCAGCATGTCAATTACGGCACGGATGCCCTGTATTACGCTACGTCTTTAGTGATCAGGTAACGAATGACTTCGTCAGAAATCTTCATCACACGGTCAAGCTCAGCGATAACTTCGTTGTTGGCGTTAAAGTTAACCAACACGTAGTGACCATCACGGAACTTGTTGATCTCATACGCAAGACGGCGTTTGCCCATTACATCGTGTTTCGTAATTTCGCCACCGTTGTTGATGATGCCTTGAAACTTCTCAATCGCAGCTTGAACAGCATCTTGCTCAATGTCAGGACGAATGATGTACATTACTTCATATTTGCGCATGGTTTCACCTCCTTTTGGACTAACGGCCCCTCTTATGAGGAGCAAGGAGCGAGAATTTCAATTACTATCAAAACTCGCACCATAATACTATAGCAAAATCAGAGCCTAATGACAAGTTCTTTAGGGCAAGTACGACCACTTTCTTCTTATTAAAATGGTTTGGTAAATTTTTTAGCTCATGTAATGAACCGGTCAAGGAAAAACTAGCAGTACACTTCGCACAGGAGGTGACCAGTATGGGCGAATGGAGCCAGTTCAATCCTGGAGATACAGCTCCCAATGACGGCGAATATATGGAGATCGGGGAGAATGCCTTCCATATGGGGATAAATAACCCCAAAATCATTTCCTTGAAGAAGGGTGAGACCTTCCCGGAAACCTCCAACCATAACCGCAAGTGGAAGCGTAAGTACTAGCCTTCTTCTCCCTCTGCGTTGGGACGTCCGACGTTCAGAGGGGGTCAAAATTTCATTAAAGGAGCCTTTCCATGAAATATACCGTGACGCTGCTTTTCGCCGCTTTCGGCGCTGCACTCAGTCTGGTGCATTATTTCGGCCACCAATCCGAGCCGATTTACATTTTGTTCTACTGCCTGAGCGTGCCCGCCTGGTTCTATCCAATAGTCGGCACCACCAATGTGAACCCTGTACTGCTCTATACCTTAACCATTCTCTCTTGGGCGGTGATCGGCTATTTCGTTGATCTGTACTCTGTTCGTAAGAAAACCCATTCTTGAACCGGCCGCCTCCTTATGCACACCTTCATGCAAAGGAGGTTTTTCTCTTCATCCACATGTGGATAAGTCAGAACAAGGATTTATCCACCGATATGCGCCGATTTATTAACATTTTCTGAGCCTTCGGACGTTTTCTTTTTATCCACAGTCCTCTTCGTCACGTGAGCCCTCCGCGGATCCATCCAAGCCAACTGCCCTTGACCATCCCGCTTTTTTTTGATCCATACAACGGCTTTAAAGACTCACCCGTTATTCTCCTCATACAACATTTAATGCTTCATCCATACGCTCTCCGGGTCATTCTTGCCATGAGTTCAGCTTTTCAATCGGCCTCCGTGGCAAGACAACAAAAATAGCCCCAACCAAAGTGGAGCGTTGCCTTTGAAGCTTTTTCAGTACTTTACGGGAATCCAGCGCTAGATAATAAAAAACGACTCTTCTCAGAGTCGTTATCGCTGGTATTTTTGGTGGCGGAAAGAGTGGGATTCGAACCCACGCACGGCTTGCGTCAGATGCGTAAGAAGCTGCGCGACCGATCGCGTCTCCCCATTTTGTTATTTTGTCCTGGTTCTTATCGACCCACGTCGTAAGCTGTTTAAATCGTGGAGTCAGCGCTTTACTGATGCCGTCGCCCCATTTGACAAGGAGATCATTCTCAAACGTATCCTTTAGCTTGTTGTACATACCGCTAAGAGTCTTCGCCTGCTTTTCGCTCAGTCCGCCGTATCTCTTATCTAAACCGTCAAGAATGACCTTAATCGCTTTATCGGCGGGTACTAGTCCCTTACTAACGAGATCGAGCGTAGCCGCCTGCGTGATCTTCATTTTATCGGCGAGAATCTGAACCGACGGAATCCCCATCTCGGCGAGCTGCAGGATCTCATCTCCCTGTATCTTACCCTTTGCTTTCATCTGACCGAACGCCAGCGTCATCCGTTTAATCCCGTCCGTACCGAGTCCGAGACCAGCTGATGCATCCGAAAAGTTACGCAGCATCGGTATAACGCTTTCTGCTGCGAATCCGAACCCGAGCATCTGGCGCGAACTTGTCCGGAGGCCCTGTAAATCGAACGGGCTGTCAGCGGCATAGTTTTTCAGATCGAGTGTAAATTTCTGTGATTTCTGTGGGTCCCCAAGCATGGTTTCGAAGGCGATTTGCGCCATTTCCGCATCAGAAGCGAGTTTCAACGCTGCCTTTGACGCGCTATAAAGCCCGGAACCAACCGCAATCGACGCGGTCGCCGTCCCGATGCCCACTATCGCGGTGGACGCTTTGCCGGCGCTCGATGCAACTCCGCTTATCGCACTCCCCGCGGTTGATGCAAAATTGCGGAATGCTGCGCCAGTACTTGACACTGACTTGGATAGGCGGTCCGTCGTGCTTGCCGTCGCCTTACTTACTTTGTCCATCTCGCGCATGGATGACTTAACTTTTTGCATGGGTCCGGACATATTATCGATCATTTTAAGCCGGGCTATGAGATCGAATGCCATCTACGCCACCTCCTCCGGCAGAGCCAGTATAAATGTACGGATAGCCTCGTCTAGTTGCCGCGTTGCTCTACGTAATAGATCGAGCTGCTTGCGTGCCTGGCGTGATTCCTGACGGTTCCGCTTGAACGTCCGGTCAGTCTCATCTAATTCGAGCAAAAAACGCTTCATGCGGAAACCTACTCGTACAAGTGCCGGATCTTCTGACGCTAGGAACTCCGTATAAATCGTGCGGTACTCTTTGTGTTCGGCTGGGTAGCGTTCGGCAAAGCGGTATTCGCCGGGTGCATAATCCGCAGTTAACCGCTCAAAAAGCCGGAATAGTTCCGCACTCCGGTTACATTTAGCGTATAATCTCTCATTCATCACAGTTACTCTCACCTCTCTACATACAAAAATAAGAGGCCGCCCAAAAAGGACGACCTCGTTTTGTTTTTAGGCCAACTTTTTAATGCGTGCATGTGCTTTTTCTTGCCTGAACTCGAGCGTGTACTCGCCAACGATCATGCCTTGCTTGCGGTCGCCGGTAACTCCGAGCAGCGTATGGGAGAATGCGCGGTCGGCCAGTGGACGAATAGCAATACGGTTCTGGTCGATAAAGAACAACTCGTCCGGTTTCAAATTATCGTTCATCACGACCGGGAATCTGCCGAAGTCATTGTGGATGTAATCAACGACCTGGCCGCGAACGTTTTCCGCCTGTGTGATACGGATTTGATCGTTACCCAGTTCGCTGATAGCGCGCTTTTGCTTGGCAGGCACGATAATTGCGTACTGACCTCCGCTCGCGAAGCCGCCATTTGTGTAGATCGATTGGGCAACGTCATTGATCATCTTCGCGGTCAAGGCTCCGCCCGCTACCGTTACATTGGTTTCGATAAAATTGCGGATACCACGCATTTGCCTAACGTTACCGTTGTCAAATTTCAGGCCGTTAATGAGTGCCTTCTCAAGCTGTAGTGCGAGCTCCAGTTCAACTTTGGCCTTTTCGTACCCGTACAAATCGCCCACACCGTATTGTGCAATGGACTGCGCGGTACCTGATACCTCTACGCTATCGTCAAAAATCTGTGTGACATTCTCGACCTTTTTGCGCTGTTTGAAGCGAGGATCTCGCGCATCTGCTCCCTCGTGACCCTCCACGAATAAAACTTCGATCGGAGTATTAGCCGTGATTGCCGCCGCAGTCGAACCGGCATAACCACGAACAACGGTCAGCGTCTTGGCCGAAACGTCAACGTCCTTTACGAGCACCATCTCTTCGTCAATTTGCGCAACTACGCCGGGGCGGAAGGCCTCAACGCTGGCAACGACGATCGAAGTAGCGGCCGCCGTCGCAGCTGTCGTAACAAGCGATTTGGTCGCGAACATCTCGTCCTCATACCATACGTGTGTCGTAGAGATGACTGGGTTACTAAAGCCTAAAAGGTTAATCATAGGTGTTTGATCAGGATTAAGGAGCAAAATTTCATCGACTACAGATTCCTTTTTACCAATAAGATCGTACGAATAGATTGTTGTCATTATTAATTACCTCCAAATAATTTTTGTCTTAGTGCTGAAAATGCCGCTCTATCCTCAGTGCGGCCAGTCCTGCGTGCTTTTTCCGCAGCTTGCTCTAGGAGTTGTTGCTTTGTCTTTTCGGTGTTATCCGGGGGATTACTAGGCCCGCCGATTGATATAGGCTTTTGCGGAGTAACAACCCCAGCGGCCGCCGTAAACGCATCGAGGATCTCGTCCAGGCCCTGCGGTTCGTCGTTCTCGTCGTACGTAATGGCGGATAGATTGATTAATTTCATGAGGCCGGCGGGATCGGCAATACCTTTTCCTGCTGCCTTGGCGTGGAAGGTATGCTCCAATGTCCGCTGCTTCAACTTATCGCGCGATTCGGTTAACTGGCGCTGTAGTGTCGCGCGTTCCTCATTCCAGGTCGCCTGTAGCGCGTCAATGTCAGCTTGGAGATAAACTTTCTCTTCATTGGCCGCCTGCTCGGTTCCCGTATTTTGTTGCTCGTTTTCCATTTGCCCCATCCCCTTCATCTATTTTATTTACTTGCCATCTCGAGAAAGCGCGGTACGCCCCTCGTAGTCAGGTGACATCGGAATCACCTCCTCGTTCGTCTGCGCAGCCTAAACGGCCGCTATAACCGTACTCCCGCGCACGATTGCATCGTTCGCGAGCCGCAGCAGGTCCGGGACGACGCGGTACAGACGCGGTTTATGGCTCAACTTAACCTCTATCCCGCGACCGGCCGCCAGCAGTCCGATTTCACTTTCAAGTGATCTCTTACGCATAAAAGAACCCGATGAGCTCCGGATAATAATTAGCTTCGTGCCTGGCCGCGCTGTCCGGATGATGTCCGCAGCTACTACGGTTACCGACTGCCGGATTGAGCCGGCTGCTACGTCATACAAGCCGCTGATAACCGTGTAGGGCTCGTATCTTACATGCATGTCGTCTATCCGGCTCCGTGTTGATAGCTGGACGCCGACGGCAACTTGTCCGGAGTCAAGCGGATGAAAAGCGCAGTCGGCGTAAGTGACTTCGTGCTCTGCGAACATACGGCCTAGCCCTCGTGGATGACGTAGACGTTAGTAGCGCGCAAGCCCCGTTCCGTTTTCTCCAGGTCGTATGCTACGGTTTGTCCTTGTTCGAGCTTTCTAAATCCGTCCATTTTAATAACAGATTGGTGAACGAAGGCGTCCTTTCCGTCACTTCCGGCTATAATTCCGTAGCCACGCTCATCGCTAAACCATTTCACAGTTCCCTTATGTGTCATTCCACATTCCCCCGCCTTTTTTTGTGTGCTTTTTTAACGAGCATCGGCGCCATAAGCCTCATCCTGCCCTCTGTAACACTACTTCCAAACTCCATCGAATACGTCGCACCCGTCTTTGTATCAAGCATGTGTACGCGCCTTTTATGACCGTAATCGAATGGCTCAATCCCCGTCACAACGATACTGTTCACGCTCGCCACACTGCGTCCCCTCCGATATGGATCTAATCCAGTACACAACGGCTGACCGTACTTCTGCTTTCGTAATCCCGTACTTTGCAGTCGGCGAGTATATCCGACATAAGAGAATTGCAGATTTTTCAACAAGTCGGTAAAACTGTGCCCTGTCCATTTTTATGACTGTCTCGATATTTATGTGGCCGGCTACGTACTGTCCGACGGCATCAAGGAACCACTCTTTCACTTCGCTATCAATCACGTAATGACGGAACGTTAGCGGTCGGCGTGCGCCATAATCGATTTCAAACTCTTCGGTCATTTCGTCCTCCGCTTCGCCACGACCAAACATAAGTAGCGGCAATCTGTCGGTGGGTCGCGGTACGGCTTGCAACGCGGGTCTGCTTCCGTTGCTAGTGCTTCCATCAGTAGACAAAGCGCGCCAGGCCGATAAAACTCGCAGTAAGTTTTAGCATCTTCTTTCAAGTAATAACAGTCACCCCTCTATCTGTGGGTATTTAAACATTCAAACTGTATAAACCCCTTATATGAATAAATAAGACGCCCAGAAGCCGCATGATAAGCGTACTTTTTGGCGTCTAAATTCCCACAATTGCTCTTGATTTTCGCATTGATTCGCGGTTTGAATCGCGTTTTGATAATACAGCGCACTGCTCACAATACTTTTGCCTGTTACTTCGTCTAACGATTTTATCCCCGCACCGATCGCACTTCTCCAATGTTTTCTTATCAACTCGCCAATACAGAAGTCCTAAAACGGGTTCACTCGGCAATACCGATCGCTGAAAATAATCACATTGCATCGTTCCAGCTTCAAGAAATGGCCGTGCTTGCTCATCTTCACGAAAGAAGTTACAAATTGACTGACCGTTTGGTTCGAGTAAACAAGCGTTATGTCCAATAAAGTTAGCGCACTGCTTACGTACCAATCTTCGGATATCACTATTTACGTTTATAACGAAGCCCCCCGTAATTAAACTCGTCATATGCGCGGACTAACTGCTCTAGTCGATCCGGCGTTAACTCTAGTTTTTCAATAATCTTGCGTGCAAGCTTTGCCGTCAGCGGTCGCTGTCCCTTCTCAATCTTTGATATATAGGACTCCGATACGCCGGCTAACCTTGCGATATCGTACAGCGACAACCCTCGCATAGAGCGAACTTTATATAGCGATTCTACAGTTAACGGCACCTCAACCCCTCCTGTGTTTGATTGTCTAGTTTTCTTGACTGAACAATAAAATAAAAAAAGCCTAGACCGTCTTCGATCTACGCAATTTCTCGGCATAGCATACGCGCGTGATGCTTCTTTGCCTACATATATAAATGGAAACCACGATGCAAAAATACAGGTACATACGTAAAAAAATTAGTGCGCCATCACGACCTCTTTCGGTAAATATACTTTCTTATCTATGTCCACACTCCCGCCTCCCTCCTCAAAACCTTCATAAGATATCTCGCGATTTCGACGCTTATTTCCGTCGTACCATTCCGCATCAGCGTTCTTAACTGGATACTCCTTCGATTGCTCCACACGCTGTTCAGGACGCATAATAAAGTCGGCGAGCACGTCAACAATCGAGCACAAAGTTCGCCAGCTCTTTCGGCGCGTCATCGGATGGCGGTATTTACGGGCTTGGATCTTCTCACGGTCCCAGCCCGCCTCCTCTAATACGGATATTACTGCGTCGGCTATCTTAACGCGCAGTTCTTCGTCTTCAATCCGATAGTTTTCGTCCCAAAACGTATATAGGTTCATTTCCGGCCTCCTTCTTTAAATTTCGTACCTACTCCACGCCAGTAACAGCGAGCGCATTCGACTTGACGGCAAGTACAGGTTTATCGGATGCCCATTACGGATACGCGAACGCCATATCCACTGTAGAAGATCGGAGACGGCGAGTAAGTCTTGATCGATATCGATTCCATATTTACCGAAAAACATCTTTTCTTCTGGATTAGCAAATCGATTATATGCATATACTAGCGCCCATCTGCTAGAATATTCATTTGTTCCGCGACAGTTAACCGGAGCAAAGGCACTATCATAGTCTCTAACCTTAAACACGCCTTTTTTTGTTGTCCATAATGCGTCCCCAACGCGAGCTTGCTGCTTGTTTAGCAAAAAATTACGAGTAGCCCGTTGCAATACTTTTCTCTCATCTATCGTTGTTGAACGCGAGAACCACCTTGACGACAACGCATTATCTTTTCGTCCGACTTCGTTAAGAGGACCGTCATAAATATCGATTAGAGAGTAGAGTTTGACGCGATGCTCCTTTCTCACGTCATGCTCAACTATTTCATACGTACCATCAGGCGTTTTACTGATCGCTTTTATTTCGTAATCGATCTCATGTAAGTCGAAGTAGCAACGTTGCTGCTGCGCTCTAAAGAGATACGTTAGGCAGTAGACTTTAGAAAATGCGTTAAAGACTTCGGCGGGAAACACCTTAATGAACATTTTCCCGCTCAGGTGATATAATGTTCTGGCCTTTGCATACGCCTTGATATCGACGAATCTCCCGTCATAGTCGTCCTTTAGCCAAATAACGCGCCCTTCGGTATCAAATGTGATATTCTTCGCTTCTATAAGCGTTTCGATATCTTTTGCCTTAACATCAGACAATTCGATAACTGTCATAGCCTCGTCCAATATCAGCGTATAATTGTTTTCTCGTACGTGCGCCAGGAACTCCGCATCGGCCGCTCTGAATAACGAATGCGTCGTACAGATATTCGCGCGATCCTGCAGCCATTCTTTAACAACATGCATCTTACGACCGTTATACTTATCGAGGTTCGTGCTACGAAAATTACGTCCAGGACACGCTTCCTTTATTCGATCGACTTCGGTATTAATCGGCGTAACGTAGATAAAGCGATCAAATGCGTTAGTGACATCGTTCATAAACTGAATTGCCCAGCTACTTTTTCCGCTTCCCATTACGCTATCAATTACCGTTATTTTCACCATAGTTACCTCCTATAATATTTTGCGTATGAATATTGTTCAGCACGTTCAAGGCCGGTTTTGCCTTGAGCGTATGAATTGGACGAGCGGTTTATGCTCGGACAAGAAGGTTTGTTTAGCGCTTGCTCTACGCTCAGTTTATAAACTGAACGCGAGCAAATAGGCTTCTTGACGCGAAAAAGCAACGCGTCAATTCATCCGACTACGAAGAAAACCGCTTCGTATTCGGGCTTTTAGGGAATTCGCCTCCCTAAATCGTTAAAAAACCCCAGTAATGACGCGGCTTTTCGGGCTTTTTCCGTAAGAAGAAAGATACACGTTTTTGACGGTATACGTATGGATGAATAATTCCGATAGTATTAATCGGATTATCGAACTAGTCCGGTCTTGTTTTACAAGCACGATCCGCTATGGTGTATATGTCGCGTTGTACTGTCGGAGTGAAATTGCCAGCAGACCGTTTCCGTATCTTATCGAGCTTTGAGCGTAGCCAACGTACCTCCCTCGTTAAGTACTTTGTTTTCTTCGAATAATTCCGTTGCGGATTTCAATCCATATTCCTCCTAAGTGGCGGCCACGGTATGAAGCCGCTTAATAACTTCACTTGTTATTACGCATCGCGCCGGCTGTTTCGCGCACAATAATTACGTCGACGCTCGATCAAAAATGGCGCACGATTTAATTTTTTTTGAGATCAGCGAAACCATCGTACATATGTTCGCGTATTACTAAATATAAAGACGAACGAGGTACCTAATAAGCGGCAAGTCAATCCGCCCTCGCCCGTCAGACTTATCGATATAATGCGGCCGTACCCAAGAGAACCTGCAACGTTCCCGGCCGCTGAAACAAGGATACCGGCCAGTGTTGGCGCACTCAGCCGGCAATAAACGAAACGTTCCGCAGTGGCGATCGTGTAAATTACACGCAACGGGGCGAGCTTGTCCGAGTGGCGATGGAGTATTGGCGTACTCCCACGGACCGTAAAAACCAATAAGGGCGAAGAGGGAACGTTCCCGCGACCCCTCTTCACAGGAAATCTCCGCATACCGGACCGCCTCGCTAACTGTTGGCGCAGTAAAGGGCGGCCCTCCCGGGAGGCACGCGAAAATTACGGAATTACATGTACATACGCGTTTATACAGGCTATCCGCGATGACGCGACCGCTAATCACGTCATTTCGGCCGGTTGCTGTCCGGCTCTCATCAGGCGGTTATAGTATCGAATCCCATTAGCCGTAGCTCGTCCGCTGTAAAAGCGGCATGGCCGGCGAGGTCGTGCGCGGCCTTACCGGTCATTTTGCGGAATAAGGCGGGATTGACGCGAATCTCTTTGCGGTTATGGACGACGAGGAAGCAGCCAGACCTGCGACTATACACGTAGCCGCACTGGTACCGGCGCGGGACAATAATATTGCCGAGGTCGAACGCACCGGTAGCGAAATTAAAGATACGAAGATTGAACGTTTTCATTGTGCGTCCCTCCTAACGTTTTAGGATTTGCGCCAGCTTGGCGGCCGTAACTTTGATGTTAAGAGCGGCCAGGATCTTACGGATGTCGAGCGGCTTCTTCATCGGTGGGCGCCTCCTCCGTAATAAAGTTGAAATCGTAATTGTACTCATACTCGCGCAGGAGATCGGTTGCGACAAATTGCCAGGCGCTGATACTGCGCAGCTTTACGATATAATCGAGTGCAACATCGATTTGGTCAGTATGGCCTACCGTGATTGATGCGCATTGTTCGATATATAGCCCGTCTCGAATAAGTTGAGCCTCGCTAAGGTGCGCGCGGCCTTCGTACAGGAACACGACAATATTTCGTTCATCGTCCGCCAGCCATGCCGGCACGAGCTCGAAATCATTCTTTTCGGGCAGACCGTAGTTAACGATTAAAGTGATCGGATTTAGCATATGGCTGCGCTCCCTTCGGCTTGGATGCGCCGGTAAATGGCGGCCTTATATCGGAGTAGCCGTTCTGCGCGGTTGGTCGGCGGTTGCACGGTGGTACCAAAGCGGCGCATGAAATCGAAGCGGCGCGCGCTGTAATCGTTCACCTTGCGCGAGTAGTAACAAATACGGTCTATGGACGTCTTGATACGGTTCATTGGCGGCCTCTCCTTACGTAAGGATCTGCTTGAGTACGACCCCGATAAGCAGGCCGAGCAGTTTGGCGATGGTCTTAGCGGACAGACGTTTACGTTTAGTGCGGTTGGGGCGGTAACATGTGGCGCCATAAGCTAGCATTACGCTGGCACCTCCTCGTCTAGGATCACGGGGAATTGCGTAAAGCCTAACTCTGCCGCCATCTCGACCGTAATATCTTCGCAGATGCCGGCCGTTGCGAGAGGACTAACGCCTGCGATACGGGCAAGAAAGCGAGGTTGAAGGGCGATGCGCTGCGAGGTACCTTCGAGTTGGACTTCGTGGACTCCGTGGTTATTGCGATAAAAGATAATTGTCATAGACGAAACCTCCTAAAAATATATTCGTATTATATTACGTTATAACGATATTTGGTTATTTATAAGAATAACTATATAACGTTATTTTAGAAATGTCAATTCTTATTTTGCGTTATTTGCGAACTTCTTATAAAATGGGTATATAAATCTCGTAAGGACGGGGTAATTAATGGGGAAAAATATACAAATCGTCATTAAATTAGATAAACTTATTGAGTCTCGCGGAATGACACAGGGGAAACTAGCAGAGATGACCGGACTTCGTCCTAGTACCATAAGTGAGATTACTCGCGGGACAAGAAGCGTTTTAAATAAAGAACATCTTGCTAAGATTGCAGAAGTGCTGGGTATTACCGACATCAGCGAACTATTAGAGATACGCTACGAAGAAAAAGACCGGTAGCCGATCGGAGTAAATTCCGAAAAGCTACTGGTCTTACTTTTGCCGTCTATTTATCGTTGTTTTATCGCTTCATACGTCCGGGTAAGGGGCCTCCACTTCAGCAATACTTACGCGGCAAAAAGAACGTTAAAACACGCTTATTTCTAGTTGCGCACCGTTTTATTTTATTTTGCATTCAAATCGATATCGACCGGTTTACCGCCAGCCAATGCCACGCCGCTATCTACACGTAGCTTTGCCACTTTGATATCTTTAGGCGTCTCGAAGAGTACAGATTTACTGCGGCTGATACCTGGGTTAACAGTTTCATACAAAAACACGTTGTCATCCACTATAGTTTTGTCGTAGGGATCGTACGTCTTCCCATCCACGTCCACTAGTTTGAACATGCGGCTGCTAACATCGCGGGCTCGGTCATCCTTATTCGTTATCTTGACGTCGACAATAACGAATTGGTTTTCCGTTTTCTCAACGCTGTACTTCGTCTTAAACTCGGCTGCTGTTTTATAATTCGTAGCTACAATGTCAAACTTACCGGCAGCAACTGGTTCACCGATTTTGTACGTAGGTACTGGCGGTGTTGTGGGTGTCGGCGCTATTTGCGTGGAGGCATGTGTTGCATTTTGAGCGGAAGGAGGCGCCACAAACGTCTTATCCTCGTCTTTTGGGCTACGGTAAAATAGTAGGAATACAACAACGACGGCTATTCCGATTACTATGTAAGCAGCTTTGCCGGACCAAAATGGCGTATTGGTTACGATCGGGCCCGCTCCTTTCGTAGCAGCTTTAGGTTCTTTTTCTCCCCTTTTTACGTCTTTAGTTTCCATAATCCGTCCCCTTTTTCCACTCCCATAATATACCGTTATTTTATAATGTTTCCTACTGGAATACTAGTCCGAAATTTCGTAAAACACATTCACTCAATCACTTACAGCGTATAAATCCCCGTTGAAAACAGAACATTAGTTCGTATATAATAACGTTGAGGTGACGTTAAATGAACCCTACGAAAGTAGAACTCGATTTAATCCGCGATTATATATGCTTCCGATCGTAATCTCCATCGTTAATAAGAATCGAACCGAAACGATGCAATCTACCGCTACGCTCCGTTCTCTCTACGCTGCTGTAGCCTCAATAGTTATGAGCCGTATGCGAGCCGATCTAGCTGCCGTCCGACAGGAGCTAAGAGCCCACAATATTAGCGTCATGGAGACGCAAGAAAATCAGGATGGCGATAGCGTTCATTATCCGTATGTATTGCGCGGCCAGCGCGGCAACTTTACAATACAAAGAGACGCAGTAAAGGCGGAGATCGGACGCCGGTTGAATCGTTACATTATGGAGGTCATACGGGGTTGAAAAAGCGCGAATTAACGTCGGCTATACATTTACATACTGCGGCTCTTAACCGTACGCCAGTCGTCGTATACATCGGTCAAGAACAGATTGGCAGCGGTGTCATTACGAAGATTACGGACAATTCCGTAAAAATCGGCGATGAGTGGTTTATGCGAAGCAGCTGTACTTTTTGGACGGAGGTGACAACAAAAAAGGGTAGCGCGGAATGAACCGAAAACTGCCGTATATCATCACACGCTTATTTTACGCATAACTTTTTCCGCGTTCTTTTATGTACTCAAATGTACAATCTCCGTGAATGTATTTGACGCTATTTCCCCCATCGCCATCGATACGGTAAACCTCGTCACCTTCGTATATCTCCTTATAGCATTGCGCGCAATCCGCCACAACTCGGAGATCGGAATCCTCCACAACGTGCATACTGCTGTTCATCGTGAGTGGTAATTCGATCCATTGCTCATTTGAGCATAAACCGAACATGTATACTCGCGGCACTTCGCCTTCCGCGGCCCATACGCCAACGAAATAGTCAGCGTCGGATAAATCGTAGGTCATGCCGTTCCCTTTCTTCGCGTAGACAACGAGGTCGCCGCCGCGATCGTGACGTTGGCGAATCGTTTTAACTTGCAGACGCTTATATTCGCCAGTTAGCGGTTCAGTAGCAAGAATATCGTAAGACTCAGCGGTCTCGCTCGTATGGACTGTCCAGCCGTTAGCAATAAGTGCTAAACGAGCGGCTAAATCACTATATCTATTATTGTTATCAGATGTGCTATGTTCAATTAAATTGTTTATCATACTTACCTCCTCATGTCATGTTAATTCTAACGGTGCTTTATTGATAGTATAGAATGTCTAAATATATTTCAACGTCTACGATCCCCCATTAAACGAAGAAAAGGCGCCCACTAACGGAGTAATTTCCCCGCTAATGAGCGCCTGTTTATCGTTATCTATTCATTCGGACTCAGTCCGCTACCCTCACGGATTTTATCCGCAAGCCAATGGAGGGTGTATATATGCATATTTACATTTCGGGATAAAAATCTTATCATTAAAGATATAACAAAACCGAGGTATGCGAGACCCCGGCTTGTTACGCAAAGTAAGTTTAATGTTTTTTCTCTCAAAAGTAGCTCACGTCTTCTTCAGGGACTTTGGAGCTACTTTTTATTTTGCGCGGTAATTTTTATTAAAGCGATAATGACACCAAAAAGTGTAACTATAAATAACCCGAAATTAATCATTACACTGATTGATTCATACGTAGTCAGGGTTCCACCTCCCCTCCTACTTACTTTGCTAAGCTCTATTATACTAGGCTTCTGTAAGTAATAGTAGTAGGGGCTCTGGATATGTGGACATGTTAATTAATCATAGTAGCAACGCGTTATCCACATGTGGATAGTTTTTGTGTAATATTCATTTTCTCTTCATTACACGACTAAGCGGACTAAATCGCTTATGTTGATCCGCAATACTCTCCTCACTCAGTTGTACATATTTCCGCGTCGTAGCGATTTCCGCGTGTCCCATGATTTTCTGTAAATGAAACACACTCATGCCGTTCTCTGCCGCCATAGAAGCAAAATTGTGACGTAGCACATGCGGCGAGACCGAACGCCCTAACTTTGCTTTTTCCGCATATTTATCGAACGCCTTTTGTACCGTCTTTTCACTAAGTTGCTCGCCGTAGTTTGTTGTGAATACGTATGTGCTTTCGAAATGTTTCTCCGATTCAACTATAAGCTGCCTCAACAGTCGCGCTGTTTCAGTCGATAACGGTAGCACACGGCTTCGACGGTTCTTATTCTTTATGGCCGGCAGCGTGATCTGCTTTTTAACGAAATCGATTTCCGCCTTCTCAAGCGAACATATTTCATTTAGGCGAGCGCCGGTATCCAAAATCGTGATTATGATGCAGTAATCTCTCCACTGAGCCCATTGGCGCTGATTAGGAGCTTTGAGAAATCGGCGGAGCTCGTCCTCTGTTAACGGCTGTACCGTATCGACATCCTGACGCATCAGAGAAACGTTTTGAGCAGGATTACGGTCTATAATCTCCTCGTCATGTAGAACGCTAAAGAACGTTCTTAAAACTCGAATGCGGACGTTTACGGATGCCGGCGAAAGGCCACGACGATCCTTATCGTACTCAGACTTATATGGATGACCACTGTAGTATTCTTTTTCTTCCGCACACCAAAGCACGTACTCACGGATAATAGCTGTTGTTACGTCCTGAATAGATAACTCGCCATAATGCTCCGATACCCACTCGATAAAATACCTCATGTTGTCAATGTAGCCGTCGATTGTACGCTCTTTTAAATTCTTCGCACGTTTTACCTTTACAACAAACTCAACCGCTTCCTCTAACGTGTACGACGGCAGTTCTACGTATTCAACCGGCTGGCGACCCATGACTTGCTTGCGTCCCGCTCGCTTATCATTACGCTCCATAAACGAAAAACCTCCTACGTTATATTAACGTAGAAGGTAACGAATCAGTTAGGCGCCAGTTAATCTGCTAGCGCTATTTCGTATGTATCTCGGTCAGCTTTCGCTCACATATCGTATCAAAAACCGCATAACAGCGGGCTTTTTCGTAAGTGGCGGAAAGAGTGGGATTCGAACCCACGCACGGCTTGCGCCGCCTAGCTGATTTCGAGTCAGCCCCCTTGGGCCTCTTGGGTACCTTTCCGCATTAAAAAGGGACAAGTGTTATTCTATCACAACACCTACCCAAAAGGCAAGCCCTATTCCAACTTAAAATTTGGATTTGAACGAAGAACCTTTTTCAGCTTGCTCTCGAACTTGGCTCTCGGCACCAATACGCTGTGCTTGCAGCCAACGCATTTAATTCGGATATCCATGCCCAGCCGAATAATTTCCATTTCGTTAGTGCCGCAGGGGTGAGGTTTTTTCATTTCCACGATATCGCCCAATTCATATTGCTTGCGTTCCATGCTCACTCCCCCTTTTCATTTTTATGATAATTGACAACCCGCGGATAAGGAATTTCAATGCCATGCGAGTCAAAAGCTTTTTTAATCTCCGCATAGAGCTCTCTGGCTACCGCGAACTGCATATTCGGCTTGCATTCCACCGTTACCCTCAGCGTCACATTCGCCCCGACCAACGCCTGAACTCCAAGCACCTCGGGCTCCTTCACCATGTTGACGTTCGTCTCGTAATTTTTACTTACGGTTTGCTTCATGATGGCTATCGCTTTATCCGTATCTTCCTCATAAGCAATAGATACATCGACTACAGCAATGCTGTTGTTAACGGAGAAATTGGTGACCTGCGTGATAGTGCCGTTCGGGATGATATGTACCTCGCCGGTCCAGCTTTTGATCCTGGTGACCCGAAGACCGATTTCTTCGACGGTGCCTTTGAAATTGCCTGTCTGGATAACGTCGCCTACGGCGAATTGATCCTCGAAGATGATAAAAAATCCGGTGATCACGTCCTTAACCAGACTTTGCGCCCCGAAGCCGACGGCCAAACCGACAACGCCGGCTCCTGCCAGCAGCGGCTCCAGCCGGATGCCGAATTGGTTCAATATCATAAGCACCATCGTGAAATTGACGGCATACTTAATAATATTCCCCATCAGCTTGCCGATCGTCCGCGTCCTTCTGACATCGAATTTCAACGGACTTTTTTCCCGTTCGACCAGCATATGCTCCAGTGCTTTATTGGCGACCTTGGTGATGATTTTGCCAATGACATAAATCAAAATAATTTTAATGATCGTAAAAAGGACATTCGTCCAAACAGCAGGATCCGAGATGTATCCCATAATCTGCTTCTGGAATTGCTCCCAGGTTGTCATTGTGGCTCCTGCTTTCTCGTCAGCAAGGAACAGATGAAGCCACTGATCCATGCTTTACACCACCTTATAATTCCATGTTAACATACTGATCACCTATTTTGGAATAGATGCCTCTTATCTCCACTCGTTCTTCCCTTACAATACGCTTGACTTCTTCAAGGGATTCTTCGGGAAACTCCAGCGATAGAGCGCATCCTGCCGTAATTTGCTTTGGGGTAGGACACATGTCGTTCTCGATCTCGGCATATTCCAGCAGCATTTCCGCACGCAGAGCCTGCTGGGTTGAATCGAAGGCCATCAACAGCATGGCTCCGCCTCCTCTATTTTATTTCCAACGTGACGTATAATTCGCAATCTCTTTCCGTATACTAGTAAAAATGTTTATATACTCCTAGTAAATGGAGGGTTATTATATGAAACTGCCTTTTCATAGAGACAAGATGACCGCTCAGGAAACCGAGAAGGACAAAGTCGTTGAATCATTCAAAATTCAGCACACGGAAAGCAATATTATTGAGCTTTTGTCCGACAAGCTTGTTTCCATTCTCGAACAAGTCCCGTCGCATCAGCCTATCATTATCATTTGTGTAGGAACCGATCGCTCCACAGGAGACTCTTTGGGTCCCCTGGTCGGCACGCAGCTCAAAAAATATCATTTGAACGGCATTCATCTCTATGGAACATTGGATCAACCGGTACACGCTATGAATTTGAAAGATACGTTATCCTCCATCCATGACCATTTCACCAATCCGTTCATCATTGCCGTCGATGCATGTCTTGGTCAGCTAACAAGCGTTGGCTGCATTCAAGTCGGCGACGGGCCGGTTAAGCCAGGCGCTGGCGTTAATAAAGATTTGCCTCCGGTTGGAAATATGCACATTACAGGAATTGTAAATGTCGGCGGATTTATGGAATACTTTGTCCTTCAAAATACCCGTCTCAGCATCGTCATGAGCATGTCCGAGGTTATCGCCAAATCCTTTCAAGTCGCCATCTCTAATTTGTCGCGGCTAACCGCTCCTACTTCTTTTGCACGACTCGATTAATGGCTTCCTTCTCTTCCGGCGACAGCACATATTGCGATTGTCCTTGCGTTACCGGCTTGGCATACACATAGGTCTCCTCCCGGTTATGAATCCCTGTCAGCACAACGCCATCCAATTCATCATCCAGCAAAGCAACGGAGAAGCTTAGATCGCTTCCGTTCTGAGCGAAGGCATTGTAACGGTACACACCCAAATTGGATTTCATTTTTCTCATCTGCTGCGCAATCCCGGCAATTTGCTGCTGGGATTGTTTTGCTTGCTCCTGCAATTCCTGCGTCCGTTGCTGCAAATCAATGAAGGCTTGCTCCACATTCAAGCCGCTTTCTCCATTTAACATGCTCATGTACGTTTTGCGCAGCTTGTTCAGCTTGCTCCATAACGTGATGACCAAAATAAGAAATATGACAATGACGGCCGTCATCGTGATGACCAGAACCCTCATGTCAAGCAAATCAAGCAATTCCCCCATACTCCTATCCCCCTGTGTAAAATGGCACGCTGTCGCATTCTATCATAATCTCATTTTAGATGGGCTGCAATTTCTTTTACGGCCTGGATAAGCCGTTCCGCTTCTTCATCCGTAGTAAAATAGCCGACACTGGCCCTGACGGCACCCCGTTCCATGGTACCTGCACTTTCGTGCGCTAATGGGGTACAATGAAATCCGGCCCGGACAGCAATCTGAAAGGAGTGGTCCAGAATGAATGCAACCTCCGAAGAATCGGCTTCATGGATGGTAAAAGGAATAATGCCTGTTTTATTTTGCCCCAAATCCGGACCTAACACCTTTACTCCATCAATTTCCAGCAGGGAGGACATAATATATTGCGTTTGATCCCATTCTTTTTTATGTATCTTCTCTACGGTTTCTCTGAGTACGAATTTCACGCCCTCGTTCAGACCGGCAATTCCGGGCGTATTTTGCGTACCTGATTCATAACGATCCGGTCTTACGGCCGGCTGATCGATGGCTTCCGATTGACTTCCCGTTCCCCCATGAATCAACGGCTCCAGTTCAAGCTCCGGATGAATATACAGCCCTCCCGTTCCTTGAGGACCCAGCAATCCTTTATGCCCCGGGAATGCAAGCATGTGAATGCCCATTTGCTCCACATCGATGGTAAGCGTGCCCGCTGATTGCGCGGCATCTACGAGAAACACGATATTGTTTTGTCTGCAGAGCTCCCCTATTTGCTCAACGGGAAGTATGCTGCCCAACAAATTCGAGCTGTGACTGCATACGAGCAGCGTCGTTTTATCGGTAATCGCAGCGGCTATATCATCGATATTTAATTCGCCTTTCTCGTTGGTCTGCACATAAGTCACCGTAATCTGCTTGGTTCGCTTTAAATATTCCAACGGTCTGCGAACCGAATTATGCTCTACCGACGTACATACAACGTGATCGCCGTCCTTTACAAAACCTTTGATCGCCTGATTCAAGGCCATTGTGGTGTTTTGCGCGAAGGAAATATCGTTCGGATTTTTCACTGCGAACAGCTTTGCAAGATGCTTTCTCGTTTCAAATAGTGTCCGGCTGGCTTTGACCGCCATCTGGTGGCTGCCTCTTCCCGGGTTGGCCGCATACTGAAGCATGCATTGCTGCATAGCCTCCAGCACCTCAGGAGGTTTAGGCCAAGATGAAGCAGCATGATCAAAATAGGCTATATTCACTCTCTTTCTACTCCCTTCCTTCACAAAAAGTAGCATACCTAGTCTGCCCTATATCCAAGGGCGCTAACAGGGTATGCTACGGTCCATTGTACCAACGGTTTCGCGAATTACGAAATCTTCCCTTGCAGAAGATCCAGTAACCGATCCAAATCATCTTTGGAAAAATATAGTAGTTCTATTTTTCCTTTATTATTGTTATGCTTGATCTTAACGGTAGTCCGATACACTTCTCGCAAAGTTTCTTCAAGCTGGTTAATGTACGGATCTTTTCGTTTGGAGTTAGCAGCCGGCTTCTTCTTGGCCGATTTTTCCTCAATCCGTTTGACTTCCTCTTCCAGCTCACGAACGCTCCACTGCTCCTTGATAGACTGCTCTGCCAATGCTTTAATCAGCTTGGCATCCTTCAATCCAACTATGGCTTTGGCATGGCCCATGGTGAGTGTTCCACGTGAAACATACTGCTTCACTTCTTCCGGCAAATGAATCAAACGCAGGAAGTTAGCAATATGGGATCTGCTCTTGCCGACCTTTGCTGATAGTTCCTCCTGAGTTAAGGAGAACTGATCAATCAATGCCTGGTAGGCTACAGCAATCTCCATAGCATTCAAATCTTCACGCTGTACGTTCTCGATTAATGCAATTTCCATCACCTGTTGATCGGTGAATTTCTTAACTACTGCAGGAATCGTTGCCAGCCCGCATACCTGCGATGCCCGATAACGGCGCTCACCAGCAATAATCTCGTAGCCTTTCAGCACACTTCTGACAATAATCGGCTGAATGACTCCGTGTTCTTTAATCGAAGCGGCCAATTCATTAATAGACTCATCGTTAAAAGTTCTTCTAGGCTGATACGGATTCGCACGCAGCTGCGGAAGCGGAATTTCCACGACTTTATCATCGTCGTTAATGCTCAAAGCAGGCAGCAGCGCATCCAGCCCTTTTCCTAATCGTTTACTCAAAGTGCGATCACTTCCTTTGCGAGCTCCATGTAGACTTCCGCTCCTTTTGATCGCGGATCATAGGTTATAATCGATTGACCATGGCTTGGCGCCTCACTTAATCTAACATTTCGCGGAATGATGGTTTGATATACTTTTTGCTGGAAGTATTTCTTCACTTCCTCTATGACCTGCATGCCGAGATTCGTTCTTGCATCAAACATCGTAAGCAGTACACCTTCAATTTGCAGGCTCGTGTTTAGATGCTTCTGGACCAAGCGGACGGTATTCAGCAGCTGGCTCAATCCTTCCAAAGCGTAATACTCGCATTGAATAGGAATGATAACCGAATCTGCAGCGGTCAAGGAATTCACCGTTAAGATCCCCAATGACGGAGGGCAATCGATCAAAATGTAATCGAACAAGTGCTTGACCAAATGCAAAGACTTCTTCAGCCGAACCTCGCGGGAAATCGTCGGAACAAGCTCAATCTCGGCACCCGCCAGTTGAATGGTAGCAGGAATGATTTTCAAATTCGGAATTGCCGTATCTACCATCGCTTCTTTAGGATGAATATCGTTAATAATGACATCATAAATGCAATAAACTACGTCCGCCTTATTAATCCCGATTCCGCTAGTCGTATTTCCCTGGGGATCAATATCTACCAAAAGTACTTTTTTTCCTAATGCTGCTAAGGATGCACCCAAATTCACGGATGTTGTCGTCTTCCCGACACCGCCCTTTTGATTCGTTATTGCAATAATCTTAGACAAAATCATTTCACCTCAATAAAATACTAAGTACGAGTATAACCAGGTCATTATACTCACGAACATCTCAGATCATCGGGACAATAGGCAATTTTCGAACAACTACATAATAATATCTACTACGCGAAGTCTTCCCTTACGTGGTTTAGCTGTACGGCCGTTTTCAAAAAACAAATCACCGCTGCCTGCAAAAATGAAAGAAAAATGACTTTCCTTGTCGATTTACAGATTTATGGCCGTACCGAGACATAGAATGCATATCACTATGTACTGAAGCTTCCTTCCCCAAGTGGTCAGCCCTCCTATTAAAGATGAACGACCGCATTCATGGGTTGGTTTTATCGCCAAATAGAATTTTCCTATTTTTTAACCTCGAATTTCCCATTCTATGATGGTAAAAAAAACGTCTGTCGACGTCTTTTTCAAAAGTGATTGTTTTCCATGCTCCCGCACCCGGACTGTCTACTTGAATTGTCCAAGCTCATACACCCACAACCAAAGGAAGCCTACTGCTAGAAAGAGAACCTTTCATTAAAGCATTCGTAGGCATCGGAGTTTTTACGGTGCTTCGCAAAGCACCCGTTCATTTGATGGAAACAAAAGCCCCATTACGGAGCTTTTTCTCTATATCACATATAAAAATGTCTACTTTCCTATCATACTATATTTTTTAACGTTTTGGTATCTTGATTACGATTTCATAGTGATCCTCATAATCCTGCTCCGTCGTGTTAATCTGCAGACCGGATGATGTGACCATGTCAACAGATTGCCGAATCGTGTTCAACGCCAAACGAACATCCTTTGAGAATGAAATCCGTTTGGATTTTTTCAGCTTAACTGCTTCCTTAAGCAGCTGGATCCTTGCTTCCGTTTGTTTGACATTCAGCTCTTTGGATATAATATCCTCCAGAACCTTAACCTGCATCTCTTCTTGGTCAAGCGACAACAAAGCGCGTGCATGCCGTTCGGTAATTTTTCTTTCCATTAAAGCGTTCTTCACCGGTTCGCTAAGATTCAGCAATCTGATTTTATTCGCGATTGTAGATTGGCTTTTGCCAAGCCGCTGAGCCAGGCTTTCTTGCGTTAGCGAATGAAGGTCGATCAGCTGCTGATACGCCATAGCTTCCTCAATAGCAGTAAGCCCCTCCCGCTGCAGGTTCTCAATCAGCGCAATAGAAGCCGCTTGTGAATCGTTGAAATCACGAATAATAGCAGGCACGGTCTCCATGCCCAGCTTCTTAACCGCTCTCCACCGCCGTTCACCGGCAATTAATTCATATAGATTGTCCCTAACCCGTACAACGATCGGCTGTATGATGCCATGAGTTTTAATGGTTTGACACAGTTCATCAATGCGTTCATCATCAAAAATCGTTCTAGGCTGATACGGACTCGGAACAATATCGTTTACTGGAATATTTTTAACTTCATCAGCCGAAGCTTTTTCCGTAAATCCAAACAACTTTGAGATCTGTTCTTTCATTCATTAACCACCCGATCTTTTGCCATAAATATGGACCGATACATGATAATTTTGCTATATGAGTATATAATTCTCCAAAAATATGAAATTTCCTGCAAGGCTTGTATATGAAAAATAAGTGAACAAAAACCGCCGCATAATCTTTACCTCGAAGCTGATCAGGTACATAAAGGGGCCTTGAGTTAAAACAAAAAAAAGAAAACCTCTTGCGAGGTCAACTATTCAGAATGGTACTGTCTTCTATCTTGTTCCACGTGAAACAAACTACTGTATAGCTGTTCAATTAGCGAACTAGCGGCATCTTCAATGGGGTTCCTGCTTTTCTCGGATACTTCGCCGGTGTCGCCGCTGTCTTCTCAATAACAATAAGATGTCTCTTCGATGCCTCCTCGTCCGGAAGCTCCAAACGGTGCGTATGTAAGTACTTTCCTTTTAGCTCTTTTAAGCTGAATGCCGCTTCCGCCAGCTCCCCCTCCACTTCACTGCCCTTCATTGCAATGAACTGGCCATGAAGCTTGACGAACGGCAAGCAAAATTCGTTTAATACGGCAAGCCTGGCCACTGCCCGGGCTGTCACCATATCATAATGATCCCGGTGCTCCTTCTGACGGGCAATATCCTCCGCCCTGCCATGAATGCAGCTCACATCGGTAAGCTTGAGCTCTGACTTCAGATGATTCAAAAATTGAATTCGTTTGTTCAACGAATCAATAATGGTTATCTGGAGATGCGGAAAAGCAATCTTTAATGGAATGCTGGGAAAGCCCGCTCCCGATCCTATGTCAGCCAAGCTCCGCTTGTCCTGCAAGCTCGTAAAAAAGGAAACGGAGAGCGAGTCATAGAAATGCTTGGTATAGACTTGCTCTCTTTCCGTGATGCCAGTCAGATTCATCTTTTCGTTCCACTCGACCAATACCTTGAAATACGTTTCAAATTGATCCAGCTGGTATTCGGTAAGATGTATCCCTTTCTCTTTATGCCCATCCTGAAACTGTGTTTGTATAAGATCCATATTAACCTCTGGCTGCAACTACTTTATTATAATGTTCCAAGTGTACGAGAAGGATAGAGATGTCGGCAGGTGTTACACCGGAAATCCGGGATGCCTGACCGATCGAGATCGGACGGATTTTAGCCAGCTTTTGTTTCGCCTCCGTCGCAATTCCGTGGATTTCATCATACTGAATATCGTCAGGAATTTTCTTTTTCTCCATCTTTTTCAACCGGTCAACCTGTGCCAGCTGCTTCTCGATGTACCCTGTGTATTTCACCTGGATTTCCACTTGCTCCATCACTTCTTCCGATAGCTCAATCGGGGATGGTGAAATAGCATGAATATGCGCATACGTTACTTCCGGACGACGAAGAAGCGTAAGCAGATCAACCGAGTTGACCAGCTCAGCGCTGCCAAGAGAAGCCAACATTTCTTGCGCTTCAACCGGCTTCACTTTGGTCGCTTTCAGCCGCTCCAGTTCTTCGGCAATCCGCTGCTGCTTCAGCTGGAACCGTTGGTAACGCTCCTCGCTAATCAAACCAATCTCATATCCGATCGGCGTCAAGCGTTGATCCGCATTGTCATGTCTCAACAGCAGGCGATATTCCGCACGTGAAGTCAACAAACGATACGGTTCATTCGTTCCTTTCGTAACCAGGTCGTCGATCAGTACGCCGATATATCCTTCCGAGCGATCCAGCACGACAGGCTCACGGCCTTGAACTTTACGCGCAGCGTTGATTCCCGCCATAATCCCTTGACCCGCTGCCTCCTCGTAGCCGGAGGTTCCGTTAATCTGACCTGCAGTAAACAGGCCCGATACGACCTTCGTTTCCAAAGACGGCTTTAACTGCGTTGGGATAACCGCATCATATTCAATAGCATAACCGGTTCTCATCATTTCTACTTTCTCAAGTCCCGGAATGGAGCGAAGAATTTCCAACTGGACATCCTCCGGCATACTAGTGGAAAGACCTTGGACATAATACTCCGAAGTATGACGTCCTTCCGGCTCGAGGAAGATTTGATGCTTCGGTTTATCGCTGAAACGAACGATTTTATCTTCAATGGACGGACAATAGCGCGGTCCTGTTCCTTCAATGGCACCGGAGAACATCGGAGCGCGATGCAGATTATCATTGATAATCTGATGCGTATGTTCCGAAGTGTAAGTCAGCCAGCACGGCAGCTGGTTCGGTACTTCCTCCGTTGTTTCGAACGAGAAAAATTTCGGCTTCTCGTCCCCGGGTTGGATCACGGTTTTGCTGAAATCAATCGTGTCCTTGTGCACCCGCGGCGGAGTTCCTGTTTTAAAGCGAACGAGCTCCAGCCCAACGTCCTTCAGCGATTGCGACAATTTGACCGCAGGCTGCTGGTTGTTCGGACCGCTTTCGTACATCAGCTCGCCCATAATAATTTTGCCCCGCAAATAAGTACCGGTTGTAATGACAACTGCTTTCCCCATATAGCGGGCTCCGGTTTTGGTAATAACCCCTTTGCACACTCCGTCTTCCACGATCAGCTCTTCTACCAGACCTTGACGGAGCGTCAGGTTCTTCTCGTTCTCCATCGTTTGCTTCATCATATGCTGGTACAAAAATTTGTCCGCTTGCGCCCGAAGCGCATGCACGGCAGGACCCTTCCCTGTATTCAGCATCCGCATTTGGATATAGGTTTTATCAATGTTGCGGCCCATTTCTCCGCCCAATGCGTCAATCTCCCGAACGACATGCCCTTTGGCAGGTCCGCCGATCGAAGGGTTACACGGCATAAAGGCTACCATATCCAGATTGATTGTAATCATCAGCGTTTCACAGCCCATACGCGCTGCGGCCAGAGCCGCTTCACAGCCGGCATGTCCGGCGCCGACGACAATAACATCATATTCACCAGCAGCATAACTCATAATGTACAATACCTCCTCGCCAAAAAAACTATTATTTACCCAAACAAAATTGGGAGAAAATTTGATCTATCAATGAATCGCCTACGGAGTCTCCTATGATTTCCCCAAGGAACTCCCAGGCATTGCGAATATCGATTTGAACCATATCTATCGGAACGAACGCTTCGGTAGCGCTATAAGCTTCTTCCAGTGACCCCTTCGCCTTTTTCAGCAAAGAAATGTGACGTACATTGCTCACATAAGTCAGGTCACTTGATTCTACCTGACCGCTGAAGAAAATACTAGCGATAGCTTTTTCCAGATCAACAATCCCCTGCTGCTCCAGCAGCGACATCCGGACGACCCGCTCCGGCGAAAAATGCTGCTCTAGCACGTCCAGCTCAATCTTCTGCGGCAGATCCAGCTTATTCACAATAACAATCGTTTGCTTTTCTTTCAACTGTTCGATCAGAGCAAGCTCATCCTCTTGCAGCGGCTCGGCGCCGTTAAAAACAAGCAGGATCAAATCCGCGTCAGCCAGAGCACTGCGGGATTTCTCCACACCGATCTGCTCCACTATATCTGATGTTTCCCGAATCCCCGCCGTATCGAGCAGCTTCAACGGAATCCCGTTCACATTCACATATTCCTCGATGACATCCCGTGTCGTACCCGGAATATCGGTAACAATCGCCCGATTGTCCTGCGCCAGCGTATTTAATAAGGAGGATTTGCCTACGTTCGGCTTTCCGACAATCGCCGTGACAATCCCTTCCCGCAAAATTTTCCCTTGCTGGGCCGTTCTAAGCAGCTCCTCGATGTGCTCCATCGCCGACGAGCATTTGTCTTTAATGAACGCATTCGTCATTTCTTCCACATCATGCTCCGGATAATCGATGTTGACTTCGATATGAGCCATCAGCTCGACGAGATCATGACGCAGGCCTTTGATCTTTTTGGACAGGCTGCCCTCGGATTGCTTCATCGCAATGCTGTAGGCCCGATCCGATTTGGCCCGGATCAAATCGATCACCGCTTCAGCCTGGGACAAATCGATCCGGCCGTTGAGGAACGCGCGCTTGGTGAACTCACCCGGTTCAGCAAGGCGAACATTGTGCTCCAGCAGCAGATCCAGTACTTTTTTTACAGAAATAAATCCGCCGTGACAGCTGACCTCAACAACATCCTCCATGGTAAAAGAACGCGGTGCCCGCATTACCGTGACGAGCACCTCATCGATTCGCTCCATCGTCGACGGATCCTTGATAAATCCGTAATGGACCGTATGGGTCGGTACCTCGGACAGCTTGCTTTTACCGAAAAACACACCGTCTACTGCAGCAACCGCTTCGTCGCCGCTAACCCGTATAATGGCAATCCCGCCTTCTCCTAACGGAGTGGAGATCGCCGCAATGGTATCTTGAATCATAGCTGTATTCAACCTCTTATCTATTCATGTCTGGTACAAACCGAATGACTCCTCTATTGAAAAAAAGCAATGAGTCTTGACGACATCATTGCAGCAATGGTTTATCTGGTAACAATAACGACTCTTCGATTCGGCTCCTCGCCTCTGCTGAATGTGCGAACCTTCGGATGATCCTGGAGCTTCGCATGAATGACCTTCCGTTCTTGGGGCGACATCGGCTCGAGCACCACTTCTTTTTTGGAGCGGATGACTTTCTCTGCCAGTCTCGCCGCCAGCTCCTCCAGCGTCTTTTTCCGGCGCTCGCGGAACTGCTCCGCATCCAGCACGATTCGCATGTGCGAGGAGGAATAGCGATTGGCGACGATGTTCACCAAATATTGAAGCGCATCCAAGGTTTGCCCTCTTCTGCCGATCAGCATTCCCAGCTCCGAACCATATAGATGAAGCTCGAGGCCTTCTTTCGTAGACTTTTGTTCAATGCGGACTTGTACGTTCATCGTTTGGAAAACTTCTTGTAAAAAATGAATGGCTTCTTCAACAGCATCGGGAATCAGCTCCAGCTCTACTTTCGCATCCTTGGCGCCGATTATGCCGAACAGCCCTTTTGAGGGCTGTTCCAACACCTGTATTTTAACCCGATCCTCCGTGGTATTCCATTGCTGAAGGCCATTTCTGACGGCTTCCTCAATCGATTTACCCATGACCACTATTTTTTTCATTTTGAAGGGCCCACCTTATTTTGAGATGCTCCACCATAAATAAAGTATGACTGTACGATAGTAAAGATGTTACTGTAAATCCAGTACAGCGGAAGTGCGGAAGCAAAGTTCATCGCCATCACGAAAATCATGACAGGGAAAATGAACATCAAGCTTTGCATTTGTGGGTTCATCTGGGTCTTCATCATTTTTTGCTGCAAATAAGTCGTCAACGCTGCGAGCAGCGGCAAAACATAGTACGGATCCTTCGCTCCCAGCTGCATCCATAAAAACGAGTGTTCATTTATATGGTGATTACGCATAATAGCATTGTACAAAGCGATCAGAATCGGCATCTGAACGATCAGCGGCAAGCAGCCTGCCAGCGGGTTAACGCCATTGGACTGGAACAGCTTCATGGTTTCTTCCTGCTGCTTCTTAGGATCGTCCTTGTACTTATCTTTAATCTTTTTCATTTCAGGCTGTAATTCCTGCATCCGCTTCGAGCTTCTGTACTGCTTCAGCGTAAGAGGTAATATGATTAATCGGATAATAACCGTTACGACCAAAATGGACAGACCATATTGTCCCCATAGCTGAGCCGCAAACCAGTCCAGAACTTCTGCCAAGGGCCCGACAAAGTACTTGTCCCAAACGCCATTGTTCGGATCGATTGGAGTTGTCGCCGGAGTACATCCTGCAAGGAGAAGAAACAGGAATGAAAGCGGCAAATAGGTTGCAAGTCGACGAGTCAAAATAATATCCTCCTAGATTCATCTTTTCCAATAATAAACTATATCATATCTCCTCATAAAAAAGAAATGAAATCGGGTTATTTTCGCGTTAAAAGCGAGGCCCTTTTAAAGACGTGGAGGATACTCTTTTCCGTTTCCTGATAAGATAATCCCACAACGGGCTTGCGCGCGATCAGAATAAAATCGTAACCGCATGCAAAACGCTCCTTGTTCAAACGGACAATCTCCTTGACGACACGGCGAATCCGGTTGCGGACGACGGCATTGCCAAGCTTCTTGCTGACCGAGATCCCCAAGCGGAACGACTCCAGCCGCGGCTGCCGATAATAATATAGTACAAACTGATGATTTGCCATCGATTTGCCGCCGCGGTACACCTTGTCGAAATATTCTCTTTTCGTCAACCGATTTTTCTTTTCCACAATGAACTCTCCATCTTCGTCACGATCAGAAACGCCAAAACAATACTATCCTGCGCCAAATCCGGCCGTTTTATAACATCTCATCCCAGCAGGGCTGCAACTTTGAGCTGCTGGACCTTCCTTAGGAACATATTCCCCTTTTATCCCGTTACAAACAAAAAAGACCACCTGACAGTGGCCTTTTGTATTATGCGCTCAATACTTTTCTTCCTTTTAAACGACGAGCAGCGAGTACTTTACGACCATTCTTCGTACTCATTCTCTTACGGAAGCCGTGTACCTTCTTATGCTTTCTTACGTTCGGTTTGTATGTTGGTCTCATTGATCTAGCACCTCCTTGAGGAAAATCCATTCCCAAAAATACCTTACAACATTAAACCATTTTATAAGGCAAAAGTCAACGTGCTTCGATTGCAAACTTTTGGCATACAGGCTCGTGGATGAACCTTGCCCTACCCGGTCTCTCTTTGAATGTGGATATTCATCTCTTCATTACCTCATCCACACGGCTCGAAAGATGGCGTCACGTTTTCGTCAAAAATAGGTATCCACAGCCTCGAACGGCCGCATTTCGCCAGCAAAAAACAGCCTGTGAATAAAAAAAGTGCGCATATGCGCAGGTTTTGTCGAACTAATAACATTTTATAAACAATATCTTGTGTTGTTGATAAAAGTTACACACAAGCTATAGAAGATGTGGATAAATCGAAACAATTCATTGATAATCCGAACATATTTTGATATTATGATAATGCTTATCCTGTGGATAGAGAACGGTTATCAACTATTTTATCAACAGCCTGTGGATATCTTTGTGAACAATTTACATCCCCTCTGTATAAACTATTCCCGCATGCTTCGGGATGCTGTGGATATTTTGCGACACAACCCGCTTTTTTTCTACATCCGTATGGCTTATGCCTCACCGCTTATTTTTTTGAAGGAGTGAATACATTGTGGAAAGCCATCCAAACGAGCAATGGCAGCAAGTCCTTTCCATTATTCAGACTAGGCTGAGTAAACCAAGCTACGAAACCTGGTTTACATCCACAAGAGCCGTCATTTTCAACGAATCCAAAGTCGTTATCTGTGCGCCGAACAATTTTGCCAGAGAGTGGCTTGAGAACCGGTACACCAAGCTGATTAAGGATACGATTTTCGATTACATTGGAAAGCCGGCGGAAGTGAAATTCATTATCGAATCCGAAGAAGAGAAAGCTGCAAGCACTCCCTCCTCCACTCCGAACATCCCGGTGAAAGCCCAGTCCGCAGTCCCAGAAGAAACGTTCAGCCATATGATGAACCCGAAGTATACCTTCGATACGTTTGTTATCGGGTCAGGGAATCGTTTTGCTCATGCGGCTTCGCTTGCTGTGGCCGAAGCGCCGGCGAAGGCTTATAATCCGCTGTTTTTGTACGGGGGCGTTGGACTTGGTAAAACACACTTGATGCATGCCATAGGCCATTACGTGTTGGAGCATAATCCGAGCGCCAAAGTGCTGTATATTTCTTCCGAGAAATTTACCAATGAATTTATTAACGCGATCCGCGACAACCGCGGCGAAAGCTTCCGCAACAAATACCGCAACATCGACGTGCTGCTTATAGATGATATTCAGTTTCTTGCTGGAAAAGAACAAACGCAGGAAGAATTTTTCCATACATTTAACGCGCTGCACGAGGAACGCAAGCAAATTATTATCTCCAGTGACCGGCCTCCCAAGGAGATCCCGACCCTGGAGGAACGGCTGCGCTCCCGCTTCGAATGGGGCTTGATTACCGATATCCAGCCGCCGGATCTGGAGACTCGGATTGCGATTTTGCGGAAAAAGGCGAAGGCGGAAAACCTGGAAATTCCTAATGAGGCGATGGTTTACATAGCCAACCAGATCGATACGAACATCCGGGAGCTCGAGGGTGCCTTGATTCGTGTCGTCGCCTATTCGTCGCTGATCAATGAGGACATCACGTCTCATCTGGCCGCCGAAGCGCTGAAGGATATCATTCCGAGCAGCCGTCCCAAGGTCATTACGATTCAAGATATTCAACAAAAGGTCGGCGAGTTCTACGGCTTGAAGATGGAGGATTTCAAAGCGAGGAAACGGACGAAAATGGTCGCTTATCCGCGCCAGATCGCTATGTATCTTGCCCGGGAAATGACTGATTTTTCATTGCCGAAGATCGGCGAGGCTTTTGGCGGACGGGACCATACTACCGTGATTCATGCCCATGAGAAGATTTCGGAGGCGCTGAAGAACGATCACGAGTTGAACAAGATTATTCAGAATCTGATGGAAAAGGTAAGAAACATCACGGCCTAAGTCTGAGCATACAATGTGATGTCAGTCGTTGTTGCAAAATTATATAGCCTTCGTGGTATGAAGAGCAGCTCCCGGCGGGTCGGTTCGTTATTTGGAGCTGGCTTTTCGCATCTGGATAATTATAAGCCTATGCACAAACTATTCACATGTGGATAGGCTTTTGCTTTGTAGCTTTTCTCCACATATCCACATATCCCTAGGCCCTACTACTATTACTAATAAAAAAAAGGTATTATAGATGTATATGGCATCTCCATCATTTTCGTAACCATAGGAGTGACAAAATGAAGTTAACTATTTTAAAAGAACATTTGAACGAGTCGATTCAGCACGTTTCCAAAGCCATTTCCAACAAAACAACCATTCCCATTTTGACCGGGATTAAAATAGACGCCGATGCCAACGGTATGACCTTAACAGCAAGCGATACGGATATATCGATTCAAAGCTTTATACCTATTGAGAAAAATGAATTGAGCATTATAGAATTGGAACGCCCGGGCAGCGTAGTCCTTTCTTCCAAGTTTTTCGTAGAGATTGTAAGAAAGCTTCCGGCGCAAGTAGTAGAGATTGAAGTGAAGGATCATTTTCAAACAACGATTCGTTCCGGATCTTCGGAGATTCAATTGGTGGGTCTCGATCCGGAGGAATACCCTACCCTTCCAAGCATTGAGGAAAACAGACGGATTCAGATGCCTAGCGATCTGCTTAAAACCATGATCAAGCAGACGTCTTTTGCCGTTTCCACCAATGAATCTACGCCTATTTTGACAGGGATTTTGTGGACGATCGCCGACCGCAAGCTCAAGTTTACGGCATGTGACCGACACCGCCTGGGAAGCCGCGAAACCAGCATTGAGGTCGATGCGGACTTCCATCTAGGCAACGTATCGATTTCCGGTAAGACGCTGAACGAGCTGTCCAAAATTTTGCCGGACCAGAACACGCTGATCGATATCATTTTTGCCGAAAACCAGGTGTTGTTTAAGTTAAGCTCCATTTTGTTCTACACCCGGATTTTGGATGGTACTTATCCGGATACGTCGAAGCTGATTCCCCAATCGTATCAAACTGAGCTCGTCATCAATGCCCAGCAGCTTGCAGAAGCGATCGACCGCGCCTATTTGCTGTCCAGGGAAGAGAAAACGAACATCGTTAAGCTCATTATGCGTGAGGATCACACAATTGAAATTTCGTCCAGCTCCTCCGAGCTGGGTAAAGTAACGGAGCAGCTGGAGGTAACCAGCTTAACCGGCGAATTGCTGAGAATATCTTTCAACTCCAAATATATGCTGGACGCGTTAAAAGTCATGGACGGCGAGCTGATCCGTATCGGATTTACCGGCGCCATGCAGCCCATCATCATTCGGCCGGAAGAAACTTCAAGTCTGCTGCAGCTGATCCTGCCGTACCGGACAACGAATTAACGTTGAAAAAGGAGCAGTACTCACATGAAAACGATCCACATTCATACGGACTATATTACTTTGGGGCAATTTCTGAAGCTGGCGGACTGCATATCCACAGGTGGACAAGCCAAAAGCTTCCTGCAGGAAACGGAAATTTGGGTCAACGGGGAACCGGAGAATCGCCGCGGCAAAAAGCTCGTCCATCAGGATCGGATTCGCGTGGAAGGCTGCGGCGAGTTCCAGGTGGTACGCAGCTAAGAGGCTTCGAAGCGGCTGCGCTATCGCAGGAGCCTGTTAGGAGGAAATGCTTTGCAATTAAAAAAGCTGTCTTTACAGCATTACCGCAACTATAACGAGGTTACTTTCGAAACCGGACATATGGTCAATATCATCGTAGGCCCCAATGCGCAAGGGAAGACGAACCTGTTGGAGTCCATTTTTGTGCTGGCATTGACCAAATCGCATCGGACACACCAGGATAAGGAGCTTATCCAGTGGGATTCGTCTCATACCCTGCTGCATGGCGAGGTGGACAAAAAGTACGGCTTATGCCAGCTGGACCTGACCATATCGCAGCAGGGCAAGAAGGCGAAGATCAATGGCCTGGAGCAAAAAAAGCTCAGTAATTTCATAGGTTCTCTGAACGTGGTCATGTTTGCCCCGGAGGATCTTGAGATTGTCAAAGGCTCCCCTTCGGTGCGCCGCCGGTTCTTGGACATGGAGATTGGGCAGGTTCATCCTGCCTATTTGTACGATTTGTCGCAATATCAGAAAATATTGGCGCAGCGGAACAATTATTTGAAACAGCTGTTCACCTCCAAGGACAGCAAGGCCGGGATGCTGGAGGTTTGGAATGAACAATTGGCGACCTTCGGTGTTAAAATTATCAAAAAACGTCAAAGCTTTATAAAGAAGCTGCAAGCCTGGGCAGAAAAGATTCATTCGGGCATTACTGCGGGGAACGAACAGGTGCGAATCGCCTATTCTACCGCGTTCGATCCGGCGGTTTTGGAAGATGAACCTGTTTTATTCGACCAATTTATGATAAAGTTATCACAGGTGAAAGAACAGGAATTGCGGCGTGGTGTGACTTTAGTAGGCCCTCATAGGGACGATTTATTGTTTTATATTAATGACAAGGAAGTGCAGACGTTCGGCTCCCAAGGCCAGCAAAGAACGACAGCACTCTCTTTGAAGCTGGCTGAAATTGAACTGATTCGGGAGGAAGTCGGCGAATATCCTATCCTTCTCTTGGATGATGTATTATCCGAGCTTGACCGTTATAGGCAAACGCAGCTCATCGAAACATTCCAAAACAAGGTTCAGACTTTCATAACAACGACCGGAATCGAAAGTGTGGACCTTGGCAAGCTCGACAGTGCTTCTGTCATTCATGTTCGAAACGGAAGCTTAACATAGTAAAGCCTCACTGATAAGGAGATGTCCGACGATGTTCATCCATTTAGGCGGAGAAAAAATCATTCGCGCATCCGAGCTCGTTGCTATATTTGATCTATCCATTGAGAAATCTTCAAAAATATCAAAGCAGTTCGTCAGCTATGCACTCAAAGAAAAGAAGGTCGAGGTTATCGGCGAGGAAGAAAGCAAATCGCTTGTGGTGACGCAATCGAAGGTGTACTACTCTCCTATCTCCTCCATGACTTTGAAGAAACGGGCGAATCATCTTTTAACAAACTAGATATTACCTTGGAAAAGTGGGTGTCAACATGTCTGTGAATCAAAACACGTATGATGAAAGTCAGATACAGGTACTCGAAGGCCTTGAAGCCGTTCGGAAGCGTCCGGGGATGTATATCGGTTCAACCAGTGGAAAGGGCCTTCATCACCTTGTGTGGGAAGTCGTCGATAACAGTATTGACGAAGCTTTGGCCGGTTTCTGTACCAAGATCGAAGTGATCGTGCATAAGGACAACAGTGTTACGGTTATTGACAATGGTCGGGGCATTCCAGTCGGAGAAAATCCGAAATTAAAAAAATCAACGGTTGAAGTCGTCCTTACCGTGCTGCATGCAGGCGGTAAATTTGGCGGCGAAGGCTATAAGGTATCGGGGGGACTTCACGGGGTAGGTGTGTCCGTAGTTAACGCCCTTTCCAAAAAGCTTATAGTGAAAGTAAAAATGAAGGGGCAAGTTTACCAGCAGGAGTACCACCGCGGCGTACCTCAATATGATTTAAAAGTGGTAGGAGAATCGGATGAAACCGGTACGACTATTACGTTCTGGCCGGACGAGGAAATTTTCAAAGAAACGACGGAGTATGATTACGAAACGCTGCAATCCCGTATCAGAGAGCTGGCATTTCTCAATAAAGGCATCGAAATTATCCTGACGGACGAACGTTCGGATGTATCCCAAACCTTTAAATATGACGGCGGTATTGTCTCCTTCGTCGAATATTTGAACCGGAACCGCGAAGCGCTGCATCCGCCGATTTATACGGAGGGCTCCAAGGATCTTATTCAGGTTGAAATCGCGCTTCAGTACAACGATAGCTATACGGAGAACATTTATTCGTTTGCCAATAACATTAATACGCATGAGGGCGGCACCCATGAATCCGGATTTAAGAGCGCGCTGACGCGGATCTTGAATGATTATGCCCGCAAATATAATGCGATTAAGGATAGCGACTCCAACTTATCTGGGGATGATGTGCGTGAAGGCTTGATCGCCATTATTTCCGTCAAAATTCCGGAGCCTCAGTTTGAAGGACAGACGAAGACAAAGCTCGGCAACAGTGAAGTCCGGGGCATTGTGGAATCGTTGTTCTCGGAAAAGCTGATGGAATTTTTGGACGAAAATCCTGCCGTTGCAAAGAAAATCGTTGAAAAAGGCGTCCAAGCGGCAAGAGCGCGCGAAGCGGCCCGTAAAGCCCGGGAATTGACGCGGCGCAAAAGCGCCCTCGAGGTCAGCTCCTTACCAGGGAAGCTGGCGGACTGTTCCTCCAAGGATGCTTCGATCAGTGAAGTCTACATCGTAGAAGGTGACTCTGCGGGCGGCTCCGCCAAGCAGGGACGCGACCGCCATTTCCAAGCGATCCTGCCTATCCGCGGTAAAATTTTGAACGTAGAGAAGGCAAGATTGGATAAAATATTGTCCAGCCAAGAGATACGGGCTATTATTACGGCGCTGGGTACAGGAATCGGTGAAGATTTCGATATTACCAAAGCCCGTTACCATAAGGTCATTATTATGACCGATGCCGACGTGGACGGGGCGCATATTCGTACTCTGCTTCTTACGTTCTTCTACCGGTACATGCGCAAAGTGGTTGAAGCGGGATATATTTACATCGCTCAGCCGCCTCTATACAAGCTGGAACGGGGCAAGACGGTTCGTTACGCCTACAATGACAGGCAGAAGGATCAGATCATGCAGGAGTTCGGTGACGGCGTTAAGGTCAACGTACAGCGGTACAAAGGTCTTGGAGAGATGGACCCTACCCAATTGTGGGAAACGACCATGGATCCGGATAGCCGTACGCTGCTGCAGGTGAACATCCAGGATGCGATGGACGCTGATGCCATCTTTGACGCACTGATGGGCGAGAATGTCGAACCGCGCAGAGACTTTATTCATCAGCATGCGAAGTTCGTTAAGAACCTCGATATTTAGCAAGACTGAAGGAGCCTTGAATGAATGGGATGCAGAAAGCCGGATTATGGCTGCTTATCGTTGTTCTGCTGTGGCTTACTCCGGGAATATTCCAGCAAGCCCCTCTGACTGTATATAAGGACCGGGTATCCGTGATCGCTTACCACCACATTGATGATCAGACGGTGGGCGATGTTACGATCAAGACGGAATTGCTTCGAGAGCAGCTGACGGATTTGCTGCAGCGGGGCTATCATTTTATTAGTTTGACTCAGTTCAAAGAGTATTTGGCAGGAGGGCCAGTCCCTCCTAACGCTGTTCTGGTCACCTTCGACGACGGCTACCAGAGCTTTTATACTCGTGCTTACCCCATCCTGAAGGAATTGAACATTCCTGCCGTTAATTTTGTTATTACGAAGGACTTGGAGCAGCCTTTGAGGAGCCTTATCCCCTCCTTATCCAAAGATGAAATCAGGCACATGACACGGGAAATGGCGGGGATAGACGTTCAGTGCCATACGGACAGCTTGCACGACCGGGCGCCGAATGGCGGCGCATTATTCACGACCAAGCTGACTAATGCACAAGGAGTCGTCGAGACCGAACAACAGTTCGAACAGCGGATTATGGACGATACGCAGCTGTGCCGCAAAAAGCTGGGAGAATTGTATAACCGGCCTATCGATTCCTTCGCCTATCCGTTTGGGATCTACGATGCCAGATCGGCTGATTTATTGAATCGTTCTGGAATTCATTATGCTTATACTACCGTGAGTGGAATTGCTTCGCGAAATACGGATCCTATGCAAATTCCCCGGATTAACGCAGGCAGTCCTTTTGTCAAAGCGAATTCATTAAATAATTTAATTATACAAAGATTACACGGTCTTTAATGGTGTAGGCCACGGAGGAAGCTGCATGCAACAGCAATAAATGCTGACGAAGTGGTTAAGCCAAGGCAAACTTGCAGGAGGTAAACAATGTCCGACGAACAGCGCTCACAAGTTAAAGAAATCGATATCAGCTCGGAGATGCGTACATCCTTTTTGGATTATGCGATGAGCATTATCGTAAGCCGTGCCCTGCCGGATGTCAGGGACGGGCTGAAGCCGGTGCATCGCCGTATTTTGTTCGCCATGTCTGAGCTCGGAATGTATTCGGACAAGCCGTACAAGAAGTCGGCAAGAATCGTCGGTGAAGTTATCGGTAAGTATCACCCGCACGGGGATGCTCCCGTATATGAAACGATGGTACGGATGGCGCAGGATTTCTCCCTCCGCTACATGCTGGTAGATGGACATGGTAACTTTGGTTCCATTGACGGCGATTTCGCCGCTGCAATGCGGTATACCGAGGCCCGGCTGTCCAAGATAGCCATGGAGCTTTTGCGTGACATTAACAAAGAGACGGTCAATTTTGCACCCAACTATGACGGTGAGGAGCAGGAACCGGTTGTTCTCCCCGCCCGTTTTCCTAACTTGTTGGTCAACGGAAGCTCCGGTATTGCTGTAGGGATGGCAACAAATATCCCTCCTCATAACTTAGGAGAAGTTATAGACGGCATTCAGCAAATGATAGAGAATCCGGACGTCACTCCTATGGAGCTGATGCAGTCGATTAAAGGCCCGGATTTCCCTACTGCCGGATTTATTTTAGGTCGCGAAGGCATACGCCAGGCTTACAATACGGGCCGCGGCTCCGTAACTATGAGAGCTAGAGCAACCATTGAGGAAAACAACAACAAAGCTCGCATTATCGTTCATGAGCTGCCATATCAGGTTATTAAAGCACGTTTGATCGAGAAAATCGCAGAGTTGGTCCGCGAGAAAAAAATCGAAGGCATTACCGACCTGCGAGATGAATCCGACCGTAACGGGATGCGGATTGTTATCGAGCTGCGTCGCGATGTGAACCCTAATGTTGTATTGAATAACCTTTACAAGCATACTGCTTTACAATCCAACTTCGGTATAATTATGCTGGCCTTGGTTAACGGCGAGCCTAAGGTTATGAACCTGAAGGAAATGCTCTATCACTATTTGGAGCATCAAAAAGAAGTTATCCGCCGCCGTACCGAATATGAATTGCGCAAAGCGGAAGCCAGAGCTCATATTCTCGAAGGCTTGCGGATTGCACTCGATCATTTGGATCAGGTCATTGCGCTAATCCGTTCTTCTCGGACTACCGAAGAAGCACGCGATGGCTTAATGACTCAATTCGAGCTCAGCTTGGATCAGGCTCAGGCCATTCTGGACATGCGTCTACAGCGCTTGACAGGATTGGAACGCGAGAAGATTGAAGAGGAATATGCGGAGCTGCTAAAGAAAATCGCTGAATATAAAGCGATTCTGGCTGACGAGCAACTGGTATTGGCTATCATCAGCGAGGAGCTTCGCGAAATTAAAGAGAAATTCGGCGATGAACGCCGTTCTGAGATTACCGTAGGTGAAGAAAGCATCGAGGATGAGGATCTCATCCCTCGTGAAGATGTTATCATCACCATTACTCATACCGGCTATATTAAGAGATTGCCTGTTTCCACCTATCGTAGTCAAAAGCGCGGCGGTAAAGGCGTCATCGGTATGGATACGAAGGATAAAGACTTCGTGGAACATTTGTTCGTGACGAATACGCATCACTTCCTGATGTTCTTCACGAACAAAGGGAAGGTATACAAGCTGAAGGCTTACGAGATTCCGGATCTCAGCAGAACAGCACGGGGAACGCCGATCATTAACCTCCTTCAAATCGAGCAAGGAGAAACGATTAACGCCGTTATTCCGGTTGAGAGCTTCGAGTCTGAACAGTATCTGTTCTTTGCAACCAAGAATGGCTTAGTTAAGAAGACTCCGCTGAATGACTATAGCAACATCCGTAAAGGCGGATTGATCGCCTTAACGCTTCGTGAGGATGACGATTTGATCGGCGTGAAGCTGACGGACGGCAACCAAACGATCATTATGGGGACGAAACAAGGGATTTCCATCCACTTCCCTGAAGAAGAAGTGCGTTCCATGGGACGTTCGGCTACCGGGGTAAAAGGGATTAACATTGGTGACGACGATGCCGTTATTGATATGGACGTTGTTCATCCGGATAACAGTGTCTTGATCGTAACCTCCAAAGGCTTCGGTAAACGTACTCCGGTATCGGAATACCGTCTGCAGTCCCGCGGCGGTAAAGGGATCAAAACCCTTAACGTTACGCCGAAGAACGGCCCTGTCGTAGGCCTCAAAATCGTTCAGGATGATGAGGATCTGATGATCATTACGGCACTTGGAACGATTATTAGGACAAGCATGTCGGGCATCTCCATGATGGGACGCTATACCCAAGGGGTTAAGCTGATCAACATTCGCGATGAAGATGAAGTATCTACGGTTGCGCGAGTGGAGAAAAGCGAGGAATCATCGGATGAACAGGACGGCGAAGAAAACAGCATAGAAACGAATGAGCCGGGTGAAGGTGAGGAGTAATTTCTCTTCATCGGTTGTCTTGGAGCGAAATACGTTTTTTTGGTAAATGAACAAAGAATGGGGGTTACATCCCCATTCTTTTTCGTTTAAAATAAAATGGAATTGATAGAAAGCAAGGTGAGAACGATCAATGGCGACGGTTCCCGTATCTCAGTTAAAACCCGGTGAAAAAATATTGGATAACGTGCAAACCAAGCGAGGAAACGTATTATTCTACAAAGGGAAAGTCATTTCGGATAAGGATATAGAAATCCTAAGAGCGTTCCTCATTCCTACCGTCTCTATAGAATCTAAGACCAATGAGCAGGAGAATGCTAAGGAAGCAGTATCTGAGGAGCCTGTAAGGACCGTACACCCGATTTATGTGGAGTACGATAAAATGCTCGCTCTGCTTAAAAAAGTATTCACCTCCGTCAGCGGGCAAAATCCGCCGATCTTAGAGATCAGGACGCAATTAGAGGCCCTGATACAGCATATAGATCATTATCGGATTTTGACATTTGAACCAAGAGTGTTTCAGCTTCAGGATTACCTTTATCATAACAGCATTATGGTGAGTCTAACCTCTTATTGCTTGGCCAAGTGGAGCGGGATGCCGCAAAAGGATCTCATGCCTGTGGCTCTTGGAGGCTTACTGCACGACATAGGTAATGCCAAAGTCGATCCGTCCATATTGTCCAAGCCAAACAAACTGACAGCCGATGAAATCGAAGAAATGAAGCAGCATACTGTTATTGGCTATAATCTATTAAAGAATGTGGCTGCCATCAATGAGGGCGTCAAATTATCCGCACTACAGCATCATGAACGGGAAGACGGATCAGGCTATCCGATGGGAACCAAGGGAGACAAAATCCATCCTTACTCCAAAATAATTGCCATTGCCGATATTTTTCACGCTATGTCCTCAGCCCGTTATCATAAAAAAGCGATATCCCCATATCTTGTGCTGGATCAGCTTTTTAACGAATCGTTCGGCAAACTGGACCCTGCTTTAGTTCAGACCTTCATTCAAAAAGTTACTCAGTTCCATAACGGCGTCCTGGTCAAATTAAATGATAACCGAATCGGGGAGATCGTATTCTCAGACAGAGCCCATCCTACGAGACCATGGATTAACGTCAATGGCCAGATCATCAATCTAACGGTAGAGCGCCAATTATATATTCAAGATGTAATTCAAAAATAAGCAAGCATGTCTTGCAATACTTTTCAAAGTGGAAAAAGATAGACTTGACTCTTGATATACATATATGATAAATTAATCTTCGCTGCTTGAGGCGAAGGTTTTTTTATGAGTGGAAAAAATTAAAATAAAAAAAACACTTGCAATTGAGTAGGCGAATGTGTTATATTATAAAAGTCGCCGCTAAACAAGGTGACACAAATGACAGAGCGAGCATTTGGGAGTTTTGTCGAGATATTGTCCTTTGAAAACTGAACAACGAGTGAATGTTTGAACAGAGAATGAAAATTCTCGCTAGCATTGAATTTTGAGCTTAAGACAAGCTCTATTATAGATCACTTGGGTGATCACTTTAATGGAGAGTTTGATCCTGGCTCAGGACGAACGCTGGCGGCGTGCCTAATACATGCAAGTCGAGCGGTCCCTTCGGGGATAGCGGCGGACGGG
>NZ_JADBDR010000007.1:0-381681 GCF_014873645.1 Paenibacillus sp. OAS669
TAATAGAGCTTGTCTTAAGCTCAAAATTCAATGCTAGCGAGAATTTTCATTCTCTGTTCAAACATTCACTCGTTGTTCAGTTTTCAAAGGACAATGTATTGCTAATCCATCTTGCTTGTCCGTCGCTGTCTCAGCAGCGCGGAATTTCAATATATCATATCGCCTTACTCATTGCAAGCTTTTTTTGAAATTGTTTTTTCAAGTCTTGCTTGCGTATCGGCCTGTCTCTTGGCCGGAAACCAATATAGCACGATTAAAAAAAGATTGCAAGTACTTTGGAACATTTTTTTATTATACCCAAACTCCCGCAAAACATAACAGCCCCAAACCATTCGAGAAATCGATTGGTTTGAGGCTGCATCTTGTTATCCGGACCTTCCTATGTGCTGCTGCCCGTTGCGTTGGCCGCCGTAAGCTCCTGCTGGAACTCCCCATGGATATGGCCATTTGAAGCAAGAACATTTCGAACTCCTAGGGTATAGGGGTTACCGGAGGTATCTGTTACCGTACCCCCGGATTCGGTGATTAATAAAGCTCCTGCAGCCATATCCCAGGAATTCAAGCCGATTTCCCAGAAGCCGCTAAGACGCCCCGCTGCAACATAGGCCATATGCAGAGCCGCCGATCCGGCAACGCGGATATTGCGCACTTTGGGAGTCAGCGCTTGTACACCCTGGAGGTTAATAGGCAGCGCATAGGATCGGTCCGCCGGAAAACCGGTCGCTATCAAGCTCTCGGAGAGCTTGGTCTCTTTGGATACACGCATTCTTCTTCCTTTGACGTAGGCTCCTTTGCCTTTTTCCGCTACGAACAGTTCGTCATGAATCGGGTTATATACAACACCGACGATGACTTCGCCTTTATGCGCCAACGCAATGGATACACTAAAGAAAGGAAACCCGTGAACAAAATTGGTCGTTCCGTCCAAAGGGTCCACAATCCATAGGTACTCGGCATCGCTTACCTCTTCCAATGCCTTGCTTGAAGCAGCCGGTCCCGGTTCAACCCCCTCTTCTCCAAGGATAGAGTGATGGGGAAAATGCGTTTGTATTAAATTGCGGATCATCTTCTCAGCGCCCTTGTCCACTTCCGTTACAAGATCATGAGGGGAATATTTCGTATGTAAGCTGTTGAAATCCCCCAACTTGCTCTGGATCCATTCTCCAGCTTTGGATGCGGTATTAATGGCCACTGCGGTAAAATTCTTACTTCCCACAATAAAGGACGTATTGCTTTCGTTAGCCATTTCGAATCATTCCTTTTCTCCCTTATAGATTAAGGGTTGCAATTACACTCAGTATAGTGAATATACGTTTTAAAAGCTACAGCGTTTCACCCAAATAATGCTGTCGTTTATGACAAATCAACAAACTCCCCCGGTCATTTCCCCTCAAAATGGAAGATCGCTCAGCTAGAGTGCTATTTCTTCCAAAAAACGCTAGAAACCCTCTGCCAAATCGGCAAAGGGTTCCGTCAAAATTCATTAGGATTGATTTATTATACACCTACGATATGATAGCCGTTGTCTACATAAATGACTTCGCCGGTAATTCCGCGGGAAAGGTGGCTCATAAGGAACATAGCCGTATCTCCTACCTCTGCTACTTCTGTAGTACGTCTCAGAGGAGCTTTCTCTTCAACCGTTCTCAAAATAGAATTGAAATCCTTAATGCCTTTGGCCGCCAGCGTACGGATAGGTCCGGCCGAAATCGCGTTCACGCGAACGTTATATTGTCCAAGGTCATTCGCCAGGTAACGCACGCTTGCCTCCAAGGCAGCTTTAGCCACGCCCATGACATTGTAGTTTTTCATAGCGCGTTCAGCGCCCAGGTACGTCATAGTCATGATGCTGCCGCCCTCGGTCATCAGAGGATACATCCGCTGTGATACAGCTACCAGAGAATAAGCGCTGATATCATGAGCCAGAGCGAAGCCTTCGCGCGAGGTGCCTACGAACAAGCCTTCGAGCTCTTCCGTTTTGGCAAAAGCGATGCTATGTACAAGTCCGTGCAGTACGCCGAAATGCTCTCTAATTGCTGAAGCGAGCGTGTCGATCTCGGCATCTACGGTTACATTGCAGGGCAGCACAACGGAGTTGGGAATTGTATCGGCCAGCTTCCGAACCCGCTCCTCCACTCTCTCGCTTTCATAAGTGAAAGCTAAACGCGCGCCTTGCGCAGCCAATGACTGTGCGATGGCCCATGCGATACTGCGGTCGTTGGCAACTCCCATGACCAATATATTTTTTCCGTTCAACAGTTGAGTCATGAAACCTTAAGTCCCCTCTCCGAAATAAAATGAGGCTTGTCAAACCTGCTTCATTCTCAAAGTACCCCATTTTTACCAATTTTTCAAGAGAGAAAACCATCAATAAACCTTGCTCTTCGTATATCTCCGCCGGATAAGCTGAAGGCGCTGCTGAGACCAGTATCAGCCATGGAACTTATCCTATTTCGAAGGAGGCCTGAGACAAAGCTTTAATATCTGTGTGACGGCTCAAATCCTCCATCAGCTTCAGCAAAGCCTCGTCCTTTTTCTTGGCCTCGATCATAATATCCAATCTGGGTGTGACAGGAGCGATTGCATGAAGGAATTCCATAAGCACCGCCGCATCAATATAATCGGCATGACTTCGCGGATCTTTGTCGCTTTTGGGACTCGAGACGTGAATTTTGGGCGGAAGCGGCTGATTCGTACCCTGGGCTTTTTCATTGCGCCAAGTATGAAGAATGCGTGGCCATAGCTTTGCGGGGTTTTCGTGCCCCTCTTCATGGTTCACTTGGTGATGATGAATATCAAGTACCATCGGAGTCTCAAGCTTCTCACAAATTTCTAGCGTCTCCAGCGCGGTAAACGTCTTATCATCATTCTCCAGGGTCATTCTTCGGCGAATGCGGTCCGGGAGCTCGACAAACCTAGCCATAAATCGTTTGGAGGCCGTTTCCTTATTACCGTAGGTCCCCCCTACATGGATGTTGCATTTGGCCGATTCGTCCAACCCCATTGCTTCAAGCATCGTCACATGCCGGTCCAAATCTAATAGAGAATTGCGGAGCACTTCTTCTCTCGGTGTGCTTAAGACGGTAAAATGATCCGGATGAAAGCTGAGCCTCATCGAATGCTCCAGAGCGTAACTCCCAAGCTCTTGGAAGGAATCGCTTAAGACCGTCATAGGGTCCCAGCCTTCTAGGGCTTCATGCCCGATCAGGGGGATCAGCTTGGAGGAACAGCGGTACATCTCAATATCATAAGCCCGGTTGTGCTTCAGCAGCCGCAACGTATTATGGATATTTTCCATCGCTATCCGTTCCAGCTTACGCAGGGCCGCTTCCCTATCCTCCAGCTTCATGAAGTTGGTTGCCGTCATAGTCTTCGAAGGGGAAGCGTTGGATACGAACATCGACATCGCGACATAGCCAAGACGAACGATCATTAGGGATACACTCCTTAAACTGCCTTTTGAGCTAGGTTCCCCTTAAACAAGTTTCGTCTATGTAGGTAAATGACACCGTCCTGATAGTTTCAGGAGATCTCCTGCAATCGGCAAATGCTTCGCCTTTGTATGGCTGGAACGTGCAGCCCGCTTCTATGTATGCGGCGATAAGCCCGGGCAAGAAAAAAACATCCTTCCTTTTCTTAAGGAAAGATGTTTTTAACATCAGGGATGATTCAGTCCAAAAAACATTTCATGAGCCAAGGCGGTTTGTACTCTTGCTTCTTCCTCGGTCAATCTGCGCACCAGCTCCATTTCGACCTGAGTGACTTCCTCGCCTTGAAAGTTGATCTCCGCGATGGATGCTAAAATTTTTACGATAGCAATTGCTTTATTATCTGGGGAGTAGGCTATGACCATCTGTCCTGTAGGAAATACGCGAAAGCCTTTTTTCACCATTTTGCCTTTGCCGTATTCCAATAGCTCATACAGCTCCTGCTCGGATTTGAACTTGCAGACCGAATTGAACTCCGTTTGAAATCCCATGCGTAGCCCTCCTTGTCAAGGATTCATCTTGTAATGCTTAGGATACTTATTCTACGTCAAAAGAATACTGAAGCCGTTGCTTCTCCGCATGCCGCTGCAGCGCCAGCGTAACCAGATCGTCGAGCAGCTGCTGATAAGATTTGCCGGTCTCCTTCCACAGCAGCGGATACATGCTGAACGGAGTAAAGCCAGGCATGGTATTGATTTCATTAATATAGATCTTATTATCTTCTTTCCTCAAGAAAAAGTCTACACGGGACAAGCCAGACCCATCGATCGCCTGAAAGGCGCGAACCGCCATCTCCCGAATTTGGTCCGACAGCTCCTGAGGGATTTCGGCCGGAATGATCATGGATGATTTTCCATCAATATATTTGGCTTTATAATCATAAAATTCATTGGACGAGACGATTTCACCGACGACGGAAGCTTGAGGATCATCATTGCCCAAAACGGCAACCTCCACCTCCCGTGCGTTAATGTTCTCTTCTATGATGACTTTGCGGTCGAACTGGAACGCCGTTTGGATGGCGGCGATCAGCTCGTCGCGGTTTCCTGCTTTGCTGATACCTACGCTTGAACCGAGGTTAGCTGGTTTGACAAAGCACGGATAGCCGATGGATACTTCAATCTCCATTAAGAAGAAGGCTTGATCCTTTTCCCACTGGGTTTTTGTAAAGTGACGGTAAACGCATTGCGGCAGGCCCTCCTGCGCAAACACCTTTTTCATCATGATTTTGTCCATGCCGACGGCAGAAGCCAATACACCGGCTCCAGCATACGCAATGTTGGCCATTTCCAACAAGCCTTGAATCGTGCCGTCCTCGCCGAAGGTGCCATGAAGCAGCGGCAGAACCACATCGATGGGCTTGGAAGAGCCGCTTACTGCTGGAGAATCCTTTACCGAGCTGATCTCCGCCTTGTCCGCAGTCTGTAGAGATGAAAAGAAAGGCTGGAGTGCAAAAGTTTGTTCCGATTCCGCCTCATCCTGGAAGGTAAGAGCCGCAACATTAGGTACCGGACCGTTCAGCATGGGGCCGGAGCGCCACTCTCCCTGTTTGGTTATGTAAAACGGCTGAATTTCATATTTGTTCATATCGAACGCTTGGATTACGGCCATTGCCGTCTGAAGGGACACTTCATGCTCCCCCGACTTTCCTCCGTAAACTAAGCCGACGCGAATTTTGTCTTTCATAATAACCTCCGAATGGATATGTCATTTCATGCATAGTAAAATCGCTAATCTCGTAAGCTAAGAGCATTCGAGAAAAGAATGCTCTACTTCGGAAGCCTATGGAAGCATCGACTCACAAGAGATCCGCAATATGTAGAAACCGGTATTGAGTCTTCTCCGTCCAGGCTACGGAATCCTTGTAGCTCCAATAACGGTGGAAGCTGTTTGTGGTATGAGCATTAACCAGGGGCATGCCGTTCTCATCCTTGGCCGTTACTATCGTGCTGTGCTGGAACCGTCCGTTGCCGTCCCAATCATAGCTGATGACGTCGCCCAGCTCCAGCATATCGGCTTGAGGCACTTCCTCGGCGGTCAGTCCATTGCGGTTGCTTATTAAATACCGCTGCAGACTGTGTGCAACAGCCCAGCTGTAGCTCCAGAGCTCCTGTCCGTTGTAACGTCCCTTGTACCACCATCCGGAATCCCTTTTCCCAGTATAGTGCATTGGCGCCCCGCCTGCAAAGAGGCATTGGGATATATAATTGCTGCAATCGACTTCAAATTCAATGTAAGCCGGGTTCCCTTTATCCCACCACATATCGGCATACTGTACGGCTTTAACCCGGTCGTAGACGGATTTGCGATTGCCCGTCTCCAGATAGGGAAGGATATTGTAGTTCAAATAAGGAGTAGAGGGCACCCTGCCCGTTCCATATTCCTCCGAATAATAATCGGCGGGCTGATATCCATTGTCCAAGCCGGCTGTTCGGGGATGGGAACACTCCGCGCTTAACGCTTCGATGTTTATGATATACCATTTGCCGTCCAGCTCTTCCAATTGAATGCGCTCGGACTCCACTCTCTGCTCCTCATGATCCCGGATCCCGATGGAACCGACCGAGGTGCGGCGGAGCCTGACGTTCGCAATCACTCTACCCGCTTGTTCTTCGGCGTGAATAATCGATAGGCGGGTTTCGCTTTTGGACGGGAAAAAGTTCCGATCCTGATCCGTTTGCGCCGTTCGGGCCAGCCGTTGAATTTGTGCCTGCAAGTACGCACGATCCGTTACTATTGGCAGTAAAGGCTCGACAGAATAATCCATATCCATTTGGTTTTTGTGGTGAACATAATCATAGAGCGTTGTTTTCCACGACATGCGGGCTACCTCCATTAATGATGAAATGGCTAAACCGAATACCCCCAGACTTCAACGTTCCGTCAAGGCTAAATTCCATCGACATCGGTTGATTGAGGTCTAAAGCTTACCGTTCTAGGGGAGTCCAATGCATAGTTCCTGCACTTTTTGTCGAAATTTAGGCTTTCGTCCATTGGAGGCAGCCCCCGGATTGAACAACCTGGCACCTAACAATCTATAGAAGATATCCCAAGAAGGCGGCGGGACATGCTGCTCCCGCACCTGTTTATCACTCCCAATATATGAGCAACGGGTGCCAAAAATGATTGAAATTGACCTTTACGCCGGGCCTTTCAGCATGTATACTTAGTGTATAGCAATTATGAAATCATGTTTCATCAAGTGAAACGATCTTGGTTTCAGCTTACTTTAACTACTTAAGGAGGAATAACCACTCATGGCTAAAAAAGACCATTACTCGGTCCGCAAAGCGCTTGATGTAAAGGGTAAAACATTCCATTATTACAGCTTGCCAGGACTTGAAGAGCAAGGCCTCGGCAACATTTCCCAACTTCCTTTCTCCATTAAAGTGCTTTTGGAAGCAGCTGTCCGCCAATTTGACGGCAGAGCGATCACTCCAGAGCATGTTAAACAAATCGCTAACTGGGCGAAAGAGCGTGAAGAGAAAGAAATTCCTTTCATCCCTGCACGTATCGTCCTTCAAGATTTCACCGGCGTACCGGTTGTCGTTGACTTGGCGGCAATGAGAGACACCATGAAGAAATCCGGCGGAGATCCTAAGCGGATTAACCCGTTGGTTCCAGTTGACTTGGTTATCGACCACTCCGTTATGGTGGATGCGTTCGGTACTCCAAGCGCTTTGGATACAAACATCAACATTGAATTTGAACGTAACGAAGAGCGCTACCGTTTCTTGCGCTGGGCACAAACGGCATTCGATAATTTCCGTGCTGTTCCTCCTTCAACAGGTATCGTTCACCAAGTTAACTTGGAGTACCTGGCTTCCGTGGCAGCTACGAAAGTCGTAGACGGCGAAACTGAAGTATACCCTGACTCCCTTGTAGGTACTGACTCCCACACCACCATGATCAACGGTCTTGGTATCGTAGGCTGGGGCGTTGGCGGTATCGAGGCAGAAGCAGGTATGCTTGGCCAACCTCTGTACTTCGTAACACCTGAAGTTATCGGCTTCAAATTGACAGGCACATTGCCAGAAGGCGCAACAGCGACTGACCTGGCTCTGACCGTTACTCAAATGCTTCGTAAAAAAGGCGTTGTAGGTAAATTCGTGGAGTTCTACGGCCCAGGACTGAGCAACATCAGCTTGGCTGACCGTGCTACCGTAGCTAACATGGCTCCTGAGTACGGTGCAACGATCGGCTTCTTCCCTGTTGACTCCGAATCCTTGAACTACTTGAGAAGCACTGGCCGTGAAGAAGAGCAAATCGCGCTGGTTGAAGCTTACTACAAAGCGCAAGGCATGTTCCGTACGGATGAAACTCCAGACCCTGTATTCACCGACAAAATCGAGCTTGACCTTTCCTCCGTTGTACCTAGCTTGGCAGGTCCTAAGCGTCCTCAAGACCGCGTAGAGCTGACAGCTATGAAGGAATCCTTCAACTCGATCGTTCGCACACCAATCGACAAAGGCGGATACGGCCTGAGCGATGAGAAAATCGCTGAAGTCGTTGAAGTGAAGCACCCAAGCGGCGAAGTAACGAAAATGGGTACTGGCGCTGTTGTTATCGCAGCTATTACCAGCTGTACGAACACTTCCAACCCAAGCGTTATGTTAGGAGCAGGTCTTGTTGCTAAAAAAGCGGTAGCTCGCGGTTTGAAAAAACCAGCTTACGTAAAAAGCAGCTTGACTCCTGGTTCCCTTGTTGTTACCGAGTACCTGAAAAATGCAGGCTTGCTGGAGTCTCTTGAAGCATTGGGCTTCCACGTAGCAGGCTACGGCTGTGCAACCTGTATCGGTAACTCCGGCCCATTGCCTGACGAAGTAAGCCAAGCAATTGCCGACAACGATATGACGGTAGCGGCTGTATTGTCCGGTAACCGTAACTTTGAAGGCCGCGTTCACGCTCAAGTTAAAGCTAACTACCTGGCTTCTCCGCCGCTTGTTGTTGCTTACGCTTTGGCAGGAACGGTGAACATCGACCTGGCTAACGATCCTATCGGCTACGACCAAGCGAACCAGCCGGTTTATTTGAAAGATATTTGGCCATCCAAAGACGAGATTCAAGAAGCAATCTCTACTGCAATGAGCCCTGATATTTATCGTGCGAAATACTCCAACGTATTCCGTGCTAACGAGCGTTGGAATGCTATCGATGTACCGGAAGGCGAATTGTACGAGTGGGATGAAAAATCCACTTATATCGCTAACCCGCCGTTCTTCGAAAACCTGGGTGCAGGCATCTCCGATATCGCCGACATCAAAGGCGCAAGAACATTGGCATTGCTGGGCGACTCCGTAACGACGGACCACATCTCGCCAGCAGGTAACATCAAAGTAGACAGCCCTGCAGGTAAATTCTTGATCGAGCATGGCGTGAAGAAAGAAGACTTCAACTCCTACGGTTCCCGCCGCGGTAACCACGATGTCATGATGCGCGGTACTTTCGCGAACATCCGTATTCGTAACCAAGTGGCTCCTGGAACCGAAGGCGGCGTAACGACTTACCTGCCAACCGGTCAAGTGGAATCCATCTATGATGCATCCATGAAGTACCAAGCTCAAGGCACTAACCTTGTTGTTATCGCAGGTAAAGAATACGGAACCGGAAGCTCCCGTGACTGGGCTGCTAAAGGTACCTTCCTGCTCGGCGTTAAAGCCGTTATCGCAGAAAGCTTCGAGCGTATTCACCGCTCCAACCTGGTCGGTATGGGCGTACTGCCTCTTCAATTCAAAGAAGGCCAAGGCTGGAAAGCGCTCGGTATTACTGGTACAGAAACATTTGACATCACTGGCTTGAACAACGACGTACAGCCAGGACAAAGCGTAACGGTAACAGCTACCCGTGAAGACGGAAGCAGCTTCAACTTTGAAGCAATCGTTCGTCTGGACAGCATGGTGGATGTGGACTACTACCGTAACGGCGGTATTCTGCAAACCGTATTGCGCCAAATCATGGCTTAAGGTTCAATCTTTTATAGCTACAGGAAAAGCCCCTTCGCGGGGCTTTTTTTATGTCCATTTCGAGGCTTCCGCAAAGTACCTGAATCAGCTTCGAAGATAGTGCCCCACTTTTGCGGGGGCTGTAGGAAAACCTATAGACCTTGAGCTATTGCCAATATACTTCGGCGGGGTTCTTTTTACGTCGGAAGACTAATTGGCTCTGTTTGCGGAGGGAGGAAAATTTGTGTCCGCCGTCAAAATGATTCTACAAAAACCCTCTGGTACGGTCGATATAATAGTAAATGCATTTACCATATTGGACACCAGAGGAGATTGAACACCCATGTGGCTGAAAAAAACGTTATCACCATCCGTCGGAAAAAAGCTCTATCTTTCTTTTACCCTCATGCTTGTACTGCTAATTATTATGGGATTTACGGGTTTGGACAAGATTGAGCAGGTTCAAGGGAAAACCAACGAAATAACCAACTCCTGGCTTGAAGGGGTAGAAATCATTAATAACATTAACTATTTAACAGAGCATGTTCTATCCTCGCAATACGCCATCATGAGTGAGCCTGATTCCAATCAAAAAGCACAGCTCATCCAAAAAACCGATCTCATATTCGGCACTATCGACCAGTCGTTCTCCCAATATCGCAAGAGCTTTGTGAGTGAGGAAGACCGCAAGCTGTTTGACTCTCTCGAGAGCGAATGGAAACAATACCGTCAGGTCTACTCGGACACGATCAAGCTATCGGCTGAAATCAATCTTATTACCGGATCCGGCAAGAGAGCGGATGACATCAACGCCATAATCGACAAATCCCAGGAGCAGTACGACAAAATGCAGGACAAGATAGACCAGCTGGTTAAGCTGAATCATGACGGAGCTATCCTGGCTAAAAATGAAAGCCAAGCCCTCTACAAATCAGCGATGACCACTTCTATCGCGATCATGGCGCTGTCTGTTTTGCTCGGTCTTTGCTTGGCCTTCGTTATTACGAGAAATATTTCGAAGCCGGTACGAATCGTTTCAGAGCGGCTGCAAAGCATATCTCAAGGCGATCTGACCATGGATCGGGTATCCGTCAAAAATAAAGATGAAATTGGACTTCTGGTCTCGTCTTTAAATCTTATGGTCGATAACCTCAAAGGAACGATCCATCACATCCAAGATACCTCCTCCGCCGTCGCGGCGTCCTCCGAGCAATTACTGGCCAGCTCTGAGGAAAGTGCACAAGCGAGCAAGCATATTGCGGCATCCATTCAAGAGGTCGCTCAGGATGCGGAAAATCAGGTACAAAGCGGCGAGGAATCCAGCCGTGCCATGGAAGAAATGGCTATCGGGATTCAACGAATTGCGGAGACCAGCTCGGAGGTGTCCGAGCTGTCCCTTGAGGCATCCAATCAAGCCGATCTGGGCAATCAATCGATCCAGGACGTCATCCAACGGATGGAAACCATCAGCGGCTCCGTAGAACAGGCTGGAGAAGACATTAAACAGCTTGCACAGCACTCCGATCATATCGGGAATATCATTAATCTTATCGGCGACATCGCGGCTCAGACCGGCCTTCTGGCGCTTAACGCAGCTATAGAATCGGCAAGGGCAGGCGAGCACGGCCGCGGATTTGCAGTCGTTGCCGGTGAGGTCAAGAAACTGGCGGAGCAAGCAGCAAGATCTGTTGAAGAAATCAGCGAAATTGTAGAGCATATTCAGAACGATACGGCAAAGGCTGTTGGCACGATGACCAAAAGCTTGGCCGAGGTCCATGGAGGCAAAGATGCGGTGCATGAGGCCAATGAAAAGTTTCAGCTGATTGTCCAGGCTTCTCAGCTGGTATCGCAAAAAATCCAGGAGGTTGCCGCAGCGGCGCAGCAAATGGCGGCAAGCTCAGAGGAGGTCTCCGCATCGGTTACGGACATGAGCGGGCGAGCCAAACACGCTGCGGCGGCTTCGCAGAATGTGGCCGCCTCTACGGAGGAGCAGCTGGCATCTATGGATGAAATCGCCTCTTCCGCTAATGCTTTGAGCAAAATTGCGCAGGATTTGGCGGACTCGGTCAGCCAATTCAAATTGAAGCAGTCATAAGAAAACCTCTATCGAAGCCTTTCATGTTCTATTATGGTAAGAAAAACGCAGCAGTCCTTGGGTGGATTCCATCCTTCGGACTGCTGCGTTTTGTCGGTTATATGACCATCTTGCCCATGCGCCGTGCCGCTTCCATAAGCACAGGAGCATGCTCCATCATCTTCTCCAGGGTGAGCCGGTTGGAGGGCCCGCTAACGGCAAGGGCGGCGACTAAACGGTGCGCTCCATTCAGAATGGGCACCGCTACGGCTGCGGCTCCGGGCTCTCGCTCCTCGACGCTGGTCGCATAGCCAAGCGTCTTCGCCTCTGCGAGCTGCTGCAGAAAGGCCGCTTTATCCAAGCTTGCCGGCCAGCTTGGACTGGACAGCAGCTCCTGCTGCGCCTCAGGCTCGGCGAACGCGACCAGAATCTTGCTCGATGCGCCGACATACAGCGGCATTCGAGCTCCGATAGGGGCCACTCTGCGGATCGCCTGATTGCTCTGAACGGCTTGTACGCGAACTCGCTCCAAACGATCGCTGACGTACAGGCTGATCGTTTCATCAAGCTGATCACGTAGCCGCTCCATCTCCGGCAGGAAGATTTGGGCCGGATCGTCGCTGTGCGTTAAATTGGCGGAAAGCTCCCAGATGCGGAAGCCTAGCCGATACTTGTCCGAGGAAGGGTCACGGATAATGAAACCCTTCCCTTCCAAAGAGGCTAGCAGCCGGTGTACCGTGCTTTTATGCAGCGAGACCCGGGAGGCGATCTCCGTTAAACTCAAATCGGATGAATCCGCAAAACAAAGCAATATATCCAAAGCGCGCTCTACCGCGCGCACCGTTAATTTGCCATCTTCCATCTGCTATTCCCTCAACTTTCGGTTTCACTTGATGAAACTTTGTTACGTATAGTATAACTCATATCCCTTCGTATCGTAAAGTCTCTAATTCCCTTTTCCAGAGCTCATGAGCCTTTTTCATAAATCACCCTTCCGATCTGTATAAGAAAAAAACAAAGCAGCCCTGGCGCGAACGGCTCAAGGACTGCCCGTTTCCTCCTACCTATCCATCGAACGCATTCGGGCCGAATGCTTGTGCTTGGCTTTTGCGGCCTGTTCATCCTCGTAGTCTGATAACCACAGCATGCCCATACCCAGCGCAAACATAACTACAACCAGAATCGTACCTGGCAGAAGCCAATCCTGAATTTCGAAATAGAGCAGCAATGGAATGCTCAGCATTAGTAGGCAATACATCGTGATTCCCGCTATTTTGACTTTTCCCCGCTTCACATGCTCTCCCCCGTTTACAAGTCATTGTTACTATCCTATTCCTGTATACAAGCTTTAAGACGGATTGAGAACAAGTCTTTTTCATCTCTGCCCTTACTTCAATTTTGATATTATGAAATTCCTGCAACTGGAAACTACTTTCCTCTATTGTTACATCCATATTACAGCCAGTTTACATTTTTCGCGGCCGATTGACGGTTGGCACACTGCCATTTTACTATAGAAATAAGAGTAAAAGACCATGAATCCATCTATTTCTCCATACATGGTAATGACGCTCGCCACCAAGTCATCTTAGTCTACATAAGGAGGGATTTCGATGGAACCGAACCCTATGTCTCCCGTTCCCGTATCTACTGCCGCAGCTCAAGTTGAAATCGCTGTCAAACAGCCATCCATTGTTAAACGAAGGGCTCGGAGCATTCTTATCGCCCTTTTGTCGGCTCTGCTTTTATTAATCAGCCTCGTTATGGCTTTTCACGCTTATATTGCCTGGACGCTGGCCCGGCCTCATATTGATCCGCTGAAATCAAACCCGGCCGCCACCATCGGCGTTGAATACCAGGATATCCAATTTCCAAGCCTTAATGACAGCTCGGTGCTTAACGGATGGTATATTCCTGCCGTCCAATCGGCTGCCTCTACCAAAACCGTTGTATTCTCTCATGGCTACGGCGGGAACCGTGAAGAAATATGGGTTCCTCTCTATGATTTGGCTAAGGAGCTCCATCAGCAAAATTACAATGTTCTGATGTTCGATTATGGTTTTGTACAGCCAAAGGAAAGTGTTACCGGGGGCATTCGCGAATCGCAGGAGCTGCTTGGTGCCGTAAAATATGCCAGGGATCACGGAGCAAAGCAAGTGTATGTATGGGGCTTCTCTATGGGGGCCGGAACGGCACTGCAGGCCGCTTTGCTGAGCGACGACATCGACGGAATGATTCTCGATAGCACCTTCATATTGGAGCCCGATACGGTGTACCACAACATGAAGCAGGTCGCCAATCTGCCGAAGTTCCCAACCCAGCCGCTCGTCTATTTGTTCTTCCCGTTCATCAACGGGGTCAGCCTGAATCAGATTCCATATAATCAAGTTAAAGAGACTAAATATAACATCCCTATTTTCTTTATTCACGGCAAGCAGGACTTGAAGGCGCCTTACGAAATGGCGCAGGAGATTTTTCAAAATCAGCCGCCGAATTCAGGCTCTCAGCTGTGGCTTTTGCCCAAGGACAGTCATGAGCTGATTTACAGAGCCCATCCTAAAACATATTTAAGTCTTACCATGGGCTTCCTGAGAACCTTATCCTCCTCACACGACAAAGGACAGGAAGTGCAGAGTTAACGGCCGGTGGAGCAAAAATCGCCCCACTAAGCGACAAAAAAATCCCCCTCCCTACCGGATAACCTGGCAGAAGGGGGATTTTGCATTGGAATTATTGTTTGAGCAGCGACAGGAATTCGGCACGTGCAGCCGGATCCTTGCGGAACAATCCGCGAACAGCCGAAGTAACCGTCTTGCTGCCAGGCTTCTTCACGCCGCGTGCGCACATGCACAGGTGCTCGCCTTCCACGACAACCATACAACCGTGTGGTGCAAGCTCCTTTTCAATGATGTCCGCAATCTCGGAAGTAATGCGCTCCTGCACCTGCAATCTGCGGGTGATGGCTTCAACCAGCCGGGCGAACTTGCTAAGCCCCGCGATTCTGCCGCTCGGCACATAGCCGATATGAATTTTACCGAAGAACGGAGCCATGTGGTGCTCACATTGGCTGTAATACACGATATCCTTTACGATAACAAGCTCTTCGTGCTTTTCATCGAACGCTACGCCGAGGATATCCTTGTAATCGGCTTCATAACCTGCGAAAATTTCCTCGTACATCCGGGTTACCCTAGCGGGGGTATCGAGCAGTCCTTCACGATCAACGTCTTCACCGATCAGACGCAAAATTTCACGGATATGACCTTCTATCAACTCCCGGTTTTCTGAAACTCGAGTGTTTTTGTAATCTTTAGCCGGCATGCTTGTTTTACCCTCCCTCTAAGCTGCGCACCTCGCGCAGCTTGCTCCGTAAGATATTCCTTAGTGCTTGTACCTGTCTCGCTCTCATCTGTATTCGTTTATAGTAAAATGAGCATAAGTGCCAGGGCTGTGAATCAGCCCTTTTACTTTCTTTTGGTTTTGCCCCCGAAATTTTGGCTTTTCATCATTTGCTGAGCCTTTTGCAGCTGCTGCTTGTTCATGTTGTAGCCCATTTTTTTAGCCATTTCCTGAAGCATTTGCGGATTATTCTGCATATTTTCTAGCTGCTTGCGCAAATAGTAGACCCCAGCGAAAAATCCCCCTACTGCCCCTACTATTAATGTTACAATGGGAATAACATAGTTCCACCACATCGTTGCTTTTCACCTCATAAGGAAGTCATCATTGTTCATAATAGCAAATACTAGTCATTCATACAAATAGATATTTTTGCCCTAGCTATAATTCACATCAGTACCTGCTCAATAAATACCGTCGTATGCTTGGCCAGGTCAATCTCTTTCACATCCAGCTCCCGATCCGCCCTATCTGATTTGACCACGCGAACGACCGGACGTCCAGGTAGACCCCGATGCTGACCAACGACGACCCCGGTTTCTTTGCTCGATAGCTTGACGGATGCACCGGTCGGATATACGGATACAGTACGTAAAAAGTGGATGACGATGTCGCGGTCCAGCTGGGTTCCCGCAAGAACCATCATATGCTCGCAAGCTTCATGCGGCAGCATACGGCGGCCTGTAGATAGTTCGAATAACAAATTATCGTAAGTATCCGCAACGGCCGTTATCTTGGCATACAGATGAATCTGATCGCCCGGAAGCTGACGAGGTATGCCCTCTCCGTCCATCCTCTCGTGATGCTGAAAGGCAACGTGCGCAACCAGCAGGCTCAATTCGCGCTTGTTTTTGAGCATCTCGAACCCGCGCCAGGTATGGTGCTTACGTACATCGTCCGTAGCGTCATCCGCTATTGCCTCAAGCTTGCCGATATCGTGCAGCATGGCGCCAACCGCCAGCTCCCGCAGCTGCTGAATGGAAAGTCCCATATGGATACCGATCAATACGGACATCATACAAACATTAAGCGCATGAACGTACAGTTCATTGTCCTTGGTGCGGATATCGGAGAGCTGAAGCAGCACTTCTTTATTTTTCATAATTTCGTCCAGCAGATTTTCAATACTGCCGTTAATGGCGCGGGTGTTCACTTCCTTGCCCGAACGGATCGATTCGAAGGTCTCTCCCATTCTTTGCATGACGGCCCGTTTCGTCTCTTCAGACACCATATCGGCCATCTCGATGTCCTCAAACTGCGGGTCTTTGATGTAGAGCATGGTGACTCCGATTCTTTTCAAGGTTGTGATCATGTAGACCGTGAGCTGTACGCCCTCGGAGAGCAGTATGGCCCCGTTTCCGGAAAAAATCGTTCTTCCCAGGAACTGCCCCGGTTCGATGCTATCGATATGTATGTATCTCATTGTCGTCTCCTAAGAGTTTCCGTAAGGAAACTATCTTCGTAAGCATAGGCTTAAGTTTCCGTAAGGAAACTATCTTCGTAAGCATAGGCTTAAGTTTCCGTAAGGAAACTATCTTCGTAAGCATAAGCTTGAGTTTCCATAAGAAAACTATCTTCGTAAGCATAGGCTGAGTTTTCCGTAGGAAAACTATCTTCGTAAGCATAGGGGCATCCCCCTTGTTTTGCATGCCGCTAAAACTAGGTTCTTGTTATTGAAAATGACAAGACCTGACGTTCAGGCAGGGATACTCCCCAGCTATTAGTCTATCAATCCAAAAGCCCCGTATGGGCCTATTTCCCAATATAACTATTATACCGCATAACCTTCATGCTGCAGTAGATGTATTTTCACATTCAAGCCGCCCCCGTAACCGACCAACGAACCGTCCGCACCAATGACACGATGGCACGGCACGATGATCGGTACAGGATTGCGATTATTGGCGCCGCCTACGGCCCGGACCGCCTTCTCCGATTGGATCGCCTGTCCGATTTGCTTGTAGGAACGAACCTGACCGTAGGGTATATCGGTTAACGCTTTCCATACCCTGATTTGAAACGGCGTTCCCTGCAGATCCAGCGGCACATCGAACTCCGTTCGCTGTCCCGCAAAATATTGCTCCAGCTGCGCTGCGGCCTCTAACAATACCGGAGTGGCGTCTTGATTCCACTGGGAAGTGCTGTACCATTTGGCGGACCACTTCGTCAGCTGCGGCTCCACGTCGGCCACATGGCCAAATTCGATATGGCAAAGCCGATCTCCCGCTGCCGCTAAAACTAACGGTCCGATCGGCGACTCCAATTCAATGCAGTTTATGATTAAGCCGCTCATAGGCTTTATTCAGCTCCTTTAGCACAACTTCGTCCTGTTCCTTCTCCATAGCACTGCTAATAGCCTGATAGGCGTCCTCTCCGCCGATCCGTCCGAGCGCATAAGCCGCGGCTCCGCGAATTTCGGGACGCTCGTCCCGCTGCAGCAGCCTAATCAACGCCGGCACCGCCTCGCGCTCCTTAAAATGGCCGAGAGCAAAGATCGCATTGCGCTGGATCGGCTTCTTGCCGCGCCATGAGGCTGCGCTTGTCCCAAAGCGTTCCTTAAACTCACGATTGCTCATCTCGAGCAGCGGGAGCAGAAGCGGCTTGGCCTGTTCAGGATCCGGCTGAAGCTCCGGATGGTGGGTCCAGTTCTTGCCTTTGTTCTTCGGGCATACGATCTGGCACGTATCGCAGCCATACAGACGATTCCCGATCTTTTCTTTGATCGTATCGTCTTCGACATGCCCTTTGGTCTGAGTTATAAAAGAGATACACAGCTGCGAATTCAGCTGCCCCGGCCCGACCAGCGCGCCGGTCGGACACGCATCAATGCAGAGCGTGCAGTCTCCGCAGCTTTCCGTTACCGGTTGGTCCGGCGGAAGCGGCAAATTCGTAATCATCTCGCCCAAGTATACCCAGGAGCCGAACTCAGGGGTGATGATAGCGCAATTTTTGCCGCTCCAGCCGATCCCTGCGCGCTCAGCTACCGCACGGTCGACCAGAGCTCCGGTATCGACCATGCTCTCTATTCTCGCATCAGGCACCCGTTCCCGAATCCATGCCTCCAGTCGCTGGAGCCGGTTTCGCAAGACATGGTGATAATCCACTCCCCATGCAGAACGGGACAGCATGCCCCTGTAAGCTCCCGGCTCCGATCTCGGGACGTACGGAAGCTTGGACGGGTACGCTACCGCGATGGAGATGATCGAACGGGGCTCCGCAAGGCTTAGAGCCGGCTCCGTACGCTTCTCAATATCCGGCTCCTCAAAGCCGGACTCAAAACCCTGTTCCCGGTGCTTCTGCAATATCGACTTCAACTCCACGAAAGGCTCCGCGCTTGCAATGCCGATTTTATCGATACCAAGCTGCGGCGCTGCTTCCTGCATATCACGCTTCAACTGATGCCAATCCATGCTGCTGCTCTCTGCCGCGTCCATCCGCATTCGTCTCCTTTCGCTAAGCTGTCATTTCTAAACCCGTCTATAGATTCTTCCATTTGGCCAATGGCCATACAATCCATTCCGCCCGGCCTTCCACCTGCTTCACGGATACAGCGCCAAAGCTGCGGCTGTCGTAGCTGGCATAGCGGTGCCGGTTATCTCCCATGACAAATACGCGCCCTTCTTCCACCTTATACGGCTCGAAACGGCCGTCCTCGATCAGAGTATCCGTATAGGACTCCTTCGCTTCCTCACCGTTCACATATAATTTGCCCTGGCGAATAGACACTTCGTCACCAGCTACCGCCACGACCCTCTTGACCAAATAGGGGTGCTCCGTATCGCTTTCATCCGGTTCCTTTACAACTACAACGTCGCCGCGCTGCAGTCCCCCGGTCAACAGGATCGTTTTATTGATGAACAGCCACTCGCCCTCTTCGATTGTAGGCTGCATGGACGCTCCTTTGACCGTGGACAGATGAAACCCATACTGATGGATGAGCAGTACGATGAGCAGCGCGACAACGACGGATTTCATCCATTCCCATACTTCGGCTAAAAATCCGGCTGAATGGTCAACCGATAATGAATCTGCCGTAATTTCCCGTTCCGGCTTCTTCTGAGAGAACAAGCCCATGCTACGCCTCCGTTCCTTGGTCCTTCCACTGCTCCCATTGGCGATAGTACTCCAGCACCCAGTCCTCGCGAAAAGGTGCCCGGCCTTCCCGAATCCGCTGCAGCAAATCCTGAAGTCCCTGCCGGACCTTAGTATCCACGATGTTAGAGTAATGATAACTAATTTTATGCCGCTCATACTCTTCCTCATCTACGATATGAACGGCTCCTCCAGGCATGCGTATAACGTCTAAATCATAGTCGATATACGTAATGACGTTGCCGGCAACATAGGGAGGCGAGGCGATATTGCAGTAATAACGGACGCCGGTATCCTCCAGCAGCGCGACAACATTAAACCACTGCTTCGGGATAAAAAAAGAAACCCCCGGTATGCGGCTGACCCATTCCTTGCCGTCCGCTTCTATTATTTTGGTCTGGCTGTTGATAAGGACCATCATTGATTCCGCTTTATGCGGCTCATAAAGCAGCGCTTCAGGGACGCGCCCATTTTCCAGCCATGTTCGATGCAAATGTCCGTCGTGCTTAAAGCTTTTTATTATATAGGAAGAAAACGTCGCCATGAGGTCCAAACCCTTCTTTTTAACGTACGGTGCGACCGATGTCCTTCAAATGCGAAATTCATCGGATGTTCGTCATGAAGCAATCTTTTTTATAGCATAAACTTATGTTCGACGGCTTTCAAGAGCCTCATCCTCAAATGGGGAAATGATCCTATTGCTTTAGGAAAAGCCGCCTGCAGCCCCGCTTCGCAAAGAGCGTTTCCCGAAGGCTGTCTATGACGCCTCATGAGCATAGGGACAGGCTGCGTGGGCTGCGATAGCTGCGCCATATTTCCGGCAGGAATCCCCCATGATGATTGGCGGCAGGCTCGCTGCCGGCTGGTCCCTGAGCAGCAAAATAGCCCCATACAGCGGGGCCTTGGCTCAAAGCGGATTCGGCACTTTGCAGGGGACCTCGAAAGGTATCCATGCCAGTAATGCCGAAAAAAAAGGCACAGCCTTTGCTAGACGCAAACGGGCTATGCCGATCTACCTTCCGTGCTGTTTGATTGCTCCACTGTGTCGGCTTTCAGCCGTTCACGATACTCAAGCGATGTGTCGTCCGCGAAAAGTCTTCCGCCTGGTAACCGGCCGATTCATATACCGGAATGACGGTTTCGTTGTGCGCATCCACCGTAATAAGAATACGCCGTACTTTTCTCTGAACAAACCGTTGTCTCAGCGCCTCAATTAAGGTTTTGCCGATTCCTCTGCGTTGGTATTCCTTGCTAACCGCAATCCGGTAATAATAGCCGTTGTGGTTGTCGATCGTCCCTACAATGACACCCACCATTTGATCGTTTTCAATAGCGACAAGCACCAATTCACTATCCCATGAAAGCTGTCTGGCGAACGCCTCCATGGTTTCATCATAACAGGCTTCCGACAATACGTTCTTGAACAGTTCGGTAACGGATACGTAATCAGACAATTGAAAGGAACGAACCAGCATCTTTGAACTCTCCCCGCGGCTTGATATGGTTATATTTTAAAATACGACAAATCTCGCAATAATCCTTCTAAATTTTCGAAAAAAACTCAATATTTCTTCATAAAATATTAAAAAAGTGTTGAAAGCGCTGTATTTAAAGCGTTTACATTGTATTTTCTCGTTATTTCGCCTTTTCTATAGGGGATTTTGTTGCTTTATCTCTATTGACAGCTTAGGAAATAATAAGTAAAATTCATTGAGAATGATTTTCATTATTGATAATATAAGGGGAGATCTACGTTGTTTTTTGCTAAAAGCAAAGGGATGAATAAGCATTCTGTATGGCTTCTTTCACTGCTCAGCATCATGCTATTTCTGGCGGGATGCGGCCAAAGCAGTACCCGTAATGACAGCTCCAACGGAACTGCGGTGACTCCTTCTAACCCACCGGAGAAAACCGCCGGCACCACTTACTCCATCCAGCATGCCATGGGGGAAACCAAGATTACCGGCAAGCCGTCCAGAGTCGTGGTTCTTACCAATGAAGGAACGGAAGTATTGCTGTCGCTCGGCATCAAGCCTGTCGGGGCAGTAAAATCATGGTCGGGGTCTCCTTTTTATGATCATATTAAAAAGGACCTGGAAGGCGTCGAGGTGGTCGGGGATGAGAATCAGCCTAACCTGGAGGCAATAGCCAAGCTGAAGCCCGATCTGATTATTGGCAATAAATTACGGCAGGAAAAGGTGTATGCCCAGCTGTCCGCCATCGCTCCAACCGTATTCTCCGAAAAGATTAACGCAGATTGGCAAAAAAACTTTAAGCTGTACGCGGAAGCTCTGAATAAAAAAGCCGAAGGCGATCAGCTGCTAGCCAAGCTGGATCAGCGCATTGCGGAATTCAAATCCAAGGCCGGCGACAAGTTGAATATGAAGGTTTCTCTCGTTCGCTTCATTCCTGGCAAAACCCGTCTGTACTATAACGATACCTTCGCAGGCCTCATGCTTAAGAAAATTGGCTTCCAGCGCCCTCAAGCGCAAAATAAGGAAACGTTCGCGGATGAAATCAATAAAGAGCGCATCCCGGATATGGAAGGCGATATCCTGTTCTACTACACTTGGGATAATGACAAGCAGGAAGCGAGCGCGGTCGAGAAGGAATGGATCGGCGATCCGTTGTGGAAAAACCTGAATGTGGTGAAATCAGGCAACGTCCACAGGGTTAGCGACGATATCTGGAATTCGTCCGGCAGCATTATCTCCGCTAATTTGATGCTGGATGATCTGGAGAAGATCGTGCTGAAGAAATAACAGATTCAAGAGGGATAACGCCGCCCCTCTTCGGGCAATTGAGAAACCTGTAAAGCTTGAAAAAAAGCATCAGTCCCCCGGTGGGGTATCCCCCTCCGGCCGCTGTTGTTCTCGGAAAATTTTGATTATATCGCTTTACAGCGGGTATTTTCCGAGAACAAAGGCGGACGCTATCGCTCCTCCAAGGAATACCCCACCTACCACCTTTCGCATTTTTCTATATGAATGGGTTTCTCAACAAACTCTAGAGGGCTGACGCCCTCTTTTTTCATGTCCTGATCTTCACCTTTACAAAAAGCGGATCGTCATGCACTATCTAAATAAGAAGACCTGATAGGAAACGAAGGAGGAGCACCTCTTGGATACAATCCAACTGAAACGAATCGATTCGGCGAATCCGGACCTGCTGCAGCTGATCGCTCAACTAGATGAAGAGCTGTACGCCAAGTACCCGGCCGATGAGGTTTTTGTAGTCGATCTGAGCGATCCGTCCGTTCAAGACGTCGTCTTCGTTATCGCGTATAGCGGAGATGCGGCTGCCGGATGCGGCGCTTACCGTCCTTTGGACGGAGAGTCGGCGGAGCTGAAGCGAATTTACGTCGCCCCCTCCTTCAGGAAGCGGGGCATTGCCTCACGTCTCCTCGGATGGCTGGAGCATGAAGCCCGGCAAGCGGGCTATACCACGCTGCGGCTGGAAACCGGGCCCGAGCAGCCCGAATCCATAGCATTATACGAGAAATGCGGCTACTATTTCATTGCCCCATTCGGAGAGTATGTCGATTGTCCGAGCAGCATCTGCATGGAAAAGAAGCTGGGATAATCCCTTTACTCCAATGGTTCACGGGAGGTTCCTTATGAGTACCAACGAAACAGGCACGGGACAGCTGAGCGAAGGTCAATACTCTATCGTGCATATTATAGGTGAACTGGACATTCGCAGATTGTCGCAGGAGGACGTGCCAGATATATTCAAACTGATGGAAGAGGTCGTATCCCGCCTCCCATCCCGCTCATTATTCGCTACGGACGACATGGATTACCTGTACTCTCACATTGAAGAGCACGGGGAAATCTACGGCGCATTTGCAAAAGGACGGCTGGCCGCCTACTCCGTCCTTGCTTTCCCCGGAGCTGACGCCAAAAATCTGGGGCGTGAGTTCGGCGTACCGGAAGACGAGCTGGAGCAAGTCGCGGTTCTAGATGCGACGATCGTTCATGAATCGGTTCGGGGCCGGGGCCTGCAGCGGTATTTCCATCAATTGCGGGAGCAGCGCGCGCGGTCCCGGGGCTTTCGATACCTGTATTCCACCGTCCATCCGGACAATACGGCCAGTCGGCGGAATTTGGAGTCCGCCGGATTCACCCTTAAATTTACCCGGCCTATGTACGGGGGGAGCCCCAGGCATTGCTATGCCAAGCGGCTCGATTAAAAAGCGCGTAACCCTCCTCAAGATGGAGCCGCGGTTCTGGAACGACAAAAAAGACATCGGACGTTTCTCCGATGTCTTTTCTTGTCTTAGCGTACGCCAAGTAAAATTTCGATAGTAAGCTGATCGAGTCTCTCGTAGTTAATGCCCTCTGCCCCGACAGCTGCGCGGTCAATCTCGTAGCCTTTCAATGCTTTCAGGCTATCCGCGGAGAATTTGAAATCAAAGCCAGGCAGATCCAGCTTCTTGCCTTGAATTTCTTGCAGCAGCGCTTGAATCTCCTTGTCTTCGTTGAATTGTTTTACTTTCTCTTTCAGGATCAGGTACGTTTTCATGTTGCCTTTGGCAAACTCGATAACGCCTTGACGGTCTTCGGTACGAAGCGCATGAGCATCGAAATGAAGCATACCCTGATAGTTATAGTCTTCCAGAAGCTTAACGAGGAAGAAGGCTTCCTTGATGCCGTCGGAGCCAAAACGCAAGTCTTGGTCGAAGCGGCCCATCTTCTGGTCGTTCAAATCAATGTGGAACAGCTTGCCTGCGTCCAGAGCTTGAGCAACCGCATGATAGAAGTTCAAGCCTGCCATACGTTCATGGGCAACCTCTGGATTCACGCCCACCAGCTCCGGATGATCCAATGTACTGATCAAGCCCAGCATAGCTCCTGTAGTAGGCATGTAGATATCGGCGCGCGGTTCGTTCGGCTTAGCTTCCAGAGCGAATTTGTAGCCGTAGTTTTGCGAAATGCTGTATTCGCACAAGAAGTTGATGGCCTCTCTGTAACGTTTCGTTGCTTCTACTGCGTCCTTCCCTGCATCGACCTCAGAGCCTTCACGTCCGCCCCACAGCACGAAGGTTTCCGCTCCGAATTCTTTGCCCAGATCCATCGCTTGCATCGTTTTTTGGATAGCGTAAGCGCGTACACGAGGATCATTCGAGGTAAAGCCTCCGTCCTTGAAGATCGGATCGGTGAACAGGCTTACCGTAGCCATAGGCACCTTCAAGCCGGTCTCTTCGAGCGCACGGCGGAATTCGCTAACGATACGGTCTCTTTCTGCTGGTGTAGCGTCGATTGGCACAAGGTCATTGTCGTGGAAGTTAACTCCATAAGCACCGAGCTCAGCAAGCATATGGACGGCTTCTACTGGGCTAAAGCCTTCACGAACAGGCAGACCGAAAGGGTCACGGCCCGGATTGCCTACTGTCCATAGGCCGAATGTAAAACGATCTTCTTTTTTAGGTATAAATTTACTCATTAGTGCACCTCCGGCAACTTTGTTTATTCAATGAACTATGTTTCTGAGAACTAGTTTACCACTGATTGGTTGAAAATAAAAGACCTGGCTTAGCCCTTACAATTAATTTTTTTTACCGTCGATTCGGTAAGGTAAGAACCATCTATCGACGTTGTTTATATAATCTGATCTTAAAACTTTGCAATAGCAAAACTCGCTTCCTAATGACCTCGGAGGCTTATACGCTCATGAATGTTTAAAGAGCCGCCTCCTATTCCCCGGCCTCTGAAGCCGGATGTATAGAAGACGACTCTTTATAAAGGTTCATCCATGATGCCAATCAGGCGTGCTGCAGTTGGAATACCGCTCGATTTTCTCCTACTTCCGTACCGCTGCCGTTACGAAGGATCTTCGGGTACAGTTCATATAACCGGTCTATGGTGGATGTTCGCTCATAGCCGATCTGTTCCAGAATGGAGGCGACAATCAGCGGCCACTTTTCCTCGGACCCGTCCATCACCTTGAGCGCGAACGCGAGTCTCTCTTTGCGAAGCCCGAAGCAGTAGACTCCCTTCGCTCCCCCTTTGGCCACGATATTGTCATCGGACAGCAGGGTAGAGCAAATCATGCCCGTTCCTGCAACCATTTCGGGATGCCGGTTCATTAAACGGGTTATTTCCTCGACCGCCGCTCTTGTCGCAGAATCGTGGATCCGGTCCGGACAAGCTAGCTTCAAATAAGCCAGCGCCAGATGCTGCAAAGGAATCGCAAATACAGGGAAGCCGCAGCCGTCAATCCCGATATGAATCCGCTCCGCCGGATAGTCCGACAGCATAGCCAGCGTCTGAACGATTTCTTGCTGCGCCGGATGATTCGGGTCGTCATAGCCGCTTAGGCTGTACCCTCTGCTCTTGCAGTAGGAGAGTATCCCCACATGCTTGCCCGAGCAGTTATGGTAGAGACGGCTTTCCTGCTTTCCTTGTGCAACAAGGTCACGGTGTGCTGCCGCATTCAGGGGATAGGTCGCATGACAGACCAGGTCCTCCTCGGACAGTCCGGTCTTCTCCAACATCGACTCTACTGCGGCGACATGAAACGGTTCTGCACGGTGAGAAGCGGTCATAATCGCAAGCTCCTTCTCTGTAAAAGGATACTTCTGCGCTATGCCGTGGCGGAATGCCGGAATGGCCTGAATCGGTTTGGCCGCGGAGCGCAAGTAGGTCATATGATGCGGATTGCCGGTCCGGTACCGGATACCCGACTCGTCTACACCGCATATATGCCCGGCGTAACGGCACTCCACCAGTCCGCCGCGTAGTTCCTCTACTAGTATCTCATCCATTAGGATTCCTCCCGCGTTATGAATTGGAAAAGCTAGCGATGATTTCGGCTGCCGCGCGCAGCTTGGCCGGGTCCAACGGATTCCATGGACTTGAGTCTACCCGGACGCCGGTTCCCAAGTGAACCTCCGAAACGCCGGTTGCCGATAAGAAGGCTGCCAGCGTTTCAATCCTCAGCCCGCTTCCCGCCAGCAGTATCATCGACTGCTCCTTGCAAATCCCGTCAAGCCTCTTGATCTTCTCAACAGAATCAAGCACATTGGGCTTCCCGCCCGAAGTCAGCACACGCCGGATGGAGGCATACCGGCCTAATGTAAGGAGCGCCTGCTCCTGGTCCTTCACTTCATCTATGGCCCGATGGAACGTAACGGACATGCTCTCCGCCTCAGCCAGCAGGCGCTCCATCACTGTTGTATCCACGAGCCCGTCTGCCGTTAAGGCGCCTACAACAAGCCCTGCCGGCCTCAGCTTGCGAATGGATCGGATATCGGACAGCATCGTTCTCACATCATCCTCGTCATAGCAGAATGTCTGGGCATGAGGACGGAGCATGACGTGGACGGGGATGGTTACGGCGGCAAGCACCTGCTCGATGAGTCCCAGACTCGGGGTGACTCCTCCATCCCCTATACCCGAAATCAGCTCAATTCTTCCTGCACCGTTATTTTGCGCCAATCTGGCATCGGCTACGCTTGTAGCTATCACTTCCATTAACAAAGATGCTCTCCCTCTCTTCCCGTATATCTATCAACGGATATCCACGATCAATAAATAGTTTCTCAACACAACCTGGGTTATCTTTATTCTATGTATAGAGCCTATCCTACGCCCGCATTCTAACACAAGGGATGTTTTTGGGTTTTTCCTATGTTTCGTCTTCGCTTTTTTCGGTTAATAATAGCTTGGGCCTCCTTAGCCCGCAGGCATCCAGGTATAAAATCTCCGCTGCCGAGAAATGCTAATGCGGGAAATTGACAACAAGAGGAAAGGAGAACCGCTATGACCATCCAGGACGTCCGCCGCATTCATGAGCTGAATGACGTGAATACATCTGACTGGACCGAAGAAGAGCTTCACTATCATCAACGTGTGATGAGCGATCTGTCCCCTTGGCTCAATGCCCAGGGAACCGCGATGCTGAGCCAAATCATCAAAGAAATCCAGAAGCGGGATTAAAATACGCTCACTTTTTATACATACATGTTGATTTTATATCAAAAATAGAGGATAATAAGATTGGAATTCGAAATTACATATTCTTAGGAGGTATTTACGAATGGCACATCAATTACCACCACTGCCTTATGCAAACAACGCGTTGGAACCGCATATCGATGAAACGACTATGATGATCCACCACGATCGTCACCACAACACTTATGTGACTAATCTGAACGCAGCGTTGGAAGGTCATGCGGATCTTCAAGCTAAATCCCTTGAAGACCTGATCGCTAACCTGGACAGTGTACCTGAAGCTATCCGTACGGCTGTTCGTAACAATGGCGGCGGTCATGCCAACCACTCCTTGTTCTGGGAAATTATCGGACCAAACGGCGGCGGCGCTCCAACAGGCAAATTGGCTGACGCTATCAACAACGAGCTTGGTGGCTTCGACAAATTCAAAGAAGACTTCGCTAAAGCAGCTACAACTCGTTTCGGCAGCGGCTGGGCTTGGCTCTCCGTTACTCCTCAAGGCAAATTGATTGTAAGCAGCACGCCTAACCAAGACAGCCCAATCATGGAAGGCAATACGCCACTCCTTGGCTTGGACGTTTGGGAGCATGCTTACTACTTGAAATATCAAAACAAACGTCCTGACTACATCTCCGCTTTCTGGAATGTTGTAAACTGGGCTGAAGTTGGCAAACGCTACGAAGCTGCAGTAAAATAAGGATTGTAACCTTTTAGAGAGGGACTTATCAGTCCCTCTCTTTTTACTATTAGGGCTCCCTGCAAAGTATCCGAGTCGAATTGGAATCTCAACCTCTTTTATGGGTTTATTTTCATGTATTTATGGAATATTTCATAGCATTTTTTACCTTGATATGAAATAATGAGACATACGGAATTTATTGCGAAATGGATCAGGCATCTTTACTTTACTATACAGCAGCATGATCAAATAACCGAGTATAAAGGTGGTATTTAGTCGATGAGGCTACTCCCTATCTCAATGGTGCATCCCGGGATGAAGCTCGGCAAACCCATTGTGTCCGAAGAGGGGCAGACGATGTTGAGTTACCACTCGGAGCTTTCCCTGCCTGATATTCGCAAATTAAAGCTGATGGGCTTCCAGCAGCTGCATATCGACGATCCGCGGACGGAGGATATCCGGATTACCGATGCGGTAAGAGAGGAAACCTCGGCAGCCGTTCGCCATCACTTGATGCCCGCTTTCCAAAGATTACAGCAGTCGGGAGATTGGAACAGTGGAGACATGCGCTCCTTATCCCAAGCGGCGCTTCAGAGCATGAAGCTGATCGTTGAGGACTTGCAGGAGCAGAATAGGCAATCACCCGAGGATGACTCGATATGGCTGATGCACACTTACAAAAATAGCCTGTCTATTCTGGATCAGCTATGCCAAAACGCCTTGAATGTGTGCGTCTATGCTACACGAATCGGCATTGTCGACGGCTATGGTCATGATGATCTGTACGCTTTCGGACTTGGCGGCATGCTGCACGACATCGGAAACACTCAAGTATCCCCCAAGCTGTTGTTAAAAACAGCCCCCCTTACACCGCTCGAATATGAGGAAATTCAAAAGCATACGGAGTACGGCTACAAAATCGTCAAGGATGCACCGGATATCCCCCTGCTATCTGCACACTGTACACTTCAACACCATGAGAAGATAAATGGAAGCGGGTACCCTGCAGGCTTAACCAAGGCTGGCATCCACCCTTTTGCACAGTGGATCGGTTTATTGGACGCCTACGATGCCATGACCAATCCGCGCCCTTACCGGCCTGCCTTTTCACCTGAGCACGCACTGGAAAATCTTTTCACAAGAGCAGGAACATTGTATGATAGAGAGAAGGTAGATTCGTTTCGCAGCCGTGCTGTCATTTATCCCGTCGGCTTAAGCGTTCGGTTAAGCACTGGACAAATCGGCATCGTCTCGAAGCATAACCCCAGCTTTAAACATCGGCCGGTCGTCCGCATACTTACCAATGAACAGGGTCAAGAATTGCTTCAGCCTGTGGAGATCGATTTATCCCGGCATCTCCATATCCGGATATACCGCATTGGTGAAGATGCACTGGTACATTAAGTTTGGAAAGAGATGAGCTTTTCATGCATAGTATTGTCCCTTTATTAAAGGAAGTGCCATTATTTGAAGATTTTTCGGTCAGCGAGCTGATGTCCATATCGCCTCTTTTTACAGAACGTAAAATAAAGAAAAATACGGTGCTGTTTCACGAAGGCGATCTAGGAAACGAATTTTTCATTATCGAGACCGGCGTCGTCAAAATTTATCGGATTGATTATACGAAGGAAGTTATCCTCAGCTTATTGAGCGAGGGGGATTATTTCGGAGAAATGTCGCTGATTCAGCAGGACATGACACGGTCGGCAACGGCGGAAACTTTGGCGAATACGACGATGTATTCCTTGATGAGATCCGATTTTATCGAATTTCTGGAGAAATCGCCCAAGCTATGTCTTAAGCTGCTGGAATCTACCATGGAACGTCTGCGCAACGCCAACGATCAAATCGCCAATCTGACCTTCCTGGATGTGCGTACCCGGACGATCAAGGTGATTGCCCGGTTGGCCGAGGAGCATGGAATCGTTCGTCAAGGCGGAGTGTTAATCAACATGAAGCTGACCCATCAGCAGCTCGCGAATTTGGCCGGGACTGTTCGGGAATCCGTCACGAAGGTGCTTCAGGAGCTTCAGGAAGACCAGATCATTACCATCGACAAGAAGATGATATACATAAGACGAATGGAAGCGTTAAAAGAGCGGATTGTATAAAACCCGCTCTTTTACTATGTTATCCTTCGGTTTGGGCAGCATCAGTTGCTATGCTCGGCAAAATACCGGTTTAATATTTTCAGAAATACATTGGGGAACGCATACTGACCCATCGTATCCCGGTCTACCCATTGATAATGGGAGGGCATCAGCAGACTGCTGCCGGAAGGCAAAAGCGAGGATTCAAGACTACAGGCGATCACCTGCATATCCCAATGGATATGACTGAACGTATGTTCGGCGTGCATATACCATCGTTCCGGATGAATGCCGATGGTTTCCTCGGCCAAATGGTCCGCCAATATAGACACCGAGGAGGGAATCGAGTCTATCGAAGGATGTGCCTCTTCCGATGGGGTATACATAAATGGAACCTCCGTATGCGGCAGCTCCCACATCCGCGCAAGCAGTCCTTCCTGCGGGCGCTGCCGGATCAGCACCTTCCCCTGGTTAGGGCCCGTCCCTTCGATAAGAGCGGCGATCCGGTACTCGGGACGCGGGGGCTTGGCCTTCTTCTTGACGGGCAGCTCCTCCTCCATTCCCGCTTCTCTGGCAGCACAGTGCTCCATCACCGGACAGGTCAGGCAGTGAGGCGAACGCGGGGTACACACCATGGCGCCGAGCTCCATCAAGCCTTGGTTAAAGTCGCCAGCTGCTCCCTCCGGAATCAGCTCCTTCGCGAGCTTCTCCATAATTCCTCTCGTGCTGACCTTCATAATGTCTTCTTCAATAAGAAAATACCGGGATAGGACTCGCATGACATTACCGTCAACAGCCGGCTCCGGCTTATTGTACGCTATGCTTAGTACGGCACCGGCCGTGTAAGGGCCTACTCCCTTTAACGTAGATATTTCCTTCAGCGTATCCGGTACTGTACCGCCATACCGCTCCTGGACCTCTCGTACGGCCCCTTGCAGATTGCGGGCTCTGGAATAATACCCCAGCCCCTCCCACAGCTTCAGCACATCCTCCTCCGGTGCTTCCGCCAGCGCCTCCATCGTTGGATAGCGTTCGATAAAACGGTGAAAATACGGGATGACCGTCTCCACCCGGGTCTGCTGCAGCATCACTTCCGAAATCCATATATGATAAGGGTTCCTGCTGCGGCGCCACGGCAGATCACGGCGATGCTTGCGGTACCAGGACAGCAGCTCTTCGGAAAAATATTGTTTTTTCAAGTTCGTATCCATGAGGTCTCCTTCTCTTGCCGAACGATATGGTATAATGATGGCATTTGAAAATCATCAGAGGAGTGAGGCAAATGTTAACTCCCGGTGAACTGGCGGCACGGCTTAATAGGCTTGTGATTTCCATCCTGTTGGTAGGACATCAAAAATGCAGCCCCCAGTGGCACCAGCTGCCCAGAACGATTCAGCATCATTCGATCTGGCTTATTATTAAAGGAAAAGGCACGTTTACGATCAACGGCACTCATTATCCGGCCGAGCCGGGGAAGTTTTTTTGCTTTAGTCCGGGCATGGTCGTTGAACGCCAAACGGATCCCGAGCAGCCGCTCGAATACTACTTCCTCCGTTTTCATTATACGGAAACTTTCGAGGAGAAGGAACAGTGGATTTACCGAAGCTCAACGGAAGCCTCCTTCCCGCTCGAGGGCATGTACACGGTTAATAATACGCCCCAGCTCATTTATTTGTTCGAGCAGCTCGATATTCTGTGGAAGCGCCGGGGACATATGACCGCCATGCGGAGAAAAATATTGCTTCTTGAGTTTTTCCTGACGCTGATTCAGGATTTCCGCGCACAAAAGATAGCCGGTGATACTACGGCCGCTATCGAGCTCACCCAGGATCACATGGTCGGGCACTACCAGGAGCCGCTTACCCTGGAGGGGCTGGCGCAAATGGCCGGTTTAAGCGTAAGCCACTATTCGCGATTATTCAAAAAATATATCGGCTACAGCCCTATTGATTACTTGACCCATCTAAGGGTCGACCGGGCCAAGGAGCTGCTGGTCTTGTCGGATTACCGGCTTAAGCTGATTGCGAACAGCGTCGGCTACACGGATGAATTTTATTTCAGCCGCATTTTCAAAAAGGTGACCGGCGTCTCGCCGCGGGAATATGCCAAGAAGCACCGGTTTGCCCCCTATATGGACCACTGAATTTGTAAGGCAAACAAGTTCATTCGCTGGTTTGACTTCCCAGGCTGGAAGGTGTACGCTACGCATAAGCTATCCTTTTTTCCATGATTAGAGCCATAAGGACAATCGTCGGACGGTCTGACCATCCGTACTATATCGTTTTTATCTTGTAATAATATTTCATATCAATCGGTAGGGGGATAACCGGATGAGCAAAATCACCAAAGGGCTCAGTTGGGCCGTTTCTTTACTTATCGTTGGAGCGTTAGCCGGCTGCGGCGGCACCGCGAAGCAGGGCGGAGAGCCCTTCGGCGGCGGCAATAAAGCCGCCAGCCTGGGTGACACGCTGACAAGTGCGCCGGAACAGGTACAAGCTCTGTATAAGCAGAGCTGCATTTCCTGCCACGGCAACAACCTCGAGGGGAAGGTCGGTCCCGCGACCAATCTGCAAAAAATCGGCGGCAAGCTGACGAAGGAGCAGATCAGCAAGCAAATTATTAGCGGCGGCAACGGCATGCCCGGCTTCGGCACCAAGCTTAAGCCCGAGGAAACCGAGGCATTGGCCGAATGGCTTGCAAGCAAAAAATAGTCTGCTGTCCACAGCCTTCATAGCTGGGAGCAGCCCATAAACCAAAACATCCGTTATACGATAACTATCGTGCAGCAGATGTTTTTGTTTTGCCCGTGCAGCGGATCGATGGAACAACCGGCATCGCCGTCAGCAAATTTTTTTCTCTCTTTGCATCCGAATTGCAACCTTTTTGCGGACAGCTCCGTTTGAAGAGGTGAAACAACATTTTGGTAATCGGGGGAATAACATGAAATCGACCGTCAAAAACAAGCTCATTATCGGAGTTGCTGCAGTCACTTTATTAACTGGCTTGACGTCTTTCACTTCACTGCATCCGGCAGGCATTGCTACCGCACACGCAGAGCAGGTAAGCACCGCCTACAGTAAAACGATCACCGTCGGAGGCGAAGGTGAGATCAAGGTTAATCCTGACGTGGCCTACATCAATCTTGGCGTCATGACCAAGGCCGACACCGCCAGCGAAGCTCAAAAGCTGAATGCGGAAAGCTTCGCAGGACTGACGACCCTGCTGTATGATACGTATAAGCTCGACAAGAAAGACGTGAAAACCTCCGGATTTTCCGTACAGCCTGTTTACAGCTATACGGACAAGGAGCCCAAAATTATTGGCTACTCCGCAACGCAAATGGTTCAAGTCACTTACCGCGATATCGATAAGGTAGGCGCCTTCCTCGACGCGGCATCCGCTGCCGGGGCGAACCAAATTAACGGCGTTCAATTCGATACTGAAAAACGCCAGGAATACGAAATCCAGGCCATTGACTCTGCCATGAAAAATGCTGAAGCCAAAGCGACTGCCATTGCCAAAACCGTCGGCAAAGAGCTGAAAGGCGTAGTGAACGTAGTTCAAACCGGAACCTCCGCTATTCCGGTTCGCCGTGAGTACAGCCCTATGCTTATGAAGGCTGCAGATACTGCTTCTTCAGCAACCTCCATTGCTCCTGGAGAACTAACCATTACAACGAACCTGAGCGTTCAATATGAGTTTTAATACTGCGGGTTGAAGCAAAAAAAGAATCTTCCACCGTCCTGAGGGACGTTCGTGGGAGATTCTTTGTCTTATTCGCGCGTCTTATTGGACTCCATAACGGTCGCGAAGCACTTGAAGATGGTGCAGCTCATGGCCGATTATGACGCAAGCCAGAGCTCTGGCTGAGATTACACAATCACTCGCGGTCCCTTCTCTTCTCCACGCTTCCTCCGTTAACGATCTTAAGAGTGTCAGTGTGGCTTGACGGACAGCTTTAAAATCCTCGAGCAGGTAAGCTAGCGTACAGTGCTGGAACGGAGATCCCTCCATCATCGTATCCTGATCGTAGCCCGGGAGCGGCGTCGTATCCCCTCTTGCAATCCGCAGAAGCCGGTAGCTCATGATCCGCTCATTATCCGTAATATGACCGATGACTTCTTTAACGCTCCATTTTCCTTCCGCATAGCGGTAGTTCCCTTGCTCTTCCGTTAATCCGCTTAAAAATGCGCTAGTACGTTGGAGTTGGTCCTCCAGGATTTGAATCAAATCACCTTCTGCAGGGACAAGCTGGATATAAGTGCCATAATAGGGAGCATACTCGCTCGAAGCGGGTCTCTGGTTCATGTCGAATAACCGTCCTTCCTCTCGAATGTGATGGTGAAGATTTAATAAGGATTGCTGTGCGTCTATTCCCACGGGAAGCGTGTTATCAAATGATCCGAAAACTCTTTGCTCTGCTCCCGGCGCGTTTTACGCATTTCTGCCCGTCTTGTCCCTGTCGCGTTCAAGCGGCGCTCCTCCTCGGTTTCCGGGATCACTTGAGGAACCTGTACCGGCCGTTTGTTCTCATCCAATGCGACGAAGGTTAAGAATGAAGTTGCCGCGATTGTTCGTTCCCCGGTCTTGAGATCTTCTGTGATAACCTTCACGAAGACCTCCATCGAGCTTTTGCCTGTCCAGGTGACGAACGATTCCAGGCAGACCGAATCGGTCGGCCGGATCGGCGACAAGAAGTCGACGGAGTCCGTAGAAGCCGTTACGACGGACCGGCGGCAGTGCTTGGATGCCGAGATAGAGGCGATATCGTCAATGTAGGCCATTAACTTGCCTCCGAATAGCGTATTGTGGTTGTTGACATCCGTTGGGAATATTCTCGATGTCTTGTACGTTCTGGACTCTTTAACAAATCGCTGCTCCATTTAGCTTTCCTCCCATGTGTGAACCTTTCTTCATGAACCGGCTGCTTCCACAATGGCATAAGCCATTGCCGAAGTTTCCGTATGCGTGATGCTCAAATGAATTCTCGTATCCGGGGGCAGCTGCAGCCTCCGAAACGCCTCCTCCGACACCCTGCATACCGGCTTGCCCAACGGGTCCGGAAGCACCTCAATGTCTTGCAGGGACACTTGCTTGCCGATTCCGCAGCCCAGCGCCTTGCTGACCGCTTCTTTGGCGGCAAAGCGGCCGGATACGAATTCGGCCAATCTCCCCTTGCGCTGAGCCGCCAGCTGCCGCTCCGCTTCGGTAAGCGCCCGCTGCATAAACCGTTCCCCTGCCGTGCTTTCCAGAATCCCTTTCACTCTCGCAATGTCGAGCAGGTCCGTGCCAATTCCAATAATCATGGTCAAACGTTCCTTTTCCAGCCAGACATGGCGTCCTGCCTTGGAGCATTGGTCAGCCGCTGCCTGGGTTTTAATCACATCGTATCGAATCTGCATCCCAAACGCAAGAAAAAGAATGTCCCACCCTATACGGTAATAAAAAAACAAGCCGGGCAGCTGCCCGGCCATATCATCATTAAATTCCCGGAATCGGGGAACGCTTGTGCTCCGTCTTCAAGTATTGCTTCTCCAGCTTCTCTTGGACGGCCGTATCAATCTCCTTGCCTTCCAGGTAGTCGCTGTTGGCTTCGTAGGTAATACCCAGCTCATTCTCGTCGGTTTGGCCTTCCCATAAGCCGGCTGTCGGCGCTTTGTCCAGAACGCTTTTCGGAACCCCGAGCGCTGCGGCCAGCTGACGAACCTGACGCTTATTAAGCGAGCTGAGCGGAGTGATGTCTACGGCTCCGTCGCCGTATTTGGTATAGAAGCCGGTAATCGCCTCGGACGCATGGTCTGTCCCAACGACAAGCAAGTTCAGCTCGAACGCCAGCGCATATTGCATCACCATGCGGGTTCTCGCCTTCACGTTACCTTTGCCGCCGCGGCTTAAATGGCGATGCTCGCCAATGGATTTCAACGCATGCTCCGCTTCGAGGGCAATCTCGTTTACGGCTTCCTCAATATTCGTTTCCACCCGGTATTTCAGCTTGAACGCTTCGGCTACAGCATAGCTGTCCGCAATGTCAGCCTGCTCTCCATAGGGTTGAAATACGCCAAGCGTCTTATATTCCTTGCCCTTTTCCTGGGTTAACTCATCAGTAGCCCGAATGCAGAGACCTGTCGCCACAGCGCTGTCAATCCCGCCGCTAATGGCGATCAAGAGACCGTTAACTCCCGATGAAACTATGTATTCCTTCAAAAAATCGACGCGCTTGCGGATTTCTTCGTCCACGTTAATTTGCGGCTTTACGCCAAGCCTTGCGATAATTTCCTGCTGCATGCTCATCGTGAATCCACCTCTTCCACTCTCTATTTCCTATAAGTATAGTGCACTGTATTCAGATTGCAAGGGCCAAACGTCGCTCTGCTGCCAAAAGGATTTTCAAACATAAAAGAATCGAGTGAATCATAGTGTACATAAACTTTCCCATGTGGTAAAAAAACTCCGCATCGGCTTAGCCGAAGGGAGCTTTTTCATGAAATCTTATTTGCAGTATTGCTCGAATGCGCTGATCAAATCTCCGGCGATCATGTCGGCCGAACGGTCTTCGATTTGATGGCGTTGGATGAAATGCACCAGCTCGCCGTCTTTCAAAAGAGCGATGGACGGTGAAGAAGGAGGATACGGCGCCAAATATTCACGTGCCTTGGCCGTAGCTTCTTTATCCTGACCGGCAAATACGGTGAACAAATGATCGGGCTTCACATCATTTTGCAGCGCTTTGGCTACGCCAGGACGGCATTGACCGGCAGCACAGCCGCAAACGGAGTTAATAACCAGAAGAGCCGTTCCCTTGGCATTCTCCAGCTTCTCCACAACCTCTTCCGGTGTGCGCAGCTCGGTAATTCCGATACGAGTCAGCTCATCTCTCATCGGCTGCACCATATCTTTCATGTATGATTCAAATGACATGGACATTGACTTCCACTCCTTTACCTACATAAGAATTTACAAACTATCATATGTCTCATTATACATCGACAAGGGGTGAAAGCAAAGTACCTGATGAAAGTTTGGCGCAGCCTATGAAGGTTATTCGGTTTTATCTGAAGCGGATTGAGGTCCATTCTCTTGCTCGTGGTCCAAAGTATCGCTGTAGACGGGGTAAGCGACATTTTTGTCAGGATGTGAGAATCTTCCGGTCTCCGGAATGATCCCTTTTTCAAAGTAATCCCTATTTTCCGCGGATTGAAACCCGATATCCTTGAACGGATGCACCCACTCATCACCGGACATCACCGAAGGATCCGTCTCTTTAGACCAGTTCTCTAGAGGAGACTCGTCCGATTCATAGTCATGGTCTCCAATGACAACGCCATGCGAGTTGACAAACGGATCTCTCGGTCCCCTGCCTTCACGAAACTGCGGCAAAAAGTTAATTTCAAAAGGGTCCAGCTCGCTTTGATCCTTGGTCGCGGCTTTGGGGAACTCTTGTTTTTCCTTGTCATCTGAACTCACGCAATATCCCTCCTTATCCATCCTGGATCGTAATGCCCCTCTATACCGAAGGACGGTTCGGTCCATCCAGCTTTTTATCCCTTATTTCTTCATTAACTACTTCCGGAGTATGATTTTGCTTCGATTGCTTTAGCTGTTCTTTGGAATTTATTGTGCGATTGTTCGCCATAATGGCCAGCTCCTTTCCATGTTATTATGTTTCTCCGCATGAAATTAACTCAAAGCTTCAAAAATTGGAATGTAAATGAATGCTTGCTGAGCACATCGAATTGGTACCCCTGCTGCTTCAAATAGAGGATGATCTCGGGAAGAGCTTCAACCGTTGTCGTTTTCACATCCATGTCATGCATCAGGACAATGATCCGATCCTTGCCCGCACTATTGCCTTTAACGGCATTAATAATCTCCTCTTTGGGTTGAACGACGGCAGCCGCATCCGTGGAGCTCACGTTCCAATCGAAATATTGATATCCATTTTTCGACATTTCCCGGGTAATAGCATTCATCACCTTTCGACCTCCGAACCGCCAGCTAAGCCGATTATTCGACCCGCCAGGAAAACGGAGCAAATCGGTTTCAACCCCTACCCGATCTTTTAAAAAGCGATTCAATCGATCTGCATCGGCTTTGAAGGCCTCTACAGAGGTATAAATGCGCTGGTAGTCGTGAGAAAACGTATGGTTCCCTAATGTATGTCCCATTTGGACGGTGTGTTTCAGGGTAGAAAGGTAATTCTCGGCTGCGCGGCCGGTAATAAAAAAAGTCGCTTTGACATCGTGTTCGCTTAATATTTGTAAAATCCGCTCCGTATTGCGGGACGGGCCATCATCGAACGTCAAATAGGCCACCTTCCCGGGCTTTCCTTGGGCATCCTTCGCTTGGGACGAGGGGACAGCAGCTTCAGTATGCGCCCTTGTCTCGTTTCCTTGGAGGCTCAGCTGTGTCGTCACGCGTTCCTCTTCTCTATCGTAGTCCGGGATAGGTGCCATAGCCGATTCTGGGCTGACAGGCCCGGCAGCCAGCTCATTGGAATGAGCCGGATGCTCTTCCTTTGCCGCGTTGTTCGAGCCAAGCTTTCCCTGATGAGAGAGGTTAGGCAGCCACAAGGTCCAAATTAACGAAATGGCGATGCACCCGGCTAAAATCGACCATAGGATTCCGTTCCGCTGCTTCATGGCAGGTCCTCCAATTCCCTACATGGTAAGGTTATTATGGCTTTTCTCTTGCCGGCAAAGACCGTGGAATTGTTGGGTGGATTGGGATAATAATGCAATCAGGGCCGTCCTTTGCATTGGGCTGGAAAAAGCGTACAATGGGAATGACGTTGATTGGAGGCATTCCAGGAGATGCTGAACGTTTAGGCGTTAAGCAAGTAGTTTGTTGGAAGCAAAGCTATCCTTTTGGCCACACGCTCAAGTGACATGCACCCCACCCCGTAGGGTCAAGGGTCGAAATATATTCTAAATGCAAGGAGCTTCAAATCATTATGTCCTATGATGTTATCGTAATCGGAGGCGGTCCTTCCGGCCTCATGTCCTGTATTGCCGCCGCTTCCCATGGAGCCAAGGTGCTGCTCATCGATAAAGGAGATAAGCTCGGGCGCAAGCTCGGCATTTCCGGAGGCGGACGGTGCAATGTAACGAATGCCAAGGAGCTAGACGAGCTGATTCGACATATTCCCGGCAACGGGCGCTTCCTGTACAGCGCATTCGCTCAGTTCAGCAACAAGGATATCATCGCCTTTTTCGAAGGGCTCGGGATTCGGCTTAAGGAGGAGGATCGCGGCCGTATGTTCCCGGTGTCCGACAAGGCCAAGACGGTTGTCGATGCATTGGTGGGCAAGGTGCGCAGCCTGGGCGTGGATATTCGCGTTCATAGTCCGGTTCGACAAGTGCTGTACAGAGGGGATCGGGTCGCCGGCGTAGAATTGCAGGACGGACGATGTGTCGAATCCAGTGCGGTCATTATTGCTACTGGTGGCAAATCGGTACCTCACACAGGCTCCACCGGTGACGGTTATGCTTGGGCTGAGGCGGGCGGTCATACGATCACCGAGCTGTATCCTACCGAGGTGCCGGTGACGTCCAAAGAGCCCTTCATTCGCAGCAAGGAGCTGCAAGGGCTGTCCCTGCGCAATATCACGCTGTCGGTATGGAACCCGAAGGGGAAGAAGCTGATCGAGCACGAAGGCGATATGATCTTTACCCATTTCGGCCTCTCCGGCCCTGCTGTCCTGCGCTGCAGCCAGTTTGTCGTCAAAGCGCTGAAGCAGTTCAATGTCCCGACGGTGAAGATGACATTGGACTTATTTCCCGAGCTGAGCGCTGATGAAGTGTACAGTTTTACTCTGTCTCTGGCTAAAGCAGACCCCAAGAAGCAGATCAAGAATGTGCTGAAAAACGCAATCTCCGAGCGGCTTCTCCCTATCGTACTGAATAAAGCGGGCATTGCCGAGGACGTCACCTTCGACAACATTGCGAAGCAGCCCTGGATGGAGCTGGCCAAGCTGTTAAAGGCATTCCCTATCGAGGTGAATGGGACCCTTTCTATAGAAGAAGCTTTCGTTACCGGCGGGGGAGTGAGTTTGAAGGAAGTCGACCCGAAGACGATGCAGTCCAAGCTGGTCACGGGCTTGTTCTTTTGCGGGGAAATACTCGACATTCACGGCTACACGGGCGGCTATAACATTACTGCGGCGTTTACGACGGGGTATACGGCGGGGAAGAGCGCGGCGGAATCGCTGAATGAAGCCAGATAAAATGGAAAAGCACACTCTTATTTGGTGTGCTGAGTCTGTTGAAAAACCTATAGAGCCTGAACTATTGCCAACATACTCCGGTAGGGTATACCCCTCCAGCCGCTATTGAAACCCGTGAATTGGATTAGATTTAAAGGTATTTTCACGGGTTTCAAAGGCGGACGTAAACTCCTCCGAGGCATACCCCACCTCCAGATGCAACATAGTTTATAAAAACAGTTTTTTCAACAACTTAAGCACACCTTTATATGAGGTGTGCTCAAGTTGTTTCATTCTATTTCGGCATCCGGTTCGCCGCTGAGAAATACTCAGGGCTTGTCCCGTCCGCGAAGCGAACCGCTTCCCTCGCTTTCGAGAAGTCGTTGCCGACGACGAACAGCTCGTCCGCGTTTACCCGCTCCAAGGTTAAGAAAGCAGCTGTACCGCTCTCAGCCTTGCAGCCTTCGACAGACAGCTCTTGAACATCCTTCAGTTCAATGGCGCTGACATCCTCCTTAGCCGCCTTGCCGCGGAAGCCCTTGAGAGCCAATTGCTCGATATGCTCACCATACATCGCATTGGACCAGTGCTCGTTCGGCTCGCCATTCCATGTGACCTCCACATCGTCGAGCGATACATTCTTCGCGTAACGGCAGAACACGGCCGGAATATGATGCGGAAATACTCCTCGTGCCGAAGGCTGCGTGTCGAATAGGCCGCCGGGATAGCCGCTTTTCACTCTCATCGTATGTTTGAGTCCGCGAATCGAGATGTTCTCGATGACGCTTTCCTCCGAGCCTTCCAGATAGACGCCGCCTTCGGATTCCACCGTGATGTGATCAAAGCGGATATTGCGGATTTTACCCGGTGCATGCTGTGCACCATTACGGCGTTCTGCCGTAATAAAAATCGGCTCGCCCTTGCCCCACCAGCGAAGCTCTCTCTGGGTCTCCTCCGCATCACTGAACAATCTCGTCTCGATGACGATGTTCGAGAACAAAATATTTTCGACAGTAGCGCCATCGCGAACCCATAAACCGAGTCCACGGTTGGAATTGCGGATGACACAGTTTTGAACGACGATATTGCGGATATCGGCGTGGGTTTCCGTGCCGATTTTCACAGCGGAATCGTGTGTGACCAGCGTACAGTTGGTAACGGTAATATTCTCGCAAGCGCCGTAGCGCTCCGCACCGTTTTTCGTCGTTTTCACCACGATGCAATCATCGCCCGTCTCAATGTGGCAGTCTGAAATATGCACGTCCTTACAGCAATCCGGATCGATCCCGTCGTTGTTCGGCCCGCGCTGCTGTCCCAGAATCTTAATCCCGTTAATATTGACGCGGTTGCAGCCGGTCATATGCAGTCCCCAAGAAGATGCGCGATACAGCGTTACATCCCGGAACAGCACGTCGGTGCAGCCCTCAAAGTCGATCAGCTTGGGGCGGAACCCTCCCAATGGAAGCAGCACATAGTCGCTCACCCCATCCTCAGGCTCCAGAAAATGCTCCCCGCGCCCATCAATGGTTCCAAGACCGGTAATCGATACCTTCTCGGCGTGCCGTGCGCAGATCAGCGCATTTTTCCCTTGGCCTTCGCTGTAAAAAAGCTCCTCCGACCCTGCCGTCATCGGAGCAACGAAATCCTGCTCCTCCATGCTGCTTACAATTCGCGCGGCCGGCTCCAAATGCAGATTGACATACGATTTGATCATCAGCGTGCCCGACAAATAGTCTCCCTTGGGCACGATTACCGTGCCTCCGCCCTGTTCAAAGCAATGATCAATCGCCGCTTGTATGCTGGCCGTATCTTTAGTAACTCCGTCGCCAACGGCGCCAAAATCTTTAATATTCACTATCACGCTGCTTCATCCTCTCTATATGCGTTCATTATGCTCATCGCCACAGTAATAGGCAAAGATCGGCTCGATATGCTTGAAGTACAGATGACCATCCTCCCAGGCCTGAAAATGAAGGTCCATTCGCGAATCGTTCCAGTTCTCGGGAGTGCCCTTCGTGTTCAATTTCTTAGGAGCCAACGGCTCTTCCACGACCTTTGGAAACTCCTGATAGCCGAAGAGCAGGTTTTCGTGCATGGCGATAATTTCGTACTTTTCACCCAGGAAAGCCCGCTCCTCCTGCAGCTGGTAATGATAATAAATGTAGCTGGCCATCATCTCCGGCTTCAGATGTGCGACTCGGCCCGCCCTTCGCTCTACCGGGGCTTTGCGAATCCAGTGCTCGTAGCTTACCGGCTCGTTAAAATGAAACACGTCGACCATCGGAATCCATTGTCTCTTGCTCTCTTGTCCCGGCCAATCCTCCAAAAAGGGAGCCGCACCTTGGAACAGGGTGTCGGGGTGAATTTCTTCCCGAATGCATTCATAATACAAAAACACGTTCCTCATCCAGCGGAATGCGGCAATGGTCATCAAAGCGCCTTCATCCACGAGCCTTCTCGCGGCTTGGGACTCCAGCAGCTGCTTAAGCCCCGCCTCTTCCTGACCCTCTCTGAGCTGTGCACGAAATATCATTCTTTTCACATTCATCTGCTCCAATCGTTTCCTGTCTTGCAGAGAATTGTTCCTGCATCGATCAAGCTTATTCTTCTTCATTCATACTACGTTTTTCATTTTCCATCAACAGGACATTTATGCAGCGGGGCCGATTGCGTTTGACTTTTATTGCTCGATTGCTCTTATTTTGCAAAATAAAGAGCCGCCGGCCGCCTGTAACACAGGCTCCAGCGACTCTTGACGTCGTGAATGAATTATTTCCTTGCAGATGCGACGACATCCTTAGGAATAGGACATTGATAAGTGCTTCCTTGCAGTCGATCCTTCAGCTCCTGCTTCGCCTGCTCGATGAGCTCCGGATTTTGAATCATCTTCATGGCTGTAGCCGCCATGACCTTGCCGGCATGCAGCATGCCTTTATGAGCGATGGAGGTAGCCCCCAGCGTTACCCACTGCCATGTGTGAGGCGGCGAGCCGACAACGAAGCATGCGGTCGTGCATTGAGCCGTCGGCGTAATCCAGCTCACATCCCCTACGTCCGTTGAGCCGTAAAGCGGCAGCGTTCCCGTATAAGGATTCAAGCGGTCCGCCATCGCGCGCTCTCTCATTCCCGCCGGAATGTTCGGCGCGCTGTTGATCTCCGCCTCCGATAAGGTCGCCTTCACCTGCAGCGCCAGCTCCAGCTCCGCCTCGTCATGCGCTGGTACTCCGAGCTCCGAGAACTGCTCGTACATGACCTGCTCCATGACCGTATTCGGCACGAGGTTCGAGCAGGCTTTGTCGAATACAATGCTCACTTCCGTGCCGGTCATCAGGGCCGCGCCGCGGGCTATATCGCTGACCCGGTCGAAAATCTCTTTGGCCTGCCCAATTTGCGGCGCGCGGATCAAATACAGCACTTCCGCATTCGGCTGCACCACATTCGGGGAATGACCTCCGCTGTTGGTAATAGCGTAGTGCACTCTAGCCTCTTGGATGATATGCTCGCGCAAATAGTTCACGCCGATATTCATCAGCTCGACCGCGTCGAGAGCGCTTCGTCCCAGATGGGGACTCGCTGCCGCGTGGGCGCTTCTGCCTTTAAACTTATAATAGACCTGATAGTTCGCCAAGGAGCTGACCGACATGATGCTGTTATAGTCCATAGGATGCCAGCTGATGGCAAAGTCGACGTCGTCAAACAGCCCTTCTCTAGCCATGAAGGCTTTGCCGGAGCCGCCCTCTTCACCCGGACAGCCATAATAGCGAACGGTGCCCGGAATGCCGTTCTCCTCCATATACTGCTTCAGAGCAACGGCCGCAGCCAGAGAGCCGGTACCAAGCAGGTTATGCCCGCATCCGTGCCCGTTGCCTCCCGGTACGACCGGCTCCGCTTCAGGCGTCGCTTTCTTCTGGCTTAAGCCGGACAGTGCATCGAATTCGCCCAGCAGTCCAACAACAGGATAACCGCTTCCATAACTTCCGACAAAAGCGGTAGGAATGCCTCCTGCCCCTCTCTCCACGGTGAAGCCTTCTTGCTCCAATGCTTGACAGAGCAGCTCCGCGGAGCGGAATTCCTCGAAGCGGGTTTCCGCGTAATCCCAAATACAGTCACTGAGATGAATGAAGGTCTCTCTCTTCTGCTCGATAATGGCTGAAAGCCGTTCTGTTGGCTTCATCTTCATCAGTCCCTCACATTTAATAAACGAATAATTAACGAAAGTTACGCTTATTAATATTATAGGACTTCTCACCGTTTATTTCAATCCGGAGGTTAGGCGGTATATTTTGCTTGGTCTCCCGCGTACCGAATGAAGCTCCTCGCCGCCGACCTCGGCAAGCCCGTATTCGACCAGGCTTCCCATAATCCGCTGCGCGTTGCGTATCGTCATGGATAAATGAGAGGCCAGACTTGCGGTCGTGAACCCGTCCCAGCCCATACGCTGCACAAGTGCTTCGATCTTGTTGTATGTCTTGGCGCTGATGTTCGCTTGCGCCAGCTTTTCCAGCAGCTCCTTGTTATTGGTGCGATAAGCGTATGTGAGCTCCTCCTCTTCTCCTGCGGCTTCGACTATAACCCCGTTCTCCTGCACGATGACAATGCCTCTGTCTTCCTTCTCCTTGGCATGCTGCACCGCCCTCCGCGCATGGTTCTCGGCCGAAAAGGCCGTAGTGCCGAAGCCGATGCCTACGGCTACCGGAACGTTAGCCTCCAGAGACAGATGCTTCACCGTCTCCCTCAGCATCTCCAGTTCCCGCTCGATAGCCCCGCGGGAGCTGAATATTTGATATCTCCCGTTGCCGTTCTCAAGCAGGGAGCCGTCGATTCTCTCGCAGAGCAGCAGCAGCGCATGCTTGATCTTCAGCTCCAGGTGCTGCAGATGATAACGAGTGCCGGATTTCTCGGAGATCTGGTCGAACTGATCGATTTCAATGATTTCTACACCGATCTGGGTATCTTTAAAAAAGGAGCTTTTAGCCTGCTCATGGATCATTTTGACAGCCAGGCGAATGTCCTGCTGCGTCATCCCGATACGGTATACCGGGAAGTCTTGTCCCTGCAATGCCTGATACACATAGGTCATGCATGTTAGGGCACCGTCGATTTTCCCTTCTCTCCACAGCTTGAGATGGTACTCAACCAGCTCATCCGGATCCGTATGCTGATCGAACATTTTAATATAGGTCTGCTCCATCGGAAAGCCCGCTTCCAATAACGATTCCTGTAAATCGAGATCCTCCGTATAGATCATATCAATAGAGATCCGTGTGGATACCTCACGGCGATAGAGGGACAGCTCCAGCAAGCTCTTGAACAGACTCGCCCCGGTAGGCTTGCAATAAACGACGTTCGCATCGGTATGGAGCAATTCCTTGGACCGGAGATACGGTATGGGACCGGAGAAGAACCAGCCGTGCACCTCGTGCCGATGCTGCTCTATGATAGCCTTCACTTCCTGCGGGTTAACGTAAGGAAGCGGAATAAATTCAATTTCGTATGGACTTTCCTTGGAAACGTCCAATATTTTCTCAACGGATGGAACGGGTCCTACAACGCCGAATTTATACATCACTGCTCTTGCTCCTTCTTTAGTTCAGCTAGAAGATGATTCTATTATAGCAAGTTCCCCCGTATTCGGGAAAAGGAGAAGCTAGGGGTGGCGACTGGAGTTGCTGGCTTTACAGAGTCACTTTCATTACAGGATGGGGCTGAAGAAAAAAGAGGCTCCTCCTTATCCGAGGAGAGCCCCTTTCTGCGAAGTTGATTGAATCCTTTACAACATGAATTATTTCAACACTCTTCTGGCGATCCGGTTCAGCAGCTCAATGCCCCAGGGAAGCACTTCCTCCTCGATATCGAACTTCGGATGATGATGCGGAGCCGGCAAATTCGAACCGATGATCATGTACGTTCCCTTGCCGCCCAGCTCCTGCACCCTGCGGATCATGAAGCTGGCATCCTCGCTTCCGGCCGAGCTTGGCTCCCCTGCTTTAATGGAAGTAAAGCCCTCCACTTGCCGCGCTTCCTCCATCGCCAGTGTAACGAGCTCTTCATCGCAGACGATCGGAATCGCCGCGCCGATGACCTCTATCTTATAGGTCAGCTCATGCATGGCCGCACTGCTCGCGATAATATTGCGAACCCGGCGCTCCAGCTCACTGTTCGTTTCCTCGGAGATGGAACGGGTTTCGATGATCATTTTGGCATAATCGGGAACGATATTAGCGGCCGTTCCGCTCTGCAGCACCCCGACGTTGATGCGTGTCGAGCCCGTGCTGAACCGAGGCAGCGCATGGATGTTCAGGGTTGCTGTTGCTGCGCCAAGCAGCGCGTTGCGGCCCTGCTCCGGAGTAGCTCCCGCATGGGAAGCTGTGCCATAGAAATGTGCGGCCAGCTTGGTGCTTGCCAGGAAGCCGTAGGAGCCGCCGTGCATCTCCCCTGTAGGCACATCCGTGCCCAGATGGTGACAAAATAAATAATTGACGTCATCCAGATGCCCTTTTTGCACGATGGAATAAGCACCTCGAACCCCTTCTTCAGCCGGTTGGAATATGAGCTTCACCGTACCGGAGAAATCGCCGTCGGCCAGCTTCTCTGCCAGTCCCAGACCGATGGTCGTATGGCCGTCGTGGGCACAGGCATGCATATTGCCTTCATACTTGGAGCGGAAGCCGTTCGCTTGAGGAAAGTGGCTTTCCTCATCGCTTTCCCGAATCGGCAAAGCGTCCATATCAAACCGGAAGGCTACCGTCGGTCCCGGCGCACGCCCCTTCTTAATCCCGATGACAGCCGTATAGCCGCCTCTCATTCGCGCTGCGATATCCGGATTTGCTCCGTCACGCAGCGCTCTCTCATAAGCTTCTTCCAGCACGCTGTCTGACGGAAGTCCCCGGCGGGACGGACCATCCAGCGCATCTTGTCCATAGATCACTTCATACCCCCATGCGGTCAGCATCTCCACAACCTTGGAAGCGGTGCGGAATTCGGTAAATCCGACCTCGGGATGTTCATGCAAATCACGTCGTACGGCAATAATGTCCAACGTCTCCAGCTCCTTTTAAATCTTTTTCTATATTTTCCATTGTTGTTACATCTTCGGATATACACCCGGCCCGATCGGCAGTCCAAGGAAAAACCAGATAACGAGCAGCAGCGTCCAAATGATAAAAAATGCGATAGGATAAGGCAAAATTAATGAGAAATACGTACCGAGCTTCGCATCCTTCTTATATTCCTGCAAAAAGCCGAGGAACAGCGCAAGGAACGGCGACATCGGAGCAAACGGAATGACCGAGGAATCCGCAACCCTGAACACGATTTGAGCAAACGCAGGGTGATAGCCGAGCGCCATAAACAAAGGAATGAAGACCGGCGCCAGAATCGACCAGATCGCCGAGCCGCTGGCAATAAACATCGTAAGCAATGCGGACAAAAACATCAAGCCGATAACGACCGGAATGCCGGTCATGTTCATATTTTCAAGGAAGTCTGTAATCCCCAGAGCCATGAATTTCCCCATGTTACTCCAGTTAAAGAAGGCGACGAATTGCGATAGAGGGAACACCATCACGATAAAACCGGCCATCCCCTTCATCGGGCTGACAAGCAGCTTCGGAATGTCGTTCTGGCTTTGGATCAGCTTCATCTTGATCCCGTAGGTAACCGCTATCGTAAGGAAAAACAAAATAATGATGGGCACAATGCCTGACATGAACGGCGAAGGTATGACCGTACCCAATTTCGGATCACGCAGCAGGGCTCCTTGAGGAACAACGAGAATCGCCATGATGGCAATGAAAATCAGGGCCACGATACCGGTCGTGCGAAGCGCCCGGTTCTGCTCGTCAGTCAGCTTCTCCAGTTGCTTGTCCTTGCTTCCTTCGTACTTGCCGAGTCGCGGTTCAATGAACTTATCCGTAATGAGCGCTGCAACAATCGTCAGTACAATAACCGAGGTCATCATGAAGAACCAGTTGTCCGTGACGTTAACCGTCATTGCGGGATTGACCGATTTGGCGATATCCGAGCTGATGCCGGACAGCAGCACATCCGTCGTCACGATAAGAATATTGGCCGTAAACCCGGAGCCTACACCGGCAATGGCCGCAAGAAGTCCTGCAACCGGGTGGCGTCCCACAGCCAGGAAGATGAGGGCTCCCAAAGGGGGCATAATCACCAGCGCCGCATCCGAGGACACGTGACTGAAGAAGGCAATGAATACGACAAGGTAGCTCGCATACTTGGCGCTGACCCGGGTCGTCATTTTACGCATAACCGCTTCGAGCAAGCCGACCTTTTCCGCCAGCCCGACGCCAATCACCAACGATAGGATTGAGGCAAGCGGTGTGAAGGCCGCAAAATTTTTGGTCACGTTCATGACGATCCATTGAATGCCTTCCTTGCTCAGAAGATTTTTCACATAGACAGGTTCCTTCTTGATCGGATCGAACGCAGCGACGTGAAAATACGATAATAATGCAGTAGCCGCCATCAAGATGAGGATCAAATAGATAAACAAGATGAATGGGCTCGGGAGCTTGTTGCCTACACGTTCCACCCATTTAAACAAGCCTGATTCGTTTGCGCCAACCACTGGATTTGCAGCCTTTTCCATATTTAGTTCCCCCTGATCAATAGTGTGTAGGTCGTATGATGCGGTTGCAGGGTGACCGAATCAAACTATCCCCGGTTGTCCTCTCAGCTATCTAGTAACGGCTCAAAAGCTTGCTTGCCCCATGTCACGGTCATCTCGCAGGGATTCCATCCATTTCAATATGCCCTTCTTCGCTTGCTTGGCCTAATAGGAAGAAGCTGGTTAAGCATTTGAAATCGCTTTCTTATTTACCTGAGATAACCGTTCCTTTGACCGTTTTCATTGAAAATGAAAGCGTCAGGAACGAGCGTAAACCATTAATAGATAATATAGCGAAATTTTCGTTAAATTTATTATATATTCGTTTTATTCAGATTTCAATACCCATGTCACGTTTATTGTCATATCCAATATTTTACTGGTACTGCCGGTTAACGGGTGTTTCCTTTACAGAATAGCAAAAAACCGCAGGAAACCATGCTGCGGCTTAAACAAACTCATAAGGACAAATTAACAGCTGCCTGAATACGGCTCAATATGAACGTGTACGTTCTCGATTTGATGCTTCTTGTTCATGCGTCTTTCGATTTCATCGCTAATATCGTGGCTTTGCTCCACACTCAGCTCCGCTGCGACCTCTACGACAACATCCAGAAGCACGCTGCTGCCGTGTACACGAGCTTTAATGTCCTTGATTCCTTTGACCCCGGGGGTATCGCCGACCGTCTCGCGGAACATGGTCAGCTTCTCTTCATCGAAGCCGTCTGTCAGGGCATGAGTGGCTTCGTAGAAAATATCCCAGGCCGTTTTGCAAATAACGATCCCTACCGCAAATGCGGCAATGGCATCAAGAATAGGCATTCCGAGGCGCGCTCCGAATATGCCGACGGCGGCCCCAATACTGACGAGCGCATCCGACCGGTTATCGTAAGCGGCGGCCATCAGCGACTGATTGTTGATTTTGCGGGCCAGACGGCTGTTGTATAAGTAAACGAACCACATGCACGCAGCACATATCAGGGCGATCCATGCGGCTATCATGTCCGGAGCCTGTCCCTTGTCTTCGAAGAAGCTCTGGCCGGACTGAATCAGCACCTGGATACCGGCAGCGAACATAATGAAGGACGCCACCATAGAGGCGATCGTTTCCGCACGCATGTGACCGTACGGATGGTCGTGGTCGGGCGGCTTGCGCGAGATCCGCAGGCCGATAAGTACGGCAAGAGATACGATAATGTCGGTTGTATTGTTAATCCCATCCGCTGATAACGCTTCTGAGCCTGTCAGGTATCCCATAGTGATTTTGAATGCGGATAAAATAATGTAGGCAATGATACTGACCCATGCGCCTCTCTCGCCCTGCTTCAGATTATCGTATGTGTCCACGTTGATTCTCCCCCAAGCTTCCTTTATCGAAAAATACGCTGCTTTTTGACCGAACCCCATCATAACAAACGAAACTTGTGTGGGTTTAGAGAAACAGTGTTTTCCTAGCAACGAAAAATAGGGACAGCGCAACTTTGTTTTCTAAGGCAAATCTTTTTCACCCAAGCTAATTTCTAGTCTATATCTATAGAAGATACGGGATAGCGCTCCAATAGAAATCCTGACAAAAGAAAGAGCAGCCTCCGCATTGTGGGCGTGAGGCCGCTGCCTGGCTTTATTGCTGATCCCTTGTTCAACCAGCTGCCCTTATAATCGGACTCCGGCATCAAAATAGTTGTAATCGTCAGTGGAAGGATCAAATACCGGATGGCCATTGCCCGAATCCGACTCTCCTGCAGCAACGCCCGGGAATGTATCCGCTGTCGTGCTGTCGTTCTCCATTAGATCTTCATTGATCAAATGGGCCGGGATGGAGATATAATCGGCTTCATTATAAGCCATCGCGTAGGTATCGCTTTCCGTTGCGGCACCTTCCATTTCCTTCAGCCTGCCCCCGTGCGCCTGGGCAATCTCCAATGCCGAGGTCAGATCGTTGTTCTCGACATCGATATGCAGCGCAGGCAGCTTCCATTCCCGGTGCAGTCCCGTATGGTACCCGAGCTCCTCCAGCGTTTCTTTGGCCAGCAAAGCCGACTTTTCATTTTCAAACTCAAAAAAGATAGGCACACCCGTCATTCGGTTCGTTCCTTTCATGAAAAAGATGGTTTGGCTTAGATTCCCCGCGGACGCGCCAAACTATTCCTTTTTCCGCAAACAGACATACGCTTGAAATCCCTTGCATAAATTGGTTACAAAACGATTCAGGCATGACCATTCTTCTTATTAGAAAGAGGTGTGTGCATTGAGCCCATTGAACGACGATGAAAGAGGCTACCCTGCGGCAGACGCTCCGTCCGGGGTCGATCCCGCTGATGTCCATCAGAACAAATGGCTTGCTGTGGCCGCTTATATTATATTTTTCATTCCGCTGCTTGCCGCGAGACAATCCCGATTCGCCATGTACCATGCCAATCAGGGACTTGTTCTGCTGTTGTTCAGCATCGCCTGCAATATTGTGCTCGGCTTTATTCCGTTTATCGGCTGGATCCTGCTTCCGATTGCCAATTTGGCCACATTGGTTCTTGTCATTATAGGGATTCTGCAATCGGCCAACGGGCAGCTGAAGCCTCTGCCTGTGATAGGAAGCATTTCCCTTCTGAAAGTTCCGTAGGTCGAATAAGAACACGCCAAAAAGCCGACCCCGTTGTTCAACGATGTCGGCTTCCTTTTTTATGCGAAGATGATTATGCGCCTATGGCGTAAGCTGCCTCCAGAGGAAGAGGAAAGCATTCGACCAGCTGCCCTTGGCGGAAGATACACCGGTATTCCCGAGGCTCCTCCAGATTCAGCATGGGCTGCAGGAAATGCCGGAGATGATTGGCGACTCCCTGGTTATCCGGATGAATGACCCATTCGATAGGCTTGAATGCCAATATCCCCTCGGCCATCCCGACCGGATGGTCAAAGTCCTTCCCTCTCCCGGGAGGCATATCGGCCAGGTACACATACATTCCGCCGCTGGGCTTGCCGTCGACTTCCCAAGTAACAATCCCGCCAAAATGCGCCTCAGCCAATATGATCCCGGTCTCCTCACGCACCTCCCGAAGGACGCTCTCACAGGGGGATTCCTCCGGCTCCAGCTTACCGCCTACACCGTTCCAGAGCCCAAGCAAGGGAGACTTATGCCGGTTCAGCATCAGCAGCCGGTCACCTTCACGGATAAAGCACAGATTATACTTAAGCCTCATGAGGTACCTTCCTTTCGACCATTAAATATGTATGTGTTTAATAAATCCTAATCCTCAGGCTCCGTTAATCTCGGCCGCCGTAGGCGAGCTTCTCCGCCAATGTCACGGCTAATGTCCCGGCCAGGACCCTCTTCCGCTCCCACTCATGGAGAGGCATGGAGATGCTGACTGCTCCGCAAACCTCTCCCCCAGGCTGCTTAATAGGGGCGGCAACGCAGCAGAAGCCCATAACAGCCTCCTGTTCATCGCAAGCCACCCCCTCCAGTCTCGCCTGCTGTACCTGCTTCTTCAATGCCTCAATCGAAACGATAGTGTAAGGGGTCAGCTGAGCTAACGGAGTCTCGGACGGATACAGGCGTCCCCACATCTCCTCATCCACTCCGGCCAGCATGACTTTGCCGAGACCCGTGGCATGAGCGGGGAACCTTGAGCCCGGTCCGGAATTGACCTGCACCGGCGTCGGGGCCGCTTCCTTCGCCAAATAGACGACCTCCGTGCCCTCCAGCCTCGCAAGCTGAACGGATTCTCCGATCTCCCTCATGATCGCGGGCGCTTCCCGCTTGAATAGGTCAATCAAATTAAATTGCTGGAAATACGCGCTGCCAAGCCAGCCGAAATAACCGCCGAGTCCATAGGAATCCGCTGCATCCTTCTCAATCCAGCCTAATTCCTCCATTGTCTGAAGCAGAGAAAACATTGTGCTCTTGCTGACATGGGTCCGCTGGCACAAATCAGTGAGCTTGAGCCTTCCCCTCTCTTCAGCGATTTCGCGAAGTACACGGTGAGCCCGGTCCAGAGCGGGCACCCAATATTTTTTATCCATGGCTTACATAGCCCCCATTATTATTATTCATGGCATAAATATGCTTCACTGCGATTGTGCTTTGCCGCGGTTGAGCCTTACTATACAAAAAATAAGTTCACAATAATGAACCTTGTTTCAAAATTCTATTCCCCACATTTTATCACCTGTCCCGGCCAAGGGTCAATGAGCGTCTCTCCCCGAAAGGAATGCGGAGTTCCCCCGTCTTTTCCTTAAAAACGGGCTGCCTTGAAGTCCCCAAATTTACATATAATGTTTGTCAATTGACCATTGTTTTGTTATCATTGACAAGTAGTTAATGATGTGTAATGATAGGGTTAGAAAATACCACTTTATCGCTTGAAAGCCAAAAAGCTTCGAAGTAGCGAAGTATTATAAGGTGGCCAGCATCGCCCGCCATACGGTTTCTTTGCCGGGCTGACTCCGCCACAACGAGAAAAGGAGCACATATTATGACAAGAGGTATGAATCACAAAATTTTGGACTGCACGATTCGTGACGGAGGTCTCGTCAACAATTGGGATTTTAGCGTAAAAATGGTACAAGATATGTATGCGGGCTTGAGCGAAGCCGGCGTCGAATATATGGAAATCGGCTATAAAAACTCCGCCAAGCTGCTTAAAGGTGCCGATGCTGGCCCGTGGCGCTTCCTGAACGAAGATTTCTTGAAGGAAGTTATCCCTAACAAAACCGATACCAAGCTGTCCGCTTTGGTCGATATCGGCCGTGTAGACGAGAACGACATCCTCCCTCGCGAGCAAAGTCAGCTTGATTTGATCCGCGTAGCTACTTACATCAAGGATGTAGATAAAGCGCTCGAGCTGGTACGCAAATTCAACAGCTACGGCTATGAGACCAGCATTAACATTATGGCGCTGTCCCACGTGATGGAGAATGAGCTGACCGAAGCTTTCGAAGAAATCAACAAAAGCCCGGTTGACGTCGTCTACATTGTAGACTCTTACGGCAGCATGGATTACAGCGATATTGATTACCTCGTTGCCAAATTCCAACGTTTGCTTCCTGAGAAGCAGCTCGGCCTTCATATGCACAATAACATGCAGCTTGCCTTCTCGAACACGATTATGGGCGCAAGCAAGGGTGTGCAATTCCTCGATGCTTCCGTATTCGGCATGGGCCGTGCGGCAGGTAACTGCCCTACCGAGCTGCTGGTAAGCTACCTGAAAAATCCGAAATACGAAGTACGTCCGGTTCTGGATCTGATTGAGAGACATTTGGTGCCTATGCGCGAGAAAGTCGAGTGGGGCTACATCGTTCCTTACATGATTGCCGGCGTATTGAACGAGCATCCTCGTGCCGCCATGGCTCTTCGCGCAAGCGATGATAAAGATAAATACGTAGACTTCTACGATAAACTGACATCTCCGGAAGCGATGCCTACCAATCATCATTCCGACTAATTCGTTCCCATAAGCAATTCATGAGAGACGGCTGCCCTGTGCGGCCGTCTTTTTCTGACATTTTCATGGAGGCATCCTAGTTTGCTTCCGTGCTTGCCGTCCCTTTTCTGGCCTTCTTTTGCATATTATTACCATCCCCTACAGCGTCATTTGAAGCGATAGCTCCCATTTTTTGTGGATATGATATAGCTAGTACCACTATTGATCATCTTTTCAAGGAGGCAGTCAGATGAACAACAAAGTATGGGGATGGGCCGCTGTCACGGCTCTTATTATCGGTGCAGGCATGATCTTGTCTCATCCGGCTTCTGCGGATCCTGCTTCGGTCCCGGCTCCAGCAGAGTCTGAACAAATGATGAATTATGATGAACAAGTCGCGGCAGAACAGGCGGAGCTTCAGAAGCAGGCCAAAATTACAAAAGACCAAAGCGTCACCATCGCCAAGAAAAAGGTAGACGGCAAAGTACAGGAAGTTATGCTCGGGATCGAAGATGGCACTGTCGTCTACAACGTCTTCATTGAAGATAAGCATTCGCAGGTGATGGAGGTTAAGGTCGACGCCAACACCGGAAAAGTCATTGCCGTGGAACAAACCGATAACGACATGGAAACCGTTGAAGATATGGAATAGTCGATGTTTAAGCCTTCTGCCCGCCGGGTGCCGAGGGCTTTCTTTTTTGCTGCGGCCAATCCGGGTGTCCGGGAACAATCCCTCTGCGAGTGCTTTTTTTGCTATAATGTAAGGTACGGCTGGCAGCCGAAACTTACACTCGCCTTTCGCAGCAGCGCGCTTCCTCATCTATCAACCCTGGAGGTGATCATTGATGCAGCCGACCCTTACACATAAAGCTCCCAAGACGCTACTTAATCCAGCCGGCGGTTACTTGACCGGATACAGCCATACACTGAATCCCTATACAGGCTGCGCATTCTCCTGCTCCTACTGCTATGTGCGGGAAATGCCGGTAGCCAAGTTCCGTTCAGAGCCCTGGGGAACCTGGGTCGATATTAAGGAAGGGGCTGCCGCAATCCTGTCAAAGGAGCTTACCAAGGCGCGGCGCAAAGGTCCCGTAACGATCTTCATGTCGTCCAGTACGGACCCTTATCAGCCTGTAGAGTACCGCGAGCGGCTCACCCGCTCCCTGCTGGAAGCGATGGTGCAGACACCGCCCGATTTTCTTCTCCTGCAGACACGCAGCCCTCTCGTCACGCGAGATATCGATCTGCTGCTTCAGATGAAGGAGCACGTCCGGGTCAGCGTCACGGTGGAGACCGATCTGGAGCCGATGAGACGTGCGTTCACCCCGTCAGCGCCGCCTTTGGCGGCAAGAATGAAAGCGTTGAAGCAGCTTACAGCGGAGGGTCTGGATGTACAGGCTGCTATCTCTCCGGTACTGCCTTCCTCGGATCGGTTCGCCGAACGGCTTGCCGAGGTCGTCGATCGGGTGTGCATCGATGACTTCTTCATGGGTGACGGAAGTCTCGGCAAACGGACCGAGCGGCTTGGCATTCGCCGTATCTACGAGGAGCTCGGCATGACCGAATGGTATGACCGAAGCGCTTATGAGCGCGTATGGAATAGGCTGAAGGCTCATTTCCCCGAAAACCAGATCCTGGTCAGCCAAGCAGGCTTTTTGCCTTGAAGCACGGACCTTTCATTGCATCATAGAACAGTAACGCCCCTGTAAGACTTCTGCATGCAGCAGTCTAATAGGGGCGTTCGTCATTTCATACCCAGGCTGTAGAGGCACGTCCTCTGTCTCGCCAGGATGGAAATTACCCTTTGACAGAACCGACCAAAGCACCTTTGGCGAAATATTTTTGCAAGAAAGGATATACGATCAATATTGGGAGAGTCGATACCACGATAACGGCCATCTTGATCGTTTGCTCAGGCGGTTTGATGAAATCGTTACCCGTATCTGCAGCCAATCCGCTCGCCGCGATAACGATTTGACGCAGCAGAACCTGAATCGGCCATTTCGACGCATCATTAATGAACATAATGGCGTGGAAATAGGAGTTCCAGTAGTTTACCGCATAGAACAAAGAGATAGTGGCCAAGGATGGCAGGGACAAAGGCAGAACGATTTTGAACAAAATTCCGAAATCGCCGCAGCCGTCGATTTTGGCAGATTCCTCAATCCCATCCGGCAGTCCTTGGAAAAAGCTGCGCAGAATGATCAGATTGAACGCGCTGATTGCACTAGGCAAAATCATTGCCATGTAGCTGTCAATCAAACCCATAGCTTTCACGACAAGGAAGGATGGGATCAAGCCGCCGCTGAACAACATGGTGAATACGATCATCAGGTTAACGGTAGTACGGCCATCCAAGTCTCTTCTTGTCAGACCGTATGCCATGAGCGACGTCAGGAACATACTGATGATGGTACCGCCAACGGTAACGCCAATAGATACAGCCAATGCTTTAAAGAGTGTTCCCGTCGATAAAATATATTGATAAGCGCTCAGCGTAAATTCACTTGGAATCAATACGAACGGCTTGCGCGCCATCTCTTCCGCTGTAGTGAACGAGCCCATAACCACGTGAAGGAACGGCAGGAGCATGAGCAGCGAGACGATGACAAGGAGCGTAATATTGACAAAGTCGAATAAACGGCTGGCAAACGTTTTATCTTGAACCATTTTGATGCCTCCTTTGAAGTAACGGCTTAGTAGATTCCGTCCTCGCCGAATTTCTTAGCCAGCCAGTTGGAGAACATCACCAGAAGCAGGCCGATAACGGATTTGAACAAGCCGACAGCGGTACTGAAGCTGTATTGCCCTTGCTTCAAACCGGTTGTATAGACATAAGTATCAAGGATTTCTGCTACGTTCTTATTCATGGAGTTGAGCAGCAGATAAATATGCTCGAAGCTGGTATCCAGGACGTTACCAATTTTCAGAATCAATAGAACGATAACTACACTACGGATACTCGGAAGTGTGATATGCCAGATTTGACGAAAACGTCCGGCTCCATCCATCCGCGCCGCTTCATACAAGCCCGGGTCGATAGCCGCCATGGCCGCCAAGTAAACAATCGTTCCCCAGCCCGCTTCGCGCCAAATCACCTGAATGACATAAATCGGATTAAACCATTCCTCGCTCATGAGGAAATTGATCGGCTGTCCGCCGAAATAAGCAATCAGCTCGTTAATAAGACCGCCATCCATCGTCAGCATAACGAAGGAAATGGATACGACGATAACCCATGACAAGAAATGCGGGATATACACAATCGTTTGCACAACCCGCTTGAAATACGAACTGGCGACTTCATTAAGCATAAGTGCCAGCAAGATCGGTACGGGGAAATAAAATACGATATTGACGACAAAGACAACTAATGTGTTTTTGAATATATTCCAAAACTCCGAATCGGTGAACAATCGTTCGAAGTGCTTCAGTCCGACCCATTCACTGCCCATGATTCCCTTATAGGGCTGGTAATCCTGAAATGAAATCACCAGGCCGAACATAGGAATGTATTTAAAAATCAGAAAATAGAGAAAGCCCGGCAATATCATTAGATAAATATAACGGTTGCGAACGACACGTTTCCAGAGACCGCTTTGAGGCTTTGGAACAACTACGGGATTAGACTCAGCAGCCGTATTATTCATTACGTTCATTCCTTTCTATCGTTAGCAATCGGAAAATGCAATCGAGATAGGCTAAGGCTGCCGATCTGTTCCAGCAGCCTTTCGCCCTAAACCACCTCTTATGGGACCTTCTTATTTGCCACCAACGCTTTTATATTGTTCGTTAAATTCATCGATGATTTTTTGACCGCCATCGTTTTGCCATTTCTTGATAGCTGCTTGGTAACCGGCGTCATCAATTTTGCCCATAACATATTGGTACGTTGCGTCTTTGATCAGATCCTGCAGTCTTGCGCCTTTTTCGTTATACGTTTTGGAATCCAACGACACTGTAGGATCAGTAACCATGAATTTCGCAGCTGCGTTGGACAGGGTGTTTGCTTTCTCAGCAACCGGCAATGTGTAGAAAGAAGGCGTAATGTTCGTTGTTTCATACAGAGCCATGTTCAAGTAAGGTCTTACTTCTTTCTCTACAAGCTTGCTGTCCGTAGAAGGCAATACCTTGCCGTCCTTCATCGTGTAATGCTCGTTTTCCACACCGTATTTCAACAGGTTAGCAACTTCCGGCGAATAGAACTTATCCATGACGTTCAGGATGTTTTTCAGATCATTCTCGGTTTTAACGGAGGATTTAGGGAACAGAACAACGGTTCCGTAGCCTGGAAGTCCCCAAGTAATGTTTTTACCGGATTTATCCTTAATTTCGTTAACTACATCAAATTTCGCTTCAGGGATGTTTTTCTCTGTTTTCTCTTGCATTGTTTTTACATCGCCCATAGTTCCGATGTAGGCTCCGGCTCTGCCTGTGTACATCAGGTTCTGCTGGTCGGTTTTACTTGTTACAGGGAAGTCTTGGTTGATCAAGCCTTCGTCACGCAGCTTTTTGTAAAACTTCAGCGTATCCATGTAGCCTGGGGTCATAAATTCCGGTGTCAGCTTGCCGTCTTGAACTCCCCAGCCATTCGGAGTGCCGAAGTACATGGAGACGGTTTTGAACGAGCCGTAGATCAAATCGTTACGGTCAGCCAAAGGAATCGTCTTGCCGCCGCCCGCCAAATCGGCTTCTTTAAATTTCTTAAGCATGTTATACAAGTCATCGACGGTTTGCGGAGCCGGAATACCTAATTTATCCGCCCAGTCTTTACGATAGATCAAGCCGGAGCGAGCCGGTTGTCTTTCCTGGTACAGGGAGTAGATTTTGCCCCCGACTTCCGTGTTTTTCAAAACCTTTGGATCCAGATTCTTCAGATTCGGATAATCCTTCAAATAAGGACCTACTTCCCAGAATTGGCCGTTCTTGATTGCATCTCTCATCAAGATGAAGGAAGCCTGGTTTTTAAGGTAAACCACTTGCGGCAGGGAGCCTGTTGCAAACGCCGCTTGGAATTTCTCATCATAAGAACCATCCGGAACCCATTGAATATCAAGCTCGGAGTTTGTTTTTTGTTCCAGCAATTTTTCGATTTTATCGGATGGTACTTCCGGAGATTGCAGATCGGCCATCACCGTAATTTTAACCGGTCCATTATTGTTACCGTTCGAGTTTGATGCTGCGCCGTTAGAATCCGTACCTTTACTGCTGCTGCAGCCTGCAATGACGGAACCGGCAAGAGCAAGGGTACATACTGCACTGATCCATTTCAAATCTTTTGAAGATTTACTCATTTTCTCTTCCTCCCAATTTCATCACTATATGGTTCAAAGTTGTTCAAAAGGTTTGTACGTAACTGCTTGTTCTCTTTTCGAGTTATAATGTAACCCTTAATTCAGATTTCGTACATTATCCCTGACTCACATCTTATAAACCCAGTAACGGCGCGGGTTTGCGCCTATCTTATATGCAGAAATTAACCTGATATAGCCCCTATGTAATGACGAAATCTACACGCTGCCGGGGCTAAAGATAGTCTTGTTGAGGACCGCTTTCAAGTCTTTTGGGCCCATTCAGCACCCTTACATTCCTCCTACTAGAACAGGTACGTAGAACCAGGACGATCAGCAGGGTATGATCGAGAGGATATCCATTCCCCCAACATTTGGTAGTTAATAGACAAAAATCTCCACAAAGCGGGACCTGAACATCCCGGCTAAATTCATATTTTGCGGGAGAATCCCGATGATAAAAGTTTAAAAAACCCGCCAAGAAGAACTTGGCAGGTTACGCTAGCGTGACGTATATGGGTTATTCGACTTGCTTTTGCTATAGGATTCTTCGAACTCTTTAATGATCTGGGATCCGCCCCTGCTCTTCCAGATTTCAATTTCATTCCGGAAGCCGGCGGCATCAATCTTGCCGAGAATGTAGTTATAGGTTGCATTGGTCATGATAGAGGCTAATTCCGTCCCATGGGCATCGTAATATAGAGAAGACAAGCCTACGGTCGGATCATGAATCAAGATGTTATCGTTATCGGCGACAAGCTTATTCACCTGCTGAAGGATAGGCTCCTGGTCCGTTTCGCTCTGCTTCAGCAAATTCGGGTTGCTGATATTCGCAATCATAAGCGACAGCAAGGGACGAACCTCTGCATTCATGCGCTGGAACATATCCGGGGGAACGGCCACTTGTCCGTCCTTCAATACATAATGCCTTCCTTCCTGACCGTACAGCATCAGATTGGCAATATCCTTATTCATGGTCTTGTCAAAAAAAGCAAGAATCGCCTTCAAATCCTCCTGCGTCTTGATCGCTTTCTTGGAGAAAAGGAACAATCCGCTGTAATCCGGAATCGACCAGATCCCATACCCTTTGGGTCCTTGGATACGATTGACGAGCGCCATCTCGGCGTTAGAGTTCACCTGCTTCATCTCTTCAAGCATTCGCGGCGCATCAGATAGGCTGCCGATATAGACGCCTGCCTTCCCGCTGATCATCATATACCGCTGTACCTGCTTGCTGGCCACAGGGAAATCCTTGTTCATAATATTCTCGCTGTATAGTCGTTTCACAAAATTCATCGTATCCATATACTCCGGCGTTGCGAAGTCCGGAATAAAGGTACCCCCGGATAACAGCCAGTTATTCGGCGTCCCGAAATAGGAGCTTAAGGTCTTGAAAGCGCCGTACACCAAATCATTGCGGTCGGTCAATCCGATCGTATCCTGCTTCCCGTTGCCGTCCGGATCGTCCAGCGTGAACGCCTTGATGACCTGGTACAGCTCCTCGGTCGTGGACGGCTCTTTGAGATGCAGCCGGTCCAGCCAATCCTTGCGGATCATAATGCCCTGACGGGAAGAGGACCGTTCATTGTACAAGCCGTAATATTTGCCGTCGAGCTTCGTCTCGTCCAGCGTCTTCTTGCTTAGGTTTTTCAAATTCGGGTAGTAGTCCAAATAAGGGCCGATGTCCCAGAACATATCGGATCGTATGGAATTTTTGACCAAATTATAGTCGATCTGTCTGACATAGGTTACCTGCTTTAATGTATTCGTTTCCAGTGCATTCAGCATTTTGCTCGTATAAATATCATCCGGGACCCATTGAACGTTCAGTTCCACGCCCGTTTTTTGATTCAGCTCATTCATCAGCTCATCCGTAGGAGGCTTGGGCTGGAACAACGGCACCATCATACTGATAGGAGTGGGTACCGGCTTGTCCTTCTCCGACTCGGAGCTGCTTTGTCCCGAGGAACAGGAGCTAAGAAGCACGGCGGACAGAAGGGCGAGCGCAAGCAGTCGGATCCAACGCGGGGAATACCAGCGGTTCATTATGATTCCATCCTCCTTCCACCTCATTCTAACATTTCATTATACACGAAAAAAGTCGAAAAGCTGGCCTATCGTGACGAAATTTTGTTATATTTGTCATGAATACGCATTGATATAACAACTTTAACCTTGCTACAATTAGAATAGCGCTTTCCGGCCTGCTCTCGCAAACGTGAGGCGGTGTGGAAGAGGAACGGATAGATCAAGCTGAACGGCGGATCAAGCGCTGTGCTTATTTTACTATTACGAGGGGAGGTCGACCTATGAGAAAATACAGCTTTTTAACGAAAATGACGCTGTTCGGCTGTATTTTGTGTACGCTTCCCGTTATATTTATAGGATTTTTCTCCTATATGAAATCTTCCAAAGAAATTCAAAAGCAGGTCAACTCGGAGCAGCTCCAAATATTGACCCAAATGAACTCCAATGTAGAGCAGACACTGCAAACCGTCAATCATGCCCTGGACCAGCTGAACAACTCTACCGTAATGTCCGAGGCGCTGCGGCGTCCCTTAACCGAACAGGATTTCATGCTCTATAAGGATTTGCGCAAGGAAATCAGCAATACCCAGTCGTTCTATACGAATCTGGAGGATGTCGTTATCGTGAATCTGAAGCAAAACTGGATGCTCAAAAACTCCGGCTTTTACCGGATGGACCAGTACATCCATCGCTCCCAGATCGCCAATCAGATGATGCTTCCTAACTCGACATCCTGGGTGCTGAACCCGAGCCTTTGGTTTTACAGTGAAGAGAAGGCCAATGCGAGCACATGCCCTTATACGATCAGTCTTGTCCAGAAGCTGCCTACCCAGGACCTGGATAAATACGGACTGGCTATTGCCAATATTTCATCGTGTAATATGCCGGGTATCCTGAATTATAAGCCCCGGGAGTCGGAAACGGTGATGATCTTGGACGATCAGGACCGGGTTATTTACCATAATGATCCTTCCATGATCGGAAGGTATGCTATCAATACGGGCTTCATCAAAAATCCGGCGATCTTCGACAAGACCTCCGATCAATTCCAAACGGAGGTTAACGGGCAGAAATATACGGCAACCTATCTGCGGTCCTCCTACAACAACTGGATCTATATGTCGGCTATTTCCATAGATAGTCTCACCAAGGAATCCGTAAAAATACGGAATTATACTATTCTGATCAGCGTGATTGTCGTTCTGGTCTTTATGACCGTGGCCTGGATCTTCTCCCGGAGAATGTATAGCCCCATCCGGCGTATGATCAAGCAGATCCCTGTGAAGGATTCGAACATAAACGGACCGCGATTGAACGAATTCGACATTATCGGCCGGACGATGCAGGACCTGTCCTTGTCCAAAAGCCGATTGGAGCAGGAAACGCACCGGCATTATCAGCAAGCCAGGGACCTTTTTCTGATGAAGCTGTTTCAAGGAACGATGCGCCGTAAAGATATTATGGAGAAGATCGAGCAGCTCGGCTTCATTGAAAAGCTGAGCGACTGGAAGGTCATGTCCGTCATCACTATCCAGATCGATACGCTTGATAATACCTCCTATGAGAAGGACGATCTGGACCTGCTCCTGTTCGCCGTCAGCAACATTGCGGAGGAAACGATTCCAAAGGAATTCAGCCTTCCGCCGGCCACGATCGATCAAACTCTCGTTATCCTGGTCGGTCAGCAGGAACGTCATTCGGAGCAGTATAACAGCTGGATCTATTCCCTGACGGAGTCTTTACAGCAGATGATTCAAAATGTCCTGAAGCTGAAAATGAGCATCGGCATCAGCCTTCCGTTCGACGATCTGAAGCATACAAGCATCGCTTACCGGGAGGGACTGGAGGCGTTAAAGCACCGCATTCACCTGGGAGTCGGCGTTATCATTCATTATGCCAATATGAACGCGGGCAAGCACCAGATGAACTTGGATTATCCATGGCTGACAGAGAGCGAAATGTTCGATGCTATCCGCTTGGCGGACGAAGAGAAGGTCATGGAGCATTTCGAGCATTTGTTCCAGGTAATTTTCAAGCATGAGATGTCGCCGCAGGAATACCAGGTTCCCATTATGAGATTGCTGAATAATCTGCTTATCATGATTCAGGAGGCAGGTATTCGTCTTAACCAGCTCAATCCTGGAGGAGAATCGTTCTACGAAGAGCTGAATAAGCTGCACATCGGCAAGGAGATTGAGGAATGGTTCCTGTCGAGGCTTATTCTTCCTCTCATTCAAATCTTCCGCGAGCGGCTGGACTCGCAGTACCAGAGCATATCCGAGACGGTCCTCGACCGCATTCACAAGCAGTTCGATACCGATCTTACCATTGAGCAGTGTGCGGCGGACCTGCATTATAACGCGAACTATCTGAGCAGCGTGTTTCGCAAGGAAACCGGTCAAACCTTTAGCGAATACCTCACGGCCTTCCGCATCACCATGGCCAAGAAGTGGTTAATCGAAACCGATATGCCTATTAAAGATATCGCTCAAAGACTGCAGTATCAGCCGCAGAACTTCAACCGCTTTTTCCGTAAGCAAGAAGGGATGACACCGGGACAGTACCGGGAAAGCTTCCGCAAAAATCAGTCCTGATTTAGCTGCTGAATGCCTGTTGGCGAGCAGCAGCAAACGAAACAAGCTGACTTCACCACGAAGTCAGCTTATTTCTTTATCTTATGATTACCGGAGGCCGTGCGTCAGTCCGATCATGGTCAGCAGCCCTGCTATGAAGGCAAAGGTTGCCGGCCGCTCATGCCCGTCGCCATGGCTTTCGGGGATCAGCTCCTTGTACACGACATAAAGCATCGCACCGGCTGCAAAAGCAAGCCCATAGGGGACAACTCCACTAATCCGCGAAGTAAAATGAAACCCTGCGAAGCAAGCGGCCAGCTCAATGACGGCCGTCCCGGCCGCTAGCCAAACCGCCTTCCATTTACTGACCTGGTGGGAGATGAGGAAGAAGGAGATTAAGAAGCCCTCGGGCACATTTTGCAGTCCAATGGCAAATGAAACGAGAGGGCCCAAATCCGTATGCTCGCTGGCATAGCTGACACCTACGGAGAGGCCTTCCGGCAAGTTGTGCAGCCCCATGGCAAGCAAAAAGAAGAGCGATTTATCCTGCATGGCCTGCTTATTCGAAAAACGCATCGATTCCGAGGACGGAATCGCCTTCTCCATAAGAGTAAGCACCGCAGTCCCGGCCAGAATGCCGGCGGCAAGCACTGCGAGATTGGAAAGCTTCAGCGCGGAAGGGATAAGGCTGTATGTCGAAGCAGCCACCATAATACCCGCGGTATAAGCCAGAAGACTATCTCTTCTGCGATGCGATACGTGCTTGAACAGAAGCGCGGGAATCGCTCCAATCACCGTACATAAAGAGGCTATAATCCCGCTTAGCGCCATGTGTTCCATCCGAACCAACTCCATATGAGACTATCAAGCCCTTATCATCATATGTACAAGCTCGAAAAAAAGAACAGGTATCCGTTGTAGTCCTCTCATCTGCACTCCGGAAACGCCTCGATCCTCCTTCAACTGTCTCCACAATTAAAGAAGGGATCCCCTTATGGAGATCCCTGAAATAACTATATAATCATCTTCTCATAGTATCCGCAAATCAGCGGAAATCCTTCGGAATACGACGGGCTACGCCGGTTTGAATGGCCGCTTCAATCACGGCATGACGCACGTTGGTCACCACATGCTCATTGAAAATACTCGGAATGACATACAACTCATTCAGCTCCGCATCACTTACTACCGAAGCGATAGCGCGGGCAGCGGCCAGCTTCATCTCTTCGTTGATTCGGCGGGCGCGGCAGTCAAGCGCTCCGCGGAAAATGCCCGGGAAGCAAAGCACGTTGTTGATTTGGTTCGGGTAATCGCTTCTTCCCGTTCCCATAACACGCACATACGGCTGCGCTATTTCCGGATCGATCTCAGGCTGCGGGTTTGCCATAGCAAACACGATAGGATCTTGGGCCATCGATTGTACGTATTCGACCTTCAGCAATCCTGCGCGGGATACGCCGATAAATACGTCCGCTCCCTGAATTACCTCCGCCAGGGATCCCGGCTGCGATTCAACCTGCGGCTGCTGGGCAAGCCACTGCCACATAGGCTGCTCGTACGTTCCGCCTTGGACAATCGCTCCGTCACGATCAACCGGTACCAGTCGGTTTACGCCGGCGGCCAGCAGCATCTTGCAGATGGATACTCCCGCAGCGCCGATGCCGTTAACGACCACGCGGACGGACTCAATCGGTTTGCCCACCACTCTTAGGGCGTTAAGCAGGCCCGCCATTACAACGACCGCCGTACCATGCTGGTCATCGTGGAATACCGGGATATCCAGCTCCTCTGCCAAGCGGGATTCAATCTCGAAGCAGCGAGGAGAGCTGATGTCCTCCAGATTAATTCCACCGAAGATCGGGCTGATCGCTTTCACGGTCCGGATAATTTCCTCCGTATCCTTGGTATCCAAGCAAATCGGGAAGGCATCAACCCCCGCAAGCTGCTTGAACAGCATCGCTTTCCCTTCCATCACCGGCGCTGCCGCTTCCGGTCCGATATCTCCCAGACCCAGCACGGCCGTACCGTCCGAAATCACGGCTACCGTATTCCGTTTGATCGTAAGGGAGTACGCTTTATTCGGATCCTCATGAATTGCCGTACATACACGAGCTACACCCGGAGTGTAGACACGGGACAAGTCATCGCGGTTCTTGATCGGCATGTTTGGAGTCATCGAAATTTTGCCGCCCAGGTGCGCCAGGAACGTCCGGTCGGATACGTTGATCAGCTTGATGCCAGGCAGCTCTTTGATCCCCTGAACAACTTGCGCTTCCGCCGAGTCTTGAACATCGACCGTGATATCCCGGATCGAGGACTCCTTCCCGACACGGATAACGTCGATAGATGTCACGTCTCCCCCTGCACGGCTTATGGCTGCCGCCACGTCACCGAAGGTGACTTCGCCATGAGTTAGCTCCACACGCAAAATAATACTTGTATTTGCCATAAAGAATACCTCCTTGAGTTCTATATTATGAACTTATTTCTATATACTGAATTTCAATATTTCAAATCATATCATGTAAGCTTTTATTTGTGCAATATGAATTTTATCCGCTTTCATTTGAATTCCCGGAATGATGGGGCTCCAGCACCTAGCGAACCGCTTTTCTCAGCATCTCCTCGTCCATAGCTCCCTGATGCTTTTTGCGGATAATCCCCTGTTCATCCAACACGTACGTTGCCGGATAGGCCGAGACCTGATACGTTTTTCCCACTTGCCCGTCCGAATCCAGCACTAAAGGAAACGTAAGTCCCCAATGCTTCCGAAACGATTCCACCACTACCCGGCTGACCTCGGTATGCGTCGCATCGACGGATAGGATGACGACATTGTTATCACGGTTCTCGCTATAAAATGTTTGCATTACCGGCATCTCTACTCTGCAAGGAGGACACCAGGTGGCCCAAAAGTTGATGAGCACCTTTTTTCCTCTAAAGTCCGACAGCTTCACCTTCTCGCCCTCGAGCGTCATCAATTCAAAATCGGGAGCCGTCTGACCGATCCCAATGCCGATCTCATCCGATGCCTGGCTCTGCAAGCCGGATTTATCCCAGGTGTTCGCGGCTACGGCGCTGAACAAGGCATGTACCAGAACGAAGGAGAAGAATAAAGTCTGCATCCTTCTGCGCCCCGCTTGAGGCTCTCTCATCCAGCCGATAACCACGGCGCCTATGCCGAGCAAGGCAATAATGGCGTTCGTCGTCACATTCCCCTCTAAGAATGCGATGTCCAATATGCGGTATACTGTATACCCTGATAGGATGGAGATAAGCCATGAATCTATATAAACGGCAAGATTAGGCGACGAGCGGTCTTTATACCCCACATAACAGACAGTAAGCACGGTCGCCAGCCAAGCGCCTCTCACACCGCCGCTAAAATAGATCAGCCTCATCGGGTCGCTCCACACGCTCTGCGCCTGAAATAGAATGACGCTCAGCTTCCAAATCAAAAACCAGAGCAGTATCGCTTCAAAAGGTCTGTCATAACCTGTTCCTGCGGGCAAAGCGCCTCTCAGCCTAAGCTTCATTACAGCATAAGCTGCAATGACCGCAGCGATAACGGCAAGAACTTGTCCTGACATGACCAGCGGTCCTAACGTCCATGTATTCACAATGCGCTGCCTCCTCACCCTAGCCTATTTTTTATTGTGTATCGGATGAGTGGGCATGTCAAATCACTACTTTTTTCACACCATATAGAACTCTCTTATAAGGGTTCATTTGGAGAAGCGGTTTTAGGAGCCTCTCAGCCCCATGGAAAGGGTGAAAGGCGTTAAAATCAAGGCTCTATGGATTATATTCGACGCCGCTTTCGCCCGTTTGCACTCTCAAGCGCTTCCCCAACATTTGGACCACCTTCCACTTGAATCCTACCGACAATCCACTCTTATAATCATTAGCCCGGCTTGCTGCGCCTCACTCTTGTCGATGTTCTACGTTCAAGAAGCTGTCATGACAGACTGAATATTCTATACCCTCGTATGGTATAATAGGAATTAAATCATTTTGCTCTAAACGGAGGTAAGTCCGAATGAAATTCCCTTATTGGATTCCGCTTTCCGGAGTCGTTGCACTGTCAGTTCTCCTATCCGCATGCGGCACGTCTTCCGGCAAAACAACGACAGCCATGGCTCCTCATTCTGCTCACCAGCAGCACGCCCCTAACGGCGACCTTCAGGAAACGACCTCCGGCATCACTCAGCTCCCTACCTTCCTGGATAAGCAGCGGCCCGAAATCAAACAAGCCTACCAAGTGGCAGCTTCGGTCGCCGATCTCCTGCAGTGGATTCCGTGCTATTGCGGATGCGGGGAAAGCGCGGGGCATACCAGCAACAAAAATTGCTTTATTAAGGAAATAAAGCAGGACGGCAGCGTCGTATGGGACGATCACGGAACTCGCTGCGGAGTATGTCTGGAAATTGCCGTAACGTCGGCAAGAATGAAACAGGACGGCAAATCGGCCAAAGAAATCCGCACCTACATCGATCAAAAATATCAGAAGGGCTACGCCAAGCCTACCGATACGCCGATGCCGGCATAAATGAAAAAACGAACGAGGGCCAAGCCCTCGTTCGCTCTTTTTTTGCGGCAGCGTCACAATCGGATAGAGAGAATATTGGAAAGCGGGATGTAAAAGCTGTTGCCGGCAGTGGATACGACCTGGATATTGCCGCCCGTTACCCCTTGAAATTTTCCTGTTACCGAAGTACTGTCGTAAAACACTCTGATCGTTTGCCCGAGAGATAATCTAGCAACGATAGCGGCAATTGCAGCAGAATTACTAGAAGAAGACCGACTGCTCATATAACCACCTCCTTTTTCTGCGGGAGATGGTATAGTATATGATTTCTATGAAACTATGACTAGATTCATATACACGGATAACAATCCATTTTATAGAATCCGTTCTGATAGATGATGCGGCCTGTCCATAGAAAACCATGATTGGGCCTTACTAAAGTCGGCTTGTCTGCAAAAGGCAGGAATAGAGCGGGATGCTCCCCTGTATTTCTTTGCTTTGCTACACTGAGCTTGGCAGCCTTACGGTCACCGTAGTTCCCTCTCCCTCCTTGCTGCTCACCTGGATTGTCCCTTTGTGCATCGATACAATTTTGCGCACCAAGGATAGTCCCAAGCCGCTGCCTTCTGTAGCTCCTGTTCGTGACCGGTCCGCCTTGTAGAACTGGTGAAAAATCATCGAAAGCTCCGCTTCCGGGATACCGATACCCGTATCAGCGATAATCACCTTGACCTGATGCACCTCGGCGGCCGCCCGGACCCGAATCGTTCCTCCCTCCGGCGTAAATTTGATACTGTTGCCGAGCAAATTAATCCATACCTGCTTCATTAAATCCTCATCCGCCGCTAGGATCGTTTTAGGTAAATTGAGCTCCAGGTTAAGCCTCTTGGCACTCCACAGGGGTTCGCAAACGACCACTACGTGGCGTATTTGCTCATCAAGCCGGTAAGTCGCTTTCTGGAACGGATGATGCTTTGATTCCAGCGACGCCAGCTTCAGCAGATTATCGCTTAGACGGGATAGCCTCTCGCTTTCGGATTGAATGATATCCAGATAGTACATTCGCTCCGCGGCGGGCATGGCACTGCTCTTCAATGCTTTGGTAAAACCGATGATGGAGGTCAGCGGAGACTGGATCTCATGCGAGACATTCGAAACGAAATCCTGCCTCATTTGCTCCAGCTGCTTGAGCTCATTCGTCATTTCATCAAAGCTCTGGGTCAAGATACCGATCTCATCGTTGCGCTTCAAGCTCATCTGAACGTTAAAATTTCCTTTGGCCAGCTCCCTTGTCGCCTTTGTCAGCATATTCAACGGCTTGACCAAATACCGGGCGGCAACTACCATGACAAGTCCACCCAATATCAGCACGATCAGGAGATTAAGCTGTATGGTTCTTTTGATGCTCTGACTTATCGTCAGATAGTTCGGCTGAATAAACAAGGCAAACGTGTCTGTTCCTCGCTTTACCTGAAAGCCCATAAGCCACGCAGGAAGCTCATGATTCCGGTTATCCATAAACTCCAGGTATGAGCCCCCGGATAACACCTGCCCTACTTGGTCGTCCGATACTGTAAAAGCCAGGCTCGAACTCACCTGCCTATTGCCGGATGCATCATAGATTGCGATATAGGAGGACTTCATGTCCGCGAACCGCTGCAGAATCAAGTCCCAACGCCCTGGATCGGATTCCCGCAAAATCTCCATAATTCCTTCTGCCGAACGGCTCGTATCGTCCCTTATCCAATCGTGCATCTGCTTCTCGAACATCCGGTTGGTCACGAGAAGAGAGCCTACCAGCCCAATCATCACCGCCACGATAAAGGCTACAACGACCCGGGTGTACAGGGATTTGATCATTCCTCCATCTCCAATCGGTAGCCAAGCCCGCGGATAGTGCTGATTTTGAAGGAAGTCTCCTTATCGTGGAACCGTTCCCGCAATCTTTTGATATGGACGTCTACCGTCCTCTCATCGCCTTCATAGTCAATGCCCCAAATCTGCTGGATTAACTGTTCTCGGGTGAAGATTTGCCCGGGATAGCTGGCCAGTTTGAACAGCAGCTCGAACTCCTTTAGGGGAAGGATGAACGATTCCTGTCCTATCTTCATTTCATGCGCGGAGTGATCCAGTACCACATTGCCAATCTGCACGACATGGGAGGCTGCGATTTTATAGCGCTTCAGCAGCGCTCTAACGCGAATTACAAGCTCTATAGGATCAAAGGGCTTCACGAGATAGTCATCCGTCCCCAGCTCGAATCCCTTCACCTTCTGCCCGGTTTCCCCTTTTGCCGTTACCATAAGAACGGGGATGTCGTAATGCTGCTTGATTTCCCTGCACAGCTCCCAGCCATCCATCTCAGGCATCATAATATCGAGAACGACCAGATCCATTCGCTCCGCCTCCAACAGAGCCAGCGCTTCCTTCCCGTTATAAGCCTCGCGCGCGACCCAGCCTTCTCTCTCCAGAAATAAGGTCATCAGCTTGACGATATGCCGATCATCATCCACAACCAGTATATTAGCCATCACCGATTCCCCCCAGAATGGTATGTAATGACCTTAGTATAACCAGGTTTCCAGAACGGATGACTGAAGGCAAAAAAAAGACTTCGTTCATTGAACGAAGTCTGAGTATCGTGAAACCAGAAGAGCTTGAAATGCTGCTAGTACACTCCGGTGGAATATTCCCCTCCGGCCGCTGTTGTTCTCGGGAATTATGATTATATTCTTGTAGCGGAAATTTCCCGATAACAAAGGCGGCGCTATCGCTCCTACAGGAGATACTCCACCTACCGTTATAGCAAATTTCTCGCAAATCGGGTTTCTCGACAGTCTGTTCGAGAACGAAGTCTTTTTATTAGAGAGGCTAGAGTCCCAATATCGCATCGATCATAGGCTTCGTATCTCCGCCCGGGTACAACACGTACAGGAGAACGTAAACCACCACGCCGGTAGGCGCTGTAATCAGCCACATGACGGCCGTCCAGCGTCCAATCTTTTTATGCTTTGCAAACCGTTTATTGAACGCGTGCAGCAAGGTGATAATACCAAAGACACCGGCTAACGTTGCCAAAGTAATATGGAAAAAAAGGAATAAATGATACGCCAGCTTAAGCGATTCCGGACCCCCGAACGTTGTGTTTCCTACAAAGATTGTCCGAGATACGTAGATTAGGAAAAAGGCAAGGGCAAAGCCGGCTCCCCACAGCATCAGCTTCTCATGCCCTTTACGGTTTCCCTTCAATATTTGTCTCCAACCGAAGGCTACAAAAATAGCACTGATAACGATAAATGACGTGCTAATCGTAGGTAAAATGTGCATTCTCGTTCCACCTCATCTTCCATAGTCAGGCCCGGTTTGCATTGACCGAGGAATGAGCGAACGGCTCGTTCTGCATGTCCTCATCCTCTTCCTCCTGCCGTTCCCTGCGGTACCAGCGGAAGAACGTGTAGGCCAATGCCCAACCATAAACAATTTCCTGAACGATCTTCATAATAACTCCGCCCAGCTGCTGATCATTTAACACGGACATATACAAGAATTGCTCAGATACATCTTTGTAATTGGCATACATAGGCTCGCCGGCAAAAATAATGAGCGCACACGCCGGTGTCAGCAGGATCCCGTTAACGAAAATGTAGGCCATTTTCTTAAGCTCCGTCATCCGGCTGTACTCAGGCAGCGGGCAGAACACAGGGAACCACATTTGGAACGCTGCAAGGATAAACACCGTGTTGTACACATCATGCAGCAGAGGATTTGCCATCAGCGTGTCCATGATCATCGGAATATGGTAAAAGGAGAATACCATGTTAAACACGAACAGCGAAACCAACGGGGACGTCAATGCATACATAATCTTGTGGGCTATCGGATGCTTAAAGAGCGGGCGCAGCAGCCAGCCCGGCAGCCCCAGCATCAGTACCGGAGGCATAACCAAGTATAGCAGGGATTGCTGGAACATATGGGCGCTGAAGCTGTAATGATGCCCATAATAGCTCAGCGGGCTCCCCTCCGCTATATAGTACAACAGCAAGCCGGAATAAAAGTAAAAAAGCTGCTTGAAAGAAACAGGCTCCGACTCTGCAAACTTATGGCGCCAACGGCTTATAGCCAATCCATATAACCACCCGATAACAACAAGAATGAGCAGCAAGCCTGGGCTCCATAAATTCGCAAAATCAGCAGCCCCGCCATGACCTCCATGTCCCATCGTTCCCATTGGATCCGTATTCATGTTAACCTCTCCTTTCCTAACTATGGATGTTATAATTTGGATTGTTACTAATTTGTGAAAAATGTTGCAAGCTTAAGAAAAAAAGGAGAGCTTTCATTTCTAAAAGCCCCCCTCCTAATTACCACCAAGTCCAGTAAACTGCTGCAGCTACCGCTGTCAGAGCAACAATCGCCCCGAAAAGCAGACCCACGATCGGGAAGAGATGTCCTCTTTCCTTCATGTGCATCCAATAAGCTAACTGGAACAATACTTGCACGACGCCGAGGCCGCTCAAGAACCAAAGCAGGAATGCGCGATCCAAACCGCCGTAAAGTACCGCTGCAAAAGCAATCATCGTTAGTACAATGGATACAATATAGGACAAGTAATGGTTCTTAGGGCCTTCCAACTTATGCCGGTTACCGGCTGACGATGTATGTTGGCTGCTCATTTACGGTCCCACCTTCCCCATCAAGTACACTACGGTGAAGATAAATACCCAAACTACGTCGATAAAGTGCCAGTACAGACCAGCTACATAAAACTTCGGTGCCGTTACTACCGTTAATCCCTTTTTCAAAGCGGACAGGATCAGCAGGGTAATCCATAGTACCCCGAATGCAACGTGGGCTCCATGGAAGCCGACTAACGTATAGAACGATGTAGCAAAAGCGCTCTTGGAGAATACATGACCTTCATGTACATACTCCATAAATTCATAAATCTCAAGACCCAAGAAGCAAAGGCCCAGCAGAACCGTAATCCCCATCCAGGTCAAAAGCTTGCCTAGTTGGCCACGGTGCAATGCCATGGTAGCGAACACACTGGTCAGGGAGCTCGTCAACAAGATGAATGTTGACAGAGCTACCGTACCCAATTGGAAAATCTCTTGTCCTGTAGGTCCATCAGGAACCTGGTTACGCAAAGCGATAAACGTAGCGAACAACGTACCGAACAATACGCACTCTCCGCCAAGGAAGAGCCAGAAGCCCAATACTTTATTTTTACCTTCTAATGTTGCAGTTTCCGCGTGAGGTGGCAGGGCACCGCCTACTTCATGATGTGCACTCATGCCTTTACCCCCTTATCATTGAGTTCTTCTGGTTCAATATGATAACCGTGATCATCATATACGGATCTTAAGAACATGGTAAGCAGCATAATTCCCAAGCCAATTCCAGCTACCCAATACGTGTGGTACATGAAGCCGAAACCGGCGATGAAGAAGCCGATCGAGAAGATAAGCGGCAAGATCGAAGGCGACGGCATATGAATCGAACCAATCGGTTCTGCAGGCGTCATCTCTTTGTTGCCAGCCATTTTCTCTTTCCACAATGGATCCAAACCGCGTACAAGCGGAGTTTGCTTGAAGTTGTACTCTGGAGGCGGGGAAGGAATCGCCCACTCCAACGTACGGCCATCCCATGGATCCGCAGGAGCATTCTTAGGCTTCATAGCAGTTGCCACAATATTGATCAAAAATACGATCGTACCGATACCCATCAGGAAGGCACCGATCGTACTGATAAAGTTACCTTCTTCCAAACCAACGCCCGGCTGGTATGTAAATACGCGACGAGGCATCCCCATCAATCCCAAGAAGTGCTGCGGGAAGAATGTCATATGGAAGCCAATAAAGAACGTCCAGAAATGTACACGGCCTAATGTTTCGTTCAGCATACGGCCGAACATTTTTGGCCACCAGTAATATGCACCGGCGAACAAGCCAAGCACCAAACCACCAACGATAACATAGTGAAAGTGAGCAACAACGAAATATGTATCATGGTATTGGTAGTCAGCAGCCGGAACGGCAAGCATAACCCCTGTCGTACCACCCATAACGAATGTCGGGATAAACGCTGTTGCAAAAATACTTGCTGTCGTAAATGTGATTTGACCGCCCCAAAGCGTGAACAGCCAGTTAAAGATTTTAACCCCTGTTGGTACGGCAATAGCCATTGTAGCAATCGCAAAGATTGCGTTACCGACAGGACCGATACCTGTTGTAAACATATGGTGAACCCAAACCATGAAGCCCAGGAACCCGATCAGCGCTGTTGCGAAGACCATGGAGCTGTATCCGAACAAACGCTTTTTCGAGAAGGTACTTACAATCTCAGAGATAATACCAAATGCTGGCAAAATCAAAATGTAAACTTCAGGGTGACCGAAGATCCAGAATAAGTGTTCCCACAGAACGCTGTTGCCACCTTTGGCAACATCGAAGAACGCACCGCCGAACAAACGGTCAAACATCAGTTCAACCAAGCCTACCGTAATGGCAGGGAAAGCGAACAAAATCAAAGCGGATGTGATGAATGCAGTCCATGTAAACAACGGCATTCTCATATAGGTCATACCAGGAGCACGCATGTTGATGATCGTTACAAGGAAGTTAATCCCCCCGATCAGTGTTCCCAAACCGGCAATCTGCAAACCAAGGACGTAGAAGTCTACACCATGGTAAGCCGATGTTGTGTCAACGATACTAGCAAGCGGTGAATATGCCGTCCAGCCTGCTGCTGGCGCTCCACCCAAGAACCAACTGGTATTGAGCATGACACCACCGAAGAAAAACAACCAGAATCCAAGCGCATTCACAAAAGGGAATGCTACGTCGCGCGCACCGATTTGAAGCGGTACAACCGCATTCATAAACGCGAATATAATCGGCATCGCTGCAAAAAAGATCATTGTCGTACCGTGCATCGTAGTCAGCGCATTAAATGTATCGCCGATAAAAATCTTTTGGTCAGGATACAAAAGCTGAATCCGGATCAGAACCGCTTCTACACCGCCCATCAGGAAGAACAAGCCTCCTGCAATCAGATACAGTATCCCGATTTTCTTATGGTCAACTGTAGTAAGCCAATCCATTAAACCGGTGTAATGTTTTGCTTTGTGAGAGTGAGCCAACGTATTAACCTCCTTTGTTCCAAGATGTTCGTTATTTCAATGAATTCAAATATTTAACCAAGTCGTTGATTTGGTTATCCTGCAATGGAACTTGAGGCATCTTGTTGCCCGGTTTCACCGATTGAGGATCTTTAATCCATTGTTTGATGCTTTCATCGTCGTGAGGCAGAATGCCTGCAACCATTTCACGACTTCCGAATCCGTTCAAGTTAGGTCCAAAGCCAAGTCCTTGTGCGTTAACCGCATGACAGGACAAGCAATTATCTTTAAAAATTTGTTCCCCGTTCTTCGCTTCAGCTGGAATTGTAGCCGGAGTTTTCATTTTTTCTACCCATTTGTTGAAATCAGCTTCTGATTTGGAGATGACCTTAAAATCCATCAAAGCATGGGATGCACCACAGAGCTCGGCACATTTACCCATAAAGGTATCAGCTTCGTCCGCTTCCAGATAGAATGTGTTTGTCATCCCTACGTTTGTATCTTGTTTACCGCCCAAGGATGGTATCCAGAAAGCGTGAAGCACGTCAGCAGATGTAATCTCGAAGGCAATTTTTTTGCCTGCAGGAATAACCAGATCTTGCGCTGTAGCGATTCCAAGTTCCGGATACTCAAATTGCCACCAGAACTGGTGTGCCGTTACTTTAACATGAACTGCGTCTTTCTCACCGATGTGATTTTCCGCCAATTTCACCGTATAACTCACTGTTGGCACAGCCAAAATGAGCAGCAAAACAATCGGAACCACTGTCCAAATGATTTCCAGCGTATGGCTTCCTTCGACTTGCTTCGGAATGATATCTTTATCGCCTTTCTTCTTCCGGAAGCGAACCAATACGTAAATGTAGATTACGAATACAACCACGACGACCAAGATCATAATGCCCAAGCTCAGCTTCATCAAGAACAGCTGGTCTCTGGCTACCGGACCTCTTGGCTTCAAGGCGGAAATCCTATCGTCTCCACACCCCGTCAGAAGCAACATCATCAACCCGAAAAGAGGGATGAAACGCCACAGATTTTGCCATCGATTCATCTTATCAATCCCACCTCTAAAGCTAATATTTTTCGAACAAAAGGTCATATATTGTCAATGAACCTAATCACCATATTAACTATAAATTCGTACCACTTTTTTGTCAATGAATCTGAAGAAGTTCACAAATTGTTCTCAAACGGCTATTTTCATAGCATTTTCATTGGTTTTTCTCCTTTGCCTCTCTTGTTTTATTTCCATAATCCAGGGGTTTTATGCATCTCGACGTCTTTTGTCGAATAACGCATATTTCTCTCGAATTAACGGATTCTAATGTAGAAGAAACACATTTGCAGTTGCCGGAGGATGTCCCGCTATGTGAATCAGTTTTCTCAATTGGCCCCCCAAATTATGCTTGCACTGCAAAACTTATGAGGAGGTTATGATGATGTTCCGTCTTCGACTTTCATGGGCGGCTGTTTGTACAAGCTCCCTTATTCTCCTTAGCGGATGCTTCGCCAAATATGATTACAACAGCGCCAACAACTTCGGCAGCAAGCGGGATGCCCCGAGACAGGACACTACTCGCGCTTATCAAACGCAGCAGCAATATGCCAGCGTGTCCCATAAGCATTCCACTTTGGAAATGAACCAGTTTTTATCCGATCAGGTGGCTGCAATGGATGGAGTCAACAGCGCTATCGTGATGCTCGCCGATAACACGGCTTATGTTGCCATTACTATCGACAAGACGGCAACGGGTACCCGCAGCGGTCTTTCCGGCCAAGAAACGAATAATGCCGGAACGGTAAGAGGCTTGTACAATCCGAGTACTCCCTTCAGCGACTACGCAGACCCGAATAAGCTGGCGACGGGCAGCAACTCGTATGATACAGTCCAAAACCATACGCATTTAAGTCATTTGTTCAAGCAAAAAATCGCCGAGAAGATACGGTCCCTTCAGCCGACAGTAACCGATGTGTATATCTCTGCGAACCGCAACTATATCAACGAGCTGAATCGAATTGCGCAGGAAGCATGGAAGGGTCAGGATCTCAAGCCGTTCCTCCCCCATTTCGACGCGATGTCTGAAGAAATATTCGGCACTTTGCCGACCCATCCGACAAGCACGGAAAGATGATGCTGCCGTTCGAAGGCACGGCACACTCTGCCTCCTCGAGTATCGCTTCATATTATATATGAAGAAACTCGGGGTTTTTGGGCTGTGAAGCATAGATCGCGACACTATAGTTATAATGAGGATAAGCCCTTTTTCGTTATACAATTGCTGTGTGTTTTATCTGATCATTCTGATTTATATATAAAAAGGAAGAACTTCGGTTTCTTTTTCCTACGGCTTCCTGTAGAATGCATGTAGACGTCACAAGTCTGTTCAATGTTACATGCAGCCGATCTTAACCATGAACAAACGGCTTCAGCCGGAGAACGGCGCTTTCTATAATAGAAGAGATTTTTTTGCGGCAGGCTGCTTACTTGGATAAAACTGAAGGTTTAAGACTGTTTCGGAACAGACTTAGGATGAATGAACTGGAAGATAAGGAGACAATCTATAATGAAAACCAATTTATTTGCCTCATTAGGCATAAGTGAAGAAATTACGGAAGCCTTGAGCAATCAGGGGTATACGGAGCCTACGCCGATTCAGCAGGAAGCCATTCCCGTCGTTCTGGCCGGAGAGGACGTCATTGCTCAAGCCCAGACAGGCACAGGGAAAACACTCGCCTTCGTCCTTCCGATCTTGGAACGGATTGATCCTAAGAAAGACTATACTCAAGCGCTGATCGTAACGCCTACCCGCGAGCTCGCTATCCAGATAGCCGGCGAAGTAAAAAAATGGGCGCCGATCAAAGGCATTCGGATTCTGGCTGCATACGGCGGACAAGATGTCGAACGGCAGTTAAAGAAGCTCGAGGGCACTGTACATATGATCATTGCAACGCCGGGCCGTTTGCTTGACCATTTGCGCAGAGAAACCGTACAGCTGCAGCGCCTGTCCACCCTGGTTCTCGATGAAGCAGACCAAATGCTGCATATGGGTTTTCTGAACGAAGTGGAGGAAATTATCGTACAGACGTCCCCCAAAAGACAAACCTTGCTTTTTTCCGCAACCATGCCCGGCCCAATCCGCAATCTGGCCAAAAGCTACATGAGGGATCCTCAGGAAATCAAGGTCAAAAGCAAGCAGGTTACGTTAACGGAAATCGAGCAGATTGCCGTAAAAACGACAGACCGCGGCAAACAGGATGCCCTCTGCCGTCTTATCGACGAATATCGTCCTTATTTGGCGATGATTTTCTGCCGGACGAAGCTTCGCGCCTCCAAGCTGAATGAAGCGCTGCAGGACCGGGGCTATGCTTCGGATGAGCTCCACGGAGATTTGACGCAGGCCAAACGGGAACAGGTGATGAAACGATTCCGTGAAGCCAAGATTCAGCTTCTCGTAGCCACAGATATCGCAGCCCGCGGGCTGGATGTGGAAGGCATCACCCATGTGTTCAATTACGACATGCCTCATGACGTCGAGAGCTATATTCACCGGATTGGCCGGACCGGCCGTGCTGGACAGCGCGGCGTAGCGGTTACGATGGTAGCGCAGCGGGATCAAGGAAAGCTCGAGATGATCGAGAAGGGCATTCGCTCCGAGCTGGCCAAACGGACCATGAGAGCGGACGGGGAATTGAGCGAGGCCAGAACCAGCGGGACGCGCCGAGAGAGCGAGCGGGCAGATGCGGAGCCGCGGAGCGGCAATGGACGCGGCGACCGGACCCGGACAGCAGGGCGCGGGCAGCGCAGCCGGAGTGCTGGCGCGGAGCGCGGAGCTCAGCAGACGCGCGGACGCGGCGACAGAGCCGAGACCGCGGGACGCGGACAGCGCGATTGGAGTGCTGGCGCTGAGCGCGGAGCTCAGCAGGCGCGCGGACGCGGCGACAGAGCCGAGACCGCGGGACGCGGCGACAGAGCCGAGACCGCGGGACGCGGACAGCGCGACCGGAGTGCTGGCGCGGAGCGCGGAACGCAGCAGGCGCGCGGACGCGGCGACAGAGCCCCGGGCAAGCGCGGCGCACAAACGAACGGCGGAGCACGGGCGGGACGCGGCAATGCAGGCGGGCGCGGACAACGCGGACGCTGACCATCACGTAGGTGATCCGTATCTCTTGATTGTTAATACCTTTACCTTGGCATGGAAAACATGTAAAATAAGGTATACGGCAAGTCGGCAAGGAACTTCCAAAACCAAGGAGGGGTTTCTATGTACGAACTAAGGGATAAGGATTTTATCTTTATTTTCACCGGACCCAACGGTGCCGGTCGTAAAACGGTCGCACAAATGTCGGGCGAGACGCTCGGAATGAAGAAAGTGATTTCGTATACCACACGGCCCCCTCGTTCCGCGGAATTCGACGGGCAGGACTACCATTTTGTAACAAGGGATGCGTTTCTTGAAGCGGAACGCAATAACGAGTTTGTCGAAGTCATTGAGATGGACGGCAACCATTATGGCGTTAAAGAAAAGGACGTTGCCGAGATGCTTCAGCAATATGGAGCGATCTACCTCGTTCTGAATCGTTTTGGAGCCGAATCGCTCAAGAAGCTGTACGGCAACAAGGCTGTCCGCATTTTCATTCATGCCGATCTAAAAACCATCGTGAAGCGTGAAGAGGACCGCGGAGATTCACCGGAATTGATTCAGCGTTATACATCCCATTATGAAGAGGAAATGGCGTATAAGGATCAATGCGAGCATGTTTTCGAAAATATTGACTTGGCTCATACGGTATTCGATCTCACGAAAACTTTGGATGACAACTATTTGCACCGCAACCTGATTGATAAAGATTGAGTTGCGGAATAAACCTTTAGAATTAAACTTAACTCTTACAATAAGATGTAGGATACAAAAGAGTCCGGCTGTATAAGCCGGACTCTTTTGTATGTATCCCCATTCTCTGATGTTATTTTTTCTTCAGCCCTTCAATCAGCTTATTGATTTCTTCATCGCCTTCCCGAAGCGCCGTATTGATATCCTTGCCCTCCAGAATGACATCAAGCAGCTTATTATTCACGACGGCATCGGCACCTGTAGGAATCAGCGACATAAGCTCAGGCGATCCGCCGGAAGCCGGAGTCGGCGCGGATTGATTGTAATAGTAAGCGCCTACATTTTTCCCGCCCATTAAAGGTGAATCGGAACCAAATGCCTTCTTGATCTGATCGTTCGTTGTCGGTGTACGAACTCCCCGCTTGGACTCGGACATAAAGAATTCATCGGAGGTCAAATAAGCAAGCACTTCAAATGCGGCTTCCTTGTGCTGGCTTGTCTTCATGATGCTGTACATCCACGGAGACGGCTGGTCGGCGATTTTGGGCTTATCGGCAAACGTAGGCATAGACACGACGTCCCAATTCATGCCCTCCGGTATTAATTTCACGTGGTTCAAGTCATTATTGATAACGGCCATTGCAATCGTCTGCTCCTTGGCAAACGCCTGAAGCTCCGGATTCGTGGCTCTTGAATTAGGTCTGTTGTTACCCGGAATTTGATAAATGCGGGCCAGGTTTTGGTACAGCTTCTTCCACTCCTCGGTATTCAGGCTCGCTTTGCCGGTCACCGGGTCCAGCGGTCTTAATCCGTAAGGATTTTCCCTCAATAAATATCCGTGGAACGTGGACAGCCCGCGGTATTTCGTTCCGTCGATTTCCCGCGTCATTTTTTTGGCCAGCTCGTAGACCTCATCCCAGGTCATTCCGTCCTTCGGGTAAGGCATACCGAACTTATCGAATACATCCTTGTTGTAATACATAACGGAGGTGCTCGCAACGAAAGGAAGGCCATAGACGCCTTTGCCGCCGGTGTACTGATCCAGCGCCTTCAAGGAGGCAGGGTCCAGACGGTTGGTATCATAGTTATACTTCTTGATTAAATCGGACATATCGTATTCTAGACCCAAACCCTGAATCAGGTTGGGAAACCGGTTATAGACATACCAGAATATATCTGGCGTTGTCCCGGCCGTGACGAGATCCTCCAGGTTGCTGCCTTTTCCGCGTTCAATATATTTCACTGTAATCCATGGGAATTTTTTTCGGATCGGATCTCCAATCTCTTTCTCAAAATCTTCCGGCGTTTTACCCAGTTCCGAAGAAAAAACAAGCTCAACCGGTTCTCTATTCTGCGGTTCTTTTGCTTTGCCCGAGTCGGCAGTCTTGCCGTCATTGCCCCCTTGGCCGGAAGAGCATGCCGATAGCAGCATACTTAAAGCTAAAAAAGGCACTACCTTGCTCATTTTCATTCCTGTAACCCCTCCTGAAGATATGTGATATTTTCAAATTTCCAACCAACGATGCTTTCACACCGGAGTACAGCGACATTTTGTAATCGCTTGCAAACTATTATATCAGCCCGTTTTTTAAAATTGTGTTGCTGCGTTAGTGTGAAATGTCGTTAGGATATTCTAAACCTCATGAACCATATGTTGATAACTTTTCATAGGATTGGTTGTCGTACCTTAGGCAGGGATGAATCTTACTCGAAGGCTTGGCCCGCTAACAAAAATAACCCCTCAATGGGGCGACTGTTGAAAAAAACTGTTACGTGTGAACTATGCTGCATCTGGAGGCGGACTATGTCTCAGAGGATTTTAGGGGAACACCCTATGAGAAAACCTCTATCGAGGCCTTACAAAGACGTGGACCGCCTGTAGAGGCAGGTTTTATCGCCAAATGGAATGTTCACATCCGATGAACTCGGAGTCTTATAAATTATGATAAAAAAAGAGCTGAGCGAATACGCTCAACTCCCTTAATAATTTACGATATATTATTTACTGCTCCGCAAGAAATTTGCGCAGCCGGATCGTTTCGATCCCTGCGAGCAGCACGATCCCTATACCATGCGTATCATTCAGCAGCCAGGACAATTGATCCTTATAATATAATGAAGAAAAAGAATAGCCGGATCCCCGGCATACGCCGTAAATATTGCCGTTCTTATCGATGCAGTGGGCGGCCAAACCGTCCCAGCCCTTGAATACGGCTTGAATATAAGGCCCCGGATTAGGAAGCCAGCCAAATCGTACCGCGCGGGCGAAAGCGTACATGAACATGGAGGTGCAGGAAGCTTCATCATAGGATTCCGGATCGGTCAGCACCTGATGCCACAGCCCCCGGACGCCCTGCAGACGCAAATAGCCTTCGCACAATTCCTGCAAAAAGCCTATCAGCTCCTCGCGAAGCTCGTGATCCTCTGGCATGACCGACAACAGCTCTGTCAGTGAGAACAGCACCCATCCGTTCCCTCTTCCCCAAGGCACGCCGTTCGGTTTATTGAACTTCAAATCGTAGACATGATACATAATTTGCTTGTCCGGCATGAAGAGTCTGCTTTTATATAGTAAGAACTGTTTGGCCGCATCGTTCAAATAAGCGATGTCACCCGTCAGCTCGTAATACCTGCTAAGGAACGGTGTGCTCATATATAAATCGTCGCACCAGATCGTATCCTTCATAAAGTCGACGGTTCCATGTACACGGTACAAGCAGCCGTCCTCTAACCTGTCCTGAACGCTTGAAATATAGCGGGCAATGATATCGGCAGCCCCCCGCGCCCCTTGAAGCTCCCGCTCCTTATTCGTCTGAAGCATAGTGGCGCCGAAAGAGCCGCAGTCGTCCAGACTATCGATTAGAGTCAACTGGCTGTTCAAGCCCGGAGCGCCATATTGCGTGCTATCCCAATAGGCATACTCATTGAACGAAGTACACTGCTCAATATGATCGGCCACATAATCGATGTAGGTGCTTCTCCCCAGCTCCTTGCCCGTTTGAAGGATGCCGTACAGTGTTACGCCGAGCGGATAGTTCCACTTGCCGAACATAGCATTCTCCAGATAAGGCCTCACCCAGGTATCGGGTCTGTCCACACGCCAGTAGGTTTCTTGTCCAAGCGGCCCGAATACTTTATCCAGACGGGTAATTTCGTTGGCTGAGGGAGCTGACGCCGAGGAAAACGGCCCAAGATAAAGCCAGGTATCGTTCAAGCCCTCAATAGGATGAGGAGGAATCCATTGAACGTCATTCCCGGTTAACGCATCCAATTGGATGTCCCAACCGCCGGACTGGCAAGTCGACTGTACCACAACGTCATGAGATCCGGGAGGTACGGATAAGGTAACCTCGAAGTCGCCGCTGTTCTCGTCTCTTCGCTCCAGGAGCCCGCCATTCATGTAGATGGCCCATGGACCCTTGAACGTTCCTTTTAACGTGACCTGCTTCGGTCTATAAGCATGATTATGGAGTTTGGACCATGCAAAAGCCTGTGTTCCGCTTTCTCTCCCGAACATGCGGGCCAAGCGCCCCTGGCTGCTGCTTTCCTCGGACCACTGGTCGCGGGGAAGCCATTGCAATCCGGTATCCGCTTCCGCCGTACCGGATCCCGGCAGACTCGACGCCGGCCATCTCTCGCCTTGCGGCTCGGTATAGATCCAGCCCTCCTGCCCTTCCCTCTCGGCGGACGGAGCCAAAAAGTGCAGCGGGAAGCCTTTGGCCGAACCGGTACCGAATCTGCCTCCGCAGCCCGTGCCCGTTTTCACAAATTCCAGCACAAAATGGTTCCAGCCCTGGGACAACCGGGCCCGAAAGTCCGTTTTAAGCTCCGGAAACACGTCCTGATTAATGTTGGACTGAAATTTTTTCTCTCCATTAATATATACTCGCACAGGTCCGTAGCAGCTTACCCGAAAAGGAAGATCATTCTCCTGATCCATCCACAGCTTGCCCCATACATAAACGAAGCTTCCATCCGGCATATCCGGAAATACTTCATGAAGCTTCATCTCATAACGGAAATCCTTGTTTCTGAGAAAGCCTCCCTTATGAAACGAGCGGAAGACCGGTCCTTTCTTCGGATGAGACCCGATGAACCGGTTGCTTACTGTCGCCAGCACCTCTTCAATAGATGCATCGGAGCCTTTCATTATCGAATCGCGTTCATGGAAATAGTTCATGATTTCATAGCCTCCATCAGATTTCCCCGCCGGGATAAAGTGTTGAGAGATACAACCGCTTGCTTTGCGGCAAAGCTTGTCCAGAGATAGAAGCTGCCACATCGTAATAGCTATGGGAAAAAATCGCCGCCTTCTGGTTATCGTAAATAACGATTTGCTCCTTTCCGGAGCCAAGCAAGTCGGCGTGGGTTACGTAGCCTTCCATCGGAAACTCGACAACTCTATTCATATGACCGTCATACAGGGCTGGAAGAACACCGCCGCCTCTCCGGTAAGCCAATATGTAATCCAGCGAGCTGTCATCCCAGCCGCTTACGGTCTCAATGATGGTCAGCCAGCCGTCCGTCTTCCGGTCCTCTTTCCAAACCTCTTGGCCCTTGGCATCCAGCAAAAAGATGGCATCCTTGCCTTTGCGCGATCCCCGGCCGTCTCCTCTGATGATGCGGTCAAGACCGGCAACCTGCAAGCCGGGAAGATCACTGCGAAATTTGCCCAAAGCCACATGCTGGGATTCCACCGATCCATCATAGCGCCACAGCTCCTGTCCGGACGCATCGTACATGACCGTCACGCTTCCGCCGATGACAAGCTCCGGCTGTCCGTCTCCATTGACGTCCCCGATCCAGATGCAGTCGGCATGATCCTCCAGATCGCGACAGCTCCATAGGAGCTTGCCGTCGGGATCAAGCAGATCATAGCCTGCCATCACTTCGTCACGTCCGTCGCCGTTCAGGTCGAAGGGCCACGGAAAATGTCCCGGATTGCCTTCATGGGTCCACAGCAGCTCGAATTCCGAGTTGAACGCCCACATACGGTGATACCGGTCCTTCAAGATCACATCCCTAGCGTGGTCTCCACCTGTCAGATTAGCAATAATAATGCAGTCATGAGCTTCCGGGCCGGGGAGCTCAAAGCTTCGCTTCGACTGGCCTGTCCTGCCGTCGAGGATATGAAACCGATCGTCCATGACGCAAAGCACCTCAAGACAACCGTCGCCATCCCAATCATAAATTTGCGCCGGATAATCCGAACCCGGGCCTCCCGCTTCCGGATCGGGAGTGCCTGTCTGCCACAGCAGCCTGCCTTGAAGATCAAATGCGGTTACGCACTGCACCTGATGGGGAATGTACCGCACATCCTGCCGGTTATCGGGCTGTACCATGACTATCTCCATACGGCAGTCTCCGTCAATATCGCCTAGCAGCATTTTGCAGCGAGGTCCTGCTGCGCTGATATCCAGCTCTCCCAAACTGCGGACTTCATTCTCAACCGCTCTCAATCGTTCCCCCGCCTTTCATTTTTCGTTCCATGGACCAAAAAGCCATGTATGCCTTCATAGTTTTCCAAGTTCAATAGCCAACTTCCTTGTGATGAGTCCTGCGCAGATACCTGCCGGTTCCCGCAGGATTTGCATTCTTCCTAATCATATCCAGAACAAGCATTTATCTACAACCATAAATTTTTGCTGATCCGTCCTTCTCCTGCCGTATTCTGCCGCAGGATGCTTGGACTTTTTTGTTTCATTAGGGGTTTTCAAAAATGATGTAAAAATAGTGAAGGTTCCGCCCTCCTTCGTTCGCATCGAAGCCCAAAATAAGTTAAACTGAAAGGGAAGAAACTAACTATCATCTTCGGAGGTTTCCTTATGAAGCTTATTTCTATAGAACCGACGCCAAGTCCCAATTCCATGAAGCTTAATGTGGATGAAGTGCTGCCGCGGGGCGTGCGGCTGACCTATACATCCAGCCAGGCCGGGGAAGCGCCCGAGCCGCTCAAAAGCTTATTGGCTATCGAAGGAGTGCGCAGCCTGTTCCGGACCGCGGATTTCATCGCACTCGATCGCAAGCCGAGCGCTGATTGGGCCGCCATTCTTGCTTCGGCAAGACAGCTGCTGCAAACGGACAGCGGTGAAGGTCCGTCAGCCGAACAAGCGGCAGGCCCTTCGACAAGCTTCGGAGAAGCTCAAGTGCTGGTCCAAATGTATCGGGGAATTCCGATTCAGGTACGTGTCAAGACCGGCGACAGAGAGGTACGATCCGCACTCCCTGCTATCTTCAGTGATGCGGTTCAGCGGGCTGCTGGCTCATCGATGATTAGAGAACGGAAGCTGGAGGAGTTCGGGGTTCGTTATGGGGAGCTGGAGGAGATCGCAGCGGAAATCGTCAGCGAATTGGAAGCCTCCTACACTGAGGAACGGCTCGATGAGCTGGTGAAGCAGGCCATAGAGCAGGGCAGTAGTGCTCAGGTTGCTCCCCCGCCGCCCGCACGGCCTGCTCCCTTATCCTTGTCCGAGTTGGAAGAGCAATTCCAGTCCGAGGATTGGAAGCAGCGTTACGCCGCTTTAGAGCGCTTCGAGCCGACTATGGAAGCTCTGCCGCTGCTGGCCAAGGCGTTGTCCGACGATAACGCGTCGATCCGGCGTCTGGCCGTCGTCTATCTGGGCGACCTGCGCCAATCGGAGGCGCTGCCTTATTTGTTCCAGGCACTCAAGGATTCTACCGCAGCGGTTCGCCGTACAGCCGGGGATACCTTATCCGATCTGGGCGACCCGGCAGCTATCGGTCCCATGATGGAAGCCTTGAGCGACAAAAACAAGCTCGTTCGCTGGCGTGCGGCCCGCTTCCTCTACGAGGTGGGGGACGAATCCGCCATAGAGGCGCTGCGTAAGGCTTCCAACGATCCGGAGTTTGAAGTACAGCTTCAAGCCAAGATCGCCTTGGAAAGAATCGAGCGTGGCGAGGAAGCGGCGGGCTCGGTATGGCAGCAAATGACGGAAAGCCGCAAGGAAGGCAAAGAGTAGGCTTGCAGCAGGAGAAACCCGGATGCTCGAGCCACAGCATTGGCTAGATGGCATGAACCGCGTAACGGTTCAATGCATTAATATTGTATGTGGTTAAAAGCAAGAAGCCCCCTAGGCATCCTAGGGGGTTTCTTGCTTTAGCGTCTCGCCATGCAGGAGAATGCGCAGCGCCTGCTCGGGAAGCTCCCGCCGCTGCCATTCCGCCATGAGTCGATCCAGCGCCTCGCGCGGGGTATCGTCCGCCAGCCGGAAGGCACCGTAGTGCATCGGGATGAATATCTCCCCCTGCACGTCGAGGAAGGCTTGCACGGCCTCCTCCGGCGTGACGTGCTGCATAGACATAAACCACTCGGGCTCATAGGCGCCGATGGGCATCAAAGCATAGCGGATCGCGAAGCGCTCGCCGATCTGCCGAAATCCGGGGAAGTAGCCGCTGTCCCCGGCAAAATAAATCGCCTCGCGCTCTCCGCTTCGCTGCGCGGGCTGAAGGACCCAGCCGCCCCAATGGGAGCGGTTGGTGTCCCACAGCGTACGGCGCGTCCAATGCTGCGCCGGAACAAAATGCAGCTCGAGGCTCCCGAGCTGCGCATGCCCCCACCAGCTGAGCTCCGTGACGCGAGCAAAGCCTCGGGCCCGCAGCTTGCTGCCGAGTCCCTCCGGCACGAATAGCTGGGCGGTTTTGAAATCGCGCAGCGAACGCATATCCATATGATCGTAATGGCTGTGCGAGAGCAGCACCGCATCGATCGGAGGCAGCTCCTCCATGTGCAAGCCCGGGGGCGCCAATCTTTTGGCAAAGCCCATCCGTTTGGCCCATACCGGATCCGTCAGAAGATTCATCCCCCCAAGCTGAATAAGAAAAGAGGAATGGCCGATCCAAGTGATCGTCGTATCCTGCCGGTTGCTGCGCAAATAATCGATTTGTTTATGCTCTGCGGCCGGGACCGTGTAAGACAAATCCTTCACCTTTGCCTTCCGCTCTCTTTGCCACTGCCGAATCTCCTTGAAGCCCTTCAGGTTTTTGACCCCATTCATATTCTCGTATCGTTTTCCCGCCATAGACTCCTCCGCCCTGCCCTTTATCTTTTCGCCGAACCTTCACGAGCTGACTAGATAGCATGAAAAAACCATTCTCATTCTACTATACCGCTTACTCCGGCTCCGTGCAAAACCACAGAGCCGCAGCTCTGCGGGCAAGTTAGGAAGGTCCTGCCGTGGTGGAACATCGGGAGAATCAGCAATGTCCGTTCGCCGCTATTTGCTTGAACAGGTTCATAGCTATGTGCAAAAAACCTTCATCGTTCGGATGCAAATAAGCATCCCCGAACAAGGTCGGCAAATGCGGGATCAGCTTCTGCCCATCCACTACCGTTATGTTCGAATAAGGCTGACAAACCTCACGTATCGTGTCGCTCAGCTCTTGCATCGTCCCCATCGGAACCTCCTTGTCCTGATCGGCTCTCCAATACGGAGTCAGCACATAGATTGGAACCCCAGCATAGAGCTTGGCAGCCTTGTCTATAAATCCGAAGCATTGCCGCCGGAATACGTCCAATGTCTCGAATCGGCCCCAGTCATTCGTTCCATAAGCGACTGTCACAAGATCCGGCTTGTATGGCAAGCTCTCATCCAGGCTATCCGCATCGAATACATATCCGCCCACCCCATGATTCAAAAGGTTCATTTCAAGCGCCCGGGACAGCAGCACGGCATAGGTGGAGGACGGCTTCCTTGCATCCATCCCCTGAGTGATCGAATCTCCCAGGCACAGCAGATTGCGCTTATAAGGCTCAGCGGCTTCAACGGCTGCCCCTTCCGAGAGCTTCAGCGACTGAATTGCCACCATCGTATTTTGCGGCAAATAGATTGTCCATCTTCTCGGCTGCCCGTTCTGCATTCCTGCATGCAGCTCATAGGCAATCCTGCCTAGATCCTGCTCCAGCGTATCGGCACCCAAGCTCGCCGCCATCACTCCATCTATATAAATATCATAATTAGCCCATTTACGAACCGCGCTGCCAAGTGAATAATTGATTTCAATGGAGGTCGTATCCGATACAAAATCCAGGCAAATGCCCGCCGGACAATGACTGCGGATATGGAATCTTTCCTCCCTGCTGTACAGCTCCATCTGTCGCTCCGTAAATCGGACCGGCATTAAGCCTTCCTCCGTATGTATCCAACGAATCGCATTGGCGAAAAGCCCTTTAGCGGCTATCTCTTCAATTCTCATCCTTGCTTCCTCCTGTACTTGAAATGGCTGACTGAAAGGACGGGCTGCTGACTGCCCGCAAAGCGGTGTCTTGGCCTGATGCTTACTCGTACTGTGCGGTGAGCCCTGAATCGATAAATGGTATCCTGTTGAGAAAAAGCATACATTTTCATTGCGGCATTCATTAGATGCACACGTTAACATTATCATAGAACGATGAAAGCTGTACACCTTCATTTAGAAAAGGATATATGCGTTTTGAATCCTCTGTTTCTATATCGCCAAGATCGTATATGTTAAAATGGATAGAACGATTAGCTGTCTATACAGAAAGGAACAAACCAAAGATGACGAACACTTCCCGCATTCTTATATATTCCGGTGGACATCTCGGCCCATGGGCGCTGCGGCTCATCCAAGCGGGAGACCTCATAATCGGAGCCGATAAAGGAGCCCTCTTCCTGCTGCAGCATGATATCATCCCCGATCTGGCTCTGGGTGATTTTGATTCGGTCACTCCAGAGGACCTTTTGCGGATCCAACGGGAAAGCAAGCAGTTCATCAGCTGTGATCCGGTGATGAAGGATTTGACCGATACCGAGATGGCCCTGAACTGGGCGCTGGAGCAGCATCCGCAAGAAGTCGTCCTGTGCGGCGTACTCGGTACGCGCTGGGATCATTCGCTGGCGAATCTCCATTTGCTTCGTAAAGCATTGTTGGCCGGCGTCTCCTGTTATATTGCCGACGCCCATAACCGGATCCGGCTGATGGACAGCCGTGAGCCCTTGAAGCTTCACAAGGGACGGCACAGCAACGTCTCTTTGCTCCCCCTCAGTATGGAGGTTGCCGGCATAACCTTGGAAGGCTTCCAATATCCTCTTCACAATGCGACCTTGACGATAGGACAATCGCTCGGTATCAGCAATGTGCTGATCGAGCCCGTCGGCGTGATTACTATCACCTCCGGACTTCTCCTGGTCATCGAAAGCAGCGATGTCCCTGAATAACTACCTATACAAAAGAGCCCCTTTCTGAGGGGCTCCGGGTTGTTGTCATACGGAAAATGCCAAAAGTGATAAGTGGGGTATCTCCTGTAGGAGCGTTAGCGTTCGCCTTTGTTCTCGGGAAATTCCCGCTAAATAATGCGAATATAATCAAAGTTTCCCGAGAACAACAGCGACCGGAGGGAGATATCCCACCGGGGTACCGCAGCAAATTTTCCAGATTTTCAGGTTTCTCAACAACCCTACCCTTCCTAAGGGGCTCTTTTCACCCGATCCAATCCATAACCGGCACCACCAAAGCAGCCACCACCAGGGAAGGAAGCAGATTCGCCACATTGATTTTGCGAAGCTCCAGCAAATTCACCCCGATCCCCATGATGAGGATGCCTCCGACCGCCGTTATTTGGGCGATGATCTCATTCAGCATATCCTGCTGAAGCATAGAAGCGATCCCGGCCGCCGCCAGCGCTATGGCCCCCTGGTAGACAAACACGGGAATCGCCGAGAACAAGACGCCAACCCCCATGGTGGAGGCAAAAATAATCGCCATGAATCCGTCCAGCATGGCCTTCGTGAACAAAATATCATGCTCACCGCGCAGGCCGCTTTCCAGCGCTCCCAGGATCGCCATCGCTCCAACGCAGTAGATCAGCGTCGTGTTGACGAAGCCGGTCGCAATCCGCCCCTGCTTCATTTCCCCGCCCTTATCCTCCAGGCTATTCCTGCCGCCTAACCGTCCTTGGCCGCTTCTACCGATACGCGATAAAGCATGGACTCCCTTTTCAAGCTGATGCCCAAGCTTCTCCAAGCCTTTTTCCAGCTGCAGCAATTCGCCGATAATTCCGCCCAAAACAAGACTTACAGCAATCAGCAAAAAATTGCTGGATTTCAGCGTCATGGACAAGCCTAGGGCTATCAAGGCCATGCCGATCCCCTGCATCACGGTGCTGCGAATTCCCTGACTCATCCGGTTCAGCACAAGACCGAGCATACCGCCGATCAATATTGCCGCCGCGTTGACTATCGTCCCCAATAAGGCCATGCCCGATCCGAACCTCTCATTCTGTGTTTTCTCTTAGATGTCATAAATGCAAATACTATATGAATGAATATTTGATGGCATTAATGAATGGAGCCGCCGGAAAGCCCGACCCGATCAATGATTTTGCGGCTCTCGGAGTTTAGTCCTACGAGGGTGACCTTCTTGCCTATCGCGGCATATTTTTGGGTGACCTTGGATAAGGCAGTTACCGCCGAATGATCCCAGACGTGAGATGCGCTCAAGTCCACCACAATGTGCTCGGGATCTGCCGAATAGTCGAATAAATCAACAAAATGCATCATCGTTCCGAAGAACAACTGCCCGGTAATGGCATACACCTTATGCCCGTTCTCATTCGTAGAGGTGCTGCAGCGCAGGCGGGCCATTTTCCAGCCGAAATGGACGGCACTCAGAATGACACCTGCAACCACCCCGATCGCCAAATCGGAGGTCGCCACGACAATCGCAACCGTCAATACCATGACAATGGCGTCACCGCGGGGAATTTTCCCGATGGTTCGAATCGAATTCCAATCGAACGTTCCGATGGACACCATAAACATAACCCCAACAAGGGCCGCCATCGGAATCTGCTTCACGACGTCTCCCAGCACCATGATCAGGAACAGCAAGAACATCCCTGCCACGAAAGTGGACAACCTCGTCCTTCCTCCCGATCTGACATTAATGACGGTTTGTCCGATCATTGCACAGCCTGCCATGCCTCCAAAAAAGCCCGTTACAATGTTGGCGATTCCTTGCCCGCGGATTTCGCGGTTTTTGTTGCTCTTCGTTTCCGTCATCTCATCCACAATTGTCGCTGTTAACAGCGTTTCGGTCATTCCTACGACAGCCAGCGCCAGCGAATAAGGCAGCAGGGTCAGCAGAGTTCCCAGCGTCAACGGCACCTGCGGGATGTGGAACAGAGGCAGCGCCTGACGGATCTCTCCCATATCTCCGACCGTGCGCAGATCGGCTCCCGTAGCGATCGTAACGATCGTCATGACAATGATAGCAACCAGCGCGGAAGGGACGGTTTTCGTGATACGAGGCAGCAAATAAATAATGGCCAGCGTACCCGCAACCATCAAATACATGACCCACGTTGCCCCGACAAAGTTAGGAAGCTGCGCCATAAAGATAATGATGGCCAGCGCATTAACAAATCCCACAATTACCGATTGAGGAACGAAGGTGATGAACCGCCCCATTTTGCATGCGCCCAGTATCCATTGCAAAACCCCGGTTAACAGGGTCGCGGCAAACAAATAATCCAGCCCGTACTTGGCTATAATCGGCCCCATCAAGGAGGCCATTGCTCCGGTTGCCGCAGAGATCATCCCTGGACGGCCGCCTACAATCGATATGGTCACGGCAATGGTGAAGGAAGCGTACAACCCGACCATAGGGTCCACGCCCGCCATAATGGAAAACGCGATCGCTTCCGGAATTAAGGCAAAAGCAACCGTTAGTCCGGACAAAATATCGTTTCGGACATTACTAAAAAAGCCTTGTTTTACCCGTTCAAAAAACAAGAAAAATCCTCTCCTATTCCGTTCTTCTCTTATTGGCGCTCCACTCTCAGGATTGCCGGGGCCGATAGTCACTGCCCTAGATTATAAACGGTTGCAAGGAATCTTTCACCTTCTTGATCAAGCATAAGAGACGGAATACCGCCATCAGCTGCATTTAAGGCCGGATTCCCTCCATTTTTCTCGATATTACGCAGCTATCATTTGAACCAGCCCTTGTGACGGAACCATAAGAACATGCCGATCCCGATTCCGAACATCAAGGCCAGCACGGCATAATAACCCCAAGACCATCCCAGCTCCGGCATATTGTGAAAATTCATTCCGTAGATGCCCGCAATAAAAGTTAACGGCATAAAGATCGTGGTAATGACCGTGAGGGTTTTCATAATATTGTTCATCCGGTTGGAATTCAGCGAAATGTAGCTGTCCCGTAAATCCGCAGTTACATCCCGATTCGATTCCAATATTTCCGAAAGCTTGAGCAGATGATCGTAAATGTCCGAGAAAAAGAATACCTGATCCTTCAGCCCCATAATCCTCTCCGAGCTGATAACGCGATAAAGAAGGTCGCGCATAGGAAAGATCGTACGCCGCAGCTTCAACAGCTTGGAACGAACCTCGAACGTTTCGCTCATCAGCCTCTCTATCGATTTATTGCTCGTATTGCTTTCGATCTCGTTAAGCTGGTCTTCGATCTGGTAGACACAAGGGAAATATTGGTCAACCAAATGGTCCATCACCAGATATGCGCAGTAAAGATGATTGAGCTCCTCCACCTGCTTGGTTTCCTTAATTCTCTCCCATGCTTCATCCACCGCCCTAAGCTGTCCGAAATGAAAGGACACGACGTAACGGTCGCCCAGGAACATATCGACCTCTTCCGCGCCCAAGGTCAGCTCATTGATGGCGTGAAGCACGAAAAATTGAACATTCTCATAATAATCCAGCTTGGGGCGCTGCAGGAGATGAAAGCAATCCTCGATGGCAAGCGGATGAAAATGAAAAAAATCATGCAGCTCCTTCGCTTCCTCCTCGGTCGGACGGTCAAAGTCGACCCAAAACCATCGCACATCCGCCCGGTTGAGCTCCTGCAAGGAATGGTTTTCCACGATTCCTTCGCTTTCCGTATACATGAGTATTCGTATCAAAGGCAGTCACCCTTTTTCGTTATTATGATGGCACCGAACTTCATTCAATCTGGTTACTATCATAATACCCATTATGTGGCGATTTTACGGAAGGCATAGGAAAAATGAAGTGCGGAGAGAGTCGGGTGACCGCTGATGGGGTGCAGGCACCAGTGATATCTCCTGCAACAAAAAACCTCAGCCTTTTTTGGCTGAGGCACCTTCCCCAATGTAACGCGGCCGTTACTTCCGTCCGTAGTCCGCTTTAATTTCTCCCCATGCTTTGGTATCCCACTTGAGGATCTTGTTGCTGTACGTATTGCTTTTCAGCCAGGCTAATGCTCGGTCCACCAGCGTCCATATCTCCTGCGTGGAAGCATCCCGCGGCAGATTGGTCGCGACCTCCTTCTTGCGGACCCAGCTAATGGCTGTCACCGAGTCGCTGTAGATCGTCATGCTGCTGCCCTTTTGCTTCAAATAAGCCAGTGCGTGCACAATCGCAAGAAATTCTCCTAAATTGTTCGTTCCCTTCGATATAGGAGGATGCTGGAAAACCACCTCACCTGTCCGGGTGTATACGCCTTTGTACTCGACAATGCCGGGATTCCCTCTGCTGCCGACGTCGACCGAGAGGCTGTCCAGATCCGCCTCAGGCTTGGCAGTGCCACCACCGGCAGCCTTGCGGGCTCCCGCGGAAGACGAAGAGGCCGAGCCGCCTTTGGCTCCATTGGCAGCTGCGAAGGAGGCCTTCCAGCCGCGCGCCATGGCGGCTTTGGCTTCCGCCTCGCTCTCGTAGGCTTTGAAGCGCGCCTGCGGGTAGCCGTTCGTCTGCGCCTGGCATTCGGCCCATGTAGTGTAAATACCGGGCACTTTTCCTTCCCATACGACATAATACTTTGATTTGGCCACTCGCTATCGCCCCTACTATCCGTTGTGGTTTTTGAAAAATTCGATGAAATACGCCCCGTACTTGAAAAACTTCGCTTCGCCGACGCCCTTGATCTTGAGCATCGCGGCCGGATTGGTCGGCTTCACGCCGCACATCTCCCTAAGCGTGCTGTCGGGAAACACAATATAAGGAGGAATGCCCTCCTTCTTGGCAATTTCCGTGCGCAGGCTGCGCAGCTGATCGAACAGCTCCGCCTCCACATCCTTCGCCGCAGGCTCGGTACGGATGCGCATCTTCTGAATGACCTGCTCTCCGCCGGACAATACAGCCTGGGCTTTGGCCTGAAGCCTTAGCACCGGATATTTGCCTTCGGTAATCAGCAGATACCCTTCCGCTACCAGAAGCTGAATCAGATCGACGATTTCCTTTTCCGTGCGGTCCTTTAATAAGCCATACGTGCTCAGCTCGTTGAAGCCAAGCTCCAGCACCTTCTTGTTGCGGGAGCCCTTAAGCACGGAGGCCACCATGGTCGCTCCGAACCGTTCCTTCATCCGCCGCACGCAGGAAAAGATTTTTTGCGCCTCGACGGTAATATCCGTCAGCTGCCTTTCCGTGCTGCAGTTACTGCATCTCCCGCAATCCTCACAATCATCGCCAAAATACCGTACGATATAACCTTGAAGACATTGCGTCGTATGGCAGTAATCGGCCATTTGCTGCAGCCGGCGGTATTCCTGCGCTTGCCTGCCCGGGTCACTGATAGATTGCTCGATCAGAAACTTCTGAATATGAATATCCTGAGGACTGAACAGCAGCAAGCATTCGCTGGGCTCACCGTCCCGGCCTGCCCGCCCTGCTTCCTGATAATAAGCTTCCATGTTTTTGGGCATATTGTAGTGGATCACATAACGGACGTTGGATTTGTCTATGCCCATACCGAACGCGTTGCTGGCCACTATGACCCGAATCTCGTCGTATAGAAACTTCTCCTGCGCCATCGCGCGCTCCGTATCGCTCAAGCCGGCATGATACTTGCCCACAGGCACTCTCTGTTTGCGAAGCAGCTCATACAGATTGTCCACTTCCTTGCGTGTGGCAGCGTACACAATGCCTACTTCATCCTTATGCTCACGAATATAATCCAGCATGACATCGCGCTTGTTCTCGCCCTTGATAACCGAGAAGGACAGATTCTCCCGGGCAAAGCCCGTTACGTGCAAATCCGGCTCGCGAAGCTGCAAATGCTTGACAATGTCATCCCGTACCTGGTCGGTTGCCGTCGCCGTGAAGGCAGCAACAATCGGCCGATTCGGCAAATGCTCCACCAGCCTGCTGATAGCAAGGTAGCTCGGCCGGAAATCATGTCCCCACTGCGATACACAGTGAGCCTCGTCCACCGCTATCATAGGCACTTCCAGCTCCGTCATCAAATCGATGAAGCGCTCGGATTCGAGCCGCTCAGGCGCCACATACAATAGCTTGTACTCTCCCCGGCTTGCCTTGCGGATCCGAACCTCCACCTGCGCATAGGTTAAGGAGCTGTTAATATAGGTTGCCGGGACCCCTATGCTGTCCAGTCCGTCAACCTGATCCTTCATTAGAGAGATCAGCGGAGAAATGACGATCGTCGTTCCTTGCATCAACATGGCAGGCACCTGGTAGCAGATCGATTTTCCTCCACCGGTTGGCATAATACCAAGCGTATCCTGCCTGTCCAATATGCTTTGAATGACTTTTTTCTGACCGTCCCTAAACGCTCCGTAGCCGTAATATGATTTGAGCACTCTTTCAGCCCGTTCCATCATGCCCGCCAAACTGCGCTCCCCCTTTTAAACTTATAAACTTACTCTGTCCGGGCTCTACGAGAAACGATCGGTTCGCCGTCCCATACGATTTCCGTTGCTGCTCTGCGGCTCTGCATTTCAGGCTCCTCCAGCAAGAGGAAGAAATTTTTGGTAGGCAGGTAGCCCAATCCGTGCTTGGCGGACAGCCGATCCAAATAAGGCCGCATGTCCTCGTGTGCACCGGACATATTCCCTCCGCTTTGGGAAAAAGCGTAGAGGGCGCTTGCTACAGGCACCCGTTTAACCCGTCCGTTCTCGGATGCCCTTAAGAAAAAATCCCAGTCCCAATAATGGTACATATCCGCATCGAATAACCCGATCCGATCGTGCAAGCTTTTGCGGTACAAGCAGCCCGAAGAGACGAACGTCGAGAATTTCCGCATTGCCGCTTCATCATGCTCATAAGCGAACACAAACCGCTTGGTTGCGCGCCGCGTTACCCCTTCGAGCACATAATCGAATATTTCTACATCGGAGTATACCATATCCGCATCCGCAATAGCCGCCATCATGCGCTCCACATGCATCGGCAGCAGCAGATCGTCATCGTCACACAGCAAAATATATTCGCCCCGGGCGTAAGCGAGTCCCTGATTCCTTGCATGCACATGCTTGGCGTTATGCTCCAGATCCACGATCGTTACATCGAGCTCCGGGTATAAGGCTTCAGCGGATCGTACCGATTCTCCCGCATCATTCACAATAATGATTTGCAAAGCGCGGTAAGTCTGCCTGTACAGCGATTCCAACAGCTCACATACACTATCGAGCCGATTATAGGTTGGAATAATGACCGAAACGAGCGGTTGTTCCATCATACCCGGTCTGCCTCCCTCATTTACCTGACGTTCCCTAGTGCTTCTTTGCTCAAAAGCTGCTATTGTCAAGATACCAGAAAAAAAGCTAAAGGGAAACTGCCGCAATAACCTTTTCCAGCTTTCTCTCCTTCAAGCCTTTTTTACCATTTTACGATTTTGGACTCATTTGCCAAAAGGATTTCCGCAGCGGACGTGGAAGTCCTATTAGATGCGGAATGGCACAAACATACAAATCATGACATAGGCAGCCCGATAAACACTGAATTTCACGAATCCTATAGAACGTCGACAAATACAACTAGAGCCAGGAGGAATGTTCTTATGTCTTGGTTAACGAAAAAACGGTTTTCACACCTTGCCCTGTTCGTCTCCATGCTGCTGCCGTTCGATTATCCGATTATGGCGAATGCTCAAGACGCTGCACCGATTCAAGTCTATTTGCAGCAGGATAAAGTCAATTGGGACCAGCAGCCGTATATCGAGAACGGCAACACGATGGTGCCTATGCGCGCTTTGTTCGAAAAGCTTGGCTTCACGGTTTCATGGGATCAGAGTACACAAACCGCAACTGCCAAGAAGGGTGACCTTAGCCTTACGCTGACCATCAACAAAGGTACGGCCGCGGTTAATCAAAATTTGCACAACCTGGAGGTTTCTCCAAAAATAAAGGATGGCAGCACGTACATTCCGCTGCGGTTCGTGAGTGAAGCCGCCGGCGCGGATGTCTCCTGGAACGGCGACACCCGAACGGTCAATATCTCATTTCCGAAGACCGATACGGAACAAACCATTCGCAAGCTGATAGACAACATGGCGCAGAGCAGCAGCTTCACCCAAACTGCCATGTCGATAACAGGAGCGGACGGGATTAAGAAGAATGAGCTCACTATAGCCAGCATCGTCATGGATGCCAGCGGAAGCTCCGCTACCGTCACTTTTGATGCCGCATTCACTATTTCCAAGGCAGTGAAAAATGGCAGCGGTATTACGATCTCGCCTACGGAGTCCGCTGTTTACGAGTTCAAATGCCAGGTCTACAAGGATTCTGCAGGCCAGTGGCTGCTAAGCACCCCAACGTCAGGCATGACTTATGAATTGAAGGACAAAAAGCCTTTCATGGAGGCTCAGTAGCTCCGTCAAAAAATACAGGTCCCCGGGAGATCCCGAGGACCTTTTATTATTGTCCTTCATTGCTTGGTCACAGATGATTTCCTGTCATATATTTCCATGGTTTCGTTACGTTAATCTTAAGATACTCCGGAGCGATAACCTGTGTCAGCAGCCTCAAGGTCTTCTCGTTTCTCTCCGGCACATTCACTTCCAACCGGTTCAACCGAATGGAGATGCCGTAATCATGAACTTTGAAGCCCTTCTTCTGCAGTGAAGGAAGCTCTGCATTCAGACGGGTCATTCGGGCCTTGAGCTCCTCCTCCGTAAATTGCGCGTCAAAGAACTGCAGGAGCTCCGGATGCGCAGCCATGCGGATGATCGCTTGACGCGTGTCCTCATATCCATCGATCAGACCGACGAATAGCTGCCCTGCTTCACTATCGATATAGCTGCCGGCAAATCCGGGCAGCTTGCCCTCGCGAGCCGCGACCTGCACCTCCGTCCCGAGCTGCCTGGCAAAGCTTCGGTTCTCCTCCAAATCCTTCTCTATCAAGGGTCCGACAGGTTGGTTCGGATTTCTTCGTTCTTCCCGGGTCCATCCTTCCTGAAGCCAATGATAGAGAAGCGGCGATTTGTACCGCACCCGTTTGTAATTGGGCGTGGTGACGATAATTTCGCCTTTGACCGGGTTGCATTGCCTTAACAGACTCCCGTCCGGCTGGCGCTGCTGCTTGCAGCGATAAGCGGGTTCCACCACAACCATTCGATTATTCGTCAGCTTAAATTCCAATACGTTAGGATAGCCATGCCTGCCAAAATGTATCGGACCGTCTACGGCTTCCGATTGGTTCAGCCATTCCGTTATTTTCAATATAACGGCCTTCTCCTTCGGGTCGGTGATGTTAAAAGGCTCCGGCTTCTCTGCAGACGGCAGCCCTCCGGCGATGCCAACGGCAGTCACTTCGCCTGATCCTATGAGCGGAAATAAGTAGGAAGTCCCCGTAAGAAAAATGATCGCGCACCCTAAAAGCACACCTTTGCAAATACGAATAAAATGTTTCCTGTTCATACAGCCGCTGCAGCCTCCGCCCCGCCATTGGAGTTCTCATCATGAATAAGACGCAGCGAATTGGAATAGGGTTCCAACCGTTCCAGGAAAATTTATTGCACCACACAAAAAAAACATACCTGCCAAGTTGGGCTATCTATGGCTTCTTTGAAGCTGCTTTTTAGGACTTTGTGAAAAAAATCCTCTGCCGGCGGCAGAGGAGCAGATTCGTATTATTCAAACTATCGGGATTCGGCTGATGCAGATTTCGCCGTGGTGTAATACACCGCCGCGGCCGCAAGCCCTGCGTAAAAAACGACAGGCAGACGCAGGAGCGAAGCAGCAATGGCAGAGGCGCTTACCAGAGTCAAGGAAAGCAGAATTCGGGCCGGATGAGTCGGCTTCTGTACGTCCCAATACGTTAATGAGTCGATGAAATAGCCGTTCTCGGCCAGTTCCTCTCCACAATGTACGCAAGTGAATTCATAGACCGAGCAAGGCTCCGAGCAATGGGGACAATACTTCTGCTTCATGACAAGGATCCCTCCATTTTGGAATAATTAATTCATAGTTATTATATAGGAATTATTGTTTTTGTGCCATAACAAAAAAAACAGCCCCTGAGCTTCCAAGCTCAAGAGCCGTTTTTTTCTTACATAGGAAGCAAGCGGACTTGCTCACGCTGCTTTAATTGTGCAATCATTTCATACCAAGCTTCCGGTTTATTGGGAAGCACGGTATAGTACCTTTCCAGGAAGCCGCTGATTAAGCTCGCGGGGATCGCTTCCACCGCATCGGCATCCTCGCCAATAGGCATAAATCCAAGATCCAGCTCCTGCACTGCGGCCCCGTCATTATGCCACGACGGATGCACATAGGCGAGATCGAGCCTGCGGTAGCCGAGGTGAGCAAGCACTTCCCGGCGGACGAACGGATTCATCGGCTTCACGCCGCCGAAGCCGTGATCTTCGGCCAGGTACGGGTTGTAAATTTCGGCGAACATGCCGATCAGCTTGCCGCCGCTCTGGCGGACGAGCGACTGCAGATCCTCCATCCGGCGTTTGACCAGGAAGGGTCCGATGCCCAGCCCTTCGCGTCCGATGATCGTAAAGTCGGTCATGGCCACTTGCATATCCTCATAATAGCGATACTCGGTAGCGCCGACGACTTGTCCTTCATGAATGGCTACGAACACCCGGATGCCTTCGTCCTGCAGCGGCTCCTCCCACAGGGAGAATTCCAGCACTTCCTCCGGCGGAAATACCGTCTGCATCAGCTCGTGCATCTGCTTGAAATACGGATCCGCTATATTCGTAATACGATGATATTCCATGATATCCACTCCCATCTTGATAGCATAAGGCTAGTATATAATGGAATAGGAGCATTTCCAAATGGTTTGGGGGGAGAAAAAAGAACCTGACGTTAACGGTCAGGCTCGAGTCTGTTGAGAAAGCCTGCGAAGCTTCAGATACCATGTGCGACTCCGGTGAGATATCCCCTTCCGGCCACTGTTGAAACCCGTGAAATGTCATTATATTTAGTGGTATTTTCACGGGTTTCAAAGGCGGACGCTAGCGCTCCTTCAGGGGACACCTCACCTCCATCCATTGGCTATCTTCTGATTAGCCGGCTTCGCGACAACCGAACCTGACGAAAAACCGTCAGGTTCTTTTTTTTATTCTTCTACTAGCAGAGGCACGACCTTACCCCGGTTGACATCAATAAGGCCGTAATCCGTTATTTTCAAAGCCGGGCTGACCGGCAAGGAATGAGTGCTTATCGACATGATCGGGTTGTAATGATTGTAGCCCAGCGCTTCCATGGCTTCGCGAAGCTGCTGAACCTCGGCAGCTGTCTTCTCAAGCGGCTCCTCGGTCAGGATGCCCCCGACCGGCAGATGCAGGCTCGCCAGTATCTGCCCGTTCTCCACGACGCAGAAACCGCCTTGATTGCGGATCACTTCATTAGCCGCAAGCATCATGTCGGCGCGGCTGTGCCCGACAACCAGCAGGTTATGGTTGTCGTGGGAATAGGTCGTGGCGATCGCGCCGCGCTTGATCGTATCTCCGCCGATCAGGCCGTAAGCACGGCCGCCGGTTTTGCCGTAGCGGTCGAAGGTGGCGATCAGACCATAGCCGCTGTCTTCCCAGCGGACTTCACCGCCGCTTACCGCAACCTCTGCGTGATGCTCCTCGGTAAACGTAGAGCCGTTCTTGACCAGCATCACTCTGGCTTTATGGTCTCCATCCTTGGCATCCGTATGGATGGCAAAGTCCGATTCCGCCAAGAGAGACAGCTTCACACTTTGGTAAAAATGGGAAGGGAACGGATGTCGATGACCTTGCGGAAGGTATTCCTCCTGCGCGTCGTACACTTTGCGCCCGTTTTTATATACCTGACCTATGGTCAATTCTTCGAGATCGGACACCAGGGAGAAATCGGCAATCTTGCCCGGAGCCACCGCTCCGCGGTCGCTTAGCTTCATTCTGCGGGCCGGTGTGAAGGTCGCCGCGTAGATCGCTCTCTCCGGCGGCATTCCCATCTGAATCGCCTTGCGAACGATATGGTTCAGGTGGCCCCGACGCTGGAACGAATCCGGCATCACATCATCGGTGACGAAGCAAAAATGCTCGGCGACATCCCGTTCGATCAAATACTGCATGACTTCCTCGGTCATCGATTTCTCCTGAATTTCGATGAACATGCCCGCGGCGATCCGCGCCTCCATACCTTCAATCGATTGATGCGTATGATCCGAATCGATTCCCGCATAGATGATCTGCTGCAATTCCAAATCCAGCAGCTTCGGCACATGCCCTTCAATGACCAGCTTCGGATACTTCGCACGTATATGCTTTAAGATTCGATTCGTCTTGCAATCCGGATCGTTAATGACGTCCACATAGTTCATGATCTCGCCCAAGCAGGCGATCGTCTCCGTCTGCATCAAGGCATCCATGTCCTCGATCTCCATCGCACCGCCCGTTGTCTCCATGGACGTCGCAGGCACCGAGCTCGGAATGGCATAGAACATATCGGCTACGCAGTGCTCGCTCGCCCGAATCATCTCGGTAACGCCCTGGAGCCCGAAGACGTTGGCCATTTCGTGAGGCTCCGGCACGATGGTCGTCACGCCGTTGCGGATCAAGCCGTAGGAGAAGGTCTCCGGCGTAACCATCGTGCTCTCGATGTGCAGATGGATGTCTACGAGACCAGGGATCATATAGCGTCCCTGGCCGTCGACGACTTGACCGGCGTCGAAGCTGTCTTCGCCCCGCTCGCCGATGTATAGAAATCTGCCGTCCAGAATAGCGGCATTGCCTGGAATGAAGGTTTTGAAGTAACTGTTATAAATGTTTACGTTCTTGATGAATAAATCGACTCGCATGACGGTACCTCCCAAGTAGCACGTTACTCCACTAAAACCAATTTTTCAGCAGGGAACAGCAGGCGAACCTCTCTGCCGTTGACATAAGGAAGCTCCATCTCCTTGTTGACCGTAAAGTCACCGAGAGCAGTTTCCACTACATATTGATAGCTTCGGCCCAGGAAGGTGCTGACCTTCACGCGGCCCGGGAGACGGTTTGTTCCCTCGGCAGGAATCTCTTCGGCTGTCCCCATAATGACGTCATCCGGACGGATAGCTCCCTTGAGGCTGCCGCCGGCATTGTTCCCGAGATGCTTCGCAACGTGGAATACCAGGTCCTTGACCTTCAACTCGACTTCCGCGCCTTGATCATGCCGTTCGTCAAAATGAATGAAATTATTAAATCCGATAAACCGTGCGACGAATTCCGTCTTCGGGTATTTGAAGATGGCGGCCGGACTATCCAGCTGCTCGATAATCCCTTTGTTCATTATCGCCACCTGATCGGAGATCGAGAAGCACTCCTCCTGGTCATGGGATACATAGACCGTGGTGATCCCGAGCTCCTGCTGAATGCGGCGGATTTCGACGCGCATATTAATTCTCAGGTTCGCATCCAGGTTACTGAGCGGCTCATCGAAGAGCAGCAGATCCGGCTCGATAACGAGCGCCCGCGCAATGGCTACCCGCTGCTTCTGTCCGCCGGACAGCGCTTTGGGGAACCGTTTCTCGAAGCCCGTCAGACTGACAACCTCCAGAATGTGGTGCACTCTTTTCTTAATTTCCGACTCGTTCACTTTTCTAAGCCGCAGCCCGAATGCCACATTATCGTATACGGACAAATGCGGGAACAGCGCATAGCTCTGGAACACGAAGCCGAAGTTCCGTTTATTCACCGGCACCCGTGTGTAATCCTTGCCGCCGAGCATAAACTTGCCGTCTTTGGCCTCCAGGAAACCTGCGATAAGACGCAGCGTCGTCGTTTTGCCGCAGCCGCTCGGGCCCAGCAGCGAGATAAGCTCGCCTTTTTCAATATTCAAATTAAAATCCTTCAATATCACATTTTGCTCGTAGGCAACCGATACGTTTTCCAAGGATAGCAATGCCATGGATCCAATCCCCCGTTATCGTTTTGTAAAGTAGGACAAGCCCATAATCCGTTCGATAATGAACATAAGGACCGCCGTAAAAATCATAAGCAGCACCGAAATGGCGGCAATCGTCGCGTCAAAATGGTTCTCCACATACGTCAGCATTTGGATCGGCAGCGTACTGACACCAGGACCGGTCATGAATACAGAAATATCCACGTTGTTAAACGATTCCAGGAAGGCGATCAGCACGGCCGCAATAATCCCCGACTTGATGTTCGGGAGCACCACCTTGAAGAAGGTCGCCAGATGCCCCGCACCCAAGCTCAAGGCCGCTTCCTCGACGGAGAAATCAAAGTTCGACAAGCTGGACGCGATGACACGGATAATGAAAGGCAGCATAATGACCGTATGTCCGAACAGCAGGGACAAGTAGATCGGCAGATGATACGTGATGATCAGATACTTCAGCATCGTAAAGCCGAGCACGATACCCGGAATGAGCACGGGCGAGATGAATACCGCATTCAGCGCATCCTTGCCCTTGAACTGAAACCTGCTTAAGGCGTAAGCGGCCGGCACCCCGAGAAGGAGCGCGAACACATTGCCTAGCAGCGATACGAAAATGGAGGTCTTGAACGTCTCCATGAACATTTTGACTTTGAAAATATTTTCATACCATTTGAACGAAAAGCCCTGCGGCGGAAATTTCAATACCGTTCCCGGATCGAAGGAAGCGGCGGCAATAATGAGGAGAGGACCCAGCAAAAATGCGTAGACCAGAAGCGTAAACAGGCCAAGCCCTCGATTGTTCTCCTGCATACGTTTCTACTCCTTCGGATTGAATTTATTGGCCATTTTATTCATTATCCCGATGATGATAAAGGTAATAGCAATCATGATCGTAGCGATGACGGAGGCCAAGTACCAATCGTTTAATGTAATCGCATTCTGATACAGGAAGGTCGAGATGACCTTCTGCTTGCCTCCAAGCAAGGCCGGCGTCGTGTAGGCCGTCAAGCTGCCAACGAACACCAGGATGCTCCCGATGATCAAGCCGGGAATACTGAGCGGCACGATGACCTTGCGGAACGCGGTAAAGCGGGGCGCGCCAAGACTTTCCGCCGCTTTGATCAGATCCGGGTCAATGTTCTCCATAACGCCTACCAGCGTAATGATAATCAAAGGCAGGAATAAATGAATCAGACCGATCATCATCGCCACCGGCGTATACAAAATATCCAGCGGCTCCCGGATGATCCCGATTGCCAGCAGCGTGTTGTTAAGCAGCCCTTTTTTCCCGAGCACGATCATCCAGCTGAAGGAACGGACGACAGAGCTTGTAAGGAGCGGAAAAATCGCGAGCGCGAGCAATATGCCCTTTTTCCTCACGCTTTGCTTGGAAATGTAGTACGCCACCGGAAAGCCGAGCAGGATGCATATGAGCGTCGTTACAATGCTGACCTCCAACGTCGTCCACAGTATTTTGAGAAAGTACGGGTCTTTAAAGAAATGAAGATAGCCTTCAAGCGTAAATCGGCCCTCCTGAAAAAAGGTGGACCCTATCGTCATGATAATCGGGATCAGCATAAAGAACAGTAGAAACAAAAATCCCGGCAGCAATAATACATAGTAAACCTTTTTCTTCATGTAGCTATGGCTCCTGTTCTTGTAAGGCTAGGCTTTCATCGCTTGCGTAAACAGCTGAAGAAAGGCTTCGGTATCCACATCCACGCAAACGTCCATGTTGGCCTGCTTCGACAAGCGGTTTTGAAAATCGCAGACCGTCTGCCCGTCGCACAAGTCGCTTCGGGTCTCGACATCCACATAATAGCGACGTGTCGTTACGATGCCGCGATTCAGAGCTACGCCTACGGCGAGCGGATCGTGCATGACGCAGGCACGAATGCCATTGCGCTCATAGTAGCGCTGCATATAGTCGGTCGTGCTCTCGCGGATATAGCGGGCGATGGGCGAATCCCCCATCTGCTGCATGTGCTCCTCCGTCAGAAGCGCCTTGCGGGTCACGTCGAGGCCGACCAGCGTAAGCGAAGGGAAGCCGGCGTGGAACACGATATTGGCCGCCTCCGGGTCTACGTACATGTTGTACTCCGCCGTCGGGGTCACATTGCCGTAGCTTCCGACAACCCCGCCCATGACGACGACCTCCTTCAGGAGGTGCACCAGCTCCGGAGATTGACGTACCGCCAAGGCCACATTCGTAAGCGGCCCGGTCGCGACCAGCGTCAGCTCGCCGGGATGTCGCCGCGCAGCCTCGATGATGACTTCGGGTGCAAAGCCCTCCGATGGCTGCTTATGCACGGGCATATCCTTCAGAGCGCCTCCGATCCCGTCTTGTCCGTGAACCCGATGCTCGAAGAACGACTCCCGAAGCAGCGGACGGTCCGCTCCCTTGTAGACCGGAATCGATGCCTCGCAGCCGAGCAGCTGCAGAATCTTACACGTGTTGATTGTGGCTTGATCCCGCGATACGTTGCCGTTCACCGTCGTAATGCCAAGCACGTCGAATTGGCCGCTGCGCACGGCTATCAGGATGCCAAGAGCGTCATCAACCCCCGTATCTACATCGAGAATGACTTTTTTCCTCATCATCCAGCCTCCCTTTAGAAAAAATGAGGGTACATGCCATGGTCATGTCATATACCCCTCAAATACATTGCTTCCCTATTGCGATTATTGCGTTACTTCTTTATTGAAACGGTCGATCCATTTTTTCAGGTTTTGGTTGACGAACTTCATGTCCAGCTTGCGAAGCTTGGCCACAACGTCAGCTCCGTAAGTAATGCCTTGAGCTTCTTCAGGCGTCAGGTTCAACGTCGTGTTAACCGGGGAGTCAATATGCGCTTTCGCGGATTTCTCCTGTGCTTCCTTGCTCAGGTGCCAGTTGATGAAATCCTCGGCCAGCTGCTTGTTCTTGCTTCCTTTAACGACGTTAACGGTATTCATAACCGCGTAACCGCCCTCAGCCGGGGTTACGAACTTCACGTCAGGGGAAGCGGCTTTCAAATCCTTCACATACATCTCCATGATCGGTCCTGCTGCAATCTCGCCTTGCGCCAGCATGTTAACGTATTCCGAGGTTTGTCCGTAGTATTTAACGACGGATTTGTTCAGCTCCTTCAATTTGGCGAAGGCTTGATCTTCGTTAAACGTGCTGTTACCGGCTACGATAGAAGCCGCATCCACGATCATCGGGCCGCTGGTGGCTGTAATGTTAGGCATCGTCAGCTTTTTGGCGAGCTCCGGACTCCACAGGTCTGCCCAGGATTTGATTTCTTTGCCGCCAAGCGCTTTCGGGTTGTAAGCAATACCCAGCTGGCCAATGGTGTAAGCAGGACCGTAGTCTTCGCCGAGCGGCGCTTTGGCTACATCATAGATGTCCTTCAGGTTCGTCAGGCGGCTGCGGTCGATCTTCTCGAACAATCCCGCATCAATAGCTTGCTGTGCATAGTAATCGGATAAGTACATGACATCCACGTTAGAGCTGCCTTGTTTTACTTTGTTCAGGCGGTCCGCGTTGTTGCCGATTTCAAGCACGATTTTGACATTATGCGCTTTTTCGAACGGCTCATAAATTTCTTTGCGGAAAAAGTCTTCCGAGAAGCCCCAGGTCGAGATCACCAGCTGTGTCGGCGCTCCTTTGCCGTCTTTATTATCCGCTGCCGCTCCTCCTTGCTCTTTAGGCGCACCGCATCCGGTCAGTGCAAGTCCCAGAACAGAAAGTGAAAGTATGCCTTGTACCCATTTCTTTTGCATCGTCGTTTGACCTCCAAAGGTTAATTAATTGAATTTCGTAAAGAATCGGCTGCAAGAAATATTTAGTAGTATTTTGCAAATTCGGCAATCTATGCACGTATCCTACGCTCTCTAAATAACGCAGCCAATGCCCCCTCTTGCTTATAGAAAAAAAGAAAGTGCCCCTGATAGAATAAAAGCTTCTAACAAGAGCACCTTCCATTGTAAACAATGTCCAGCGGATCTGTTTTGTCTTACACGGGTCCGGTTTCCTCTTCAGATAGATCCGAGGAGAAACGCCGGTCTATTTACGTTGTACGGTCGCTGCCGACCAAAATGACATTCGTGAAAGCCCACTGTGTCGGCGGGTCATAGTCCCGGAGGACCGCTTCGATGGAAAGCCCCATCTCCTGCTCAAGTCTTTCACGGATTCGCTTCTTATAGATCGATGACATGTAAAAATCAACCTCGTACTTCAGCGTCGGCGCTTCGCCCTCCAAAGCGGTAGACCGCGGTGAGCGGCGGTGCCTGGCTTGAAACGTGATGATGTTCCCCTCAATCGATGCTTTAAGCAAAGTAGTGCCGAATCCGAACAATTCCTTTGACACCTCGTTATAGATGTGACACAGCTTCTTTTTGAATTCGTTAGAATCGGTTAGGGACACAAGGTTCACCTTCTAAAACTGTCATCGGATTCGAATCTATGTTAATAATACTGAATTCACGCTATTTTTTCAAGCAATCGTTCGGTTTTCTTTCTATAAAAAGACTTCCAGTCCTAATTTTTAACAAAAATCAGGGAATTTTCCGAATGAAAAACAAATACTCATTAGGTCAGGCTTCATGCTCCGGGCCGCTTAAGCCCTTTCCCGGCTCCCTGCGGTACTCCGAGGGCGTGCAGCCGTTCCATTTCTTGAACGTGTTGCTGAAATACGCAACATCCGAATAGCCGACCCGGTCGGCAATTTCACTGATCCGGAGCGAGGTGGCGCTCAGCAGCCGCTTGGCCTCCTCCATCCGCATTTCCGCCACATAATCGATGAAATTACGGTTTAGCTGCTGCTTGAACAGTTGGCTCAAATAGCTCGGATTCAGATGCACAAGAGCTGCGGCCTTGGTTAACGTAATGTCCCCCGATAAATGGGCGCGTATATAGTCCTGCACCTGCCCGATCGGCGATTGCTCCAGTGGTTTAGAAAGAGAGGCAGGCCTGCGGGCCGCTTCATCCGAAGGCGGACGGTATTGATTCATCCATTTGGTTAAGCACGCCCGCATCTCCTCAAGCTCCACCGGCTTCAATAAATAATCGAACACACCCGAACGAAGGGCCTGCTGCACATATTGGAAGTCATCGTAGCCGCTTATTACGATAATGGACTGGGTACGGTCGTTAAGCCGCAGCTCCTGAACGAAACGAAGACCTTCCATCACAGGCATCTTGACGTCCGTCAGGATAAGGTCCGCCTCGCCAATCTTAAGCCAGTCCAGCGCCTCCAGCCCGTCCGACGCTTCATGAACGACATGAAAGGGCAGGCCCGTTTTTTCAATCACTTTCTTCAGTGAGATGCGCACCCACCGTTCGTCATCAATCAGCAGCACGCGGTACACCGATGCTCCAGCCTCCTTTTCCGTGCTTTTGGGATGGACGGTCCGTTCTAAGGATTGCGGCGGTAGCCTGCCGCTCCCATAGTCCCATAGCTCCATTATGCTTCCTCAAGAAGCTCCCTCCCCTCCTCATAAGGAAGCCGGATCCGGACCACGGTTCCGTGTCCGCTTACGCTCTGCAGCGATACTCCGAACTCCGGACCGTACAAATAGGCGATCCGCCGGTGCACATTGGCAATGCCGATATGCGCTCCCCCGGCGAGCACATCCTTTCCCTCCAGGTCGCGGTGGATGCGCCGGAGCTGCTGCTCCGACATGCCAATGCCTGTATCGAGGATGACGACGCAGAAGGAATGCCCGGAATCCCGCTCCGCGGTTATTCGGATATGCATCAGCCCGACACCCGGCTCGATGCCGTGAATCATACTGTTCTCGACGATAGGCTGCAGCGAGAATTTCGCTATCTGCTGCTCCAATGCCCACGGCGGGACGTCAAGCTCATATTCGAGACGATCCTCGAACCGGTATTTCTGGATCCGAAGGTACACCTCGCAGAAGCTCAGTTCTTCCTGCAGCATAACCGTCGGGGAGGTGCTCTTCAGATTGTAACGCAGCAGCTTGGCCAGGGAAGCCGACATGGAGGCGATATCGTCCATATCCTGCTCGAGCGCCATACCGCGCAGCGTTTCCAGCGAATTATACAGAAAATGCGGATTCATCTGCGACTGCAGCACCTTCAGCTCCGTTTCCTTCTGACGCAAGGAGGCCTCCGTCTCGCGCAGGCGGGTGAAATAAATTTCCTCCAGCAGCCCCTCAAGTTTCTCGACCATTTTGTTGAACCCGTGCGTTAACAAGCCGATCTCATCCAATGAGCGGACCTCCAGCTTGCCGGAGAAGTCCCCGACCTCCACCTTCTTCATAAACCGCTGCAGCCGGCGGATCGGGTTTACCAGGCTTGCCGCGAAACCGATTCCCAGCAAATATGCAGCGGCAAGCGAGCCAAGCAGCGTCCAGAGGATCGTCCGTCCGATATAGGCAGTCCCGTTCGTCAGCTCCGCATAAGGAATGGAGGTCACCAGCCGCCAGCCCAAATAATGCGATAGGCTGAACGTCAGAAAATTGCGCGGCTTGTCCTGATCCGTCATCGAGCCGCTCTCTTGGGCAAGCATCCTCTCGAAGCTCTTGCCGTTCGCGGGCTTACCGACCTGCTGCAAATCGGGATGGTACACATAATGATTCTGGGCATCGATGATGTAGAGGAAGCCGGTTCGACCGATCGCCACCTTCTCGGCTATCTCCTGGATCCGCTTAAAATTGACGTCCATGATCATGATCCCGATCGGCTCAAGCGTATTCGGACTGATCAAGCGGCGCACAATGGAGATCACCTGCTCCTGATGATCCCGGCCTCGAATGACGCGGCTTATCAGCTTGGGCGAGCTGTCCTCCGGTATCGTTGCATACCAGTATTCCTGCCGCAGCTGCTTGGCCGAGTAAGGGCTATCGTAGTCTATGGCGTCAATGACCTGTTCATCGTGAACGATGACCGTAATGTTGCTGATATCCGACCGGGAATAGGCGGCGTTTTTCAATACCTGCTCGATGTCCGTCTGAATCCCGCTCTGCTTCATCTCCTCCATCGTCCGCATCTTCAGGAAGCGGTTCATATCGGGATGGTTAATGATGCGAAGCGTATCGATCTCGAAATCCTGCACGTAATACTCGACATGAGCCTTCACCTGCTCGATGATTTGCCAGCTGTACTGCCCCGCCTCCTGCTCGAGCACCTCGGACGACCTTTGGTACGATATCGTTCCGACAAGAAGCAGCGGGAATACGACGATCAATGCCGAGTAAAACAACATTTTGACCGTCAGCGTCCGATTGCGAAGCAGCACAACCCGTTGGAACGCGCCGGCGGCCTTGCTCCATATCTTCACGGGCGGATCACCCCTTGGTTACAGCTCCTGCTTCAGCCGGATCATGTCTCTGCACTGCAGTCCGTTTTCGTAAATCGGCTCCTCATAATTCCGTACGAAATAGTCCATGTCAACACCGTGAATCCGGAAGCCGCATCTTTGGTACAAATGCAGCTGCCCGACGCTCGAGTTTCCCGTTCCTATTTCTATCGTATGGCAGCCCTGCTCCCTAGCCGCCTGGATGGCGTGCGTAAGCAGCTTTCTCCCAAAGCCCTGCCCCTGCATATTCTCCAGTACCGCTATGTTCATGATTTCGACCGTTAACGGTCTTGTGGGCAGAAGCGCTACGACTCCTGCGATCATGCCTTCATGCTCCATTACATAGCAGCGGCACCGGTCTATATAGGTCCGAATGACCGGCTCCTCGGGATCTGCCAGCAGCAGCAGGTCCATCGGATACGGTTCGCCCGGCTTTAACTCTCTGATTATCATACTAATCCCCCATTTCGAGATTCGGAGATGGCTGCGGTTCAACTCTTCAGCGGTTCATAATGTCCCGGAACAGCTGATCCCGCTCCTCTCTCCGCCCTTCGTACAATTGTAAATAGTCAAACAGCTCGAAGGAAAAATCGACAAATGCGCGCCCCTTCGCCGTTATCACATGTCCGTCTCTTACTACTCTCTGCTCCACATAGCGCTCCCGCGGAAACGGGTCCTCTACGTCCAATTGCCGGATCCGGTCAACCGAGCAGGAGGTTGTATACTTCCTGTGAGCCAGAATGCCCGCTCCGCCCAAATATTGCGGGCCGTTGCAGATTGCAGCCAGAAGCTTCTCCTCCCTGTCCAGCTTCCGGATCAGCTCCGTCAGCTCCTGCCGCTGCTTTCGTATAGGTCCGCCGGGAATGATGAGCCCCTCTACGTCCTGCAGCTCCATCGCCTCGGCAAGAGTGGCATTCGGCTTGTACGTCAAGCCGGATTCGCTGATCACCGGCTGATGATCGTATCCGACACACAGCACTTCTTTCTTGCCTACGTTTTTGATTTTGTGAAAAGCCAGCGTAATTTCAAAATCCGCAAAATCCTCGGATATAAAGCAAAGGATTCTCCCCATGACGCTCCCTCCCGTCGTATGCTTTTGGATGCTCAGCCTGTCCAATATTTTACCAAAAAAGTATTTTCCAAAAAAATGAAGGGGCGTTTCTTTCCCCATCGTCTTGTATAGCATAAAAACTAAAGTAGAGGAGTGAGCCTTCAATGCTCAAAACCATCTCGGTACGGTTCGTCGTTTCCTTGTTAGCCTTGATTCTGCTTGCCTACGTTATTATGCAGTACGGATTATCAGACCCCCATAAGGCGGGCCTGATCGTTCAAAAGCTGAAAAAGCCGGACTTTCACTATGCTCCATGGATTTATGTACTGTATTTGCACATCATCACTGCCTGTCTGGCTGTCGCCATCGGACCGTTTCAGTTGTTCATCCGGCCGAAAAGAAAAGGAATTCAGATCCACCGCATCCTAGGCTATACCTATGTGCTCTCCATCACGGCGAGCGGACTGATCAGCATTTATTTATCCATCTTCGCTACCGGAGGGTGGATGGCCGGACTGGGCTTTTTTACCCTGGATGTTCTATGGGTGCTAACAACCTGGATATCCGTCAAAAAGGCCGTAAGCAAACAATTTCAGGCCCACAAGGAATGGATGCTGCGCAGCTACGCTCTTACCTTGGCCGCCGTTACGTTTCGCGTCTGGCTGCTAGCGCTGACCCCGCTGTTCAGCGGTCCGATGGAGCCTCCCTATCGGCTGTCCGCTTGGCTGTGCTGGATCGGGAATCTGGTGTTTATCGAGATATTCATCCGGCTGTCCCGCAGGAAATCCGTGCGCACCACACTAACCGCTTGATCTATTTAGATGGGCTCTTCCATCTATGATGACGGATGACCCTTCCCTGCTCGGAATCGTTGATCAGTTCATGAAGCCGTTTTAACCGGGTTTCCTCTTTCTTGGCGCTGACAACCCAATGAACGACTGTCTTTCGGTAGGACGGGGACTGCGCCTGAAAGTAGTCCCATGCCTTCTTATTGGCACAAAACAAGGCCTCGTACGCTTCTCCAAGCTCCGCGTCCTTCTCCTGCTCGTAAGCGTAGACAGCCGTTTGCTCCTCCTTCCGTTCGGCAAAGGCGCGAAGCCCCTCCGGGCGCATTTTCCCGAGCTTCGTCAGCTCCTCCACCTTCTGAACGTTCACAGCGCTCCAAATGCTCCCGCGTTTGCGGGGAGTGAACCGGATCGTATAGCTGACGTCGTCAATACCTTTGCGGACGCCGTCGATCCACCCGAAGCACAGCGCCTCATCTACCGACTCCGGCCACGTCATGCTCGGCTTGCCGGAGGCTTTTTTATAGAAGCCGACCTGCAAGGATTGAGCCTTATCATGATTCTCTTCAAGCCAGGCACGAAACTCGGATGGAGTAGCAAAAAAAACAGGTTCCATCGTTATCACTCCTTCAGGATAGGGTAACGACCCAGATACTGTTCCCTACAAGCTGCCATGTCCTGCACATCTATATTATTAATTCCATTAAAGGGCTTCAATTTCCTGTCGCTTATTCATGATATATTAATAGAAAACCTATTCAGGAGGAAGCCGCCCATGCGATACCCTGTTTTAACCGAAACGCTTGCCCTGCGTCTTCAGCAGGCTGAAACCGACTTCTTCAGTTCAAGAATCCGCTCGATCGGGGAACGTCCCGGAAACCCGGAGGGCGTCGACGTTCGCAGCTTCGGCAGCACGACCGCCTATTATATCCGAACGATGCCTTGGGGTATATTTAACAGCGTAAAAGGTTTATCTGACAAAGATACGGACAAGGTGGGGGACATCGCCGCCTTTTATCGGGAAAGAGACAGAAAGCCGCTGGTCGATATCTCCCCTGCCGGCTCAAGTCCTGGACTGTTCCAGGCCCTGACGGACCATGGAATGATTCAGCAGGGGTTTCATTCCGTTCTTTACGGACTGCCGCTGCGGGAACTGCCTGCGCTTCCGGATACGGTAGATATTGTTGAGGTTACCGATCACGGCCTCTTTGACAAATACGCCGAGGTGCATTGTACAGCGTCCGGCATGTCTATTGAACACAAGCATCATTTCATCCATAATAACATCGGCTTAATGCATAGGCCCGGATGGAGATTGTTTCTCGCAAGTGTAGAAGGGAAACCGGCAGCCGTAGCCGCCATGCATAGCAGCGGGGGGATCGCTTCGTGCGCTCTGGCAGCCACCCTCCCTGCATACAGAAGGAGAGGATTGCAGACGGCCCTTTTGCAGCGCCGCATGCATGAAGCTTATAAGGAGGACTGCGAGCTTGTCACCGCTCAAGCCGGCTTTGCCAGCACCAGCCAGAATAACATGGTGCGAGTTGGTTTGCATCTGGCTTGGACGCGGACCGTCTGGACTTTGGCTTAGCGAGCCTGATTGGTGATCATCATTATGAATACAATGAACCTGTAAATTCCTGAAGCTTCTGACTTGCATGGTATCATCCAACTATTATCCTCTTTTCATTGTGGCAGGCAGCTCTATTGTTTATGCTGGATCTAAAGGCTATAAGAATGCCCGTGAACTTAGCAGTCCATTCAAGGAGGTCACTGAAGGATGAGGATCACCAAGCGAAAAGTCCTTGTCATCTTACTAATAGCGGCAGCGATCGTCTATATCACGAACAGCTCGCGTCTGGCTCCCTCAAGAGACGGGGCCCCGCTGCTGCTGGCGCACCGCGGACTCGCCCAAACCTTCCATATGGAGGGTATTACCAATGATACCTGTACGGCGGAACGAATCTATGCACCGGAGCACCCTTATTTGGAAAATACGATAGCCTCCATGAACGCAGCCTTTAGAGAGGGAGCCGATATCGTAGAGTTTGATGTGCAGCCTACCAAGGACGGACGATTCGTCGTATTTCACGACTGGACGCTGGATTGCCGGACGAATGGTGCCGGGGTGACCAGAGATCATACGGCTGCCGAGCTCCAAGCCCTGGATATCGGATACGGTTATACGGCCGACGGGGGACAGACCTATCCTTTTCGCGGAAAAGGCATCGGGCTGATGCCGACCCTCGACGAGGTGCTCTCTACCTTTCCCGACCGCTCCTTTCTCATTCACGTGAAGAGCAATGACCCTGATGAAGGGGCTCAGCTTGCCCAATATCTTAAAACGTTACCGACTAACCGGCTTGAGCAGCTGACCGTATACGGAGGTGATCAGCCGGTCGCCGCGGTGAAGGAGCTGCTGCCCGGCCTGCGAACGATGTCCAAGGCTTCGCTCATCCGTTCCTTGCTTACATACGAAGCGCTGGGCTGGACCGGCTTTATTCCTTCCTCCATAGAGCACACTCAAATTCATATACCGGAGAAATATGCTCCTTACTTGTGGGGATGGCCGAATCGTTTTCTGGAGCGTATGGAGAAGGCCGATACCCGAGTCATCGTGGTCGGAGGAGACGGCTCGGAGTTTTCCCATGGATTCGATACGCCGGAGGACGTAGAGCGTCTGCCGCGCGGCTACACAGGGGGCATCTGGACCAATCGCATCGACCTGATCGCACCTATGTACAGAGGCAAATGAACGGGAATCATCGTCGTTCCTGGTGATCCGGTCTTCGCTTGAGCCGTACAAGGGCTTTCTGCACAGAGAACCGCTGGCATAAAGGGCGACAGAAGTCCCTGCTTCCTTGTCCCGCCCAAAATGAGACGATCGTCCCTTGTCCCCCATCCCCCATTTGGTAAATAATGGACTAAACCATTAAACATGATTCATCAAAGGGGGAAACTAACATTGAAAAAATCATGGACCATTGCTTTAATGGCTGCAGCCGTCGTTCTTCTGCCATTTACCGCCAAAGCTTCCGAAGAAATCGCCGCGCTCCTGGTACCGCAGTTCAAGCTGGTGGATAACGGCAAGCTGATTGACACGTCGGAGGATACTCCGATCATGTATAACGAAAAAACTTACGTTCCGTTAAGACTGGTAAGCGAGGCATTAGGCTATGAGGTGACCTGGGATGGCGCCAATCAGGCTATTCACTTCAAGCAGCCGGAAGGCAATTACCCGCTTCTTAAGAATGAGGGCGTACAGATTGTGTCGGCCGAACCCAAATATGACATGATGACGTCCTTGGACAGCACCCATTATCTGGGGTCGATCTCCCTAGAGATCGTCTATGAGGTCTCCCAAGATCTCGACCGCGAGCCGGTGCTTGCTCTGGAGAGGCTCAATAAGGACCAGACGGTTCTGACTACCAATACGCAGCTTCTGAATAAAAAGAAGGGCGTCTATAAGACCACTATCCTGGGGGATTCCAAACGGCTTCCTTACGATATTAAAACAGACCGTGAGACGGTCATCAAGCAAATGCAGAACGATTACTTCTATCGGTATAAACTTAAATAACCACCCAACACCCCCCTGTGCATCTGCTCAGGGGGGTTGGTTTGTTGAGAAACCTTTCATTTTAAAAAAATGCGAAAGTGGTAGGTGGGGTATCCCCTGTAGGAACGATAGTGCCCGCCTTTGTTCTCGGGAAATTCCCGCTATAGAGCGAAATAAAATCAAGATTTCCTGAGAACAACAGCTGGGGGCTTTGCGTAGCAAAGCCTGCTTCGGAAGCTTGGCCGGAGGGGGGGTACCGCACCGGGGCACCCTAGCAATTGTTCAGATTGTCGGTATCTTATAGACATCACCCCCTACACAAGTGCAGGGGGTTGCCGTTTCCATCTCGCTTATTTTTTCCTGGCCGCATCAATCTGCTCTAAGACGTCTTTATATTCCGGACGATATTTCTCGATAACCGGCTTCACCGCGTCCTGCCAAGGCTTAACGTCCTTAACCTCAGTGATGGTTACGCCGGCCGCACGGACCCTGGCTTCCGCGTCCTTCTCATACTTATCCCAGGATTCGCGCTGGGTTTTGACAGAATCGATGGCGGCCTGCTTCACGATCTTGCGGTCCTCCTCTGACAGCTTATTCCAGGCCGATTGGCTGATCAGGAGCACTTCCGGCACGCGTTGATGCCCATCCAGAATCATATGCTTCGCCACTTCATAATGGTTCGAGGACTGATAGCTCGGGAAATTGTTCTCGGCCGCGTCAATTACGCCGGTTTGCAGGGAGCTGAAGACCTCGCCGTAAGCCATAGGCGTCGCATTGGCTCCGAGTGCGGACATCAGATCGATGTTGATCTTGTTCTGAATGACGCGAACCTTCTGGCCCTTCAGCTCCGCCAGATTGGTTACCGGCTTGCGGGAATAGAAGTTACGGGCGCCGGAGCTGTAATAGGCCAGACCTTTCATTTTGGAGCTTTCCAGGCTGTCCAGTAGCTTGTTGCCATTATCGCTCTCCAGAAACTTCCACAGATGCTGATCGCTGTCGAACACATAAGGGAGGCTGAAGACGCCGAAGTTTTTATTGAACTCCGCCAACGGTCCGCTGCTGACGCGGGTGAATTCGATGGCTCCGAGCTGAACCTGCTCGATGACCGCCTTTTCCTCCCCTAGCTGGGATGAAGGGAAGACGTCGATCTTAATGCGGCCGTTCGTACGCTCGTTGACCAGGTCAGCGAATTTTTTATCCCCGATCACGGTCGGATAATCCGGCGGATGCGTATCCGCCAAGCGGAACGTATACTTCTTCCCTTCGACCTTCTTATCTCCCCCGGCTGTCGTCGGCTTAGCAGGGTCCTTGGTGTTGCAGCCTGCAAGGACACCCCCGGCCATAATCAAGCATGAAAGGACACTTACCACTTGGATGAACGGTTTCATTCGTACACTTCCCCTTTTATTTGAATTATTAATGCTTCATCATATTAGGCAGCCACATCACTAAATCCGGCACATACGTCAGCACGAGCAGCACGACGCACATCACATAGAAGAAGGGCATCATCGCTTTCGTCCCTTGGCTGATCGATATTTTTCCGATGGCGCAGCCGACGAACAGCACTGTCCCGACCGGCGGCGTCAGCAGCCCGATGCCCAGGTTCAGCATCATAATAATGCCGAAATGGACCGGATCCATTCCGAGATGAGTTACGACGGGCAGCAGGATCGGCGTCATGATCAAAATAAGCGGGGCCATATCCATAGGGGCGCCGAGAATCAGCAGCACGATATTAATAATAAGCAGGATGATAATCGGGCTGTCCGATATGGCCAGCATCGCATCGGTCACCATGGCCGGAATTTTCAGGTAAGCCAGCAGCCAGCTGAACGCATCGGATGCGGCGATGAGGAACAGCACCATGGAGACGGTTCGGAACGTTTTTTGCAAAATCACCCACATGCGGCTGACCGGAATGTCCCTGTAGACGACAAACGTCAGGATAAAGGCGTATAAGCAGGCCAATGCACCCGACTCCGTCGCCGTAAACCAGCCGCTGAAGATGCCCCCGAGAATAATAGCCGCTGTCATCAGCGACATTAAGCCATCCAGCACGATCTTCGGAATATCCTTGCGTTCTACCGGGTCTCCCTTGGCATACCCTCGCTTGATCGCATACACGTAGCTTGTCGCCATCAGGGAGATGCAGAGAATCAATCCGGGGATGATGCCCGCAAGGAACAGACTGGCTATAGATACGCCGCCCCCCGCCGCCAAGGAGTACAGCACCAGATTGTGGCTCGGAGGAACGACCACCCCTTGAATCGCGGAGGATACGGTAACTCCTACCGCATAGTCGGTATCGTAGCCTTTTTTCTTCATCATCGGGATCATGACGGAGCCGATCGAGGACACATCCGCTACCGCCGAACCGGAAATGTTGCCGAAGAACATGCAGGCGACCGAGTTCACCATCGCCAGTCCGCCCCGTATCCCGCCGACAATCAGCTGGGCGAGATTCACGAGCCGCAGCGCAAGCTTGCCCTCGCTCATCATATGTCCGGCAAGAATAAAAAATGGTATCGTCAGGAGTGAATACGAGCTGATGCCCTGAATCATCCGTTGACCGACCACCGCCAGCGGGATATCCAGATACATCACCGTCAGCAATGTAGACAGCGCCAGCGTCAGCGAGATTGGAAACCGCAGCACCATCAGAACTACGAAGCTGACGGTAAGAATGAGTATCGCGATTGTCGTTTCTTCCATCTAATGACTCCCCTCCTCAATGCCTCGATGCCTTCTTGTGTCGATCCCGATAAACTGCAGGAAGGAATACACGCATACAAGCAGACCCGTGATCGGCATCACCACATAAATAACGCTGTTGGGAAGCTTGGTCGCCGCCAGCGTGCTCTCGTTCATGAGGATGGTAAACTCGGTACCGGATAGGATCAGATAGACACCGAAGGCGAACGTGCTTGCATAAATCGTCTTATCCAGTACCCAATTGACTTTGGGAGGAAACTTGCTTGTAAACGAATCGATGGCCAGATGCAGGTGCTCGCGAAAACCGTACGCGATACCAAGGAAGGAGAACCAGACCAACAGCAGGAGCGTCACCTCCTCCGACCAAAATAATACGAAATGAAACAGCTTCCGGGTCAACACCTGGGTCGTTACGATAAGAATCATCGCCAGCAGCGCCGCCATGGAAAAGGTCTCAAAAAAGCTATCGATCCACAAAAACGCTTTTTTCAGAGCTTTCACCTTTCATCCCCCTTCAGACTTGCAAATATGTGATGTAAGCACTTACATTTTCGGTCACAAAACCTATTGTAAAGAATATGGAGCGGAAACGGTACGCCATGGATTTTAGATTTATTTGTAATTTTTTTAGGTCTTTCCTGGCGTGGGCCCCTTGATTCAGACAGATGGGGTAGTGAAAGGCTTAGGGCATATTGTATAATCGGAATGATGGTTCTTATGTTGGAGGAAACTACAAACGGTCAAATGAACAGAAAGAGGCTGAACAATGTCAATTAAAGCTATATCCCCCCTAGACGGGAGATACAGGGAACAATCGGAAGTATTGGCAGAGCATTTCTCGGAATGGGCTCTGATGAAGTACCGGGTGTTTGTGGAGGTCGAATGGCTGATCCATATGTCCCAAAGGCCCGAGATTGCAGAAGTGCGCAATTTCACGGCGGAAGAGATCGCGTTTCTGAGAGGCATCACCGAGCAATTCAACGATGCATCCGCACTGCGCATCAAAGAAATCGAGCGTACGACCAAGCATGATGTGAAGGCTGTCGAATATTTCCTGAAGGAAACATTGGATCCGACAACCCTTGCTGACGTCAAGGAATTCCTTCACTTCAGCTGCACCTCGGAAGATATCAATAACCTGTCCCACGCCCTGATGCTGAAAAACGGCATGCAAAGCGGCTGGCTGCCAATGGCTGAGAAAATGACGGCTGAGGTCACCCGTATGGCCGAGGCTGCGAAAAATGTTTCGATGCTGTCCCGTACCCACGGGCAAACGGCGAGCCCTACGACACTTGGCAAGGAGCTTGCTGTGTTCGTATACCGCTGGAACCGCCAGCTCAAGCAAATCAAAGCACAGGAATACCTCGGAAAATTCAATGGTGCGGTCGGCAACTTCAACGCGCACTCGATCGCCTATCCGGACGCGCCTTGGGAAGATATCGCCCGCTCCTTCGTCGAGCACCTGGGGCTGACCTACAACCCGTTGACGACGCAGATCGAATCCCACGACTACATGGCTGAGCTGTTCCATTCGATCATGCGCTTCAACAATATTACCCTGGATTTCGACCGCGACGTATGGCAGTATATCTCGCTTGCGTATTTCAAGCAAAATGTCGTCGCCGGCGAAGTCGGTTCGTCCACTATGCCGCATAAGGTGAACCCTATTAACTTTGAGAATTCCGAAGCCAATATGGGCGTCAGCAACGCCATGCTCGATCATTTGGCCAACAAATTGCCGATCTCGCGCCTTCAGCGCGACTTGACCGACTCGTCCGCCCTGCGCAACATGGGTGTCGGAATCGCTCATTCCTATATTGCTATGGCCGCTACTCTGCGCGGACTCTCCAGCTTGTCCGTGAACGAGCCGGCGATTCAGCAGGATCTGAACGAAAGCTGGGAAGTGCTCGGCGAAGCGATTCAAACCGTTATGCGCCGCGTCGGTTATGAGAATCCGTATGAAAAATTGAAGGAGCTCACAAGAGGCGTTGAAGTAACGCCGCAGCGCATTGCCGATTTCATTCATGGGTTAGGCCTGCCTGACGCCGAGAGAGAACGGCTGCTTCGTCTTACGCCGTCTAGCTATATCGGCATCGCGGACAAGCTGGTCCGTCACATTCAATAATGCCGCAACTCCCTCCATTCCTGTTTTTGCCATGGAATAGTCCTCCAACTTTAAGGTTAACTTAAGAAGCAGGGACTATGCTGAATAGGCCGATACAGAATGAAGGAGTGAGTCTCCATGGAAATCAACACCCTGTTAAACGAGCTCTTCAGTTCGCAAGAGGATTGGTCCGTCAAGACCAATGAACATAGCTATATCGTCGTCCCGAATGAACCTAATAAAGAGGAAGACACTAAAGAAGAGAGAGCCTAACAGCTCTCTCTTCTTCATTCGCTTAAATGGAAGGGAACGGTAGCTACGACAACGTCCTTCTCCTTCAGCAGCCTGGACCGAATGCGATAAGCGGATTGGTTATGGAGCAGGCGGTGCCACCACTTTTTCGCTACGAATTGGGGAAGCAGCACCATGATGGTCTGCTTTTCCTTAACATGCGCGTCGATCCGCTCGATGAAATCGACCAGCGGCTTCACAATCGTCCGGTACCTTGACCGGAATACGACCAGCCGCACCCCGGGATTCCATTGCTCCCATTTCTTCTCCATCTTCTCCTCATCTTCATCGGAAAACGAGATATAGAAAGCGACTACGTTGGGCGACAGCGTCTTGGCATAAGAAATCGTGGAGGCAACCACCCGGTGAATCCCTGCGATCGGGATAATAATGATCGATTCCCTATGGGGAAGCGGCTCATCCAGGTTGATGCGAAGCTGATCCGCGACATCCTCGTAATGGTCATATATTTTGGTAATAAACCATAAGAGGATCGGCGTCAAAATAATGACAATCCAGGCGCCTTCCACAAATTTCGTCACACAAAAAATAATGAGAACAGCGAACGAGACCAGCGCCCCCAAGCCGTTAATCAAGAGCCGGCCCTGCCAGCCCTTTTGTTTCTCCCGGAACCATTTGCGGACCAGACCGCTCTGAGCCAGCGTGAAGGACAAGAAGACACCGATGGCGTATAAAGGAATCAGTGCATCGGTCTTTCCTCTGAAGGCGATCAGCAGAAGGCTGGCCAAGATGCCCAAGGTAACAATCCCGAAATGGAAGGACAAGCGGTCTCCCCGGTTAGCGAACATTCTCGGGAAATTTTTGTCTTGAGCCATGATCGATGCCAGGATGGGAAAGCCGTTAAAGCTCGTATTCGCAGCGAGTGTCAAAATCATCATCGTCGCGATTTGCGTCGCATAGTACATCGTACCGCGGCCAAATGCGCTTTCCGTTACCATAGACAGCACGGAGGTATGTCCTCTTGGATCCGGTGTAACGCCGTAAGCCATGGTCAGGATGGTAACCCCGCCGAAGATAACAGCCAGCAGAATCCCCAGCGACAGCAGAGTCTTTTTGGCATTGTCCTTGGAAGGAGTTTTAAAATGCGGCACCGCATCTGAAATCGCCTCAATCCCGGTAACCGCAGAGCAACCGGAGGAGAAAGCCTTTAACAATACGAACATCGTCAGCCCCGCCGGCGCCGCTCCCGGAATCACATGAATGGCGTTCGCATGACTGGCCCCCGTGATCAAATCAAATATCCCTTTGCCGATCAATACCAGCACACAGAGAATAAAGAAATACGTCGGGAAGGCAAATACCGTTCCGGATTCGGAGGTCCCTCTCAGGTTTAACCATACCATGAGCCAAACCAGGAACAGGGCGATCGGCACAATATAAGGGATCGCAGCAGGAAAGGCGGACGTAATAGCCTGCACTCCGGCGGATACGGAAACCGCAACCGTCAGCGTATAGTCGATCAATAACGACACGCCGGTTAATCTTCCGAATGCCATCCCCAGGTTTTCCTTGGAAACCATGTACGCTCCGCCGCCTTGAGGATAAGCGTCGATGACCTGTCTGTAGCTGACGACCAGAATCGTGATTAACAAAATAATAGCGATCGCTATCGGCAGGGAATAAGCAAAGGCTGCAACCGATCCGACTGCGGCCAGCGCAATCAGAATCTGTTCCGTTCCATAAGCCACTGACGACAAGGCGTCCGACGATAATATCGGAAGCGCCTTCCAAACCGGCATCTTTTCTTGCTCCAGCTCATTGGATTTCAGCGGCCTGCCGAAAATAACTCTTTTTAATGAATCTGTTGTCACACTGCGTGCACCCCGATAACAAAAGAATTGGCGTAATAAACCATCTTAGTGTTTAATATGTCCTGTAACAACACAAAAAACACAAGGCAAGAGTCCTGTGTTCATCTCTCCTTCTCACTTCCGCTGACGAGGTTAGCTGTCGGATTAGGGCTGTGAGAAGCATGCCCTTCCTTTGCTCTACGCAATAGGATTCACCCCTTAATGATGGGTCCCCCGCTCTTCTTTCGAAGATTAAGCTTTATGAAATTATTCAAGCAACGATTGAATATTACTTTCTAATGATCCCGTTGTAAACGTGACGCGTCCCGATAAATAAACCAATTTCTGTTCTCCTTTAGTCAAAATAGCGCATACATGCCTACAGCCGTGCATCTCGCATCGTTTCTTATCGAATTGCTTTCTTTATTGAAAAAAGGGAGGTTCCCTCCGGTTATTATGATGGGGAGCTTGCTAACGGTCTCCTATCATCGAATCTGTCAGTGGAAAATCAGAAGAAAACTAGGAAGGATATGGTAAGATGGTACTGCAGCAACCATCAAATTATGGGAGGGCAAAGCATGGCCATGCCGACACATATCGTAGCCGTAGGAGGCTTCGTGGTCAATGAGCAGGGGAAGGTTCTGTTGGTGAAAACCCATCATGAAGGCTGGGTCTATCCTGGCGGCCAAGTGGAAAACGGGGAAAATCTGCTTGAGGCACTGAGCCGGGAAATAAAGGAGGAAAGCGGAATTGACGCCGTGCCCGTCCAATTGGTCGGAATCTATTCCAATACCTCCGCCTACAAATGGCATGACGGGGTTACCGATGTACCCACGAAGGTGATGATGGACTTTATTTGCCAGCCTCTGGGCGGGGAGCTGTCCACTTCAGACGAAACCTCCGACAGCCGATGGGTAGCGAGGGATCAAGTGCTTGAGCTGATTACGGCACCGGCGATCCGCAGCCGGTATCAGGCTTACCTCGACTTCGACGGTAAGGTCCATTATATGGACTATGCCACCAAGCCGCATTTTAATCTGAAGCTTGCGACGAAGGTATAATGGGCCGTCAGAGACGTGAAATAAAGAGGCCTTCCCTTATTGAGGGAAGGCCTCTTCATTCTTTTATACTAGCGGCGTCATTCCGCGTTCGATCCAGTCCTCACGGGTCGGGCCATAAATGTCAGGTACGCGAAGTCCCGCCTGGCGCATGAGCACCGTCATTTGCCCACGGTGGTGAACCTCATGCTGAATGAGTACACGGAGAGTCAGTCCATTAGGCCATTCCTCTCCGTACATAGAGCTGGTACGCGTTAAATCCGCATCCTTCCACTGGGCTTGAACCGCCTCCAGTAGGGCATTACGCTGGCTCCGGTACGCATCGGCGATAGCTTGGGCCGAAGCAGGCGCAGGAGCATGCTCGCCCCCCTCAACCGGCTGAAACTCAAGGCCTGTACGGGACATCATCTCATGAACCGTGGTCGTCAAATGCCAGGCAAGCTGTCCCAAACTGCGGTGATCGGGAGTGATCTTTTGATTGAGCGAAGCATCCGTTAATGCATCCATAACGCGCTGCGTAGAAGCGGATTCATGGCTCCAGCTTGCCGTAAATTGTTCAACAGAAGTAAACATAATTCATCATCCTCCTTTGATCTCTACCTATGACTGTATTCTCGCTTGAATATCTGAAGTATACCCTCCTAACCCTGACAACTCTATGTCAAGATTAGTTGGTACTGGTCCACTATTTTTTGTGCCATCTCCTGCACCTTTCTCGCTACCGATTCCGGCTCAAGCACTTTCACATCGGCCCCGTGGCTCAGCAGCATCCCGTACAGCCAGGGCTCATCGGGCTGCTTGGCGGTCACAAGAATGGTTCCATCGGGCTCTGTCACCATGTCCCCGAAGCAGAAATAATCCTGAAGCCGCGCTTTCGCACGAGGCTGGAACCGGAGCACCAGGCTTACCAGGCGGGGAGGCTCCTCCTGACGAGACCAGCGAAAATCGAGCTGATCCATGGTTTTGGAACGGCGTGTGAAGGCTTCATCCAAGACCGTCAAATGCTCGATCCGCGTAAGCCGAAATATCCGGTAATCCTCACGAAGCCTGCAGTATCCATACAAATACCATACGTAGCCCTTTAATACGACCCCCATCGGTTCGCACATCCGTTCGGACGAATCCCCCTGCGAGCTCGTATAGGAGAAGCGAATCACCTTGGCATCTCGAGCAGCTGCACGAAGTACCCCGAGCTTTTCCTTCTCCGCTTGGCCGCCATGCCATGGATTCAGGTCAATCATGACCTGCTGGCTCCAATGGTCCAACTCATGCCGCTCGGACCTGGCCATTAATGCGCCCACCTTGTCCAACAAGATGCTGGTATCCTGATCGCCGAAGGAAGAGCCAACCCCTTTCAGCGCTATAATAATCGACTGAAGCTCATCTAAAGACAGGAATTGCCGGTCCAGCCGATATTGATCCATGATCTCGTAGCCTCCGGATGCTCCTGCAAAGGACACAATCGGAATGCCCGCCTGATTCAGCGCCTCCAAATCACGATAAATCGTGCGCAGAGATACCTCAAAGCGTTCGGCAAGCTCTTGGGCCCCGACTCTTTTGCGATTGAGCAGCAGCATCGTGATAGCCAATAAACGGTCAAGCTTCAAAGGTGCTACCTCCTCCTTACTGGTTTCCCTTTTTATGTTACCTTTGAAGACGCTCTAAATCAATCGCTGCTTTTTTCATCCCCCAATACCGGGGCCGCGCTCTGTGGGGAGCCATGAAATTTTCAAGCTGTAAGCAAAAAAATGCAGCTCGTTTCCCCGACAGGGAACCCAAGCTGCATCTTCATTTTATCTATAAAGATAAATTACACTGTGTTCAATTCCATTTGATCTTCCTCGTCCCGGTTGAACGACTCTCGGTCGAACTCCCCTTCGGAGTTGGCGATAACCAGGGAGCATACGGTTGTACCTGTTGCGTTGACCGCCGTACGGCCCATATCTACCACAGCATCGATAGCCAATACAAGACCCAAGCCTTCAACTGGCAAGCCTAATGCGGTCAATACGACCGTAGTCGAGATGGCAGCTGGTCCTGGCACCCCGGCAACACCGATAGAAGAAATCATGCTTACCAATACGATAAGGATATACTCGGAAATACCGAGTGGAATGTTATATACACGCGCTACGAAAATAGCTACTACAGCAGGCCATACGCCGCCGCAGCCATTCATGTTCATCGTTGCTCCCAATGGGGCGACGAAGCTTGCAATACGCGGAGATACGCGTAGTCTCTTCGTAATAACTTCCATATTTACCGGCAAAGTAACGTAGCTGCTGCGTGTTGTGAAAGCTACAGCAATCGTAGGATACGCTTTGCGGAAAAACTTGATAGGATTCACCTTCGCGATAAAAGAAACCATGCCGCCGAATGTAATAATGAAGTGAAGCAGCAGCGCTACATAAGTGGCTGCAATAACTTTTACAAGCGGCGCCAGCGTTTCGAGGCCGTATTTGGCTGCCATGGCACCGATCAAAGCGTACACGCCGTAAGGAGTTAGACGAATAATGTATTTGGTAACCTGGTGCATCACTTGTGCAAAAGATTCGATAAACTGCTTTACAGGCTGAACGACCTCAGGCTTCTTGCTTCCCACTTGTACCATAGCGATAGCTACGAAGATCGAGAACATAAGGACCGGAACCACCTTACCTCCGGCCATATCACCGATAGGATTGGTCGGAACTAAGTCCAGAATAACCTGCGAGAACGTCGGGATATCACGAGGCTTGAACGTCTTAGGAACCTCTTGGGCGATACCTGAGCCCGGATCGAAAATCAAAGCTACAATCAAACCGATAAGAGCAGCAATCCCTGTAGTGATAAAGAACAAGGAGATCGTCTTCAAGCCGATTTTGCGCAAATGACCCAGGCTTGAAATCGATGTAATACTATTGATGACGAGTACGACAACCAGCGGAATCACCAGCATTTTGACAAGATTGACGTAAATCGTACCGATCGTGCTTACGCTTACCGCACTAAGCTTGTAAGTGTTGAAGAAAATCCCTGCGATAAGTCCCAGGGCAAGGGCGAGAAGTACCCGGTTACCGAACCCTACGCGCTTTTTCCCCAAGAAGTAAAGAAAACCGATAATGACTAATGAAACAAGCAAGCTTACCCAGTTCGTTTGAAACGCGGTAACCAAGTTGTTATTCACGCGACCCATCCCCTTCAATTCCCTACTATTTTAGTAGGATTTATGCGATACAAGAATAATACTTCCATCGAATACAACTGTCAAGAATATTTTTTCAAAAAACTATTTTGTCAAGTTTTCCTAAAATGCCAGAAACAGAAGCGCAATTCGGAGGAACGTACTGAGTTATCGAGGGTCTGTATTACCATCTTACGACGGGGATCTTGATTAAGAACCTTCCCCGCTGCAGCCGCCGCTATAAAAATGAGCCGGTTACAAAAAAATATGCCGGGCAGTACCGCCTTAAAGGCTCGTACTGCACGGCTATGCTTCATTCTTTAGGAGCCGCTCAAGACGGCTTTGCGTTCCATTAATCGTTTGATTTTGGCTTCTGTGGACGTATCCGGCGCAGGAGTGTAAATGCTGCAGCGCAAATCGGCGTCCCCCTGCACCTGCAAGGAGGTGAGATGGAACAGCATCTTGCCCGCTTTGCCATGGCGGAATTCGATCAATACCTCGGGAGCCGAGCTCACTGTACTCCGCTCCCACAAGGAATGAAACTCAGGATGCAGCGACTTCATTTCCTCGAGAAATTGCTCATACCACTCGTCATCGACATACTGGCCGTAATAGGAGCGGAATATGGAGAGAAAGCCGCTCGCAAAATGCTCCCAGTTGACGGCCAGGCTGCGAAACTCCTTGCGGGTAAACAGCAGGCGGATGATATTGCGCTGCTCCACCGGCACTTGGTCAAAGTCCAGAAAAACGTGGGAGGCCGCCTGGTTCCACCCCACTATCTGGAACCGCCTGTCCGATATGATGGTGGGACAATTGCGCAGCTCCTGCAAGATCGTCTGCAGCGACGGGCTGATTCTCGGCTGATCCTCTCGAAGGAGACTGGCTCCGGCTCCGGATCCGGTATCCAGAGCCAGAGAAAACAAATATTTGCGCTCGTCTACCGTCAGCCTTAAAGCCGTGGCTACACAATCCAGAACCGAGGCGGATACTTTAATATCCCTTCCCTGCTCCAGCCAGGTGTACCAGGTCGCACTGACCCCTGCCAGTTGAGCAACCTCTTCTCTTCGCAGCCCCGGCGTTCTTCTTCGGCTTCCCGATACCAAGCCTGCGGATTCCGGTGTGATTTTGGCACGTTGGGCCTTCAAGAAAGCCGACAACGCTTGAAGCCTGGTCTGATGATTCATACAATGTCCGCCCTTTCCCATGAACTAGCTGTTATCATGGTACCTATTATACTAGTATAAACTACAACTTGTAATAGGATAAATCATATGACATCATAGGGGACATCACAATCTATCGAAAGGGTGAATGACAATGGAACGAGTAGTGATTACGGGAATGGGAGTGATTTCTCCGCTCGGGAATGATGTTGACCAGTTCTGGGGCCGTCTGATCCGGGGCGAGTCGGGCATTTCCCTTATTGATACATTCGATTGCTCCAGGCAAAAGGCCAAAATCGCCGGGCTCGTCCGTGATTTTGACGCCGAAGCCCGCTTCGGGCGCAAGGAGGCCAGGCAGATGGACCGCTTCTGCCAATTCGCTCTGGCGGCAGCCGAGCAAGCCTTGAACGATGCGGCGCTTCCGCTTGACCAAGTGGATCATGAACGATTCGGAGTGTATGTCGGCTCGGGAATCGGCGGCATCCAGACGCTTCTTGATCAGGATGCCATTCTGAAGGAACGCGGTCCTGAACGGGTAAGCCCCTCTCTGGTGCCGATGATGATTTCGAATATGGCTGCCGCCATGATCAGCATGAAATTCAACGCATTGGGTCCCACTTTATCTCCTGTGACCGCATGCTCTATTGGCAATACCGCCATCGGGGAAGCGATGCGCCTGATCCGGTACGGGGGAGCGGATGTGATATTGGCAGGCGGCACAGAGGCCGCTATTACGGAGATATCGCTCGCCAGCTTCGGCAATGCCACCGCCGTGTCCACCCGCAATGAGGAACCGGCGCGCGCGAGCCGTCCTTTCGACGCGGGACGGGACGGATTCGTTATGGCCGAAGGAGCCGGCATTCTCGTGCTGGAAAGCTTAAGCCATGCGCTCAGCCGAAATGCCCGTATTTATGCGGAGGTTATCGGCTATGGAGCAAGCTCCGACGCCTATCATCGGGTAGCGACTCATCCTGAAGGCATAGGCGCTTACCAAGCGATGAAATCGGCACTGCGCGAGGCCGGCGTGGAGCCGGGGGACGTAGATGTCATCAGCGCACATGCCACCAGCACCGAGGCCGGCGATAAATCGGAAACTCTCGCCATCAAGAGGCTGTTCGGCGATGCGGCTCACCGCGTTCCTGTCACAGCCAATAAATCCATGCTTGGCCATATGCTCGGAGCCGCCGGCGGCGTCGAGGCGATCGCTCTGGTTAAGAGCCTGCAAGAAGGCATTATTCCTCCGACGATCAACCAGGAGCAGCCTGACCCTATCTGCGACTTGGACTATGTGCCGAATGTGTCCCGCCGGGCGGATCTGACTATCGGGATATCCAATTCTTTCGGCTTCGGCGGCCATAATGCCGTCATTGTCCTGAAGAGCTACAAGGAATAAACATGGAAAGGCATCCGGGCAAGCCCGGGTGCCTTATACCTGCCGGGCCTCCAGACGCCGGGCCACCACGGACAGCGCATAATTGACCACGAAGTACATCAATGCTGTCATCAGCAGGGTCGGAATAACGAAATTCACATTTTGCCCGTTAATGATCTGCGCATTATGCATCAGCTCGGCCAAAGAAATCACGACCGCAAGCGAAGTGTCCTTCAGCAGCGAGATAAACTGGCTGACCATCGGCGGCATCATCCGGCGCAGCGCCTGCGGCAGCACGATGTTCCATAGCGTCTGGGTATAGCTCATGCCCGAGGAACGGGCCGCCTCGATCTGCCCTTTATCGATGGAATTCAGCCCGCCGCGCACAATCTCCGAAATCATGGCCGCCTCGAAGACGGTTAGTGCGGCTATCGCCGCATGCTCGATGCTGAGCTTCAACCCTACCTCCGGGAGAGCAAAGTAGGTGAAGAAAATAATCAGCAGCAGCGGCAGATTGCGGATCACTTCCACGCAAACCGCGGTCAGCTGCGAAGCGACCGGCAGCCTCGTATAACGGATCGTGCCAAGGAGACATCCGATGATGAAGCTGAGCACGATGGCGATAAAAGCGACTCTTATCGTCACTCCCAGTCCTTCAAGCAAAAACCGGATATGATCCCACGTATATGCCCCCGCAAAATCCATGCTCTCTCACCTCCTTTTGTCCCCGGTTAATGAGCTCTCGCCATCCTGCGCTCCAAATAAGCGACCCCAAAGCTGAGCGGGATCGTAATCAGCAAATAAAACACCGCCACAAAAATATACACACTGAACGTAACGAACGACTTGGTAGAAATCAGGTCCGCGTAGTACATCAAGTCCAAGCCCGCGACGACGCTAAGCACGGATGAATTTTTCACCAGGTTCAGAAACTGGTTTCCCATCGCCGGAATGACCATTTTCATGGCTTGAGGCAGGACGATATGTCCCATCGTTTGGCCGTAGGTAAGTCCGGAAGAACGGGCCGCCTCGGTCTGCCCCTTGGGCACCGCTTGAATGCCCGCCCGTACCGCTTCCGCTATGAAAGCCGCCGTATAAATCGTCAAGCCAAGCGTCCCCGCGGCAAATCCGCTTAAGCTTAAGCCCAGCGCCGAAGGACCGAGGAAGAACAGGAAGACGATCAGCAGAATCGGGAGGTTGCGGATAAATTCGACATACGCGGTACCGAGCCAGTTAAGAGGCTTGACGGGAGAAATCCGCATCACGGCTATCAGGGTCCCCAGCAGAAAGCTTCCGACCAGCGCGATCACGCTTGCCTGCAAGGTATTGAGGAAGCCTTCCAGGTACAAATCCCAGTACTTCCATAAAATATGGAATTGGATGGCATCCATCGCTGTCTCCTCCTTTCTTACCGGCGTTGAATGAAAAGGATGAACAGCCTGGAAGACCATCCACCCTTTCCAAATTCAACTGCCTATTTGGCTGGCTTCTCTCCAATCCATTTTTCATACAGCTTGTCGTACTCGCCGCTGGATTTCATCGCCTTGAGGAAATCATTGACGTAGGTCACAAATTCCGTATCGCCCTTCCGGATTGCTATGCCGTAAGGCTCATCGGTAAAGGTTCCTTCCGTAACCTGGTAATTCGGATCCTGCTTGGTCATCCCGTACAGGATAGCATTATCGGTTGTCAGGGCATCGCCTTGACCTGCTTTTAACGCCGTGAATGCTTCCTGGTAATTTTCAAACTCCAATACCGTAGCGTCCGGAGCCTTCTCGCGAATATTTTGCGCCGACGTAGAGCCCTTGGCTGTCAGCACCTTCATGCCTTTCTTAATATCGGCTATCGACTTGATCCGACTGCCTTTCTTGACCAGCAGTGATTGGCCGGCTTTAAAGTAAACATCCGAAAAATCGACCTCCTGCTTTCGTTCCTCGGTAATGGTCATCGTGGCGATGATCATATCGATATCCCCGTTTTTCAGCATCGGGATCCGTGTTTTTGAGGTAACCTCCTTCAGCTCCAGCTTGTTTTCGTCCCCGAGCACCTTCTTGGCCAAAGCCTTTGCAATATCGATATCGAAGCCTTCCACGACGCCTGTTCCCGGATCCTTCAGCCCGAACAGCTTGGTGTCATACTTTACCCCTACGACCAGCTTGCCGCGCTTCTTAATCTCATCCAACGTTTTCCCGGCTGTGTTGGCCGAATTCGGGGCCGGTCCGCCCCCCTGCTCCTTCGCTCCGCATCCCGCCGCTACCAGTGCCAGCATCGTTAGCAGCACCAGCATAGTGAATCCCAGCTTCTTTCTCCTCATCCGCATTGACCCGTCTCCTCTCTATGATCCTTGTTGTAACAACCGTTTAAGGAACAACTGTGCCCTTTCTTCACGAGGCTTGGAAAAAAAGGCGTTAGGCTCCGACTCCTCGACAATCTGCCCCTGATCCATAAATACGATCCGGTCGGCCGCCTCGCGGGCAAAGCCCATTTCATGAGTGACCACTACCATCGTCATCCCCTCATGCGCCAAGGCTTTAATGACATCCAGCACTTCTCCGATCATCTCGGGGTCCAGAGCCGAGGTCGGCTCATCGAACAGCATGATCTGGGGCTTCATGGCAAGTCCTCGGGCAATAGCCACCCGCTGCTGCTGTCCCCCGGACAGCTCGGAGGGATAGGCCTTCGCTTTATCGGGGATGCCTACCTTCTCGAGATACAGCATGGCGGTGCGTTCCGCTTCATCCCTGCTGAGCTTAAGCACCTTGATCGGGGCAAGCGTAATATTGTCCATCACCGTTTTGTGAGGGTACAGATTGAAGTGCTGAAACACCATCCCGATATTTCGCCTTAATCGATTGACATCTGTTTTCTTGTCATGGAGCTTGACACCGGCAACGTGCAGCTCCCCGTCCGTTATTGCCTCCAGACGGTTGATGCAGCGAAGGAGGGTGCTTTTACCGGAGCCGGACGGACCTATAATGACGACCACTTCGCCCTGTTGAATCGATAAGTTAATATCCTTCAGTACATGAAACGGCCCATAGTGCTTGTTGACATTGCGAAATTCAATCATAGGTCACCTCCTGCCATTGAGGTAGTTTTCCTTACACCAATATAACGTTACTCCCTTATACGGAGAGCAACAGGTATTTACAAGTTATTACCCAAATGGGAAAAGTATGACACCCGGAAGCATTTTTGTCCTACTGGCTTATTTTTGTGCTCATGATGTTCCTCAACAGCACGGTTTCGGTTCGTCATTTTATAGAGGAGGACGTCGTGCTTCATGGCTTGATTCTCCAACCCTCATTCAACATATTCGCTATGCGGAATGGGCAAATTGTATGTGTGCGATTGGACGGAGATCTGCCTCGCATAAAAAGCTTAGAAAAGGAAGAGATGACATTATGGCTACTTTACTTCATATTATCGCGCATCCTAACGATGAGACCCAGTCTTTCAGCATGGCGGCCGGGAATGCTTTCGTTCAAGCCTACAGCGAATCCAACCCGCAAGATGAAGTCATTCATCTGGATTTGTATAAGGCCCATATCCCCCACATTGACGCCGACGTATTCAGCGGCTGGGGTAAGCTCCGTTCCGGCAATGAGCTGAGCACCTTGTCTGCGGAAGAGAAGTCCAAGGTCAGCCGGTTAAATGAGCTTGTTGACCAATTTGTCGCAGCGGATAAATATGTATTCATTACGCCTATGTGGAACTTCTCTTACCCGCCAATCATGAAAGCTTACATCGATGCCGTTTGTGTGGCAGGGAAGACATTCAAGTACACGCCAGAGGGGCCGGTAGGGCTGCTTCCAACGAAAAAAGCGCTGCATATCCAAGCGCGCGGCGGCGTGTATTCCACTCCTCCGATGTCGGATATGGAGATGGGACATCGCCATCTGGCCGCTATCATGCAATTTTTCGGAATTAAGGATTTTCAAGGTTTATTTATTGAAGGACACAACCAATATCCAGACCGCGCAGCAGCCATAAAGCAGGAAGCAATCGATAAAGCTGTCGCACTGGCCAAATCGTTCTGATCAATGAGGTTCAAGAAGCACTGTTCCACGAGGGACAGTGCTTACTGCCATTTGTCATATCAATTTTCTTCATTCGACGCACCGGTATGTGAAATGAAAAAAAGAGCCCTTTTTGCATAAAGGGCCCCTCCTCAACTCAATATTAGAAGCTTTCGCGAATCACTTGCTGCTCCAGAGGGAGCCGATCGGTCGGACGGCCTGGAGCGGCTGCTTTCCCAATTGGAATCACCATCACCGGAACGTAGCGATCCGGAATGTTCAGTTCTTTTATCAGAGCATCCCGGTCATAGCCGCCCATCGGTACCGTATCGTAGCCTTTGGCTTTGGCTGCGAGCATCAGCTGCATAGCGGCCAGCGATGCATTGCGTATCGCTTCGTCACGGGCCAGGACAGGATTGTTCTCATAAGCACTGTTAATTTGTCCGAGCATCAAATCACGGATTTGCTCGGTCGCCTGCCCGTACACGGTAGGAGCAACCAGATTGGCCTGAAGATCCCCCAACACCACGACGACAACGGAAGCATCTACGGTTTGTTTTTGGTTATAAGTAATCGGAAGCAATCGTTCTTTGTTGGCTTGCTCGGTAACCACCAGAAAACGCCAGTGCTGCAGGTTCCATGAAGAGGGGGCACTGGCGGCAAGCGACAGGATTTCATTTAGCTCCGCTTCGGGAATTGAAACACCCGGTTGAAATTGCCGAACGGACCGGCGGCTTTGGATCGTCTCTTCCGCCGTCATGTGTTGTTCAGTATGACTCATGCGCTGTTCACTCCTAAGGTTATGAAGGTATAAGCGTAAAATAGCCTTAACGTCTTGCAGCGTTCGCAATCCTCCATAGGGTCGCCACGATGCCTTCCATTCATGCGGATTCCCTTCGTACAGCTTTTGGACAAAAAGAAACAGCCTCCCTTTTACCAAGGGAAGCCGCTTCGATCAAGGATTCACACGGAATTTAATGACAAGCTGATGCAGATCATCCGAGATGCCGGACAGCATCGTGGCGGACGATGTTATTTCCTGTATGGAGGCCAGCTGCTCCTCGGTTGTTGCTGCTACGGTTTGAGCAAGACCCGAGGTCTGCCCGGCGATATGGCCCATATTCGTTATAGCGGCGGTTACCTCTTCGGTGCTTGCGGACATTTGCTCCGCGGCCGCCGCCGTCTCTTGAACGCGGCGGTTTACTTCCAAGGCTGAGTGGACGATCCGGGCAAAGGTTTCCTCTGCTTGAGACATCGCTTGCAGTCCACCCTCCACCTCCGCCATCCCGGAATTCATGCTGACAACAGCCTGTCCGGTGCCTTCTCTGATGCCGTCGATCACGAGGTTGATCTCGTCGATGGACTCCGCCGTTTGGGCTGCCAGCTTGCGGATTTCATCGGCAACTACGGCAAAGCCCCGGCCATGCTCCCCCGCCCTTGCGGCTTCAATAGCCGCATTGAGGGACAGCAGATTCGTCTGTCTGGCAATCTCGCCTATGAACAGCGAAATGCGATTAATGCTGTGGGATTGCTCCTCCAGCTTCCGGATGACTTCCCCGGTTTGGTTCACAGCCGTGCTGATGGAATGGATTTTGGACGAAGCCTCCTGGAGGACGGCAGCTCCCTGCTCAGCCTCATGAGACGCTTCCATAGTAATCTCCGATATTTCCGAGGTGGATTCCGCTATTCTCTGGATGCCTATGGACATCTCGTCCATTGCTCTTGCACATTCCGAAGCGCTTTGCGCCTGATTTTCTGAACCGGAAGCCACATTCTGAACCGATTGCGCGACATGCTCCGATGCAGCGGCATTCTCCTCCGAGCTGGCCGACAGCTGTTGGGCTGAAGCGGCGACAAGGTGAGAGGTTTGCTGCATTTGAAGCACGGATTCCTTCAAAGAGTTCGACACGGTATTCACAGCGCCAATTAATGTCCCCAGTTCATCCTTGGATTTACTGATGAGCTCTTGTCCCGTTAAATCCCCGCCGGATATACGGACCAATGCCTCCGATGCTTCCGCCATCGGCCTGGAGATGATTCGTGTCGCCAGGTAACCGATCAAGGCAACCAGGAAGAACGCAAGTACAATAAGCGCTGCAAACTCGATAACGCTTCTCCGGTACAAAGCCTCGCTTTCCTGCTGAGCCTGGTCTGCGCCTTTTTGGTTATAGCTTACAATGACGGAAATGCTGTCCTGCACATCCGAAAATGCCTTGGATACTTCGGCTGAGGCTTGCTCCATCCCTTTTCCCCCGGCCTTTTGGCGATTGTTAAGCTCCTTGAACGCATCCCAACGAGCCTTCAATTCATTCAGATTGGTCCGGTCCTGCTCGTCGGCAATGGATGCTTCATAATCGATCAGCCCTTGGTCGATGTCTTTGAACGTTTCCGCGATCTGGTTATTGATCTCTGCTTTTTTAGCCGGATCCGGCTCCGTAAGCATTTGATAATAAAGGACAAAAATATGCTCCTTGGCATAGCTTACCTTATTAGCTATTTGTGTTCCGACCAGCCAGTTTTGGGCAATCTCTCTCGTATTGCTTTGCAATACCCGCATGTTGGACAAATCCATAGCTCCCATTACACCCATAATAAGTAAAATGACCGCATATGAAATCATCAGTTTTTTGCCTATGGTCATTCTCATACGAAACCCCCTGAAATAATAGACATCATCTCTTGTGAAGGAATATACCATACAATGTTTAGAATTATTATTGAAAACCTTTGTGCTTTGTATGAGAAAGTCTAATAGTTGCCTAACAATTTCGAGGATGCTATAAGGGTGAAACCGCTCTTTACAATAAATACCTAGTAGTGTTACTTTGGGGTTATGCTTAAACTTGATAAGCGGGAAGGAGCCGAAATTAGAATGAGCATCTTAAAATGGGACGGTCATACCCATACGCGCTTTTGCTATCATGGCAGCAGCGCACCGCAGGAAGAATATATCGATAGAGCCATCGAGCTCGGCTTCGAGCGCTACACGATCAGCGAGCATCCGCCGCTGCCGCAGGGCTGGATTGCCGATGAAACCTTATTCCGGGAGCTGGCTATGCCTGAAGAGGAGCTGCCTCTGTATATCGCCTATGCCCAACAAATAAAACAGCTGTACAACGGGAAAATCGAGATTGCCGTAGGGCTTGAAATCGATTATTTACCCGGTCAGCTGTCCTATACGGAGCGTATGGTCGATCGATGGCAGTCGGAGCTGGAGGATGTTGTTTATTCCGTTCATTATTTGCCCGGCATCGGGGGCACCCGCTGCATAGACTTTACAGCCGATGATTTTCGCAGCGGCCTGTTGGCTTATTACGGTTCAATGGAAAGCGTAGTGGATGAGTACTACAATCATGTGGAAGAGGCAATTGAGTGGGCAGCACGCCTTCCTATGCGCAAGCGGCTTGGGCATATCAACCTTATCGAGAAATTCAGCCAAGCGCTCCCCGAAATCGATCCAAGCCAGATCGAGCGCCGATTGCGATCCATCATTCCGAAGCTGGCCAAGGCAGGCGTCGGCATTGACGTGAACACAGCCGGACTGCGCGTTGCTACTTGCGGCAAGCCTTATGCGCCCGAGTGGTTTATTCAGGAGTGCTTGAAGCAGGGCATTCCTTGTATTTACGGGTCGGACTCCCATAAGCCGGAGCATGTTGGCACAGGCTGGGCATGGTATGAAGAGCAGCTATCCGCATTCAAGCCTGCATCTTCTTAACAAAGCTGCGTCCTCCAATGGTCGCAACCACCTGTCCGAATACCGTTGGTATCGTCGACAAAGAGGATGCCGACGGGTTCACCGGGTTATTGCCCATTACGATTTTCTGCAAATAAGCAAAGTCCGGGAACGTAACTTCATCCATCAAATAGGCAGAAACCGTGCTGCCGGGAATTCGAACCCTGTTCAGCTTTTCAATAATCTCCCTGCCCGTTCTGATCCCGATTCCGTGACCGTAATAAAGTCCCGCCCCCATCTTGATCACATTTTCCCCCTGCCATTCTATCCATTCCGGGTTGACGTCGGGATTCTTGAAATACTGGATATCCCCTCCGAACGCTTCCGCACCATGCTCCAGCGTAATCAACCGCAGATCATGGTCGTAGTTCCACGAATACAAATACAAATGATTGAACAGCCTATCGAATTTCTCATCGCCGATAATATCCAGCACCGCTTTATATAACAAGATAATAATGGCAGTTGCACATTCAAATGCGTACAAGCTTCCGTTCTCAAAAATATCCCGAATCGCCGCACTCGATCGGACGTCATTTCTTTGCAGAAATGCTCCGTTCTCCTTGCGTTCCCAGAATCGCTCGTTGCAGCGCGACTGCTTAAAGGAGGAAAACGATACCTCGCTGCTGTTCATAGCCGCGGCAGCCTCCATGATGGCGGCTCTTACCTGCAGCTCGAACAATAATGAATTCCATGAATCATACGTATACGTGCGTCTGCTCCTGTCCTTTTCCCGATAAATCATTCTTTCCGCATCGGTTAACGACTCCACGTCCGGCGTGCCGCTGACAAGAACTATCATCGCCCCTTCACCCGCCTTTCTTAGACCGCTTATGACCAAGAGGGCCTATGGATAACCTAATACTATCCTATGTTCCGTATGCTTGGACGAATCCCTATGTTTTTATGACCGCCTCCCCATACAAAAAGGACTGCGGATGCACGCCCCTAGGCTTGTTGAAAAGCCTCACCATACAGAAAATTGCGGTAGGTGGGAGGTGGGGTATCCCTCGCAGGAGCGATAGCGTCCGCCTTTGTTCACGGAAAATACCCGCTGTAAAGCGATATAATCAAATTTTCCGGGAACAACAGCTAAGGGCTTTGCAAAGCAAAGCCTACTTCGGAAGCTTGGCTGGAGGGGGATATCCCACCGGGGTACCAAGCTATTTTCAAGCTTTACAGCTTCTCAACAATCCATCGCTTCGTTTCCTCAGTCCTTTTTACCCCAATAAGAATTAAAACCCCGCTTTCTGGTTACAATAGGCAACGGAGCGCTATGGAGTCCTGGCGCTTGAAACTTCGTTCATTGAAAAAAGGACGGGAGACCGCCCAAAATAGAAGCTTACGCTTGCTAAAGGCATATGGATGGAAAATATTCTTTCGATACCTATTCTAAAGGACTGTTGTTCTGCATAAGAATATGGTATAATAAATTATTGGAATAAAAGGAGACAATAATTCACATATTAGAAAGGTTATCACTTCCACTATAGGGTGCTCTTTCTAATGTGTGAATTTTTTTATTCATACAAATATTAGTTACAATTTATTGGAGGGTTTTAGAAGATGGAAACAGGAACAGTGAAATGGTTTAACGCGGAAAAAGGATTTGGCTTCATCGAGGTTGAAGGCGGTAAAGATGTATTCGTACACTTTAGCGCAATTACTGGGGATGGATACAAATCCCTTGACGAAGGACAACGTGTACAATTCAATGTTGTTCAAGGCAACCGCGGACCACAAGCTGAGAATGTTGTAAAACTGTAAGGTTTGCAACTTGGAAGGGAGAACTGCCCCCGCAAGCGGGCAGTTCTTTTTCAGTAACACAGCCTTGAACCGCTGCAAGCATCTCTACGGTACATACGGAAATTCGGTCCCGTCGGCTTTCTGTGACGATTCCGGTGTTTCCTCCCCGTTCCAAGACCATCCGGTCATTCACATGAGGAACGCTCAAACGCACAAACCAAAGGAGGGGTTACATTGTATTTCTCGAAGAAAGCTATGGAACCAGTTCAAGAAGAACAGACATCTGTGTGGATGTGCAGTAACGAAGGATGCTCCTGCTGGATGAGGGAAAATTTTGCTTTGGAAGAGGTCCCTTCCTGCCCGATTTGCCATTCGGGAATGGTCAAGAATACCAAGATGCTCCCCACTTTAGTGAATCACCATAAAACCTATTAACCTTGTGCCGTTAGCCGCCGGACTTTTCTTGGCGAAATAACGCCAAAAAAAGCACTAACCGCAGAGGTTAGTGCTTTTTATTTTAGGCTAGTAGCCTTTTTTGCTGCTCGGGTCCTCCGCGCCGGAAGGAATCGCAAACTCTTCGTTGTAATTCGGCAGGGCCTCTTTGGTCAAGTAATCCTGATCGATATATTTGGCCAAATACTGCTTACCGAACAATTGGTCATATTGAAAATCCCGGTACTCATTGACGGTTGCCTGAGCTTCGTCCGGTACATTTTGATGCAGACCTCCGTTGGCATCGACAACCAGGTTGCGCAGCAGCCCCGGCGTTTGCCCCATCAAGCTTTCATTCAAAGCAAGAGTAGCCGGCTTTTCCATCCCCAATTTATCTAATACGTACGTCCCCAGGAAGGAATCGCTCAAGACAGGCACCTGCTCCTTCGGCAAATCGACGTTAGACCACATTACGAACGGAACGCTGTGCATTTTTTTGTTATCCTCCAACGACCATGAGCCGTTGCCAATCATTCCGCCCTGCTTATACACATCGTAATCCATTCCGAGCATCGGCAGGTGATCGCCATAGAACACAATAACGGTCGGTTCATCGGATTGCTGGAAGTGGTCGATGAGCATTTGCAAGCTTTGATCGGCATCATGTGCGCCTTGGGTATAAGTTTCCAGTATAGAACGTGCAGAATCGGTCAAATTGCCTTCCGCCTTAATCGATGTTTCCCCATACCGGTTATCGTCATAAGGGCCGTGGTTTTGCATGGTCACTGCATAAATGAACATAGGCTTATCGGTCTCATCCACCTGCTTGATAATATTCCGGGACACCTCATCATCCGAAATAAACAGGCCCTTGTACTCGGGATTTTGGAATTGATCCTTGCTCATAAAGCTCTCGAATCCGAGCTGCTTGTATACATTCTCGCGGTTCCAGAACCATCCCTCGTACGAGTGGATCCCCATGCTTTTGTAGCCATTGGATTCAAAATAGCTGGCCAAGCTGGGCACCGGTTTATTAATGTACTGCTGATAAGGCACCGAGCCGTCGGGAAGGAAGCTCATGGATTGTCCTGTCAATACCTCGTACTCTACATTGCTCGTTCCCCCGCCGAATTGCGGCGACAACAAGTAACCGGAGGTCGATTCCTTTTGCAGCTTATGAATCGTTGGAACCGGATCTTCGCTGTAAGTTACATTGGGAAGCAGGGTCGGGTCCCAGAACGCTTCGTTCATAATAAAAATAACGTTCGGCTGCTTGCCGTTAAACGGATCTGCCGTCGCTTTCTTGGCGGATGCCGTCTTCACCTGGCTTTGGCTCGCCAAATTTTGGGCCAACGCAGCCATAGCCGGTTCCCCGTATCCCTCGGGTTTAGGGACAATGGCATTTTTCACATTCATGGTAAAGGCCAGCGCCATCCCGTTGTTGCTGTAATTTTCCTGCTGATTCCAGACGATTTCGCTAACGCCCATCTTATCCATCATGTGGCTGGCCCACTGCGTTCTTACACCGAAGGAATACAGCGCAAACAGGGACAGCAGGCCCAGGACGATGCGGCTTCCGCTGCGTAATTTGAGCCGCGGCCATACGAAGCATAGCGCGATCATCAAGACGACGATGCCCCCTACCAGAGACAGACGCTTGATTGCCGCCGGTCCGGTAACCAGCGGAAGGATATTCATGCTTTCTTTTTTCAGGAATATATCCCAAGGGAAGAACGGCTCCCCGATCAGCTTCGTTTTAAAATAAGTAATCAGAGCCATAATAAACAGCAGCAGCGCAGTCACTGTAGCCCCCGGCATCATAGCTCCGAACAGGCTGTAAAAGAAAACCAGCACGAATAGATTGATCAGGGCGTTCATCAGCACCAGCTTATCATTTTGCACCATCCAGGCCCATGTTTCCTGAAAGGAACCCCTTTGAAGAAGCTCCACCCCAAAAACAAGCAGTATCGGTATGATCGCGAGCATAGTCAGGATTAGGCCGTACTGTAGAGTCCGGTTACGGATGACTGTCGCTTTGGTTTGGCTCCGGGCTTTTCGTTTAAGCTTCACCTTTCCTTCACTCCTTTATTTTTTTCCACCAAGTACCGTGTACCTAGATTATGAACATATTGTAAAGGTCTAAACTTAAAATCAGCTGAAAATGACCCCGGTGGAACAAATTGGAGCAAGCCCGATGCCGCTCAGGTTTAAAATCGGCTGTTTTGGTGCATCCTTTCTAGTAGAACTGCTAGATTGATAGATTGCAGGAAAGAGGTGCGCGGAATGAATCGTCGATGGCTGGGTTATGTAATAGGTTGTCTGGTTGCCGTAAGCTGCATAGCGGGTGCTTGGGGTGCAGGGGCCGCCGGGAAGGCGGATAACAGCTTTGAGCTGCTGATGCCTTTATCGGAGAAGTTTATGGGGGCGGAGCAAAAAATGATCGTTAAGCATGCAGGGCCTTATCAATCCTATTCTAGCGAAATGCAATTTGTACAAATCGGTCAGCAGATCAGCCAGCTTCTAGGGCTTCCCGTAACTTCAGACATCACCAAGGAGACGGACCACCTGCTATATAAAACAGCTTCTCAGGATGCTGCGAACGGTGTAGAGGAGACCCTGCTGTGGATCGGTTTTCCGGACGGCACGTCCGAGCTGGTGGTATCGGCCCAGACGACACAGCCTGAAGGCTTCACCCTCATCCAATCAGTCCAGCAGAGACTGGCAGACAGCCTCGCTTTCCTGCATATCAAGCCGCAATGGAACGTCATGATCCAGGGCAATGCATCAGAGGAATACTCTATCGACGCTTCCCCTTTGCAGGATTGGGTACAGAAACGGCTGGAGGCCCACAAGGTAGAGCAGTACGAAGATGCAGGCAGCACCAGCGTAACTTATTATTCTCCCAAGTTTAAGGAGCATATTAACAACGGCAAGCAGGAGATGAATCTTCAGGTCGCCGTCCACCGCAGCTCCATAACGCACCAGAACCGGATTACTATAGGCATTCCGGCTATCACCATAGAATACTAGTCTTGAAGCCCTTATCCCGGTTCCTTATTCAGGAAAATCCTTCTTAGTGAATTGTTCTTTCTGCTCATTTCATGTACACTCACATAAGTACGTATGTTTGGTATAACCGGACATGGACGATGCAAAAATGACGATACATAAAGGATACGATTCTAATGATGAACCCCGTTTACTATAAAAGGCCGTTCGGCGCAAACAGCAAGAAAGTCCCTTTTGCCGCTATCGCTCCGGCCAAGACAAGCAAGGACCTGGTATCCGATGATGAGTCGGATGCTTTTTATTTCCGCGCTCTGGAGAGCCGCGGCATCGCCCTGAACGCCCGGCAAATTCAGGCGGTGCGGCATTTTGAAGGCCCCATTCTGACGCTCGCCGGCGCCGGTTCGGGTAAAACCTCCGTGCTGGTGGCGCGCACAGGCTATCTGCTCTCCGTCCGTCATGTGCAGCCGGCTCACATTCTGCTTGTTACCTTCTCGAGCAAAGCGGCTGCAGAGATGAAGCAGCGGATTGCACAGCTGCCGGGGATCACAAGCCGAATGGCCCAGGAGGTACAGGCGCGTACGTTCCATTCCTTCTTCCTGCTGCTGCTGCGCAAGCAGGGCTACACGCAGGAGATATTCAGCGAGACGCGCTACCAGCATATTGTATTGAAGCGATTGCTGCGCGAACGCGGGCTTCAAGACGATTATGAGCCCGAGACGGTGCTCTCCGCTCTCTCGGCGTACAAAATGAATATGACCGACCTGAACGATTTGCCTGAACGCACACCCGACGAAGCCAACCTGAAGCGCATCTTCCTGCAATATGAGCAGTGGAAGGCCTCTAATAACAAGATGGATTTCGATGATATTTTGGTTTATGCGCATCAGCTGCTGAAGGAATCTCCCTCCCTTCTGTCGTCGCTGCAAAATCGTTTCCGGTACATCATGAACGACGAATTTCAGGACACCAACAAGCTGCAGTACGAGCTGGTTCGCATTATCGCGGCTCCGCACAACCATCTGATGGTGGTCGGAGACGACGACCAGACGATCTACACGTTCCAGGGCGCGAACCACGAATTCATCCTTCAATTTCATAAGGAATATCCGGGAGCCAGAACGATCACGCTCGATATCAATTACCGTTCGACCTCGAGCATCGTCGGATTAGGCAATGAAGTGATTCGGCACAATACGCGGCGCAAGAGCAAGACGCTGCAGGCAACGAGGCAAAGCCCGATGCTTCCCCAATATATCCGGCCGGGAGATACGGATGAGGAGGCTCAGGCCGTACTGAGCCGTATCCGGCAGGACGTGGAGCAAGGAATCCGCACCTACAGCGACTTTGCCATCCTGTACCGAACGGCAAGCAGCAGCCGGGCGATGCTGGAGGAGCTCGTCATTCAAGGCATTCCGTTCGTTCACTACGGAAGCGTCGATGTGTTCTACGACCAGTGGATGGTCAGACCGGTCATTGATCATTTGCGGCTCGGCTTGAACCGCCGCGACTTTGAGGCACTGGCGGGCATTCTGCAGACGCTGTATTTGAGCCGCGACAAATGCATGGATTACATTCTTCACTGCGAAGGCATCCAGCCTAAGAAGGGGCCGATGATTCATCTGATGACCTTCCCTGATTTGAAGGATTATCAGAAGGAAAAGGTCAAGGAGCGCATCGAGCTGATCCGGGTCCTTGCCGATATGAAGCCTCTGGAGGCCATTCAGGAAATTCGCCGCAGGTTCTACGATGTTTTCCTGGAGACCGCCGACGGGCGGACGTTGACTCCGCATAAGGAGCTGCTGAAGGAGACGCTGGATGAGCTGGAGGCATCGGCCAAACGATTCAACACGGTTGAGGAATTCGTGAAGCATATCGATCACATGACCGAGATGCATCAGGCCATGGAGCAGATGCGCGGCAATCCCGGCGCCGATACGGTCACCTTAATGACCATCCATAAGGCCAAGGGGCTTGAATTCCCCGTCGTCTTTGCCATAGGGTTATCCGAAGGCATACTGCCCCACAGCTCGGCAGTGGAGGCAGGCGCCGTGACGAAGGGGGATAAGAGAACAAGGCAGCAAATCCAGGAGGAAGCCTTGGCCGCACTGGAGGAAGAACGGCGGCTTGCCTATGTAGCGATAACCCGGGCCAAGGAGGAGCTCATCGTGAGCTCCCCTGCGTATTACCGCGGGAAGAAAGCGAACGTGTCGCGCTTTATACTGGCGCCGTTCACGGAGGCTTCATCGGCCCCGGGCGATGCCGCGCGGAAGGCGGGAGCCTCTTCTTCGGCGGCACAGTCGGCCTCTGGTGCCGGCAATACAAGCCGCGGCTATGCGCCGAAGCCGAAGGCGGAGCACGCCTCCGCTCCGAGGAAGCTTCACATGGTCCCTGCGTGGCTCTGCACCAGCGGCAGCTGCCCCGCCTGGGCACGGATCAGCAGCGCTAAGGAAAGCAAGCTCGAGAGCAAGGCTTGCCCGTTATGCCAGTCTCCGATGGAACGGGGGAGTAAAGAGGTGCCGGTATAGCGTTGGTTCGAGCCTTGCTGCGGAACACCGAACTCGATCGGCCGCCTTGCGACGCAGTGGAGCCCGCCTCGGCCTCATGCGTGTTGGACGCCCTGGGACGAACCCGCTCCGACGCCCCGCTGTGATAAAGGAATCCATCGTGAAAGCGCCGATGCAGCTTAGCATTTTAGCATTAATGGGAATTCTTGCGCGGATTTCTATTCCGTCTTATAATCCTCAAAAAACGGAATAAAGGAGGATAGGATGATGCGCAAGCTTCAACGATACAGCATGATAGCGGCGGGTACGCTCGTCGTCGCGCTCGGCTTCAACTGGTTCTTGAGCCCGAACCATATCGCCTCCGGCGGCTTATCAGGCACTTCCATTCTGCTTGGAAGCCTTTGGAACACGGATTCAATGATCATTTTGTGGGCAGGCAGCTTTCTCCTTCTGCTGCTCAGCGCGTTCGTTCTGGGCTTTCGTTCCCTTGCAGCCTCCGTGACTGGCTCGATCCTGATGCCATTCTTCGTGCTGCTCACGCATTCCTTGCGTCCGCTGACCGATAATCCCCTGCTGGCCGCCATCTATGGCGGCGTAATGACGGGAGTGGGACTCAGCATCGTCTTTCGGGCCCACGGCAATACGGGAGGCTTTACGCTGCTGGCGCAAATGCTTCACAAGTGGCTTGGCGTCAAGCCTAGCCAGGCCATCATGGCGATGGACTCCGTGGTCGTCATCTCCGCAGGAATACTGATGGCCCCAGAGAAGGCTTTGTACGCGCTGGTCAGCGTATTCGTGACACGCAAGGCCATGGACATGGTGCTGAAGCTGCAAAAAAGCTCCAAGGTCGCCTATATCATTACATCCCGGGAGTACGAACAGGCGCTCAGCAAGGCCGTGCTGGAGGATTTGGACCGCGGCATGACCAAGCTGTCCGGCACCGGAGGATACACCGACGATCACCGCGTGATCATGATGGTCGTACTGGCGGCCGATAAAGCGCGCAAGCTAAAGCTGCTTGTACAGGCCCTGGACCCCCATGCTTTTATCGTCTTTACCGAAGCCGATGACGTGGCTGGAGAAGGCTTCAACCAGGAATTGGAGACAACCCGCTTATGGAAGCGTGCATCGGAATCGCCCGTCCGGCTGTAGCCATTCTATCGTCGCATTAAAAACACCGGTATCGGTCAAGCTGCGGGCAATCATCGCTCTGTAATAATCAGGGACCCGTTCATCGGTAGACAACGTGGACAGTTCCACCCATTCGGGGACATGCTTCTCCGGCTCCAGAACGGCCAGTTCCCCTTCCAGGCACGTGCTGACAAAGAACATAGTGACGGCATGATCTTTATTCGTATGATTGATGTACGATACGATCCCCCGCAGCTTCGGATTCGATATGGTGAGACCCGTCTCTTCCCTCATTTCGCGAATACAAGCCTGCTCTAACGTTTCATGCAGCTCCACCCCTCCGCCCGGCGGGGTCAGCTGATTGTAATTGAAATAGGAGCGGATTCGTTTCTTCATCAACACAATACTGCTCTCCCTTACGCCGATGCAGGCCACTCTGACTCGAATAGACATAGAACTCTCTCCTTTGAATTCCTATACAACGAAGAACCCCCTTCCAATGAAAGGGGGCTAATGTCGATTCGACGGTTTCCTTCCCTCTCATCTATCGAGGCAGTCATCGCCTCGCAGGAATTTGCACCGTGCTTGCCGTTGACAAGCCGGTTGCCGCGGGTTCATCGGGCCAGTCCCTCCGCCGAACTCTGGATAAGAGAAGTGTTCAATTGCAGGTTTGATTATAATCCCATCGATCTATATTTGGCAATCATTTGAAATACTGGATACCCATCGCCTCACGGACCTCCAGCATCGTTTCCTTAGCTACAGCCCGCGCCTTCGCCGTTCCCGCCATCAGCATCTCATCTATGAAGCCCGGCTTGGCGGCCGCCTGCTGCCTGCGCTCCTGAATCGGCTCCAAGAGCTCGTTCATCGCAGAAATGATCAGCTTCTTGCAATCGGCGCAGCCGATGCGGCCCTTGGAGCAGCTCTCGCGGATCTCCTCCTTGCCCTCCGGACGGAATGCGGCATGATAGCCATACATCGGGCAAATCTCCGGATGCCCCGGGTCCTGCTTGTGGATGCGGCTAGGGTCGGTTTTCGCCTTCTTGATCTTGTCCGTCAGCTCCTCCTTCGACGAATCGAGATAGATCGCGTTGCCAAGACTCTTGCTCATCTTGCTGTTTCCGTCCAAGCCATCCAACCGCTCCCCTACGAGGGCTCTCGGCTCGACAAGCACCGGGGCGTACAAATCGTTAAAGCGCCGTACAATTTTGCGCGTCTGCTCGATGTGCGGGATTTGGTCTTCGCCGACAGGAATTAATGTCGCTTTGCAAAACGCGATATCCGCCGACTGGCTGACCGGATAACCCAGAAAGCCGTAATACATATCCTTGTACCCGCGTTCGTTCGCCTCCGTCTTAATCGTGGGATTATGCCGCAGCGAGTTGACTGTGACGAACATCGAGAAATAGACGGTCAGCTCGGCGATTTCCGGAATCATCGATTGAACGAACAGGGTCGCCTTCTCCGGATCAATGCCTACGGCGAGATAATCCATCGCTACATTCCTCAGGTTGTCTCGGATCAGCTGCGGGTTGTCAAAATGCGTCGTCAATGCCTGCACATCCGCAAGCAAAATAAAGGTTTCATATTGATGCTGCAGCTCCACCCGATTTTTCAAGCTTCCGACGTAATGGCCAAGGTGCAGCTTGCCGGTAATGCGATCTCCTGTTAATACACGTTCTTTCATGGAACATCCTCCTCAAAGTTACATAATGGTAGTTGTTTAATAATTGATCGTTACTGCGCCACCACCAGCCGTCTTCCATGGCCATCACCCCCTTTAAAAAATATAGATGAACCGGCATAGCATCGATGCTGCCCGTTTCTGAAACAGTGAGAACAACAAAAAAACTTCGTCCTAAAAAGGACGAAGTTGAATTCGCGGTACCACCTTCATTAGCCTGCCTCTAAGCAGACTCGCTCTACAGGTACGGAGGCGCAGCAGCCCTTTTTCGAGAGCTCTTCCTCGATACCCTGTCTCTTGTAACGGTGAGACATCCGCTTCACCTACCGGCCGTAAGCCTTCAGATCCGCACTCCGAAGCCCATTCAACGCTGCACCGACACGGATTCGCACCACCCATCCGCTCTCTGAAGTCTTTAGCTTCGTCTACTCTTCTTCATCATCGTGAACTATTCATTTGATCCAGTATAGCACACTCGATTTGTAAAATCATTACAAATATTCGCCAGCTACCCTTTCAGGATGCTCTCGATAGCGGCAAGCTCCTCTTCGCTGAAGCTCAGGTTGCTTAAGCCCGCCACCGCATCTTCAATCTGGCTCACCTTGCTCGCGCCGATCAATGCGGAGGTCACTCGACCACCCCTCAATACCCACGCAATAGCCATTTGCGACAGCTTTTGCCCGCGCTGCTTAGCCAGCTCGTCAAGACGACGGACTTTGCCCAGCATTTCATCCGTTAATTCCTCCGGCTTGAGGAATACGCTGGAGCCTGCGGCACGGGAATCCTGCGGAATGCCGTTCAAATAGCGGTCCGTCAAGATGCCTTTGAACAGAGGCGAATACGCGATGCTGCCAACTCCTTGCTCCTCCAGCACATCCAGCAGGCCGTCCTCGACCCAGCGATCCAGCATGGAATATCTAGGCTGATGGATGACCACCGGAGTTCCCATGCTCTTCAGAATCGCGATTGCTTCCTTCGCACGGTCCGCCCTGTAATTGGAGATCCCGACATACAGCGCCTTCCCTTGACGCACCAGCAGATCCAGCGCTCCCATCGTCTCTTCCAACGGCGTGTTGGCATCCGGACGGTGATGATAGAAGATATCGACATAATCCAGATTCATCCGCTTCAAGCTTTGATCAAGACTGGACACGATGTATTTTTTCGATCCGAAATCTCCGTAAGGTCCAGGCCACATGTGGTAGCCCGCTTTAGTGGAAATAATCATTTCATCGCGGTAACCGGCAAAGTCGGCCTGCAGCATTTTGCCGAAGTTTTCCTCCGCGCTTCCCGGCGGCGGCCCGTAGTTGTTCGCCAGGTCAAAGTGCGTGATGCCCAGGTCGAACGCACGTCGTACCATAGCTCTGCCGTTCTCGTAAGAATCGTGGCCTCCGAAGTTATGCCAAAGACCCAGGGATACGGCCGGAAGCATGAGTCCGGATGTGCCGCATCGGTTGTATACCATCGTATCGTATCTTTCATTGCTAGGGATATAGCTCATTGTTTCTCCTCCTTGAGAGTTCTATGAGAAATGCTTGTTCCTTGATCGTGGGACTCCTTAACCGCAGGATATCCTATCTTGTGTCAAAAAAACTCATCGTTCACAGCCTGTCTGACGAAGAGACAGCTCCCTTCATACAATCGTCCAGCCTACTTCCATTCTATATCGGGGGACAAGCATTCCATATGTCAGCATGAGTTCTTTATATGGTATAATGTCTCACAGTAAACATCGTACCTTACGACGGAGGCTGCATATGGGCTATCACGACTACAGATTTCATTCCGACCACTCGATCCGCACTATAGAATTAAAACTTTTTTATTCCGGATTCGAGCACTGCTCGCCGGGGCACTCCTGGGGACCGGCGCTGAAGGACCATTACAAAATATTGTATGTACATAGCGGCCAAGGCATTTACCGTGCCGGTGACCATACCTACCGTTTGGGCTCGGGAGACGTCTTCCTGCTGACTCCTGATGCCGTAGCCTACTACCGCGCCGATGATCAGGACCCGTGGACCTACTCCTGGATCGCCTTTAACGGGCTAAACGCCGAGCTGTACTTACGCCGCGCCCATTTATCTGTGGAGCATCCCGTCTCCCATTGCACCCGGAAGGAAGCGCTTGAAGCCTGCTTTCAGCAGGTTTACGAGGCCAGCAAAATGAGCAGCACCCGCGATACCCGAATGTTAAGCGCTTTATACGGCTTTTTATCCGTACTGATTGAAGAGGCCGAGTGCAAGCACCCTGAAGCCAAGCAGGACAACACGCAGGACTTGTATGTCAAAAAAGCCATCGAATTCGTTCACAACAATTATTCCCAAGCTATCACGATCAGTGAAATAGCGGATTGGATCGGACTGGAGCGCAAATACATGTCCAAGCTGTTTAAGGCCGCCACAGGGCTGACTCCGCAGGATTACCTGATCCATTTTCGAATCAGCAAAGCATGCGAGTTAATGAGCAATCCTTCGCTGTCCATCGGTGAGATCGCTTATTCCGTAGGCTATAAGGACCAGCTGTTATTTTCCAAAATGTTCAAAAAGCTAAAAAAACAGTCTCCCAGCGAATATCGCAGATCCTCCTGATTCTAATTAGGACCTTATAACCAAATTTTGCGAAGTATCTGTCGAATTTTGGAAGGGATTAGTTCTCCAGTAGCGAATAGTAGTAGGACAACATTCAATAACTGGAGGATTATGTCATGCTGAAGCCTTTTGTCAAACCGCTTGTGGCTGCCGTATTGCTGTCACAGATTCCTCTGCCGGCTCTTCCCGGCGGTGCTTACATAGCAGAAGCCTCATCGGTAACAGGGGCAACCTATCAAACGTCCAAATATACCCGGCTCTCGCCCGGAGTCTCCGAGATGACCATGACGTTAAATACGGTCTATACAACCTACTACTATGCGCTCGGCGAGCCGGGCGTATCCGCCGAAGTGTCGGCATTATGCACCTATTCGATAGCCGATACGAAGGTGGCCACCGTCAATTCCCGCGGAGTCGTCACGGCAGTAGGTCCAGGGACCACCGTGTTGACGATCCGTTACAACGATTTGACCGCCTCCATTCCGGTTACAGTCGAGAACATCACGCCGCAGGAGCAGAAGCAACAGCAGCAGACAACGGTCAGCAACCCGGTGGTCAACGAGCCTGTCGTACCTACCTCTACCCTCGACGTGTACTCCGGAATCGATATGTCCCGGCTTTCCACACATCGTCAAGCCTCGCTGGAGCTCATAAATAAGCTTAGACGGGCCGTAGGCGTACCGGCGGTTTCTATTAACGAGAATTTGAACAAGGCATCGCAGGCCCATGCCAATTATCAGGAGATCGATAAAAAGATGGGGCACACCGAGGAACAGGGCAAACCGGGCTTCTCCGGCGCCGGTCCCTGGGATCGCGCCAAAGCCTTCGGATATGCGTCTGCAGGCGGGGTCGGCGAGACCGTAGCCTCCACCGGCACATCTCCGTCAGGAGCGGCCCAGGTGCTGATCGACGCTCCGTTTCACCGGATCATTCTGCTGATGCCATCGTTCCGCGAGGTTGGGATAGGCGTCTCTAACGGCTATACCGTTATTAACCCGGGTACCAAGGAGTACACGTACAACGCCCAGAACTATAAGCCTGTGTACTATCCTTACAACGGCCAGACCGGGGTCCCCTCCTACTGGCATGCTTATGAAACCCCTAATCCGCTGCAATATTACGGCAAAAACGGGGCCAAGGTCGGCTATCCGATCTCCGTCAGCACCACGTCGGGAGGCAAGCTTAGTCACTTGAGCGCACAAATTAGCGATGCCTCCGGCAATCAAGTCGACTATTATTTGGTGGATTCCAAGCACTCGGGCAATGAGAATGCGATTTTGTACATCCCCAAAGAGCCTCTTAAGCCGAATACCGCCTATACGGTAACGGTCCGTTATCAAGCGAGCAACCTTATGGAGAACTCTGCTTCAACGGAGGAACAGCAAACCTGGAGCTTTACGACTCAAGGCGATGCCATAGATTCATTGGTTCCGAACGGCTCCTATCCTACCTCCGTCGAAGTAGGCGGCACGATCAAGGTTCCCGGCTTTTCGGCCAACTACATGAGCGGAACGAAAACCGACGTGTCCTCATCCGTACAATACACGTCGGATTCAGATCATGTCGTGATCCAAAACGGCATCATTCAAGGGATAAAAGCCGGCTCTGCCAAGATTACGGCGAGCTTCGGAGGCAAGGATTTCAGCTATACGGTGCATATCAAAGAAAAGTCCGCCGCAGCTGCCGACGGTGTCGTCCAGGTTTCACCGCCTGTGCAGTCCCGGGATTCCTTCCGGGATATCGGCTCGCATTGGGCGAAAGCCTCGATTGAATGGGCCCGGCAGTACCAAGTCGTCGACGGCTATTCCGATGGAACGTTCCGCCCCGACGGACAAGTGACCGAGGCCGAGTTTCTGGCTATGCTGTTCCGGATGTATCCGGGCAGCGTTCAAGACTTGCAGGCTCAGGCGGATTCCGGCAGCTGGAGCGATAAGTTCTATGAGTACGCACGGTATTTCCGGCTAGGCCTTAGTGGAGACTCACGCGACCAAGCGATTCAGCGGGTTCAAGTCGCCTGGATTATCGGGGGCTTGAATGGCAAGCATTATGCGGATGACCAGGATGCCATTCGTTACCTGCTCAGCAGCGGCTATTCTGAGGGTAAGACGGCGGCGACGGTGGAGGGGTATGGCGGCAGCGATCCGTTAACCAGAGCCGAAGCGCTGCAATTTTTGCGAAATCTTCAGGACAAAGGGTTCACTCAGCTGCTGAAGAAGCCTGAAACGCCCACCGTCAACTAATAGACGGAGTTCATTTACCAGCGTTGAAATAGCAAGTCCGGCAGGTTAGGCGGCAGCGATCCATTACCGCTTTGATTCCAAGACGAGCCATCCGTTGGCTCGTCTTCTTGCTGTTTCCGATGTTTCGCTACTCCATTGGAAGCGACAACTGCGTTGGCCCCAGCATATGAAGCCGATTCAATTGCTTAGCCATATAATCGGCCGAATAAGGCATGTCATGCTCCAGCCAATGCTTCATAATTCCGATATGAGCTGACGTCGCATAACGGATTATGAGCTCCCTCGGGAGAGAGAGCCTGCGTTCATCAGGCTGTGCCAGCGCCTGTCTTGCAAACAGCGCTTCCTGAATCACTTGCTCCATGCGACCGGCAAAGCCGGGAACCCCGTTCGGCCCCAGCATTACTTTATAGAACGGGGCGTGGGCAGCCAAATGCTCAAACTGCCGGACAAAGGATACGGGAGGAACCTCTGTGCTCATCTGCAATTGTTGGGCCGAAAAATGGTCGGGCAGCTGCATCGTCTGCTTCAGCTCCTCCAGCATCCCATCCACCAGACTCCTCAACAAAGCGTATTTGTCCTCATAATGCAAATAAAACGTAGCTCGGTTAATCATCGCACGAGACGTGATATCCCGAACCGTCGTCCGATCAAAGCCCTGCTCCTTCATCAGCGAGATCAGCGCATCCCGAATACATTGCAGCGTGCGCTGAACCCGAAGATCCGTCGTTTCCTTCATCGACATGATATCCTCCTTCTGTCTAACATGATCATTTTATACAACACTTCACCGGATTAGTGTTACAAATGCTGCATCCCGGCTGTTATTGTTGGTTGCCGATTTCCGGTCTGAAAGGTAATATAATCGACACATCATTGTTAATACAACACAGTGTTGATTATAACGGAGGTAGAGAAAGATGTCTATGAAGGAAAAGAATTCAAAATGGGTCATGGCGGGGCTGCTCATCGGACTGATCTTATCTTCCCTTGACCAAACCATCGTGGCAGCTGCAATGCCCACGATTACCAGGCAGTTAGGCGGTCTCTCGCTGTATAGCTGGGTATTTACCGTCTATATGCTGGCATCAACGGCCATCATGCCGATCTACGGGAAGCTGGCCGATCTGTTCGGCCGCAAAAGCATTTTTTTATTCGGCCTGCTGCTGTTTCTGGCGGGGTCGCTGTGGTGCGGCTTCGCTTCGACGATGCCCCAGCTGATTATCTTTCGAGGAATACAAGGGCTCGGCGCCGGGGCATTAATGCCGATTTCCTTCACGATCATCGCGGACATTTACTCTCCCGAGCAGCGGGTCCGATTTATGGGATTGTTCAGTACGCTGTTCGCCGCATCAAGCATAGGCGGACCTGTGATAGGAGGAATGCTCGTTCAGTGGAACTGGAGCTGGATTTTTTTCATCAATCTCCCGTTCGGATTGGCCGCTTGGATTATGTTGGCTTGGGCTCTCGCAGAACCGCCGCGAACAGCGGGCAAACCAAGGATCGATTGGCTCGGAGCAATGACCTTCATCGGCGCCGTAGTCTCCTTGCTGCTGGCGCTCGTCCTAGGCGGCAATACTTACGCTTGGCACAGCGGCGTCATTCTAGGGTTATTTGGGGGCGGTGCTTTACTCCTTGCAGCCTTTCTGTGGGTGGAGCTCAAGGTTCCGGAGCCGTTGATTCCACTGCAGCTCTTTCGAATTCGTACGATCTCCTGCAGCAGTATTGCCGGATTTTTTGTCAGCGCGGCCCTATTCGGAGCCATCGCTTACATCCCATTATTCGCACAGGGTGTCATCGGAGTATCTCCTTCCGCTACCGGGTACGTTCTGGTTCCCCTTATGCTTGCAACCGTAGTGACCACTATGGGCTCAAGAAGGTGGCTGACGATCGTTTCGTATCGAACCGTTCTTGCAGTTAGCCTGACCTTAACCTTGATCGGCTTCTTGCTGTTCTCCCGGATGAGCGTCGATACAACCCTATTGCAGCTTATGATGTATATGGTGATTACCGGGTTGGGTCTTGGCGCGATTTTCCCTGCTTTGGGAACGGCGGCGCAGCACGCGGTGAGCTGGGAGCGGCGAGGGGCGGCGACGTCCTCCAACCAGTTTTTCCGGTCTGTCGGCGGCACCTTTGGCATCAGCATCATGGGCGGGATTCTTACGAGAGGGACTGCGGCCAGGCTGGAGGATGGAAGCACCATGACGTCCGAGCAGCTGCAGCAGTTCGCTGACCCGGAGCTATTATTAAATCAGGAAGTGCGTTCCGGAATACCGGACTCGGTGCTGCATGAGCTTGAGCGGGCGTTCAGCGGGGCTCTCAGCGATATGTTCCTGCTGGCTGCGCTGTTTGTTACCGTCAGCTTGCTGGCCAGCATTGCGATAGGAGGTGCAAGGTTAAGCGAGAGTGCCTCTAAATGAAAAAATAGCCCCATATAGTAAGGCCTTCTCCGAAGCCGATTCAGGACTGTGGGGAGCCCCGAAAGCAGCAAAAAACGGCAGCCAGAACAGAGACGCTGTTCCGGCTGCCGCAGCCATACATGACTTTAGGTAAGAATCGGTTAACGGGAAATGTTTTGCAGCAAATATGCAAGATGCTGAGCCAGCTGCTCGTGGGCGGAAGCCGTCATTTTGCCCTTGGCCGCATCCTTCTCCACCGTATCTTGAAGATCGTTCAAATGCTTGATGGCTTGGTCCTTATGGCCTTTCTCCAACTGTTTCTCCGCATTGGACAGCTTGGCCCTCAGGGAATTGGCTTCCCCGTTATTTTTGAACTGACCGTTCTTATCCAGCTGATCGATTAAGGCTTGCACAGCGGAGAAGCTGGTGCTGAACGTGATCTCGAAGCTGAAGCTTTGCTCGGCCGTATTTCCGGCAGCATCCTCAACGCGGTACTGTACCGTATGGGAACCGAGTCCCACTTGCTTCGCCTGAAGCGATTGACCGGAGGCAATCTCTTTACCATCCAGAAGGAGCTTTTGGGAAGCGATGCCGGACAATCCGTCCGTTGCAGCCAGCTCGAAGGTAAAGGCTTCATCATAGGTGATGCTATGAACGCTTTGGCCCGATTGTGTCAGACGCACGGCCGGAGCCGTTTTATCGAGACGAATGAGGAGCGATTGCACCTCTTCCTTGTTTCCGGCGTTATCGACGGAATAATATTGCAGATGGCTGTCGCCTTCGGAGGAAACGGTCACCGGAGCCGTATAGCCCGTCCATTCTCCGCCGTTCGTGTTGTACAAGGTCGATGCAACACCTGTTCCGGTATCCGTTGCAGATAACGTCACTGTCACATCCTCACGGTACCAGCCGTTGCTGTTCGGCGTTCCGGACAAGGCGGCCGTTGTGACAGGAGCCGATGAGTCAACAGCCGTAAAATCGCTTAAGCCGCGAGGCTTCAGCTGATAGTTATCCTTGAAAATGGCTGCAACTCCGCGGACAGTTACGACTTGCCCCTCCTGATAAGGGAACTTATCCAGTGTGAGCCCTGTACGGCCGTCAACGCGCACATGGTTGGTAGTTGAGCCGGACGTCGCATCGAATTCAAAGGAACCTGCCGGTGTGGCGGCGACTACATTATGAATGGTAACGTTGGACAGCTCGATAAGCTGGCCCTGGTTATTCTCGTTGACGGAGGAAGCGGCCTTCACCTCAGGAAGCTCGGCTGTACCGGTCTTCGCGATAGCTACAGGCGAGGCCAGCTCAAGCTCCGAGTTATAGTGAGTAAGCGAAGCGGTAACCTTCACCTTGTCTCCTTGGTGGAAGCCGCTTTGGCTTTGGAATACATAGATTCCGGCGGTACCATCCTGAAGATAGAACGCTTGCCCGCCGAAAGCCCCGGGCTCTGTAGTCACGATACCTTCTACGGTAACAAGGGTATTGTCCGCCTTGCTCCGTGCATCCGCTATCGAAATTTGGTCAGGTAGAGGCGGCTTGTCCTCGGGAAGCGGCTCGGCCGGCACATTCGCCAAGGTAACCGATTCGGTCTTGAGGTTATTGCCGTTTTGTCTTAAACGCAGACTTGCCGCTCCTGTAGTGTCAGGCTTAATGCGAACCGTGAGATCCTTGTAGGCATGGCCCAAGCCATCGGCGGTCATGCTGAAAGCAGAGCTGTAGCCATATGCGGTCGGCCAAGTGCCGTCGGCATTTTGAATCTGGGCGACCTGGGTGCCCCCGGTTAAATAAATGCCTGCGCTGAAGCCGGATACCGTTCCGTAAGCCGGCAGGTTATCCGCAACGACACGGATTTGGAACTGCTGTGCATTCGGCAGCTGTGCCTGATGCACTAAGCTGTACGCTGCAGTTGGAGCGGCTGTTGCACCGCCGTAGGAGCCCGGCTTAAACGTGGAAGGGTCCCACCATTTGTATCCGGCATCAGGTGCGGCCCATGGCTCCTTCTGAGGCTCAGTGGATGCTTCCGGAGCCTCGAACGGCAGCAATGGCGTCGGCTGGTCGAGCTGAAGCCCGCTCACGTCGCTCAGCTTCGTATAGCTCTCCTTCTTGCTCAGCCAATTGATAATATTCACGAGCAGAGTGCCGTCATTTTGTTCTTTAAAGCCGTCATAGGTCGTCTTTCTTTGGCCGTTTTCCTCCCGCAAATATTTCGGCGTAGCATCCTCTACAGGAGAGGAGTCACCGATAAATGCGGCTTTACCGAGGCCGGACTTGGAAATGGCGACATACGGACCTTCGGCGATACCGCCTCCGGCATATACGCCCTGATCCACCGCATTAGGCCATGCTTCCTTGGTTTGCGGCAGATAGACGATCCCTTTGGCCCGTGTAGGGTCAATAATTTCAATCGTTGAGCCTGCATGCATTGCAACGGTAGATACCCCTTTTGTAATACCGAGTGCCTGATCCGGTGCGACTACCTTATCAGTGATGATATCGCCAAGAGCGTTATAGCGGAATCTCACACCGAAATTTTCATTCAGCCAATCGGAGCTTGCTACACCCTGCATAGCAGCGGAATTCCGTTCCTCCGTGCTCATGCCTTTGGCAGGATCATCCCAGGCGCCGCGGCGATAGCCGTTCATAACCTCGGATCCGTCCCACCGGTTTTTATTCCGGTCTGCATTGTAATGGTCAGCGATAAAGAATATGCTGCCGCCGTTTTGAACATACTGCTTCATGGCCGCTTGCTCCGTCTGCTTGTACGGAACATTGGCTTCCCCAATAACAAAAACATCGTAGCCCTGCAGGTCCTCGAGCGTAATAGGGCTGGACTTCCGAAGCTCCTTCACATAATAACCGTTATCCGCCAAGGCGTTGCCGAAATCGGAAAAGCCGCCGTCGATAACCCAATCCGCCGCGCCGGCCGTTTGACCGTGGGTGTTATCGAACAAAATCTTTTTACCTGCGTTCTCGTTGACTACTTTAGCGTTGATGAAAGGAGCCGGATCGTTAGGTCCTTCGGCAAAAGCCTGCTGCCCCCCATCCATAAAGAAAGATTGCAGCGGAAATGCGAGGCTAAGAGCGAGTGTCGTCTTTAACAGCGTTGCCTTCCAATGCATGGATTTGCTCATCATATTCCTCCATTATTTGAATAATAGAACTGCAATTGCATTCTATCACGAAACGATTGAAAGATTTGATAATATTTTATGAAGACAGGAGCATAGGACTAGGCCGGGAGGAAAAACAGGCATAAAGGTATAGAAGGGCCTCTGATTATCGACAGATTTCGCAGCTTCCGTCCCAAGCAGAACATACGTTTATCCTACCCGGGAATCAGAAGAACGAGTGAATGAAAAAAAACTCTATCGAGGCCTTTGAAAGACGCTCGACCGCGTTTAGAGATAGGTTTTATCGCCAAATAAAATTTTCACATCCGATGACCTCGGAGGCTTATAAATTCAACTATACAAAAAAAGACTCACCCTCTTTAAAAGAAGGCAAGTTCTTGGAATTCAGACAATCCGGACACTCTGCCGAGTGTGTTGGTGTTTGGCAGCTGATCCTTTTACAGATGCTTCTTGATCAGACCGATAATTTCATCATATTCGGCATCGCTAAGCTGCTGGTTCGGAGCCGGGTTCATTTCGAACATTTTGCCCCAGGTATATTCATTTTCATACTTCGGAACGATGTGAAAATGAACGTGCGGCATCGTGTCCCCGAAGGCCCCATAGTTAATTTTGTCCGGAGCGAAGGCCTGCTCGATGGCACGCGCCGTCTGGGCTACGTCCCGCATGTAAGCGTCCTGCTTCTCCTGGGAAAGGTGGAAAAACTCCGTCTCATGCTCGTTCAAGGCTACGATACACCGTCCGCGGTAGGTCTGCTCTCTGAACAGATACAGCGTAGACACCCGCAGCTGACCGATTTCGATCATCAGGTTCTCAATCCGTTCGTCCTTCGTACAATAAATACAGCTTTGCGTCATTTGGGGCTCCCCTGCCTTTGGGTTGATTTTACCATGCTCTGCTTAATAGTAAGCCCGAACCCGATGGTTTGTCCATGTTCTTTTTCATCATGGCGGAAGGTAAGCGGAGCCGCTCCCCCTAAGGACGACGCAAGGCTTCAATTAGGAGAAATACGGATCAACCGGACCTTCAGAAGCTTGAAAAAAAGACCGCCATCTCTACCGTACCACGGCCCGCCCGGCCCGGATAAGCTCCATCCCCAGTGCTGCCCAGGACGCCGTAATACAGCGAATCGACCCATCCTTTGCAAGCCGGAACACCGCACAGCGCCTCGCCAGCCAATCATCCCCGCCGCAAGCGGCTACATCCGATTCATTGACATACAGCATGGCCTCTTTTCCGAACAACAGATAACCCCCTGCAATTGGATTTTCTAAATGAGAACTATTATCATGATTTATCGTTTTCCATTTTATGTCAATAATTATCACTATCATGCGAAGAAGCCGCATCATTCCCTCTAAAGCGAGAAAACAAAGCGGCTTCCCTAGATGTAATGTATTCCTATCTTTCTGGGCTTATCTTTTGACCAATTCGCGCGGATTCACCGTGTTATCCATACGAAGCTTTGGTTTCGCCGAATTGGCGATCTGATCCCAGCCTACAATTTTAAAGTTCTGATTAATCTTCTTGCCATTCTCATAATTGGCGTCATCCTGGGATACGAAAATACCGTACGGATATTGATCTCCCAGCCCAAAACCAAGCACATCGATGCCATCGGTTTCACTCGTACCGTCGATGCGGTCGCCATCCACAATGTTAAAATTGGAAATATATTTATTGTCGTTTTGGCGGTCATAAATCGCGTAGCTGTTGCTGCCCTGGCTCGAAGCGATCAAATATCCGGTGCCGTCCTTACCGTAATACATCGTCAAGCCTTCAATATCATCCTGCAAACGGCGTCCGTCCGCGATATCGACTTGTGCCAACGGCTCCTTGCCGCCATCGGGCTCCGCGTTATATTTCCAGATCGCAACATCCTCTTCGGCAATATACATCGTCCCGTACTCGTCGTCTGCAACGAGCCCCTCCGATTGGGTACCGAGACGGAATTCGCGAACCAGCTTGCCCGTTACCTTTCCGGTGCCGTCGTCCTTCAGCTCATATTGCTCGAATTCACCCTTTTTCCCCAATACCAATGCATAGAACGCTCCCGTTCTCAGGCTGTGATACAAGCTGAAGCCGTACACCTCGCCCATAGCCGATTTAATCGGTTCGCCTACAATCGGGGTTAACTCGCCGTTTTCTCCGGAAACAGAGAATACATCTATGGTGTTAGTCGTACGATTTGTTGCCGCTACGATATCCACCTTTTTGCCTCCCAGCGGGAAGTCGTAGCGAAGATCGATATTGTTCATTTTACCGACACTATACGACTGCAGCTGCTTTCCGCTCAAGTCATACACCAGTATGCCTCCGGCTTTGTTAGTGGCAATCAGCTTGCTCTTGGAAGGGTCGACCGGATCTACCCAGATGGCCGGATCATCCGCCGCATCCTCACCCGAATCCACCGCTTCCGTCTCCCCTTGTGCTTTAACTGAGAACATAGGGACAGCATCCTTCGGGTCCTGATATTTGGCGTTTTCGGCCAAAATGCTTTGCAGCAGCGCCGCAGGAATCATCGTCTGCTCGTTAACCAATTGCACTGGGCTAGACAGCTTGCCTTCCTTCCCTGCAAGACGGTATGTCCCTTCATTGATCGTGACGATCCCGGCGATACCGTTCTTCAGCTTGAACATTGCGGTACGATCCTTGGCGTCCCAGCTCACTTTCGCCCCTAGCTTCTCCAGCTGCGCCCGCAGCGGCACATAATCGGCTTCAGCCGCACTGACACTCAACGTTTGCAGCATCATCCCTGCGATCATGGCGGATGCAATCCAAGCTTTTCTTTGTTTCATCTTGATCCCCCGGTACATTATTTTCGAGTTTTTTCACTCGGCATGTCGAGTATAGGGGACCAATGTTAACGGAATGTATGGGGAATGTTAATATTTTGAAAATTTTACTAAATGGAGAATAACTCCCTCGCTGTTTGAATAAACAGCTTGACGGCTAATGAGGACTCCTCCAAGGAAGGAACAGCCAGCAAAATTTCCCTGTAGGGCTGCGGCTCCAACGGCCGGATGACAACATGCGGCGGCAAGGCGGACAAGGATAAAGAGACATTGGACATGATCGCCATGCCAAGACCTTCTTCAATCATGTTCAGAGCCGTATTGGCGTTGTGAACGATGAATTGGGCCTGCAGCCGCGAGCCTCCCTGCCCGAAAAGCTCGTAAAGCGGAGCTTCATAGCCGCCTTTGCAAATGATCATCGGCTCCTGATCCAGGTGCTTGACATGAATGCGGTCATGCTGATGCAAGGGGTGGTCCTCCCGCATAAACAAAAACATTTGTTCCTTCAGCAAGGTGACCGCTTCGAACTCTTCGTTCGGCGGAATAATCCATCCGACATCGATCGTTCTCGCAGCAAGCCACTCCTTAATCTCGTCGATGCTTCCCTCGTGAAGCTCGAATCGGATACGCGGGTATTTTTCGCTGATGGCACGGAAGATCTTGGGCAGGAAGTGAGCCGAAGCCGCCGGAAAAGAACCGATACGAATCAGTCCGACCTCGAAGCCCTTCTCCGCCGCCACTTCCTGATCGACTTTATCGAAGCCCTTCAATATATCGCGAAAAAGCACAAGAATACGCTTGCCTACCTCCGTAAGAACGATTCCCTTGCGCCGGTCCCGAATCAGAAGGGTCACGCCCAACTCCGACTCCAATGTAGAGATGGCGCGGCTTACCGCGGGCTGTGTCATGTTCAGCTCTTGCCCGGCTCGGGTGAAGCTTCCGGTATCGACAATTTTGACAAATAATTTTAGCTGGGAATGAGTCATAACGTTTATGGTATACCCCTTATGATTAACATTCATTTTATTTATTAGTAGAATCATTGTATCATGTTGAACAGAGAAAACAACAAGGAGTGATCTGCATGCCACAGCTTACACGTACACGTGCTGCTGTTTATTTGGCGTTCCTCGTTATCATATGGGGAATCAACTGGCCGCTGTCTAAATACGCGCTTTTATATACACCCCCGCTGCTGTTTGCAGGCGTGCGAACACTGATCGGAGGCGTTATCCTCGTTCTCGTTTGCTTGCCGAGATATAAGCTGCTGCGCTTGAAGCAGACATGGCACACCTACCTCATCTCTTCCGTTCTGAACATCATTCTATATTACGGGCTTCAGACCGTAGGGCTGAACTATCTTCCGGCGGGTCTGTTCTCGGCTCTGGTTTTCTTCCAGCCGGTGCTGCTCGGGCTCGGTTCGTGGCTGTGGCTTGGAGAGTCGATGTTCGGAATGAAAATGCTCGGCTTGGTGCTTGGATTTCTCGGGGTCGCCGCCATCAGCAGCGGAGGCTTTACCGGTCCTATCTCAACCATAGGCATATGGCTTGCGATCGGAAGCGCCGTTAGCTGGGCTCTGGGCACGCTGTACATGAAAAAAACAACAGGACAGGTCGATGCCCTCTGGGTCGTCGCCCTGCAAATTTTGATCGGCGGGCTCGTCCTGACGGGTACAGGCTCCGCCTTTGAAAGCTGGTCCGATATTCATTGGAGCCTTCCCTTCGTAGTCTGTCTGCTGTTCATATCCATTTTCGTCATTGCCCTTGGCTGGCTCGTCTTCTTCAAGCTGGTCGGCTCGGGTGAGGCCAGCAAGGTAGGCTCGTTTACGTTCCTTATCCCGCTTATCTCTATTAGTTGCAGCGTCCTCTTCCTCGGTGAAAAGATCACGTTGACTTTGGTCGCCGGACTGATTCTTATTTTGCTCAGCATCGTGCTGGTGAACTCCAAGCCTAAAGCTTTGCGCAGCAAGAAAAAGCTTCATACGGCTTAACGGCTTGCTTCTTCCACTTCATAGAAAAAAGCCGCCCTCTTCGGCGGCTTTTGGTTTGTTGAAAAACCTATGAAGCTTGAACTATTGCCAATATACTCCGATGGGGTATACCCCTCCAGCCGCTGTTGAAACCCGTGAATTGGATTAGATTTAGCGGTATTTTTCACGGATTTCAAAGGCGGACGTAAACTCCTCCGAGGCATACCCCACCTCCATATATAGCATAGTTCTCGCAAAATTAGGTTTTTCAACAAAAAAAGCCGCCTCAGCGGCTTTTTTCTATGTCCTCTTCGTCGAATACGCATTCCTCAGGCTTCAGCACCTTAGTCTTAAACTTCCATTTGTATCCGAGCCAGATAGCCAGGAACAGCGGAATTCCGATGTAAGATGCGAACATGTACGCCCAATCGATTTTGCCGTCCGAGTATGCCCCCATCGCTTGTCCGATAATAACGATCACGCAAAGCACCCCGGCCAAGATCGGCCCGAACGGGAACCATTTGGCACGATATGGCAGATCCTTAAGCGACTTGCCTTGAGCCATGTAGGCCCGTCGGAAATAGTAATGGCTTATCGCAATCCCCAGCCAAGCAATAAAGCCGGACATACCGGACGCATTCAACAGCCAGGTGTACACCAGACCGTCTCCATAAAAGGAAGACAGGAAGGCGAACATCCCGAGCGCAGCGGTTGCCAGCAAAGCAAATACAGGGACACCGTGGCGGGTCAGCTTATTTAGGAAGCGCGGAGCTTTGCCTTCCTGGGCCAGCACCCACAGCATCCGAGTCGATGCGTACATCCCTGAGTTCCCCGCAGACAATACCGAGGTCAGGATGACGGCATTCATCACTGAGGCGGCCATGCTTAAGCCGGCTTTTTCAAACACGATCGTAAAAGGACTCATTCGGATGTTGTCGCTCGATAACGCTTCATTCGTATAAGGAATGATCAGTCCGATAACGAGAATGGCCAGCAAATAAAACAGCAAGATGCGCCAGAACACAGTGCGGATGGCACGCGGCACATTTTCTCTGGGGTTCTCGCTTTCCCCTGCCGCGACACCGACCAGCTCCGTTCCTTGAAAAGAAAAGCCCGCTGCCATGAACACGCTTAACGCAGCCAGGAAGCCTCCGTGAAAAGGAGCATCGCCGATCTTCCAGTTTTGAAAGCCCACCGACGACTGGGACCAGATGCCGGCAATCATCAAAAGACCAACACCAATAAAGACGATAACGGTGATGACCTTGATTAGAGCGAACCAAAACTCCGTCTCCCCGTATCCTTTAACCGAGAGCAGATTTAATAATGTCATCAGAGCAAGAAACAGCGCCGACCATAAAAACGAAGAGCTGTCAGGAAACCAGAATTTCATAATGACCGTCGCAGCCGTCAATTCCGCCGCAATCGTGATGGCCCAGTTGTACCAATAATTCCACCCAAGCGCAAAGCCAAGTGCCGGATCAACGAATTTTGTCGCATAGGTGCTGAACGTTCCGGATACCGGCATGTAGGTGGCCATTTCCCCAAGACTCGTAACCAGGAAATATACCATTATACCAATGGTCAAATAAGCAAACAGAGCGCCCCCCGGACCTGCCGTATGTATGGCCCCTCCGCTCGCCAAGAACAATCCGGTTCCGATCGACCCGCCCAGCGAAATCATAGCCATATGGCGGGCCTTCAGCCCTCTTTTCAGTTTTTCTTCCTTCAAAAAAGAACACTCCCTTATCGTTCGTCCCAGTGCTTTCGTGCCCTTTCTTACAAAACAAACCGGGCCCGCCCGGCACAAATCGACCGCCGCACGAGCCTTATATCCAGTCCTATCGCTCCCGATAAGACGATATGTCGCCTAATATAGAATAGATGTGCTGAAGATAAAGATCAATGATAAAATTTCCCATTTTCCGACGTGATTCCATGCTCTTTCGACAGTGCTCTCCTATATTTTACTATCCTGGTATGTTTTCGATACGTTCATGAAGGATTTGATTCTGGAGCCCTTTCACTAGCCTCCTCAGCAGCACTTAATGTTCTCGTCCAAAATCGCAACTAAATAACAATGGAGACGTCTAAGAAAAAAGAGTAAATTACATATATTGGAAGGTGGATTTGAATGAAGAACCTATTGTCAGGAATATTTATTGGAATTGCCTTATCGTTATCCTCGGTCGTTTTTGCCGCAGATGCCATTCAGGCACTCTTATCCCCTGTCAAATTTGAATTTAATGGAGAACCCCGCGCGATGGACAGCGAATATGATACCTTGAACTATAAAGGGCACCTTTATGTCCCGGTTCGCTATGTGGCCGATAATTTGGGTGCAACTGTAGTGTACGATGAGAAGGAAGACAAGGTGCTCTTTCGAAGCGGAGAGTTGAACATACCAGATTCACTGACAAAAGGCATTGCTGCAGGTAACCTCATTTTCACGAAGGAAGGAAATCGGACCAAGATTACGGGCCAGCTGGTTTATGGCAGGACGGGTCAATATTTCCATGACTCTCACCGGCAAAAGTGGAATCAGTTGGAGGCGACTTTATATTTCTTCGGTAAACAGGGAGAGATCATCGGAGAAGCCGATATCAAGGGCGATAAGTTCAGCAGCACGCCTTACAGCTTCGAAACCCATACGGACCAAGACATCAGCCAGTACGCTTACGTCCAGCTTTATACGTACAGTATCAATGGTTCCACCATACATGAAGTGCCAAATCTCTATGAAGGGAGTATCCCCGTTCCTACCATTCTACACACTGATTTGAATAACGTGTCCAAGGTTATTATTCATTACGGCCCCGACGGGACTCGGACTATTGAGTATCAAGAAACACTTCATAAAATCGTTTGTTTACTTAAAAATATGGTCGTTATGAAAGCTAGAAGCCAGGATCTCCCTGCTGGATATTCTTATTTCATGGATATTTATGACGGTGATAACATGGTAAGATTCAGCTCCGCCTTAGTCTTGAACCATGCTAAATATGTATCCCCCTCCCCACAAAAAGCAGAGCTAGATCTGTACATAGATAGCTTGCATCCAAATAAAGATAAGGACAAACAACTCCAGTCTGAAGAAGTCGGACCGTGATACTTGCACCCCCCTATTATTAGAGGCTTGCCATTGATGAGGAGACGTGAGCAGTAAGGTCATGCCATTCTAAGACTTGCGGAATCAAATCCCCCTACACAAGTAATGCATTTGCCCCTTAACCCAAATGATGGAATTGATACAATGAATAGGAGGTAAAAGAAATGATGAATTCAGACACTCGATAACAAAACCTATGTAATGGAGGGGAAAGAAGCTGATGGAAGTAAAAAAGTTAATGGGGTGCTTTAAAGCTCGTACAGTTCTTCTCATGTTCCTGCTAGTGGCCGCGTTACCTTGTATGAATATCGTATCGGCTAATCAGCCTGCAGCCAAGGTTCCGGATGCCGATATGTATAAGCCCACACCTGTCCCGGATCGGATTATCCTGAACTGGAATGATGACCCCGCTACAACCCAAGCTGTAACTTGGCGTACAGATACCAGTGTCCTCACCCCCCAAGCCCAAATTGCTGTCGCTGAAGATGGGACCGCTTTCAAGGACAAGGCGATAACGGTTATGGCCAGCAGCAGCAGTGAAGTCCAGGGAAATCAGCCTTACACGGCCAAATTCCATACGGTCAAATTCGAAAACCTTCTCCCGAAAACTAAATACCTTTACCGCGTGGGCGATGGCGCTAACTGGAGCGAATGGTTCGAGTTCACCACAGCCTCCGACAAGGCTGAACCGTTTGCTTTCCTTTACCTTGGCGATGCTCAGCATGATCTTCTTGAGCATTGGTCCCGTGTGATCCGCAAAGCTTACTCCAACCACCCCGAGGCAAAATTCATTCTCCATGCCGGTGATTTGGTCGATCGGGGGGATGCGGATGAACAGTGGGGCGAATGGTTCAAGGCCGGCGGATGGCTGAACGGTATGATTCCCAGCATTATGACCCCTGGAAACCATGAATACGAGAAGATCGTACCCGGCGCGAAAAAAGGTCTCTCGCAGTACTGGCGTCCGCAATTTGCCCTGCCGGAGAACGGGCCTGCAGGTTTAGAGGAAACCGTATACTATACAGACCATCAAGGCATGCGCATCATCTCTCTCAATACCAATACGAAGTTTGTGAAATTGGACGCGCAGGTAGCCTGGCTCGAACAAGTGCTGGCCAACAACCCGAATCAATGGACGGTCATGACGTTCCATCATCCGATCTTCGCTAACTCTCCCGATCGAGACAATGCGGAGGTCCGTGAAAAGCTGCTTCCTCTTATCGAAAAATATAATGTGGATTTAGTGCTTCAAGGTCATGATCACAGCTACGCACGCGGCCAGATCAGCAGCCTCACGGCGGGAACGAACGATAAGAGTTCAAAGAGCGGCACCGTATTTGTCGTCTCTTTTGCCGGTACTCATATGAAGAAGCTTTCCGATAAAAATTGGAAAGACAATGGAGCTCAAGTGGATCACTCCATAGCGAACACTCAGCTGTACCAGCTCATCCGAGTGGACGGAGACGTAATGAAATACGAATCGTACACCGCCACAGGCAGCTTGTTTGACGGTTTCGAGATACATAAGACACCAAGCGGGGAAAAACAGATCCTTCCATTACTGTCCTCCCCGTGAAGCCTACAAAAATTCCCCGGCCGCCGCGAATGGCTTCCGGGGATTTCTCATTGCACGACTTAGCCCGGCTGGTCGGCCAGTACTTGTCCGGGCTTCATGGAATGGAGCCCTGCATATCCTTGCTCGCTTAGACGGCTGATCAGGGCGTCCGTGGCTGCTTGTCCTGCATGAACAAGCACCGTCCGCTTGGCAGGAACAGCATCCAGCATCGCCTTCACATCCGGCATGCCTTGATGCACCTTGTACCGGACAAAATGAATCCGGCTCCCGTCTGCTCCCGCCTCTTCCCCGCCGAGCAGCCGCTGCCCCAGACTGCCTCGGGCCAAATGCCCAGTCAATACGATACGGTAGCTTCCTCTTGCACGAAGCTCTTCATAGTACCATCGGCATTTGGCCGACTGCATCATGCCGTCATTCGTGAACACGATCGTACCGACCCCGACACTATCTGTGAGGGCTTGGGCGCGTTCAAGCTCCTGGTCCACAACGAGCAGCCGACGATCCGATAAGCAGCTTGTTATGCGCTCCGCCACATCCTCTTGCAGCCACTCCGGCCATTCCAGCATTTGTCCGAGGCCGTCCATGAGCTCCCGCTCAACCACGATCCTCGTCTGAGGGAACGTATCGAGCGCCCATAATAGCAGCTCCTGCCCTCTCCCATAGGTCGGTACCGGAAGCAGAACCGTCTCTTCCCGACCCAGCGCGGAACCGATGACTTCCTTCAATTGGTCCAGCTTTCGTTCCTGGGAATCCTCCTCGATTCCGTAAGCCGCTTCCACAATCGATAAATCGATAGCAGGCTGCATAGGAGTGCCGTCGCCTGCCTGCTGGCCGCTTCCTCGGTTCCTCTCCCCATTGGCTCGTACGGTAAGATCCGGCAGGCAAGGCATTTCCGCGGCCAGCAGAGCCGATTCGGACGTATAATCTCCCGAGAAGAAGACCAGGTTCCCTTCCAGATCCAGCAGCAGCCATAGGGATCCTGGCAGATGACCGCTTCTCCCCCAGCAGACGCTTAGCTTATCTGACAGGACGAGCCATTTGCCAGCGGGAGCAGACTCTTCCAGGAATCCATAGCGGATTTCCCGGATATGTCTCTCCTCGTATGGCAGCTCGCTGCCCTGCCCCGCCACATATCGCCTCCATGCATCGAAATAGGAGGGAAGCTGCCGCGAGGTCGCCCGTGTCGTCCATACGATTCCCTCATAACCCAGCTTATAGAGCAGCGGCAAGGCCATGGAATGGTCTTCGTGGGCATGGGAAAGAAACACCGCATCCAATTCGGATACGATCCGCTCATCCAGCAGAGGGTATTCCCCTGCTCCTTCCTTCTTCACCCCGCAATCCAGCAACACGCGGGTTTGGCGGTGTTCGACGAGGTAGCAAGAACGGCCATGTTCCCCCGCACCGCCCCATACAGTTACTTGCATTAGTCCACACTCCACTTTTTGTTTGCACTTAACTTGTTAACGGCAAGGAGCAGCAGTGTCGTCAGCCCGACGGAGACCACCGCCATCGCCATCCCGAGCGACACCTTGCCCTGTTCGAATTGGGAAAAAATATACGTTGCCGACGTTTCCATAGAAGGCGGCAAAATCATAAGCGATGCGACGAGCTCGCGAACCGAGATCGTGAAGGTCATCATCCAGCCGGCCAGCATCCCCGGAAGGATAAGCGGCAGCAGGATGCGGCGGAAAATATACGGCGCACTGCCGCCAAATACCCGCCCCGCCTGAAACAACGAATCGTCCAGCTGAGCGAAATTCGCCTTGACATATTGAACCGTATACGGCAGGAAAAAGACGACATACGTCAACACCACCATGCCGTAAGTGTTATACAGCGGAACCGGGTTCCACGGCGCGTTCCACAGCAGGATCAAGCCAACCACAATAACAATCCCCGGCACCGTATTGGGCAGCAGGCTGAACAAGTCCGTGAACTTCTGCGGCCATGATTTGGCTCTGCCGATCATCAAGGCAAAATACGTCCCGAGAATCACCGAAATCGTCGCCGAAACCAATGACAGGCTGACACTGTTCATCAGTGCCTGCATGCTTTTGGAGCCCCATGCAAGGAGTTCCGCGTAATGCTGAAGCGTCAGATTGGTCCAAGCCAGGCCGACGCCGCGCAGCTTCATTAGAGAAGCCGCAATAATCGAGAAGTACGGAATACCGATCGATACCGCAAGCAGACCTGCGACATACAGCCAGGCCAGGCTGCGCATCCAGCCGCTCATCCGGTACAGTTTCCCGCGGGAGCCTTTGCCTCCGACTAGCGAGTAGGTAAAGCGCTGGCTAATAATCGATTGCATGTACCAGATGAGCAGGCAGGTCGTTAACAAGATGGAAGCGAGCGATGTCGCTTTACCGAAGTCAATCGGCCAGCTGGAAATATACTTGTGAATTTCCGAGGTAAGCACATAAAACCCGATCTTGCGGCCGAAGGTTGCCGGAGTACCGAACTCGGCGATCGTCTTGACGAAGATCAGCAGCGCTCCCATCGCATAGCTGGACAGCAAGAGCGGCAGCACAACGCGCCGAAAGCTGTACAGAAAGCCTCCTCCATGAACGCTTGCCGCCTCCTCCTTGCTGCCGCCGATCTGTACAAGCGCATTGCGCAGAATTAAATACAGAAACGGAAACAAGTGCAGGCTCATGATAGCGATCATCCCGAATGAGCTGAAAAAAACAGGCGTTACCGCAGCGGCCGCCGGAAGCAGCTGCTCCAGATAGCCGTTCGTCTGCATGAATAAAATCCAGCCCATAGAGCCGATGTACGGCGGTGTCATGAAGGGAATCAGCAGCACGATATCGAGCCAAGTGTGGCGCTTCAAATCCGTTCTGGATAGTATCCAGGCAAGCGGCAGAGCGAGCACTGTCGTCCCTACGACGACGAGCAGGCCGAGCCAGATCGAGTTCCAGAATACCTCGCCGAGCTCATTGGCTAGAATCGTCCGGATCGGAGCCATCCAATCCCACTGTTCACCGGAGTGAACGCTCGTCAAAAAGATGAAAAAAAGCGGGACGACCACCAGCAGCGCCAGGATCAGCAGCGCCAGTGTCATCCCCAATGCTTTGAAAGAAACCTTGTTTGTGCTGTACATAGCCGCCTCTTATTTAAATAGCTGCGTAAATTTTTTCGTTACGGCGTCGCCATTGGTGTCCATCCAATTCCAGTCGACCTTCATTTGCGGAATTTGTTCCACACCCGGACGGTCTTTAACAGGAACGTCTTTACGTCCTGGCAGCAAATACGTTTCGGCTACCATTTTTTGCGCTTCATCCGACAGCAAATAATCGATAAACGCTTTGGCATTGTCTACGTTTTTACTGGATTTGATGATAGCGGCAGGGCGCGGGCTAATGACAGTACCGCTAGCAGGATAGATCATGTCGATCGGCTCGCCTTTGGCTTTGGCTTGGTAAGTCATGTAATCGACACCGGCAGCTACGATGCTTTTGGACCCTGTAATGACAGGATCAAGCGCCTCTTGGTTGGCTCCTGCCATCGCCACGCCGTTTTTCTTGTATTGATCCAGCAGATCCCATCCGGAATCGCCTTTCATGCTCAGGTAACCCGTTACGAAATCAAGTGCGGAGCCGGATAATGCAGGGTCAGGGATATTCACTTTGCCCTTCCACTCATCCTTCGTCAGGTCTGTCCATTCCTTCGGAGGAGTTTTCACCAGCTTCGTGTTATAGCCGATACCGAGTGCCGATGCGCTGTATCCGAAGAAGTTGCCTTCTTTATCGGACCACTCGGGAATCAGCTTATCCGCATTTTTTGCTTCTTTATATTCCAAGGTCAAGCCGCTCTTCTTCAAGCCTTGAGCGGATGGCAGCGATGCCAGCACGACGACGTCGACAACCGGATTGGCCTTCTCGGCTTCCATACGGGATAAAATTTTCCCTGTCGTGCCCTGGAACATTTCGATTTTTACGCCGGTTTTCGCTTCATAGCCTTTTTGAATGCTCTCAGCCAGCTCCTTAGGACCTGCGCTGTACACTACCAGCTTGCCGCTCAGCTTCTTCTCTTCTTTTTTATCCTCTGCTTTAGCGGGTTGTACCGGCTGCTCGGCCTTTGGTGCCGATCCGTTCGTTGCTGCCGTTTGCTGCTGCGAGGTCCCGCACCCTGCTACCCCAAATCCAACCATAGCCGTCAGTAAAAGAAGCGCCCCATTCTTCAATCCGGTTCTCATTTTCATTGTTATATGCCTCCCCATTTGATTACAAAATGTGATGAATATGCCTCTTGGATACATAAACCTCAGTCGGCTGCCCGACCTGCAATCGTACCTGATGGTACGCGGTCCATAAACCCATTGCCCCCATGTCCATCTGTACCTCATAGCGGTCGCCCAAATAGCTGACGCTGCGGATCGTGCCTGTAAAGGTTTCCTGCTCATGCTCCGCACCGTCACCTGACGGCTGCCAGAGAACGTGCTCCGGCCGAACCATCCGCTTGTCCTTCTCCAGCCAATTCGATTTGCCGATAAACTGCGCGACGAAAGGATGCGCCGGCAGGTTGTAGATTTGCTCCGGCTGGCCGCTTTGGAGAATGCGTCCTTCCTTCATGACGATAATCTCGTCGGACATGGACATCGCTTCCGTCTGATCATGCGTTACGTAGAGCGCCGTCAGCCCGATATCTCGCACAAGGCTGATCAGCTCCAGCCTCATCTCGTCGCGCAGCAGCGCGTCGAGCGCACTGAGCGGCTCGTCGAACAGGACGAGCTGCGGACGCGTCACGACTGCCCGGGCGAAGGCCACCCGCTGCTGCTGTCCCCCGGACAGCTGGTGCGGATAGCGGCCCTCCATTCCGCTTAACCGGACCTTGTCGATAGCCTCCTGCACCTGCCGCTTCAAATCCTTCGTGCTGCCTTTGGCCCGCAGTCCGAAAGCGACGTTCTCGAACACCGTCATATGCGGCCATAGCGCGAAGTCCTGAAACACCATCCCGAAGCTTCTGCGGTGTGCGGGCTTATCGACCTTCCGATCGCTGGAGAACAAGCACTCATCGCCCACGAACAGCTCGCCGCGGTCCGGTGTCTCCAGACCCGCAATCATGCGCAGCAGCGTCGTTTTGCCGCAGCCTGACGGGCCTAGCAGCGTCGTAAAGCGGCCTTGTCGAATTCGCAGATCGGTCGGCTGCAGCGCCTGAACCTGATCGAACGATTTTTGTAAGCCTCGAATGATGACATCCATGAAATTCCCTTCCTATCTGTCAAGCTAACCTCAGTGTACAAGCCCAAATGCAGGGATGTATTATCTCTGCGTAAAACTTCTGTTAAATTTATCAATGGGATCTATTCATTCCCATAGATTTTTTCTATACTGATTTCAGACTAATTAATAAACCAGAGGAAGGTGAGTCATGAATCTGCTGAAGCTGCAAATTGTCGAATTGCTGGAGAAGCATAAGAAGATCACTCCTGTTGCCGATGCGCTCGGCTTGAAGCAGCCGACCGTCACCTTTCACATGAAGAGCCTGGAGCAGGAGCTCGGCGTTCAGCTGTTCGAAGCCCGATCAGGCAAAATACTGCTGACCGAAGCCGGCCAATCGCTCTGCCACTATTCGGCCAAAATCAACTCGCTGGCTCAGGAGGCTGAGCGCGTCGTCAAGGAATACGACCAATTGGGCAGAGGCTCATTACGAATCGGGGCCAGCTATGTGCCCGGTACGTACATGCTGCCGCGAATCTTGAGCGGCTTCGCCAAAGCGTATCCGAGAATCAGCTTAACGCTGATGGTCAAGACCGCTCCGGCCATCAAGGAGATGCTGCTGAACCACGAGATTGATCTTGGCATTCTATCCTGCGAGCCTTTCCAAGCGCCTTACCTTGCCGCGCAGACCCTGTGTGAGGATGAGCTGGTGCTGATCGCTTCCCCGCAGCATCCCTTGGCAGAGAATATGGAGCTGGATGCCGAACAGCTGGGAAAAGTCCCGTTCCTGCTGCATAGTCCGGAATCGAGCACGCGGCAGCTGACCGTCAAATGGGCGGAGCATAACGGCATCGAGCTGAATGCGCATATGGAGCTCGATTCGCTGGAAGCTATCAAGCAGACGGTCATGCTTGGGGAGAGCGTCTCGTTCGTCTCCCGCCTGGCTATTCGCAAGGAAGTAGAACGCGGGGAGCTGATCAGCCGTCCTATTCCCCAAAACGACTACAAACGGTATATATATTACGCTTACAATGTCGATCGGCGGCAATCGGCCGTCCTGGATCAGTTCAAGGAGCACCTGTTCCGATCCGCCGCTATATAACCGGAATGCAAGAGTGCGTTCACGCCTGATTCCAGCCCCATAAGGCTGGGTCAGGTTAAAAAACCACTCTTCCAATACATTCCGGTGGGATATGCTCCCCCGCAAAGCGCTATAAGACAAAAAACGCCTGCCCGGCCCTTCTCACACAGCGGTTAACACTGGGGATGAGAAGCTCCTGGGAAGGCGCATTTTATTATTCATTTAAGCGGGAAATCGTTTAACCGGCAGAAAGCCTGCTGGAAGCATCCAAATGTTCCTCCGCGCCTTGCACTGCCGCTGCCGCAGCCTTGTTCATTCGGTGGAACTCGGAGACGTTATCCAGAAACTTTTGCATGGTAGCCCCTAGCAAGGAATCGCGACGGCGGATAAAGACGGTCGTAATCCGGCTGAACTGCTCAGGCAATGTGAAGCAGCGAAGACCTCCGTCCGCTTCCAAATGCCTTATGGTCGATTTTGGAACCAGGGAGATGCCGAGACCTGAGCTGACCATAGCCAGAATCGTTTCAAGCGTCCCGAATTCCATGATTTTGGCGGGCGCTACGCCCTGCTGGCCGAGCCATTGCACCAGCCTCGCCCGATACCCGCAGCCTGCGCGGAAGACAAGCAGCGGCTTATCCAGACAATGCTCCAAAGAGCTGAAGGCTTCGTCCTTTTTGGCAATCAGGACGAGGTCTTCTTCAATCAGGTAATCCTGCTCCATCTCCGCATGCTGAATCGGTCCTGTCACGAACGCCCCGTCCAGCTGATACTGCAGCACCTCGTTCATCAAATGCTCCGTAACGCCTGTCACGAGCGATAAGTCAACCCGGGGATACTGCTTGCAGTACGCGGATAAGAGAGCCGGCAGGCTGGATACGGTTTCTACGGTGCCAATGAGCAGCGGACCTGACGGGTCCTCCTGATCATGGAAGGCCTGCTTCATATCGTCCATCAGCTTCAATATTTTTTGCGTATATTCGAGCAGCTTTCGTCCGTCCGCATTCAGCGCTACGCCTTTGCGGTGTCTGCTGAACAGCGTCGTTCCGAGCTCATGCTCAAGCTGCTGGATTCTTGCCGTCACATTGGACTGCACGTAGCTCAGCTCCTTGGCCGCCTTACTGACGCTGCCTTGCTCTGCAACCGTTTGGAATATTTTCAAATCGTTAATGTCCACTTCCTGCCAGGCTCCTCTCTTTTTCCTTTTATAATATCAATAATAATGATGTTTATAATCATTTTCAATCATTTTACATGATATGTTTTTGGGAATAAGATAGACATCGTGTGAATCGATATTTACAGGAAGAAAGTAGGATATGGACCGATGAGAAAAGATCACATCATAAAGGGGATTTTGATGTGCTTGCTGGCAAGCGTTGCCTGGGGCGCGATGTTTCCGGTAGCGGAAAGCGCGTTTACCTACCTGGATCCTTTTTATTTTTCCGTTATTCGTTATTCCGCCGTCTCCGTTATTCTGGTGGTTCTGCTTTGGATCAAGGAAGGCAGAAAGGCGCTAAGCTTCGGCGGCCGTGCCAAATCGCTGTGGATGTTCGGAACGATGGCTTTTACGGTATATAATCTGCTCGTATTTTGGGGGCAAAATCAACTGGGAACCTCCGGTGTCATTCTCGCCTCCGTCATGGAAGCTCTCATGCCTATGCTTTCCGTCCTGCTTCTATGGATATTCAAGCAGCGCAAGCCGGAGCCGCCGACGATCATCTGTATCGCGGTCGCTCTGATCGGATGCTTCATGGTCATTACCAAAGGGGATATGAGCGCGTTTTTCGTTCAAGACAGCATATTTCCCGTTCTGCTCGTGCTTCTCGGCGTCATCGGCTGGGTCGTCTACACGATCGGCGGCAGCCAGTTCAAGGATTGGTCGGTGCTTCGCTATTCGACGCTAACCTGCGTACTGGGTACAGCAACGTCGGCGGCCATCGTTCTGTTCTTAACGGCACTCGGCATTTTGCACGCTCCAACCTTCCATATGGTATATTCCGCTGGCTTCGAGCTCAGCTTCATGATTCTGATCGCCGGTCTGTTCGCGCTCATCAGCTGGAATACGGGCATTAAGCTGCTATCTCCGGTGAACGGTATCCTGTTCATTAACTTTGTCCCTGTCACAACCTTTATTATCACGGTTCTTCAAGGTCATGCAATGACCGTCTATGATATCGGCGGCACTCTGCTTATCATTGCCGCACTCGTCAGCAACAACCTGTACCAGCGCCGGCGCGGCAGTCTCGCCGCAGCAGGAGCCGCTCATTAACAACGTACTCATACTAGCCGTCTACGAAAGCGGGATCAGCCGTCGTAGACGGCTTGGTCTGTTGAAACCTGTAAAGCTTGAAAAATGGCATTGGTACCCCAGTGGGGTATCCCCCTCCGGCCGCTGTTGTTCTCAGGAAATATTGATTATATTCGTTATATAGCGGTGATTCCCCGAGAACAAAGGCAGACGCTATCGCTCCTACGAAGGATACCCCACCTACCACATTTCGCATTTTTCTATATGAATGGGTTTTTCAACAACCTGTCGCCGTCGTAGACGGCTTTTTTCGTTCGCATGATCCCATTGACAATTGTTAATGATTTCCTTAAGATAAAGTTAGTTATCTGGATAACTTACTAATAAAGGAGGCTCTAACCTAGATGGCCAAACCGAATGTCGTATCCAAGGAAGAGCTTGTGCAGTCCGCTCAGCGCTGCATCGTAGAGAAAGGCTTTGATAAAACCACCTTGAAGGCGGTGGCCGATAATGCCAACGTAACCCAAGGGACCGTCTTTTATCATTTCAAAACGAAGGAGCAGCTCTTCGTCGAGGTCGTCAAGCATATGTGCGAGGCGTCGTGGAAGTCGATGAAGGAAACGGCCGGCACGGGTCCGGCCACCACGCCGGCCGAGTTGCTTGAAGCCGCGAAGGAGCGGTGCAGCTACGATTCCTTTTACCATCAGCTGTTCTTCTCTTCCCTTGCTGCCGGGCTGCAAAACGATTCGATCCGCGAACAGCTAAGCCAGCTGATCGGACAGGAAAATGCTCACCTTACGGAGCTGCTGTCCGCCCGATGGCACCAGTCGCCGATACCGGGCATCTCCTTGGATGGGTGGGGGATCCTGCTCAATGCGCTGATCGACGGACTGGCAGTTCAGGCTTTATTATCTAAGGACTTTCCCGCAGACCGCATTTACACGGAGCTGGAACAGCTTCTGCTCGCTCTGCAGGAACGAAATCAGACCGAATAAGACTGGAGGGAATCTGCATGTTCCGTAATTATGTCCTATGGGGTATTGTGCTGTGGCTCGGCGCCACGCTTCTGTTTCGCTACTTAGGGCATCTGCTGCTGGGTACGTGGATGTCCTGGGTTCTTTTTGCTGCGGCGGTCCCGCTCATTTACCTGTGTACCGCTCTGGTGTACCGATGGAGAAACGTTCCGGCCTCAGACCGCCTCCTCTGCTCCTGCTGCATCGCGCTTCCGGGCATGCTGCTCGATATAGCGAGCCTGCTCCTTCCTGGACAGGTGTTCCCCGCCATTCCCGAGGAACGCATACCGGTTCTTGCCGCATGGCTATTGTGGGCCTACAGCCTGATTGTTCTATTCGGCTTCCCATGGCGGAATGCTCTCTCGGCTAGACGCAGGTCTATTCAGTAGGGAGCGCTCGTGTCCGCATCAGCTTGCTTCCTCTTTCGTTGAATGACACAAAAAGCTGCCTCCCGCACAAGCGGAAAGACAGCTTTTTCTTGCTTAGGACAGCCTACGAGCCGTCGCTTATTTGGAGCTGTTATAGCGATCATAGACGCCTTGATAAATTTTCATCATTTTATCGAGTCCCATGTCGTTAAGCTTTTTCACGTAATCGTCCCACTCTTTATCGATGCCGCCGGACATCATCCACTTCGCGCTCATTTTGCCGACATAGCCGTCGATATCCGTTAAGTACCGTGAGATTTGGTCGCTTTCCTCCGCGGTAAAGTACGTTTTCGGGAAGCCGTTGTTCACAAGGGACGGCGCATACACGTTATCCACGTCGACTTTGCTGCGTTTGCCGCTAGGGGTGACGACTTTCATTTCGTTCACTTTATTCGTCAAAGCCCACACCGAGTATGCGGTAGGCGGAACCTTCTTGAACTCATCCTCATTGGCGCCGGCAGGAAGCGTAACCTCTTCGTATTTGCCGTCCGGACGCTCCTTCAGGCTGTCTCCGCCTATGACGCCGCTGCTGAATTGCAGCGAAATCTTCGGATCAAACGAGTAGTCGATCCAGCGGATCGTCGCTTCCGGGTTTTTGTTCACGTTGGTAATCGAGAAGGAGCCTCTGAGCAGAATCCCGGCAGGGTAATCGGCCCACGCGGCCTTTTGTCCGTTCGGTCCTTTCAGCGGAGGAACCGATACGTAATCCTGATTGCTCGGATTCCAGTCCATAGCGACGCCTACGATGCCTTTGCTTGTCTTGGCGTTGAACACCTTGGCATCCTGGGTGAAGCTCTCCTGATCTGCCAAGCCCTCGGCGAACAGCTTGTTAACGAACTGGATCGCTTCCTTATACTGCGGCTGTACCGCCGTATACATCACCTTATTGTTCTCCACGTACAAGTGGTTATGACCGACCTTGTGAATATCGCGGTCAATCACGCCGAACGCTCCGAAGAGGGCGTTGATATCCGTGTTGCTGCCGTTGTTCTGTACAAAGGAAAGCGGAATTTGGTCCTTCTTATTATTGCCGCCCAGATCGTTCTCCTTAAACGCCTTCAAGGTCGTGTACAGCTCATCAATCGTTGTCGGCATCGGCAGCTTCAATTCGTCCAGCCACTTCTTATTAATGAACATCGTCGACTTCGTTCTCGGATACGTCTCGTTAATCGTCGGCAGCGAATATATATGGCCGTCCGGCGCCGTCAGCTGCTTTTTGTAAGCAGGATTTTCATCCAGCAGCTTTTTGATATTCGGGGCGTATTTGTCGATCAGCCCTTCCAGCGGGATAAGAATGCCTTGCGATCCGTACTTGACGATATCGGTGTCCTCGCTCAGGATGCCATGTCCGTAAAAAGCGTCAGGCAGCTCGCCGCCGGCGAACAGCAGGTTCTTCTTATCCGCCCAGCTGCTGCCCGGGGTCAAGTTCCAGTTGATGTGAATGTTCGTCTTGGCCTCAATATCCTGGAACAGCTTGTAATCGTTCAAGTCTTTGCCTGAAGGCGGCTTGAAGCCCGCGAAGTTCAGGGTCAGCTTCTCCTTGGCGATCGGGAAATCGGTTGCATTAATGTTGCCCGGCAGCTCGCCGGTCTTCTTCTCATCTCCGCCCGCGGCGCCGCTCTTGTCTCCTCCGCAGCCCGTCAAACCTAGTGCAAGCGATAGCGTTAAGGCGGTTGCTGCAATCGGCCATTTGTTCTTGTTCATCGACATCGTCCCCCTCATGTTCTTCCCATGGTTATATTCAGCAGCGGTTGCCCGCGGTTTACCCTTTTAATGAACCTACCAATGCCCCTTTTACGAAAAACCGTTGAAGGAACGGATACAGGATAAGCACCGGCAAGCTGGATACGATAATGATCGCGTATTTCATAAGCTCCAACCGCTTCTGCTGCTCCTGCGAGCCGTCCTGCAGGTTTTGCAAATCGGAGCCTTCGTTCATGATCAGAATGTTTCTTAGTATCACCTGAAGCGGCTGCATCGCATTGCTCTTCAAATAGATGAGCGCCTGAAAATACGAGTTCCAATGTCCTACCGCATAGAACAGCACCATGACGGCGCAAATCGGAAGCGCTAAGGGAATCGCTATTTTCAAGAAAAATTTCATATTCGTACAGCCGTCGATCATGGCGGATTCCAGTACCTCACCCGGAATGTTCGACTGGAAGAATGTCCGTGTAATGATCACATTGAAGACGGATACGGCGTTCGGAATGACCATCGCCCATACCGTGTTCAGCATCCCCAGATCTTTGATCAACAAGTAGGTCGGAATTAATCCGCCGCCGAAGAACATCGTAAAGACGAGCAGGAACATGAACACGTTTCTCCCGACCAGATCGGTTCTGGAGAGCGCATAGCCGGCCGAAATCGTCAATACGACATTAATCGACGTCCCTAATACAGTATACAGCAGCGAATTGCGAAACCCGAGCCAGATGGACGGTTCGGTCAGCACCTTTTTATAGCCGTCCCAGGTCAAGTGATCGGGGAAAAACAGCAGCTTGCCCGAGTAAATCAGATCCGGGTCGGTGACCGAGGCCATGACGACGAAATAGAGCGGATAAATGACCAGAATCAGTAAAATGGTTATTAACGAATAATTGACCAAGTCGAATGCGGCATCGCCTTTTGTTTTTGGAAGCTTCATCCTGTCACCCCTTTACCATAGGCTCGTCTGTTTAAGCGATTTCGCGATTTTGTTGACTGTAATTAATAGAATAAAGTTAATCACGGTATTAAATAGCCCGATCGCCGAGGCGTAGCTGTACTGAGCCTGCACCAGACCCGCCTTGTACACATAGGTCTGAATCGTCTCGGAAGCGTCGACATTCAACGAGTTTTGCATCAAATATACCTTTTCGAACCCGACGCTCATCATATGCCCCATATTCATGATCAGCATAATAATCACGGTAGGCATGATGGACGGAACGTCGATGTGAAGCACGCGCTGCAGCTTGGTTGCCCCGTCCACTACCGCCGCCTCGTGCAAGTCCGGGTTGACCGCCGTCAGTGCGGCCAGATAGATGATGGTTCCCCAGCCTACGCTTTGCCACACGCCGGAAAAGACGAAGACCGATTTGAACCAGGCCGCTTCCCCCATAAAGAAGATCGGCTTGATTCCGAATATGCCCAGAAACGTATTGACCGCTCCTGTTTTCGGAGAAAGCAGCAAGGAGACAATTCCTACGACAACCACCGTCGAGATAAAATGAGGTGCATAAGTAACCGTTTGCACGACTTTCTTAAAACGTTCGCTGGTCAGCTGATTGATCATCAGCGCCAGTATAATCGGTGCCGGAAAGGCAACCAGCAGCTCGTATACGCTGACCCCGATCGTATTTTTGATAATGGTGCCGAATTGATACGATTCGAAAAATCGGGTGAAGTTATCGAAGCCTACCCATGGACTTCCGCTGTAGCCTTTGATGGGATTGAAGTTCTGGAACGCTATCTGCAATCCGTACATCGGTACGTAATGAAAAATAATAAAGTATGCAAGTGTCGGCAGCAGCAGCAGATATAAATCATAGTTGATTATGATGCTGCGGAGTTTTTTGGCTGCTTGTGACTTGGACCGGCTCTCTCCTTTTATTATACCCGGCTGCACTGTATCGGTTTGTTGCGCCATCCTGATCGTTCACCTCCATGTTGTCTATGCCATGCATGTAATCGCTTTTATAGGTTTATTTAACACCGGTCCGGTCCTCTCTGTATATAAGCGAGATCTGCCCACGCACTATGCGAAACTTGATCTGGCGAGGGTTTCAGGGGCCAATAGGTCAAAATGTACCTGCACATATGCCGATTTTGCATGCGTTTACAACAAAGAAGCCCCGCCGCAGGCGAAGTCCGGTTGTACGGCTGCTTCGACTTACGTCAGGGCTGTTCAATATCATGGGGCTGATCAAGCGCGCTGCTGCTTGCGGTATTCTCCGGGAGTGACTCCGACGGATTGCTTGAACTTGCGTATAAAGCTGGACACGTCGTAATATCCGACCTGCAGTACAATTTCTTTAACGGAACGATCATCCGTACGGAGAAGCAGCTTCGCCTGATCGATGCGGATTTCATTCAAATAGTCCATCACGGTACGACCTGTCTGCTCTTTAAAATAACGGCTTAAATAGGACAAGGACAGCGAGAAATGGTCCGCAATCTTTTGCACGGAAAAGTCCGGCTCATTGTAATGATTCTGAATATACTGCGTTATTTGATCAATGAGTGCCGTCGGGGACGCCGGCTTATGCTCCTTGAGCGACTCGCAGAGCGTAGCGCAGGCGGTAGTGAACAAATCGGCTATTTCATCCAGCGTGGTGAAATCGGTCAATGCCATAACATCGGGAAAGCTTCCGTTGGAGCTCCCCGGCTGCTTTTTCTCAACCACCGCTATGAATTTGCGGATCATATCGTAGCAGAGCTCTCTGGCGATGAACAGCGTCAGCCCGCTTTGCTTCATACGGACGGCGATCTGCTGAACCTCCTCCGAGATCCGGTCCGGACTGCCGTGCTGCAGCACGATATCCAGATCATCAAGCACCCGTCTCGGATTAAACACATCCTCATAATGATGTGCCATCATTTCATCGAAGAACAAGGCTCTCTGGCTGCCCCGGATCAGCTTGTAATCGATGGCGGTCGAAGCCTCCAGATAAGACCGGCCGACCTGGGTCAGCTCGGCGTATACGTTTCCGACCCCCATAGTAATGGGAGCCTCGAACACCGTGCTTAAATGCTCATGCAGCTGCAAAAGCCATGCCTTCCACTCCTCCGGCGGGCCTTCGACAGACAGGATGAACATCGCCCGCTTGTCCTCCAGGCTGTCCTTGGAATAGCCGATGTAGCGGCCTCCGAGCTTCTGATCCACCTCCTGAATCAGTCTGTCCTTATAAGGGACCAAGGAGGACGGATACTCCAGAATCATCACCGCGGCAAGCGGATTCGGAAAGACGATGCCCACTTCCTTGCCCCGCTCATTCATGTCCTCCAGCGTCTTCATCTCGCCTTTCAAGAGGCTTCCTAATAAGTGCTCCTTGACGGCGTACCGGTTCTCCTCCAGCTTGCGGCCCAGCAGACGGTTCGAATTGACCATATCATGAATGACGCTGCCGATGGCTTCAAATTCATTCGCTTTGCGAATCGACTGCCCGCGAACCGTCTCCACCAGCGAAGCCAGCCGCTTGACCGGCTTGTAGTTAAACAGCATGACGAGATAGACCAGCAGCGATCCGGCAAGAAAGATGATCAGCAGACTGTTGATCCATTCGACAATAACCCGGTTGACCGGGGCCATGACGGAGGATTGAGGCTGCATCGTGACGTAGAGCAGTCCGCTCTTGGCTGATTTTTGATACGTAACGGCATACGGTTTATTCATAATATCGAGCTGCGAGCTTCCTCTTTCCTTTGTCAGCTGCTTGTAGAAGGCAGGATCCTTCAAATAGTCCTCCTGCTTGTATGCGGACAGCACCTGCCCCTTGGAGTCGAATACGACGGCATTGCCCTGCGGCAGCGTCAGCTCCGGATTCAGCCCCTTCAGCAGCATGTCCTCCTTCAGCATGAACATGACGGTTCCATAGGGACGCTGGCTGTTGATCGGTATCGGGACGAGATACGTAATGAACCGCTGGAACGGAAGCCCCTCAATCTTCACATCCTCGGCAGGCCGCAGCAGCTGCGCGGACAGGCTGTTCAAATCCTCCGAGAATTGCTTACCGTTCCAATCGGAATAATGATAAAAATCCGTCACGAAGTCTTTCACTTTATACACGCTCAGCGAGGAGTACAGGTAATCTGTCCCTCGAATGTTAAGCAGAATTTCGCGGATGCTATCGTCCACGACCTTGCTTTCCAGCACTTTTTTGCCTTCATACATGCTGAGCGTATCATGAGTAAGAACATAAGGGGAGAGCTCCGGCGTCTGGGTAATTTGCCCGGCTATTTTGTTCATCTGGATCAGCTTCTGATCCACTTCGTCCTGCAGCTTATCGAGCAGCGCCTGATTATTCCTCTCCACTTCATTGCCTACAATATCGGCCAAACGCAGATACCCGGTCGTCCCCAAAAAAAGCAACGGAAGCAGGAGCAATACTATGTAGGACAAAAGGTACCGATAAAAGACCGGCAGCCGGTTAATCGCTGATTTCATCCCATCATCCCCTCCGTATGGTTCTCGATGTAAGCCCGGTGAAGCTGACGGTCCGCTCTCCCGGCCGCCCGGCAGGCTTCCTCTCCCGCTTCTTGTTCACCGTGCATTTAACGATGGAGCCTCGTAAGCGTCAGCTGCTGAGGCATCGCATCCTGGCACGTCAGCTCTACAATAGTGCAATCGGTACCGCCTTCGACGACGCGGATGCGGCTGTCCTCTCCTTGCCCGGTCCAGCTCCCTTTGAGCGTTATCCGCAGCATATGCGGCCTGCTCTCGGCATGAACCCATGCACGGGAATATAAGCTGACCTCCACCTGCCTGCCGTTCTCGTCATACTGATCGGGCTCCGTGCCCTCATATAACCGGAGATCCGGATCTACTGCGCTGACAATCAATCGGTCGCCGTCCTCCCGAACCATCACCATGCAAGGGGTATCCACGGCGGATACAGGACCTATGTTTGCGCTTTCATTCGCCTCGAACCAGGCATAGGCCGTCGTCCGGCTCTCCCGGTCATACACTGTATGCACTGAACGGTCCTTGCGGAGCACGGTATATGCCGCCTGATCCGGTACAAGCATGGCGTCGTAAAACCGCTTGATCCCCTCGCGATCCGTCTGCACGAGCATCGCGTATTCATAGCCGGCGCCTTTGGGAGCCATCCCGTGATGGAGCCACGCAGCCGCAAACCGGCCCTCCGTATCAGCATCCGTCGCCTGGTGCTTCGAATGCTGAAGCGACTTCGATACGGCCAAGGTTTGACCTGCCGGAAGATAGTATCCGTTGCCCTTATTATCTAACATCCATGCCGGGTTGTCTAATTCCAATTCCCTGCCATAAGGGAACCTGTCGACAGCCTTATCCGCATTCAGCCATAGGGCTTCGTTAGGATCGGCCAGATGGTTTTGAAACAGTGTAGTCCCGGTAGGATGCACATCATTCTCGTTCTTGATATCGCTCCCGAGGCAGATAATCCGGTTATCGAAGAAGAAAAAGGACTTTCTCGCCCGATGCGACCCCTCATACTTGGGATGCTCATGCAGCTTCATCGCGAACATGCCGTTGCGCCCTTCCAGATGCAAGCCACCGGCGTAGGTTTCATCGGAAATCAGCATCTCCTCGAACCCGCTGAACGTATCCACGTTGCGTACATCGGAACGCAGCTCGGCGATAGGCTTGTAAATCGTCGTCGTTCCCGGCCAGCGGTTCCAGTCCCAGCCGTCATGGTGATAGCCGCTGTCCTCATGATTAATAGGGTCCCCATGACTCATAATTTGCAAATGCCCGTGCGAAATGTATCTTCCGTACAAATTGGCGCTGACATAAGTCTCGTTAGCCCACAGGTACCGGCTATGCCCGCGGACTCCCGCCAGCCACGAGCCTCTGCGATGAATCGAGAGCGCCGCATAGTTCATCGTCCAATGGCCGTTCGGATCCGGCTCCGGCGTCAGGCCCATAGCCTTCAGACGCTCCCCTGTCGCCGTCGGTTGACCGGGCTTCAGCAGCCGCAAATAGGCGGCGGCCGCCTCCTCATCGATTTCCTCCGTTCCATCCGGTGTGCCGGCTAACGCCATATATTCGAACGGCTCGAGCTCGAGAGCCCATTTGCCGGTAGGATGGCGCGCCGACAAGCTGATCAGCCATTCGTATTTGTTCGAATAGAGTCTCATCGCCAGCAGCGCTTTGCGAACCGTCTCGTGCGCCTCCGGCGTCACCCGGTATTCCGTACCGCTGGTAAAGTACATAACCGGCGTCACACCCAGAAACCCTCCGACGGCGTAAGCGGGATAATGATTGACGTGATGATAGGCTGACCCGTCGATCTTGTAAGCCGCGCGCAAGCCTCTTGCCGGAAGAAGTGACTGGCTCAGCCACAGCTTGAAAGCCGTCAGCTCGCGAACCTTGAACGGCGTATCGTCCATGATCAGCAGGCTGGCGAGCATTCCGTGCAAGGTCGTATTGAAGATATCGACATTGCCCTCCACTTCTTCGAGCGGCGTATGAATGCGCCCCGCTCCGCTGAACCAATACATCGTGCGCTGAGTCCGGTCAAGACGCTCCTCCTCACGTAAAACGCGTCTCATTAAAAAAGCAGCCGGGTAAAAATAGCGGAAATTATAGCCGAAGTGATGCACCGTTCCCTGCGAGCTCCCATATGCCCAGCCCTGGTCCTCCAGATAGTCGGTCAAATCCATGAACATCTCTTTTAGCCGTTGCTTCCACTCCCCATGATCTGTAGAACGGTAGCAGACCGCGATATCCATCATGAGCCTCGTGTATTCCTGCAGCTGCACGCTGTTTGCAAGCCTCTTTAAACGGTCCTTCTCTGGCTCCGGAAAATGATCGAAAAAGGGAAGCTCCACCGGCCGTCCCGAGATACCGTCAGCGGAAAATGAAATATCATAGGATGCGAATTTGCCTTCGATTCGCTGCATATCCTCCGCCGTCACGGGCCTTTTCTTCAGGAAGTATGCCTCGAACCGGTCTTCCATCCTCCGATGGCTGTCGAGCTGTGCAGGCGTAATCTCCTCCGGGACGGGAAGTCTCCACTCCAGCTCTTTGAAGGCATACAAGCCGAGCCAATGAGCGTTCGCCGCCGTGTCCGCACGAAGATTGACGAACGGGACCTGAACATCCCGCGTATGAAACCGGGGATCAATAGGGGTACACAGCAGCATTTGATCCATATACAATGTGCCTGCCCCGGCCGATTTCGGCCCCCTGATAATGAGACAATCCATCTCGGGATGAGGCGTTCCCTGCATATCCCGCTCGTATGCTACCCAGGCTGTGCGCCACCCCAGAAAATTAAGCCGAAAATCAAACTCGCAATCCACCTGCTCTCCATCCTTGCGGCCAAACTGGAAGGTCAGCTTATCCTGTATCGGGCGGGGATTATAAATCCATACCGCGAAGGAGGCTCTCGCCTGGCTCCTGGAGCCCTCCTGAAACGGCCGATACCCGATAGGCCCCCTGATCTTCAGCACCGCTTGGCCCGAATAATCCCATTGCAGGCTATGGGCTCCGTCCTTATACCGCCGATTGCTGATTGCAAGCCGTGACTGTCCGTCCGGTATGAAGCTCCCGGGAACACCATCCTCAAAGCTGTATATCACTGTCATCCTACTCCCTTCCATCCTTGGTATCCGCCCATACGGACCCTTATAGACGTTTTATTTCAACGCATAAACGGTCAAATTCGCATATTCCCCTACCAGCGGGGCCATCTGCCGGAAGCCGATCTTCCCTCCGCCCAGCCGCGGGCCGTAAGTGCAGCCGTCATCCGTCCATCGGAGGACGGTCAATCCGTTGACCGAGAAAGCGATGTCCGCTCCCTGCTTGATCAGCTCCATCCGGTAGACGCCCTGCGCATCCTCCACGTCCGGTATCGGATCCGCTCCCTGGCAGACGAGATGAGCCCCGTGGCTTTTGCGCAGGTTGCACGTGTGGAACGCCCGCTCCTCCGGATACCTGCGGCGGAAGTACGACACATGCAGAGCGTTGATATCCCCGTTGTGGTAATGCTCATACGGCCCTGTCCGCTTGGCCAGATGAGGAGCAAACAAATCCTCCCCTTGACGGCCGGCTGCGGCAAAGAACAGCATGCAAAGCCCCGGCTCCCTTATCGGCCGAAAATCCCAGGCAACGGCAATGTCCGCCGGAAATGTCTCCGGACACCAAAATACAAAATTGGAAGCCTGCCCCTCCTCGGGGTCCAGCTTATTCTCCATGCGCATGGCCCCGTTCGGAAACGATGCGGATGCCTCTCCCTCCAGACGAAAACCGCTTACATCTTTCTCCGCAGCGAGAGGATTGTAATAAATCATCTGCTTATGTACGTCCAACGCTTGTCGCTCCCCCTGGTTTAACCCTATAAATAATAAACAAGTTTAAGCAACAACCCGAGCGATTGTACATAAGCCGTTTCTTTCCGGGGATATGCGAAATTTGCTTCATCCCGCAGCAGCAAGGGTTTCCGGATGTGCCAGGCTTGGCTTCACGCGGACCAAATCCCGAAGTCGCTCCCTATGCAGACAACGCATTTTCTTCATACATACCGTAACTTATTCGCCTCTGCCTCGTTTATATTTATAAGCCCGGAACGCTTGGGACAAGCCAACTGGAAACATTTTATTAAAGGGTTTGGGAGATGGCTGCCGAAATGTTAGAACAACGGAAGTTGGATTTCAACAGATCAGCAAGAAAAGGAGGCATTCCATTGGTTTTAACAACACAAAGACTAGGCAAGTATATGATGCTGACGGCTCTGGCCTTTCTTATCTTATTCAGCAGTCTGGCACTGCCCGCAGACCGCGCGTTTGCGTTCAAATACGGCTATCAAGGAGCTCCGCAAAATACGGTCGGGGTTACCCGCCCCACGCTGACCTTTTATTTAAAGACGGACACGGACTTGATGCCGATCGCTTATTCCATGTTCTTGAACGGCACGAGTGTTCCCGCATCCTACGACAGGGAGCAAGGAGCCTTCACGTATACCCCGGACAAGGATTTGACACCCGGCAGCTATACGGTCCGCATGTCTGTAACCTTCAAGGGCTATCAGCCTTTGGAGGAATCCTGGACGTTCACGGTTGCCCAGAATGCCCAAAGCCAATTCGCGGCTGCAGGACCGGAGCAGCTGGCAGCATTTAATGCCCTTAATGATTACCGTACGCTATACGGGCTTCCTCCGGTCAAACTGAATGAACGGCTGAATGCCAGCGCCACCGCACATGCGAGCTACTTGAATGTTAACGAGGTTAAGCAAACGAACAGCAGCCAAGAGAGCCTTCATCTGCAGGAGGCGGGCAAAAAGCAATTCATCGGAGCGACTCCGCTGGAACGCGCCGCTTACTACGGTTACACGTCCAAGGTCGGAGAAGATGCCGCTTATGTATCCGGAAGCACCAACGAAGCAATGGATTTGTTATTCGATGCGCCGTATCACAGAAATCCGTATCTTGATCCTAACGTGAGCGAGATCGGTGTCGGCAGGGTCGGCGACTATACGATCATTGAGTTCGGTTATGCATCTACGGTAACGAACCAGCTCGTCGTATCTCCCGTACCGGGAGACCGCTATGTTCCTACCACCTTTAACGGCAACGAGGACCCCGACCCGCTCCGTATTCATTCAAGCGCCAATTATCCGGTCGGCTATCCCATCATGGCCCAATATTACGGAACAGGGACCGACAAGGTGAAGCTTGTCAGCGCCGAACTGACCGATAACGCTAAGCAAAAGGTGGACATACTCGTCAATACGCCGGATAACGACGACAAGCTGACGAACGCCTTCATCCTCTTGCCGAGCAAGCCGCTGCAGGCCAACCAAACGTATCGCGTGAAGCTGAGCGTTCAAGTCACCAAAAGTGACGGCAGCACGGTGAATGAGAGCAAAGAGTGGGATTTCACCACCGAACCGGTGGCCGGAATCGGTAAAACCAAGCTGCACCAAGACTCCGGCAAGTATAAGACTGCCGCCGTTACCGTGGCTCCGTTCTTACGTACGGCCAGCTTCGGGCTGGACGACAGCAGCTACTCCGTTGACGGCATCAGCTTCCCTATGAAAAGACAGCCTGCCATTGTCGACGGCTTCTCCTATTTGTACATCCGCGACCTCGCGGCCGCACTAGGGGCCGATGTGGATTGGGATAACTCCAAGCGGGCGGCCGTCTATACGAAGGGCAATATGAAAGTGACGCTGTATACAACCCAAAACGCCTATGAAGTGAATGGGCAGCTGAAGCAAACGGACACGCCGGCCCGTCTGATCGGCGAAAATACGATGGTACCCGTCCGGCTCCTAGCCGAAGTATTGGGTGCCAAAGTAGACTATATCGATGCAACACGTACCGTGAAGCTGAGCTATTAATAAGTGGCTTCGCTCCATAAAAATTTAAGCCTCCATTGCGGCCTGCAAGCCTGCATTTGGGGGCTTTTTAGCATGTTTTTGTTCGCATTTCAAGAAAAAATAAGCGAACAAGAGAAAATAAGAGCTTTCATTTTCTGAAAATCCCCGCATCCGCCATCCCTATTGATGAGCTTCATTCCCCTTTTTGTACGAACACTTGTTTTTAAAGTTTGCCCCTTCTGAAGATGCCCTGATAAGATAATGTCATTTCTAATAAATGGGAGTGGATACTAATTATAGCTCGTTTTCCGGAATGGATTACTTTTTTCACCAAGCAGCTGCTCCGTGCCAAGGGAGCTCTTCTGCTCGTATCACTTTTGACGCTAGCGGTTACGATGTGCAGCGCACTCACTCCCGTCTATATAGGACAGGTCATTGATGAGCTCACGAAGCTGCAGAGCCCGGGGCTTCTAAGGCTGACAGCTCTCCTGCTCGCCTCCCTGCTGCTAACCGAGCTGCTCTCGGTACTACGGAAGTATGTTTCGACCAAGGTTATGATCAGGCTGACCTACGAATGGATCCATGATGCCTTAGCCGCTATCTTGAATACGTCGGCCGATTTCTTCACCCGGACTCCCAGGGGCGAAATGCTGCAGAGATGCATCCAGGACATCCGAACAATTCAGAAATTCGGGTTGTTTACCTTGCCCGGGTTCGTTCAGGAATGGCTGCTTGCCTGCACCGCTGCGATCATCATTTCAAACATCTATTGGCCTATCACCGTCATGATCATCCTCTGCTATATCGTACTGTTCCTGCCGGTCTACTTCTTCGCTAAGCGGCGGACCCAGTCCCGAAAGCAGTTCATGGTGCACAACGCCGTCCTGCGGCAAAGCCTGCTGGAACGATTAGAGTCCGTCAAGCAAATCAAAATATTCGGAACCGAGAAGCACGAATACCGCCAGTTTCATTCGGAGCAGCAGCGCTGGGCCGAGCTGTCCCATCAAGAAGGGATCGTCAATGCGACCTACAAGGGCCTCCAACGAGTCCCCGATGCGCTGGCGCCCGCGCTCGTCTTCATGTTCGTTGGCTGGCAGGTCATGATGGGGACGGTAACCTTCGGTCAGCTGATGACCGTCATTGCGTTTATCCCGGCCCTCAATGCCCCGGTACGGACGTTCTTCGGCTTGTTCGTCGTCTTCGCAGATATCCGTCTCCGTGTGCAGGGGCTGCTGGAATATGTGGAGCTCCCTGTCGAGCCAGGGAAGAGGAACGGGCTCCGTCAGTTGCCGGATTACAGGGGGTTGCCGATCTCCTTTCATAGTGTAACGGTACGGACGGATCGAGGCGCAAGCCTGAGCGGCGTTTCCTTCACGATCCAGCCGGGCGAGCATATCGCTATTGTCGGGCCGAGCGGAGCCGGCAAGAGCACGCTGCTCAAGCTGCTCACCAGGCTTCAGGAGCCGACCGAGGGAGAGATACGGTTCGGTGACATCCCGCTGAACGAGCTCGATGCGACGCAGCTTAGGAGGAGGACCGGTTATATGACGCAGGAGCCGGTCCTGTTCCGCGACACGCTGCTGAACAACCTGACACTGCTCCGGCAGGCGGATCAAGCAGAGGTCGAGACATGGATGCAAGCGCTGGACGCCGAAGATATCGCGGCGATGCTTCCCGACGGCTACAACACTGTCGTCGGAGATGGCAGCTTCCCGCTATCCGGCGGACAGCGGCAGCTGGTCGGCTTGATCCGCACTTTGCTGAAGAAGCCCGACCTGCTGCTGCTTGATGAGGCCACCTCTTCCCTCGACCAGACGAGCGAAGCCATGGTGCTGCAAGCGCTGGGGCGGCATATGCGGGGTATCACACGCATCAGCGTAACTCATCGCCTGAGGGGAGCGCAGCTGGCGGATCTTATCTTTGTCATCGATCAGGGCCGGCTCGTGCAGGCGGGGACTCATAACGAGCTGCTCACAGATCAAGACGGCGTATATGCCCGGCTATGGTACAGCGAGCAGCGGCAAGAGGAATTGCGGGAAGCGCAGGATGCCGTCAAGGAACGAGGTGACCTTTCCTATGTCTGATATGCAAGTCCTACTAACCGACAACAAACGCAAAGCGATTCGGTCCTATCTTCGACAGCAGCTCTACTCTCACCGGTGGATGCTGGCCCTTAATCTAGGTAACGTCGTCATCCGAAGCCTTTTATTTCTCGTCCCTCCGGTCATGACCAAGTATGTGCTGGAGCAATTGCTCCCCCAAAGGGACTGGAATCTGCTGCTGTGGGTCAGCATGGGCATTGCTCTGGTACCTATCGTTGGCAGCGCCATGATCGTGCTTGAGGTGTTCGCCGACAAAGCGCTGCTGCGCCTGGCCGGTCTGGGGCGCGCCGATTTGTTCAACGGCCTTCAGCATCAGCCTCTGTCCTGGCTTCGCCGTCAGCCGCATGGCGATCTTATTACCCGTAGCCTGGATGATACGCAGAGCATAACCAACTTTGTCTCAGGCAGCTTCCTATGGATGTGCTTATTAACGGTCAGCATATCGGCCGGAGCTGCCGTCATGCTGTACCTTTACTGGAAGCTGGCTCTTATCATCCTCATCCTCTGGATCGGCCATGCGGTGCTGGTAACCCGGCTCGGGCAGCATATCAAACAGAAAACCGCCGATGCAGCAAAGCAAACATCCCGCTTAACCGAATCTATGAGAGAAATTATCACCGGCGCACATTTCATCAAGTCGGCCGGAATCGAGGCCAAGGCGCTCGGCACTGTCTCCTCCTGCTTACAGGAGGAATGGGGTCATACGAACCGCACCATGCTCTACGAGCATCTGGCGCAGCTGTTCAACATGTTCCTTTCTTCCCTCTTCCTTGTGGTCATGTACTATGGGGGCGGAAGAGCCGTCATCCAAGGTGAAATTACGCTTGGTTCTCTCGTTGCTTTCATTGCTGTGTACAATTGGATACGCCCGTTTGCCATCACTTTGCTGGACACTTATGTCATGGGCAAAAAAGCAGCTTCAGCTGCGGACCGGGTTGCCGAAATAGCCTTCTCCCTCCCGGAACAAGCAAATACCTGCGCTGCGCCTGTCAGTGATTTCTCTATTCGGGCCGAGCAGCTTTCTTATTCCTACGGAGAGCGCCCTGTCTTGCGGGGCATCAGCCTCCATATTCCTTCCGGCTCGGTGGTTTCCATTGCGGGACATCGAGGGTCCGGCAAATCGACTTTAGCCGATCTGCTGCTCGGCCTTGCCGAGCCTGCCGCAGGAACGCTGCGTATCGGGGGCGTCCTGACGGACGAGCTGGACAAGGATTGGCTGCGCCGGCATCTGCTCTGCGTAACCCAAGACGCCTCGCTCCGAAGCGGCACGATTCTGGATAACATCGTGTACGGCTGCGAGAACGCTTCTCCCGATCAAGTCCGGGAAGCCGTCGAGCTCGCCGAGCTGGGCGATTGGCTGGCCGTTCTGCCGGATGGCCTGAACACCCGGGTAGGCGAGCAGGGCTTCTCCTTATCCGGAGGAGAGCGTCAGCGAATCGGTATTGCCCGGGCACTGCTGCGAAAACCGGCCATTCTGATTCTCGATGAATCTACCTCCGCATTGGATTTGGGAACGGAACAGCGGCTTCTAAGCCGTTTAACCGCAGCTCTCAAAGACTCCACGGTTATTTTTATCACGCATCGCCTGTCGGCCGCCAAGCTGTCGGACCAAATTGTTGTCCTTCAAGACGGCGCCTTGGCGGAAGCCGGCACCTGGGAGGAGCTGATTGAGCGGAACGGAACGTTTCGAAAGCTTTGTCAGGACGCCGAATGATAAATCTGCACAGCAAAAGACCGCCCGGTACTTCCGGACGGTCTCCTGCCACAAATGGCTTCTCTTACTTCCACTCCACCCTTTGGAGGACTCGGTGCTTCATCAAGGATAAAATAAAGTCGGTATAAAAATCATGTCTGACAATAAATTGATACGCTTGATTCTTGAATGCGTAGAAAAACACGTCGGTCAATACTTCATTATGCTCAAACTCGTTCTGGACCGCCTTCAGCTGCTCCTCTATCGATCCGCCTCCGATGACTCGAATGCGGAATTCCACATCCTGCCCATTGGCCGTTTCATTAAGCTCGATATTTTGCTCATCATAAGTGTAAGTCAGCTTCATCCTACCTCACCTGCCCTCGTTCATAGTAAGTACCTCAAGTAAATGTACGCGCTGGATAATATGATGGATAATATCATTAAAGGAAAACCGAACTTCAAAAATTTCATGAAGGTAATAGGGTACCCTTCCTTGCTGGCCAACCCGGCGACGACCAGGTTCGCACTGGCACCGATCAACGTTCCGTTGCCGCCCAGGCAAGCGCCCAAGGCGAGACTCCACCATAACGGCTCGAGGTTATCGACACCCATCGTCCCCATCTCCTGAATCATAGGAATCATCGTAGCTACGAACGGGATGTTGTCGAGAAAGGCAGAGGCTATTGCGCTCAGCCACAGAATGAGCATCGACGAGGCAAACAGGTCCCCCCCGGTAATCTCAACCGCCTTCTTAGCCAGCATAGCGATAACTCCGGTTTCTACCAGGCCTGCGACGAGAACGAACAACCCCACGAAGAAAAATAACGTAACCCATTCCACGCTGTGAAACGCTTTTTCCAGCATCCGTTCTCCCGTCAGAAGCAGGAGAAGAAAAGCACCTGCCAGCGCAACCGTCGCCGATTCCATGTGAAGCGTTTGGTGAAGGAAGAAGCCCAGGATCGTAACCCCGAGGACAATCAGACACTTCTTCAGCAATCTGCTGTCGGTGATCATCGAGTTTTCATCCATTTCCATAATGCTCTGCTGGAGCTCGGGAGTCGATTGTATCTGCTTGCGGAACATCAAGAGAAATATAGGTGTGTACACCAGCATAATAATAACGGCAATCGGCGTCAGGTTATAGATAAATTCCATAAACGTCAGTTCCTTGACTGCGCTGCCGATCATGATGTTCGGCGGGTCTCCGATTAGAGTGGCCGTCCCCCCCACATTCGATGCTATAATTTGCGTGAACAAAAATGGGATCGGGTTGATTCTCAGCTGTCTTGTGATGCTTAAAGTGACCGGAACCATGAGCAGGACGGTCGTCACATTATCCAGAAATGCGGAACCCCCGGCTGTCAGAGCTACCAGGGCTATCAAAATTCGGGTCGGCTTTCCTTTGGCCAGCTTGGCCGACTTCAGGGCGACATATTTGAAGAGTCCTGTCTCCGCCGTTATCCCTACGATAATCATCATGCCTACGAGCAAGCCGATCGTGTTGAAATCGATATGATGTATGGCCGTCTCTTGATTCACAATGCCCAGGACGATCATCAGAACGGCGCCTAGAATAGCGAGGATGGTGCGATGAATTTTTTCAGAAATAATCAGTGCATAGATGATTAAAAAGATGGCAATGGCCAAAATCGCTTGATGCTCCATACTTCCTCCTCTTTATTTTGGATTGTTTTTCGCCAAAATTTGCGTGAATGGACAAAAAAATACAAAAAGAGCCCTTGGGTGACAGGCTCCTCCTAAAATTCCGCATATGAAGATATAATTCGATCTTACCTGCTTTCTTCATGAAAGTAAAGCTTCCCCTTTCATAATCAGACTGAAAAAAGCAGATCGGAAACAAAAATAGACTTTCCCTCCGTCTGCATTCGCCGACTCCCCTGCTAGATTCATAGCATAAGGTAAACAGGGGAGGTGGCTGTGATGGGCAGAAAAAAGCAAAAAAACATCAATAACGTCCAAGTCGATAAAAGCAGGGTCAAGTTCAAAGCCAAACAATCGGCTAACGCTAGTGTGAATCAGGGAGGCAATGCATTCGCTATCAACGCTAACGAGCTGGGCGTTATTCGTGTTCGTGCAGGCGGCTAATCATCGCCAGGGAGACGATCGAGACGGGAAGGCAGGCAATTCGCCCGCTCTCCCGCCTCTTCTTACATAATTGAATGATAGACTTGATCATCAGATTTGCGGATGCCTTTACCGCTTAAGCCTCTCTTCCTACGAACAACTTCCTTTTTACTTAGGGGCAAACACGCTTGGAATGAACGTAGTCGTCCAAGGAACATAAGTAATGAGCAGCAAAATAGCGAACATGACGATCAAGAAAGGAATCAGCCGGATCGTAAGCCGTTCTACGCTAACCCCTGTCGTTGCCGATGCGATAAACAATACAGTGCCGAAAGGCGGATGCATCAAGCCGATGGTCAGGTTGATGACGATAATGGCTCCCAAGTGAATCGGGTCGACCCCGAATTGCGCTGCAATCGGAAGCAGAATCGGCGTCAGGAAGATGATGCCAGCCACTCCTTCGAGGAACGTGCCGATAACAATGAGCAGAATGTTAAGCAGAATAAGGAACATGAACGTATTGCCGGCAAGATTCAGGAACACCTCCGCAATCATATGCGGAATGCCTTGAAGATGCAGGACCCATCCGAAAATATTCGTTGTCGCAAGCAAGAACGATACGGACGACGTCGTAATAATCGTACGGACGAGAATTCCCGGAACATCCTTAAGCTTCAATTCCTTATACAGAAATGCACCGACCAGGATGGCAACGAAGACTGCCACCGCCGCAGACTCTGTAGCCGTAAAAATCCCTGTCGTAATCCCGACCATGATCAGAACGGGAATGAGAAGCGCCGGAACAACACTAAACAAGCTCTGTACGATTTCTTTGGTCGAGCTTCTCTCCAGCTTATTGCTGCTTGTTTTTCTGAAGGTGACATAAATAATGATGCCAAAGCCAAGGGCGAACAGGATGCCGGGAATAATCCCAGCGAAGAACAGGCTCCCGATGGATACGCCAGAAGTTACCCCGTATATAATGAACGGCATGCTCGGAGGAATCAATGGCCCCATAATGGAGGCACTTGCGGTAAGCGCCGTACTGAATTCCTTGTTGTAGCCCTGCTTCTCCATCTCCGGAACGATCACTTTACTCATAATGGCGGTTTGCACATTGGAGGATCCGACGATCGCCGCCAGGAACATATTGGCTACGACGTTAACGTAGGCAAGCCCTCCGCGAAGATGGCCGAAGATTACGGTGGCAAAGTGAATCAAGCGGTTCGTAATGCCCCCGCGGTTCATGATTTCACCTAGCAGGACGAACATCGGAATCGCCACAAAGCCGAAATTTTGCAGGCCGTTGAACAGCTTCGAGGGCAAGGACTGCAGCGAAGCGATATTACCGGTGGAAAAAACGTAAATCAGGGTCGTGATCCCAAGCACGAAGGCTACGGGTACGCCGATGAAGAGCAAAATGACAAAGCCTGCCGCGGAGCTCATTGTGCAGCACCTCCCTTTTTACCACTAAAGAAGGCTTGAAGCAGGTGAACCATATGCTCGACCGTAAATATCGTCATGCAGAGCATAGAGATCGGTACGATGAGATACAGCTTCCACATTTTCATAGACAATGCCGGTGATAACAGGTTCATCACGCTGGGGCTCATAATCCAAACCGTGGAGTAATATCCCATCACGACGGCAAAGAATAGAATGCTGAGCTGGATAGCCAGAGATCCAAGAATACGGCCCCGTTCGGGAAGACGGTTGAGCAGGAACGTCACCGCAGCCATATCCGACCGCTTGACGGCAAGAGAGGCTCCCAGAAAAGTCGCCCAGCAAAACAAATACAAGGAAAGTTCGTCCGCCCAAAAAATGGGCGAACTCAGCACATATCGGAAAAACACAGCTACGATCATATTGATGGCCAATACAGCTCCAACCGCAATACTAACCCATATCAAGAACTTATCCAGCGCGAGGGTGATTAACGAGAGGGGGCTGCTTCCTGAAGGTCTGTCGCTCATGCCAAGCACCTACTTCTCTTGTTTGATTTTGTCTGCCTTTTCCAGGAATTTTGCAATTTCAGGCGATTTCTTGCTCCACGTTTCTCTAACCGATTTGACGACAGGATCATACTCCTCGCGCTTAACCTCGTTCAGCGTCAAGCCCATTTTCGTTTTCGCTTCGCTTAACAGCTTGTCTTCATTCTTCTGAATATCTACACTGTTTTGCTTCGTTTTCTCGAGTACCGTGTCTTTAATCAGCTTCTGGTCTTCCGGAGACAGGCTGTTCCACAAATCTTTATTGATCAGAATACCTCCGGCCCAGTACATGTGCTTGTCAGCGTTCAAATATTTGGCGATTTCCGTCAATTTCTCCGACGCCAACGACTCGGAATCAATGTCGACCCCTTTGATGACACCGGTTTGCAGGGACGTATACACATCGGTCAGAGGCATTGGCGTTGGACCTGCCTTCAGGCCGTTCCAATAATCGAGAATCGTCGGGCTCGGCGTGGTACGCAGCTTATAGCCCTCCAAATCCTTCACGCTTTGCACCGGCTTCGTTCCAAGAATGTAACGGAAGCCGGAGGAAGCATAGCCCAAACCAACGACATTTTCATTCTTCAGCGTATCGAACAGCTTCATCGATTCATCGCTGGTCCACAGCTTATAGGCTTGTTCGTGCGTATCGACCAAATACGGCATCAGCCAGGCGCCGAACGCAGGGGAGGAGTTACTTAGCTGCGCCGTCGTAATGACAGCCATTTGAATAGTGCCTGTATTAAGCTGCTGCATCATGTCCGTTTCATTGCCAAGCTCGCCGCCGGGGAAATATTGAGGCGAAATACGGCCGTTGGTTTTGGCCTTCAGCTCATCGCCGATATTTTTGAGCGTTAAGCTCAGCTGGCTGTCCGCCTTTGTAATGTTGGCCATTTTAAAGACGATTTTCTTATCTCCTGATGCCGTTCCTCCAGCAGTCTTCCCGTCCGCGCCTCCATTGGCGTTACCACAGCCTGCCAATGCGGATACCATAAATAACGACGACAACAGCAAACCCATACCTTTTTTCAAATGCTTCATAAACTCCACCCCTTAAAGTTCAGTCTTTATTTCGCCTTTTTGGATTATTTGGAATAGTAACGAACTTCAAACGTTTTACAGCCGGTCGGAGAAACCCATGGGCCATGCTTCATGCCCGGAGGGCGGCAAGCGACCATCCCCGCCGTAAATTCCTGATTCAGCGTCAAATCGATCAGCGAGCCTTCAATAATATACAGCTCTTCCCAGAAGTCGTGGATTTGTACTCCGTTAGGCGTCGTGTCCACTCCGGGAGCGAAGATCAGAATGCGGGTAGCTACCCCCGATTCCGGGTCTTTGGCGATGACTCTTTCGGTCAAGCCCTCTACTTTGCTGAACGGTACCTCTTCAAATTGACGGTAGTCTGTAAATTCCAATTCCGGTTTAGCCATTGTGTTATTCCTCCTCGGCATTTTTCAAAATATGAGTGCTATATTGAAGCTCCAGCTTGCGTCCTTCCTGTCTGTCCACGAGCTCCGCCCGGAAGGTGCCTCCAAAGACAAAGCCTCCGTGAAGCGGCAGCGTTCCACAGTACAGCGCCATATTGGAGCCGGCGTAACCCCGATCCTTCACCAGGCGCATCAGATCGTTCGGATGCATGAACTCGCCCAGCTTGCCGGACTGATACAGCTTCTCTTCCCCATCCACCAGCACCCAGCTGTTCATCTCGATGTCATCCCAGCGATGGAGAATGGATTCCAGCGTCCATACTTCCCGGGTCATCGGCTTCGCACATACCTGCTTCGATTTCTGTATCGAGATCGCTTCAAGCACCCTATCCGTATGGTCGCTGCCGAGTCCTACATACCAGCGTCCTCCTACATCCAGCAGTACAACCTCCGCCTCGCCGCTGCCGTCGTTCCCTACCACCGTAATCTCTTCAGCCGTTTGCAGGAGCTCCGGGGAAAGATCATACAGCATAGGGACCTGCGGAGGGGCAGGCACTCCCAATTCTTTCAGCTCATCGATATGTTTCTTGACGGCATCCTGGTCCTTTCCCGTATATCCGGCGATGACAAGCCGCTCGGGCGCCCATTGGATAGTCTCTCCATTGCATATAAATTCCATAGTCGATTACGTCCTTTCCGTATGGTGTCTATAGTACGCGATGCTTCAAGCTGGGAAATACATCCCGAATCCGTTGAACCTCGGACGGGTCGATTTCCGCTTTGACAATCGTCTCATGCTCGCCTCCGGATGCAACCGTAACTCCCCATGGATCGACAATAGAGCTGTGACCTCCTAACAATACATTGCGAGTAGTGCCCACACAGTTGCATGAAATAAGGAAGCATTGATTCTCCAAAGCACGGGCGGCGTTAAATAGCTTCCAATGCTCCAGCCGCTGATGCGGCCAAGCCGACGTGACAAGCAGCAGCTCTGCTCCTAGATCAACCTGCTGCCGGTACAGCTCCGGGAACCTTAGATCGTAGCAGGTCGTCAATCCGACCTTGCCGAATTCGGTATCGAACACCTTGGCCCCGTCCCCCGCCGTCAGCAGCTCGCCTTCCTGGGAGCCATAGCGGAACAGATGGGTTTTGGCATAGGTGCCTATCAGCTTGCCCTGGCGGTCGAATAAAATGCTCGTATTGTAATACTTGCCGTCCTTCAGCTCCACGAAGCTGCCCGCGAACAAGTACACGCCGTGCTGCCGGGCTTTCTCGGAGAACAACCGGACCAATGGGCCGTCAATCGTCTCCGCTTCTTCCACATATTTATCGAAGGAAAAGTAGCCCGTCGCCCAAATTTCCGGAAGCAGAATCAAATCCGCGTCCTGGGCGGCCTTATCGACCATGACCGACGCTCTCTCCACCCGCTGTGCCTTGCTTTCATGCGCTTTTATTTCTAGCTGTATCGATGCAACCTTCATAGGTCGGAAACCCCTCCTTCTGAATGACTGGATTCTGGTAGACTCAAAGGCTTGTCAGAGCCTGCTTCATCTCGTCATCCAGCTTTTTGATCAAATCTGCATTGTAGGTTTTGACAAAAGCCGGCTGAGCGACGATTTTGCCGCCATAGAAGATGATGTCGCGAATTTCTTGAACCTGAACCTCGATAAGCGCCATCTTAAGCGTCAGCTCCTCCGTGCGGGCCACCTTCACGGAAGCCGCTCCCTTCACGGAGTAAACCGTCTCCTTGCTGACAAAGTTCAGCAGCACTCTCGGGTCCTCCTGGACGATGCGTACAAAATCCGATTTCGCATCGATGGCGAAGCGGATCGTTCCAGAATCGATTGCATAGACCCAGGATAGGGCTGTGGAATATATATCTCCGGTTTCTTTGTTCACGACATTCAGAAAAACGATCGTTTGACCCTGTAATTGCTCTATCATTTCTGCTGAAAGCTCTGTTATGACTTTGGACATGGTATGAGTTCCTCCCTTTGGGAATAACGAATATCGAAATATGGCTCCCGCCTTACTTATAACTCGCCGGTATGATCAAGCCGGCTTTATACCTCTTGCGTCACCGTCTTCGGCAAGGAATAGCTGCTCAGGAATTGATCGACCAAAGCTAACGGCTCCTGATAGCCGTAATTGCGGAATGCGTGGCCTCTTACGACGAAAGGCGCTCCGTTATAGAACATCTCATACTGCTGATGACGCCCCGCGAACTCGGAGCCGATCACGTCCCAGGCCAGTCGGTACAATTGAATTCTTGCTTCGGAGTCGACGCCGGTGGCGCGGATGTATTGACGAATATCGTCTCTCGTCTCAGGATTGACCATCTCGTGATAAGAGGATGGCATTTGCAGTACGCCCCCGCCTACCAGCTCCCGGAGGATGCTGATGACATTCGCGTAGATTTTGTCCTGCATCCCTACAATGCCGTACAAGTAGCGGTGGTGCGGACGAGCCGCTCCGTTGACGTCGATGATACATTCATATTCGCTGGCCAGCAGCATCCCTTCCACTGTGGCCGCCAAAGAAGCCAGCTCGCCCAAACGTTCTTGTACCTGCGGGAATTTGTCCGTTCCGCCCATTTGGGTAATTTTGCGGGCAATGCCGATCAGGAACTTCACCTTTGTACACAGCCGGATTTGCGCCTGGTTGTTCCCCAGCACGTGAGCCGGTGTTTTGTGGAATTGATCTCTTGTCGCTTCAATGTTCTTGTATACGAAGACATGCTTCCAAGGAATGAATACATCGTCAAACACCATCAAAGAGTCGCTTTCGTCGAATTGGGTGGATAACGGATAATCATAGACGCTTTCCTTGCCCATAGCGTAGCTTGGACGAGGGTACAGCTTCAGGCCCGGTGCATTCATAGGTACGACGAAGGAGATGGCGTAGTCTTCATCGCCCGGTCTGAGCGGCGTGATGCAGCTGACGAACAGGTAGTTGGACACCGCCGAGCTGGTTCCGAGCATTTGGGAGCCGCGTACGACGATTCCGTCCTCACGCTCTTCCAGAACGCCTACCGGCAAGTACTTCTCCTCCTGCTCATGAGCTGCCTTGCTGCGGTCCACTTGGGGAGGAATGATGACATACGTAACAAACAAGTCTTCATCACGGGCATATTTGTAAAAGTCCAGTACGTTTTGCTTATACTCGCCGAACACCTCGGGGTAGCTGGCAAAGCCGGCCAAAAACCCTGCCACGTGATCCGGGCTGCGTCCTGCAAAGCCGCAGGTCGCTTCCGCCCATTGCGTGATAGCACGACGGCGAACGGCCAGATCCTCCCGGCTGCGCGGAATCATAAACACCTTATTGGCGACTGTCCCATCTTCGGTCGTATAGGTCATATCGTTCTTCGGATCCGCAGCCAGATCGTACAGCTTGGCGAACGAACCGGTAATCCCCGCGAAAGCCGGATGCGTCGTGACATCATTCACTTTTTCTCCGTTAATATAAATGCAGCGGTTATCCTTCAAAGACTCTACATACTGTTTGCCGTTACGTACCATCGCTGATCATCCTTCCATGTTTCCATTGGTTTTGTATTACGTATTATGTGTTGTGTATACATTAAACTCTCAAAAAAAAGGTGATTCTCTGCGTCGGCTTTTCATCTTGCATGTTAGATTAACTGACTTGATATTACGTCTTTTTGCCATCGGAGTCAATAGTTTAGTTGAAAATTGTCGAATGATGTTATAAAACCTCACACAAATTAGAGAGTTTCTGCTTTTGGCCTGATTTTTTATCGTTGTTGTAAGCGTTTGCTTTTCATCTTGAAAAAAACCTCATTTGAGGTCTTCCCAATTACGGAAACCGGAATGGTTATTTTAAAATGACGGACTCCTTCGTTTTATTCAGATGCCTTGCCATCATTTCCGCCGATTGCTCCGCATCCTTTCTTTCAATCGCCGAGATAATGTCCAGATGCTCTTCGAGCACCTCTTTCATCCGGTTGATCTTCCTAATGGCGCGAAGCCCGATCAGCTGGGAAAGATTATGCAAATTCAGCAGCATTTGTTCAATCAGCTCATATTCCACAAACCGGGTGAGCGTAATATGAAACGTTTGATCCAGCTTTATGAAAGCGATGTCATCATTGTTCAACATAGCTTCTTCCTGCTCTTTGCAAATGGCCTTTAATTCTTCCAGCTGCTCTGGCGTGATCGTCTCGGCCAGCTTCTGGATGACCTTGGTCTCAATCGAGGCGCGAAGCAAAAAGATCTGCTCCATTTCGTTTTCCGTGACCTTGCGAACAGCCATGCCCTTGCGCGGAATGGATACGATAAGCCCCTCTTTGATCAGATCGGCCAAAGCTTCTCTCACCGGAGTGCGGGACGTATTCAGCAGCTCGGCCAGCTTAACCTCCGTAAATATTTCCTCCGATGTGATGTAACCGCTTAAAATGACATGTTTGATTTCGTTGTACGCTCTCTCTTTTGTGGTTGTTGGTTTATCAATCGGTTTCAAATTAAACTTGGATGGAGCCATTTCAACCTACACCTTTCATCAAGTCGACAATTCAATTTGGTTCTATGTATACATCATACAAAATACAAAAAACTTAGTCAATAAGCAACTTTACATCTTCTTAACTAAGAATGATTGCTCGCTCTTGCAGGCGAACCATTCAATGGCTGCAAAATGAGCTCCATCTGAAGAAGCCATGTGGACATCTCACTCTGTGGATATGTTAATAGCGAGCGGTAAACTTATGCACAGTATATCATAATAGGCTGTGTACTGTGTGAATAACTCTGTGGATGAATGTATCAAGTTTGGTTAAGCCCTTTGCCCCGGAAGCCCAAAAAGGCCCGGAAATCATTCCAGGCCGTTCGTTATTGGATATGTGCAACCGGTTCGTTTTCCTATTAGGATGGAACAACTGTGCTCTTGATCCGGTTCAGCTGCTCTTCAATCAAAGCTTCTCTGGAAGCTGCAGCCTCCGCCTTTTTCAAGCTCGCCAGCTCCACAAAAGCTTCCTTTTGCAGGATGGTTTCTTCGATTCGTTGAAAGCCTCTTGCTGCACTTCCCGTCTGGACTCCGCTGCTGAATACAGGGCTCGGGGTTCTAGCCTCCGCCTTCCTGGCACGGGCGGCCAGGTCATTGCGTTTGGCCTGCATGTTCGCATATTCCTCTTTGGCTTGAGCCAGCTGGTGGGCTAGTTCAGCAGAATGCTGTCTCGAAGCCTCGTAGGCTTCCGCATACTGTGCAGCTTTATCCAGATAGGCCAGTTTAGCCTCTACCGCTTGCCGCGCCTCCACTGAACGGTCAGCCGCTATGGCTTCGGCCGCTTTTTGCTCACTGAACTCGGCCCCCCGCTCGCTTTCGGCTCTTTGCTGCTCCAGTCTCCGCTCAGTAACCGTCTGCTTAACAAGCGCCTGCTCCAATGAATGAATCTCCTCCTCCATATCGCGGAGATATTGATTCAGCATCATCACCGGCTGCTCCCATTTGTCCAACGCTTCATTCGCCGCGGCTCTAGACATATCAACCAATCTTTTCAGTACACCCATTTTTAGAATCCTCCTATAATGTCGATTTTATCCGTTATTAGTAATAATGAACGTAAGACTGTTTCGGTATGAACAGACTGGCGATAAAATAGACCAGTACCGTCGTTCCGAAGCTGCAGAATGCGGCGATTATCGTAATAAGCCGAAGCAGCGTCGGGCTGATGCCCAAGTATTCTCCCAATCCTCCGCACAATCCGGTTACTCTCCGATTCGATGTAGAACGAAACAATTTATTCATATCTGCTATCTCCTTTACCTTAGTTCTCGTTAGGCCGTTTGTTCTTCAAGCCAACCTCTTGTTCTTCATGTCTTTATTGTAGTCGGAACCCGGACTTGGCAAAACGGACCGGCGACGGTTTTGCAACCTAGCCTTAAGACGGGGGAAGCCTATGACCTGGGACCGGATTGAACCTTTAAACCCTTGATACAGCACAAAAAAGAGGCGTCTCCATAAGAGAGCCTCTTCGTCTATTTACCAACATAGTTATTCAACTAGGAGTTATTATCACGGCCGTAATTTCACAAGGGACACCCAGTTTGAAATGTCCGGCTACAATCTCCCGGCAGCCCAGAGGCAGCTTCGCAAAATCAGCTTGCGTACCTCTGGATGCTGCAGTGAATTCGAATTATGCCCCGGCATCAGCGATACCAGACGCCCTTTTCCTATCTGCCTGACCCAAGCCGCCGGGTAGCTTTCACCGTCCAGAACGTACCGGAGAATGACTTGCTTCTCAACCCCCTCGGCAAAATCATACTGATAGGGCTCATCCTCCGATCGAAAAGGCTCCAGCCCCCGCACGATCGGATGCTCGCCCGACCCATCCTTGATCGCTTCAAAATCCAGCCCTTGATAAGGAGGATGCCCTGTAAACCGGGCTCCAATTAGCTCCAGAAGCTTCTCATGCGCACTCAGAGAAACCCCCGTATGCAGCACGACAAGCCCCCCGCCCGCCGCCACATATTCCGTTAACCCAGCCGCCTGTGCGTCCGTTACCGGCTCGTCCCACTTATCTGTATAAGCAACGAATACATCGATCGAAGAAATTCGTCCCGGGGTCATAACCTCGTAATCTTCCGTAAAGGTGACTGTGAAATCATCGCCAAGCATCTCCACGAGATCCTGTTGGATACGATCCAGCGGATGATACTTCTTATTCTCTATATCTCCTAATATAACGGCGCTCCTATTCTGCTTTTGAACTCCTGTCATTACTGAGGCTCCTCCTTGTCATGAATTGCCGCAATGCTCCGGTTCCCCGGCACCTTGAATAATTACCAAACCAATCGTTCCCCTGTGGCCGTATGAATGTACGGCGGTTTGCCGTCAATCGGTTCGTACGAAGCATGATTCTCAATAGTGCGTATAATGTTGGCGGCCGCCTGCCCTACAGTCAGTGAAGCCTTGGTGTTCAGCTCCCCGTGCATGTAGCTTTGGACATAGCCGGGATGCAGTACGAGCAGCTTAAGTCCATCGCCCTTGAACTGGTTGTAAATAAGAGCCGATTGCATATTCAATGCGGCCTTGGACATGCAATAAGCGTACCAATTGATGCGAGTGCAGCTTCCGACGCTGCCCGCCTCCGAGGAAATGTTGGCCAGCAGCTTGCCTTCGCCCCTTAGCAGCATAGGCAGAAACGCTTGTGTAACCCGCAGCGTTCCCAAGGCATTGACATTAAACACCTGCTGCATCTCCGCAAAATCCAGCTCATCCAATATTGTCGATTCGATGTCTCCCAAAATTCCTGCATTGTTGATCAGAAGGTCTATACGATCCGTAAACTCCCCTACCCGGGCGGCTGCCGCCCTGACGCTACCATCATCGGCAATATCCAAATCCGTTACATGCAGCTGCTCCTTATAAGCACCCTGAAGCCGATCCAGCTCCCCTTCCTTAGCGGCATATCGGCCTGCAAATACGGTCCAGCCCCTCTCCAGCAGCGCTTGAACCAAGCCCAGTCCAACCCCGTGGTCAGCGCCTGTCACGAATGCGGTTTGATTTATGGTCAATTCGTTCTCCTCCTTTATGCATGCTCTCTTGCTTGATTAAAAGATTCCTCAAGCAGCTCGAGATTCCTTGTCGGGGGGACGGATTTTTCAACCTTTTGCGTGCTTCTTATCCTGACATACATCACCTCGTCCCCCGCATAAGGTAAAAAGATAAGTAAGTTATTTTAGGAACACCGGAGTCGGGTTTTTCGACAAACTGAAAGGAGTGATCATCATGAGCAAAAAGCCCCTACAGCGTTCAGGAGAGGTACAAGTGCCCCAGCCTATACGGGCTGACGGTACCGGTACCGTCGATCGCGGACCCAGGGATGTGATGCGCGACCTGCAAAACCCCGATATGCTCGTACCGCCTCCAACGGATGCGGGTACAATCCCCAATATGAGATTCTCTTTTTCCGATACGCACATGAGGCTGGAGCACGGCGGCTGGGCCAGGGAGGTAACCGAGAGAGAGCTCCCGATCGCAACTACGATCTCGGGAGTCAATATGGCCTTGACTCCGGGCGGGGTCAGAGAGCTCCATTGGCACCAGCAGGCGGAATGGTCGCTGATGCTGCTCGGACGCGCCCGAATTACGGCCGTCGATCAGGATGGACGCAACTTTATTGCAGATGTCGAGCAGGGGGATCTATGGTATTTTCCTCCGGGTATTCCCCACTCGATCCAGGGTCTGGAGGGCGGCTGCGAATTTCTACTGGTCTTCGATGACGGCACCTTCTCCGACAATAACACCCTCAGCATCACAGACTGGTTCGCCCATACGCCGCGTGACGTCTTGTCCGCCAATTTCGGCATCCCGGAAAGCGCCTTTGCCGACCTCCCGAACAAGCAAAGATATATCTTTCAAGCGCCGGTCCCCGGTCCGATATCGGTCCAAGAGGTGCCGGACCCTTACGGTACCATACCTTTGAGCTTCGTACACCGGCTGTATGCCCAACAGCCGATCCGCACGCCGGGCGGAACGGTCCGCATCGTCGACTCTACCAACTTCCCCATCTCTACCCGCATCGCGGCCGCCCTGGTAGAGATCGAGCCCGGCGGTATGAGAGAGATGCACTGGCATCCGAATAATGACGAATGGCAGTACTATCTTACGGGGAAGGGCCGCATGACTGTATTTGCCGCTAACGGCAATGCCCGAACCTTCGACGTCCGTGCCGGGGATGTCGGTTATGTTCCATTCGCCTACGGCCATTACATTCAGAATACAGGTGACCAAAGCCTATGGTTCCTGGAGATGTTCAAGAGCAGCCGGTTCGCCGACGTATCGCTCAATCAGTGGATGGCGCTCACGCCTCATCAGCTGGTTCAAGAAACTTTGCACGCCTCTCCGGAGCTGATGCGCTCGCTTCGCAAGGAGAAATGGCCGGTAGTGAAATATTGAACAAGCGGAGAGCCTGGAGATCAGGCTCTTTTTTATTTTGCAGGGTATCTGGATTATGTGACTATAAGCATGGGCCAATATAAAAATATGAAAGGGTTGCAATTGCTGACCGTATTGTATTAAATAAGGCATGGCACAGGCCATTAAGCCTCATACTCTCCATTGACATAGGATAGCCCCGGGCTTGTACGGTACAGCTTAAGAACCCAGACTAAAAAAGGAATGCAGTGTTCCATACCCTGCCGCAAAAGGTGGAGCTGATTTTTTTTCGCCCTGCGAGAAAGGTTTTCCGCTGGAATTCGTCATACATAAATGAACGAACCAAAAGGACCCTTGCTGCGCAGCAACCTTTTTGGATAGGAGGGTGAACATGCAGGATGATAAACAATTGGTAGAACAGATTCTGCAAGGAAATAAACAAGCGTTCGGTCCCATAATCGAAAGGTATAAAGTAAGAGTGTTTGCCCTCCTCCAGCGGATGCTCGGGAATTCGCCGGAAGTTCAGGATATAGCTCAAGAGGTTTTTATTAAAGCTTATAACCATTTGTGCGATTACAAGCCGGAGCACAGCTTCTCGGCATGGCTTTATCGGATCGCCGCCAATCGGTGCGTCGACGAGCTCCGCAAGCGCAAACGCACTCCATTAATGACCGGGATCGACTTTGACCCCGTTCAAACCTCCACACCGGAGACCGTTTTTTTGGAAAAAGAACGGCAGCTGGCGCTGGAGTCCCACATTATGGAGCTGGACAAAGATTACCGTACTGTGTTGATCATGCGGTATATTCAATTTCTAAGCTACCAGGAAATCGGGGAGCGCCTTTCTATCCCGGTCAGCACGGTGCAGATGCGCTTGTATCGCGCCCGCAAAAAATTGCGCGAAAGCTTGAAAGATCCCGAAACGAAGGGAGCGTTTCTCTATGAAGTGCATGAAATCTAACCAATTGACAGCCTACATGGACAATCGGCTTTCACCTTCGGAAAGCGTCCGGCTGGAGAAGCATCTCGAGACCTGCAGCGAATGCCGCCGGGAGCTGGAGCTTTATCTGGATGCTTGGGATCAGTTTGACGCCGATATGAATGAAGCGGACGTTCCACCGGATTTTACTAATGAAATTCTGGATAAAGTCGCCCCTTATGTTCCGGCCGCCGAACCCGTTGCGGAAGACGGAAAGGCTATCGCCGTCTATAAGATGGACTGGAAAAAAAGGAGTGTAGATATCGTGAAAAAAATAACGATTACCGTTGCCAGCCTGGCCGTAGCCGTATCGCTGGGCACCTTCGTATCGCCGACCTTCGCTGATTATGTGAAGAGCTTTTTCAATAATACGGAACAAGTGGATCAGGGCATGGTAGACGCCGTACAGAAAGGCTTCGTTCATCCGCTGGATTTAAAAACGACCGATCAGGGCATTACTCTGGAAGTCAAGGAGGTTATGGCCGATCCGGTGCGCATCGCCGTTATCGCCGAAGCCAAAGGTCCCGATGGGCAGTACATCGATCCCAACGATATGAGAATGTATGTGGATTTTGTTATCAAGGATAAATCGGGCGTTCCGGTGCTGGGTCCGATGGGAGGCGGCTGGACTACCAGTAAAGACGAACATTCCCTGATGGTGAAGCAGGAGCTTACGGAAGCCGTCGGCAGCGGCAAAGAAATCCCGAACGATTTGATCGCCGAGATTCGTTGGACGAAAATCGGCAGCACGAGCGGCAATTGGCAAATTGACATTCCTATTGATATGTCGCAAGCGAAAGCGGCAACCAAGACCGTCAAGATTGACAAGCAGTACACTACTCCTCAAGGGCTGACGATCGGCTTGGAACGTGCGATATTCGCCCCTAGCGTCACCTTGCTATCTTTGGATACCAGAATATCCCCGGAAGTTAACGAGAGGATCGAAGCTGCGATCCCCAAACAGACGGACAGCACCGGTGCCGTAAAGTTGGATCCCTTCGCTGCCAACCAATTGAAAAGCTATCAGCTGTCCTATGAGCTTATCGACGAGCAGGGCCGTGTGGCCGCCGCATGGGATGACTTATTCGACTCCGGGCTCAGCATCGCCAAAAATTCCATCGTAAACGGAATCTCGGGAACAGGTGACGGGAGTGCCATGACCTTGTGGCATTCGTTCTCGCCGCTGCCATCCGATAAGTACGGCAAGCTTACGTTCAAGCTTCATTCCATCTATACAAGTGAATTGGCTGATTTCCATGCCAAGCTGACCCCAGCTCAGTTGAGCCAAGAGCCTGTGAACCTGGAAAGCGGCGGAAATCGATTACAGTTCAAGCAGTTCGTGTGGAAACAGGATGACGCCAAGCTGACAATCGGTGATAAGGAGATCAGCGACCGGGGCGGCGTGCTTGAAGTAGAGGCTGCTTATGCCCAAGGCGTCGTTAATCTGGACGAGTGGAAGGTTAAGGATGAGAAGGGAGTGGAATACGATGCTTATCTGCAGAAAACATCTTCAAGAGACGAGAACGGTCTCGTTACCGTTCGCGGAGCGCTCGTTATCCCTCAACTGGATCACCAGCCTGAGGAGCTTACTATAAGCTATAACTTGATACAGAAGGAACATCGGGATGTGAACTGGCAAGTACCCATCGAATAAATGAATACGGAAAGAAAAATTAAGGGCTCCCCATAACGGCGGGCCCTTCTTCTCTATTCATCCCAATTAGGCTGTAATCCGAAAGTAAATAGGCACAGCAAACCATAAGTTACCCCATTGAGTGTTCTGTGCTCCCATTGTAAGATCTAAGGTATGTAAAAAATTTCAATCCAAGATTATGGAGAGAATCTGTGATTTATGATTCTCTTTAGCCCTCCACTAATTCGATAACAAAGGAAGTGTACGAATGCTAAACGAAGCCCATCCCTCATTGAACGAGGATGCAGCCGTACCAGGCATCGCGAGCTGGACGCTGGAGCACCCTTCGCTCCTGCAGAAGATCGGCCATCCAGCTATCCTCCCGCCCGGGGCTGCTGTGCCAGCTATCCGGATACAGGCTTATTCGGACATTCGATTGACACTCGAGCTGGTCTGCACCTCGGGTTCCCGTGTATTGGAAGCCCCATCCGAACTGAGAATGGCGTCCGGCCAAGAACAGCTGGCAGCGTTCGAAACCGCATCCCTTGCCGACGGCTTATATGAAATCCGCATCTGCCTCCATTCGGACGAACACGTCCCTGTCTATGACAGCTTTACGTTTATGGTCATGGATCAAGACAGCCTGTCCCCTGAGCAAAGCCAGATCGCCTTTCTGGATGCTGGCGGGCGCATGACCTATGTACCGGACTACAAAGGCAACCGGATCGCCGACTTCTCCAACTGCGGCTACAAAGGCGGCGGCGTCCCTATTCCCGATGTACCGGTACGCTTAATTGTAAGCCCTTCCTCCGAGGAAGGCGATGATACAGCCCGCATTCAGCAAGCTATCGACGAAATTTCCCGTATGCCGATCGGTGAAGACGGCTTCCGCGGCGCACTGCTGCTGCAGAGAGGGACCTACCGCATTGCAGGCACGCTCTACATACGCGAAAGCGGCGTCGTCCTTCGCGGGGAGGGACAAGGCGAGGACGGAACCATTCTCCACGGAACCGGAGCGGTGCGACGGGATCTGCTGCAGGTGCTCGGCAGCGAACCCGGTATCGTGGAAGAAACCGGCACGGACATTACGGACCTATACGTTCCTTCCGGCTCCAGGACCTTCCATGTTGCCGATGCCAGCGGCTACTCCATAGGCGATACGGTTGCCGTCATCCGGTACGGCAATGCGGATTGGATCAGCGCGATCGGCATGGATACGATCACTCCGCGGCCGAACGCCGGCGGGACGAAGCAGTGGGCACCGTTCGAGCTGCTGTTTGACCGCGTTATCACGGACATTGAAGGGAACCGGATTACAATTGATGCACCGGTCACCAATGCGATTGAAGCCCGCTGGGGAGGCGGAAGGCTGTTCCTGTATGACGATAAGGGCCGCATCGAACAAGTAGGTCTGGAGCAGCTCAGAATTGACTCCGACTTCAATCCAGACATTACGGACACCCAAGTGGATGGAAAGCCCGGCAGCACGACTTATTGCGCGGACGAGTCCCATACCATTAACTTCGTCACGTTAAATTATGTCAAGAACGCTTGGGTTCGCGATGTGACAGGATACCATCTGGAGCATTCTCTCGTTACGATTGACCGCTATGCCAAATGGGTGACCGTTCAGGACTGCACGGTCCGCGATATGGTGAGCATCATTACCGGCGGACGCCGCTACTGCTTCCATGTGACGGGGCAGCTGGCGCTCGTACAGCGCTGCGATACCGAAACGGCGCGCCATGCCTTCGTCTTCGATGCCAAAGTCAGCGGGCCGAACGTGTTCCTCGATAGCGAATCACGCACCGATTATAATGCCAGCGAGCCCCATCATCGCTGGTCGGTCGGCGGGTTATTCGATAACGTTCGCTCCCCTATCTATGTTCGCGACCGCGGATGGATGGGAAGCGGACACGGCTGGGCCGGCGCGAACTACGTCGCCTGGAACACGGAAGGCAAGCTCACGGTGCAGCAGCCCCCAACTGCCCAAAACTATGCGATAGGGCACGTGGGAACGAAGGAGCGCCCGTTTTTGCCCAATCAGCATGACCTGCGCCCCCGTGAAGATGGCTTCTGGGATCAGTACGGACAGCATGTGGAACCGCGCAGACTGTATTTGCAGCAGCTTAAGGAACGCTTAGGCGATCAGGCGGTTCAGAACATTTCAAAAGCAAAGGTATAGCGAGCTCATATACCATCTGAATTAGCACCGGGCCTTCGTAAAGGTCCCGGTGCTTTCTGTCTTTCCCTCCAAAGCTTCCGGTGGGTTTCACCTGCATCTTTCCATTTTACCCTCTTCCTGCAAGTGACCTTTTTCCCTATATTCCGTTATAATGAAACATAGATCCGACTTGATTCCCTGATGAATCCTGTCAAATTGTGCGAGGAGCCTATGATTCCAACAACGGACACAGAACTTAATTTATTAAAACCGAAAATCGCCGTCCCTGCTCTCAAGGATCATCTGATCCCAAGAGACCGGCTGCTGGATTCAGTTACCGAAGGGATAAAGGGCCGGATTACGCTGATATGTGCGCCTGCAGGGTTCGGTAAAACGACGTTGCTGGCTCAATGGGCGCATGCCCGGGTACAGCAGAGCGCCTGGGTGACCTTGGATCGCCTGGATAATGATTGGCTCCGATTTTGGCGTTATATCGTTCATGCGCTTGCATCCGCCGTTCCGGACCGCGCCGGTCGTTTCCTGCCTCTGGTTCATATTCTTCCCAGCGCCTCCATCAGCACCTTTCTGGATGCATTAATCAATGAATTGTATTCGCTGCCTGGTCCCCTTTCTCTTATTCTGGATAATTATCAGCAGATAGACGAGCAGCGGATTCATGATAGTCTTTCGTATTTCATAGACTACTTGCCCCCTGCCATGCATATAGTGATCTCCACGCGAACGGAGCTGCCCTTCTCTACTGCAAAATGGATGATTAGGGAGGAGCGCCACGATATTCACGCCCTGCAGCTGCAGTTTACCCAAGAGGAAACCGAGAGGTTTTTCCTAAACATGCCGGGGTTGAACCTCTCCTGCCTGCAAATCGAACAATTGGTGCTGCGAACGGAAGGATGGGTTACCGGATTGCAATTGATCTCGATAGCGCTGCGCTCCGAGAGGGACTACGACCGGTTTATCGCGGAATTTCAAGGAAGCCACCGCAGCATCTCGGATTATTTGTTCCATGAGGTCCTATCCAAGCTGCCGGACGATGTATATCGCTTTGTGCTGGCCACCAGCGTGCTGGATCGGATGGATCTGCGAATATGCGCCACCATATGCCCTGACCTGGACAGCCTCGCTATGCTCGAAACCGTTAAGCAGCTGAACCTGTTCCTGGTCCCGCTGGACGACGATAACCAATGGTTTCGCTACTATCCGTTGTTCGCCAGGTACCTGCGGGAGCTTTTGCAAAAAACAGATCCCGGCCAGTGGCTTTTATCCAACAAGCGGGCCAGCATGGAGAACGCCAAACGGGGGTGGATGGACGAAGCTATCGATCATGCGTTAGCTGCCGAAGCGTATCCGCTGGCGGAGCTTTATTTGGAACGGCATCTGCCTGCGGTTCTGCAGCGGGGTGAGGTGGTCACCCTTCTTCGCTGGCTGGAGAGCTTCCCTGCTGACTTCGACCTGTCACTCGAAACGCTGCTTCTGCATTCCTTTGTTCTCATGCTGACAGGACAGCTGCAGCGCTCCGATACCACACTGGATACAGTGGAGGCCGGATGCCTGGGATTAGACGATACGGCAAGGCGGAGGCAGCTGCAAAGCGGCATCCTGTTCGTGAGATCGAACATAATTGTTTCTACCGGGGCATTCGACAAGTGGCTATCCTCCAAGGATAGCCTGCTGAACGATATGCTGCCGGCAAATCCGATCTACTACGGCTTCAACTACAACATAACCGAGCCGCTGGTAAGAAGGACTTCCCTAGGCCTCAAGGGACAGCTGTCGAGCGATACCGAAGCGGTCGGCAAGCTCTTCATGGGGGTGCTGGAGTCGCATGGCTGGCAGCATTCGCTCATTCATTTGTACGTGAAGCAGTCGCTTGCCGAAGGATATTACGAGTGGAACAAGCTGGACAGCTCCCGTGAAGCAGCCTCCTTCGTTGAAGGGGCTGCCTTAACCAAGGCAACTCCCGGTCTGATCGTACCGCTTCGCATTACGCAGGCTCTGCTTCACGCAGCGGAAGGCAGGCCACACGTGGCTCATTCCATCATCGAGGAAGTAATGGAAGAGGCCCGCAGCGAATTCGGCACCAACTGGATGCATTGGATGAACCTGCTGAGAGCTTTCAAAGCCCGTCTGTATTTGAGGGAAGGACAATTGGCCAAGGCCAGGAAGGAGCTTGCCCCGCTCGAGCTGTCCGTCAAGGACAGACCTACCTTCAGCCGGGAATTCCAATATGTCACCTTTGTCCGTCTGCTGGCTAAGCAGCGCAAGGAGAAAGAAGCCCTTCGCTTGCTCGAGCTGCTCAAGCCTCAATGCGAGAGGGAGCAGCTTGTCTCGAGTCTGTTAGAAATCAGCAATCTGCAGGCGCTTCTTGAATATCAGAGGGGACATCGCAGCGATGCTCTGAGCCATCTTCATGAAGCGCTTCTAATCGGCGAAAAAAACCAATATGTCCGCAGCTTTCTGGATGAGGGGACACCGATGGCGGAATTGTTGTCCCTCTATGCCAAGCAAGGTCCGCCTCAATCGGAAGCCGGCAGGGGCAGAAGCCCAGTCTCCGCGGCTTACGTCGCCATGCTTTTAAGTTTGTTCCCGAACGGGGAACGTCCGGCAGCCCAAGCCTCCTCTGCTTCGGACGTGTCCTTAAGCCGCAGCGAATTGAATTTGCTCCGCTTGCTCCGGCAGGGAGCCACTAACAAGAAGATCGCCGCAGAGCTCTTTTTATCGGAGGGGACGGTCAAGGTGTATCTTTCACGGCTATATGAGAAGCTGGGAGTCTCCTCCCGGACTCAGGCTCTGATAGCGGTGCAGGAGCTGCTGCAGGAAGACGACGAAGCTTAAGCGGGCTCTACCCGCTGCGGCTTTAACACAGCTGCGCAGCTGATTCAGGTGATGTGCGCAGTTATCACGCTAAAAAAGGCAACCCGTCGTAACCCACTTACGTACGGATTGCCTTTATTATTGCTTTTCACAGGAAACGAAAAGCAGTTTTTTTCAGCTCATTCTTTCGTATTGACATCCAATATATCGAGCAAAAAAACGAAGATCGGAATCCCCAGAATCAATCCCCATACCCCCAGATAATGCTCCGAGAAGACAAGAACAACGAAGGTATAGAACATCGGAAGGTTCATTTTGGATGACATCAGCTTCGGATTGAGCAAGTATCCTTCCAAGGCATGCAGGACGGCGATCATAACAACGACATAGATCACCATCGTCAGTCCGCCGATATTGTACCCGATCAGACATAACGGAACCAAAGAAACCACAAAACCCACTACAGGAACAAGGCTCAGAAGAAAGATCATGATGGACAGCGCAAACAAGTAAGGGAAGCCTAGAATCCACAGTCCGATAACCGTAAATACCGTATTGCAGATCGCAATCAACAGCTGGGCTTCGATCACCTTGCCGAACGACAGGATGAACTTTTTGCCGAAGTACTCCAGCTCCTCGTACAGCCAGGACAATTTGCTTGTTTTCATCCGGGATGTGAATGCAGCAATGCGGCTTTTCTCCAGAACGAAGACCAGACTCAAGATTAACGACAAAATGAAGGTCGTCCCCCAATTGCTGATTCGAAGCACGTACTCAAAGCCCTGCTTGACGTAAGCTTGCAGGTTCAAATCCTTCAACGTTTTGTAAATGTAACGGGAAAACTCGTCCTCAGGTGCAGGAAGAGCCGTAAAGGCAACCAGACTGTCCTTCAGCTGCTTGATTTGAATAAATACCTTCGGTACATAATGAATGAGTGCGAAAACTATCGTAGCGACAAAGATCAGATACAGCAGAATAATAATAACCTTGCTGTTCACCACAACATACTTGCTGATTCTTTTGGATACGACTTTTTGCAGGCTATGCATGACAAAAGCGATTAAAAAGGTTAGCAGCACCATGTTCAGCATATCTCTTATACTAAACAGCAGCAGGCAGACAACCGCAAGAATGGAAAATCGTCTTACCGTTAAATTTGCAAAAAAGCGCCTCACATTGTCCATCGATTCATCTCCATTCCAGTATCCCTATCTTAGTGTACAGCAAGGAAAACCGTTATAGCAATGCCTTCCAAAAGAGGAAGCTGCATCGAATTGGAATAAAAAAATCCAAGCGGCCCTATCCCGTAATTCCCAGCCTGTCTCTATGAATACTTCTATTGTATTTACGTTCGTTCTGGTAAACTGGATGCATAACATTTACTTATTTCTATTGAAAAAGGTGAGGCGTTCATGATAGTAGCATCCGATGGAAGCGGAGATTTCCGCACGGTTCAGGAAGCGCTGGACCGTATACCGGACGACCGCTCCGAGCCGGTTGTCATTTATATAAAACCTGGAGTTTACAAAGAAAAGATTCATGTGGAGAAGCCACGGGTCCACCTCATAGGTGAGAGCGCGGAGCACACGATCATTACTTTCGATGATTATGCCAGAAAAACATTCCCGAACGGTGAGCCTTATGAAACATTTCACTCCTACTCCTTTTTCGTTGGAGCCGACGATTTCACAGCGGAACGGATTACGTTTGAGAATTCGGCCGGACGCGGCGCCCTTGTCGGTCAAGCTCTCGCAGCCTATGTGGACGGAGACCGGGCGGTGTTCAAAAACTGCCGCTTTCTCGGCCATCAGGATACGCTGTTTACCGGACCTTTGCCTCCGGCTCCCATGAAAAGAGCGCATTTCGGCGGACCGCGTGAAGGCTATCCCCGCAGAAACGTGCGGCAGTATTATGAGCAGTGCTACATCGAAGGCGATGTCGATTTCATATTCGGCTCGGCTACAGCCGTATTTCACCAATGCGAGATTTTTTCCAAACGGCGCCTGGGTGAAAAAGATGCGCAGGAGTTCCCGGCGGATTCCGTTCACGGCTGGCTGACAGCCCCCTCTACCCCGGAGGAGGTTCCTTTCGGCTACGTGTTCCACGAATGCCGTCTTACCAGCGACGCCCCGGCACAATCCGTCTATCTGGGCAGACCATGGAGAAACTATGCCAAAGCCGCCTTCCTGCACTGCTGGATGGGTGAGCATATTCACGCGGCCGGATGGGATAATTGGAACAAGCCGGAGAGTGAGCAAACGACTGCTTTTTGCGAGTATCGCAACCAAGGCCCGGGAGCCGCTGCCGAACAGAGGGTTAGCTGGTCGAAGCAGCTGACGGCAGAGGAAGCCCAAGCCTATGCTATCGACAAGGTATTGGCTGGCGGAGATGGCTGGAATCCCGCTTCGGTCTAACCTCTGACTCTGACGGCGCCGGCTTAAACGGGGATTCCGCCCCGCAGGTTGAAAAAAATAGCAGCTCCGAAGAGGCCAATAGCCTCCTGGAGCTGCCTTTTTTTATTAGTGGATGTCCTTTTTCTTAAAGCGTCCGCCCTTCACGTCGTGAATGTTACCGATAGCGAGAAATGCATTCGGATCATGCTCATCCACAATCGATTTCAGCTTCGCTTCCTCCAGACGCGTAATAACGCTGAAGATGACCTTCTTGTCATCCCCGCTAAAGGCGCCCTCCCCATTCAGGTAGGTTACGCCGCGGCCAAGGCGGAAGGTGATCGCCTGACCGATCTTTTCCGATTCATCGCTGATGATCCATACGGATTTGGATTGATCCAGACCCTCAATCGTAATATCGATCATCCGGAACGCAATGTAATAAGCAATCAGGGAATACATCGCATGATCCCAGCCGAAGACGAAGCCGGCGCTGCTAAGAATAAACAGGTTGAAGAACATGACGATCTCGCCTACGGAGAACGGTGTTTTTTTGCTGAACAGGATAGCGACAATCTCCGTTCCGTCCAGGGAACCGCCCGAACGGATGACAAGGCCTACGCCGATACCGAGAATGATACCGCCGAAGACGGCCGCAAGCAGCGGATCCATAGTGAACGGCTTGATCGAATGCAGCAGGGAGCTGCCTATAGACATAATAAGAACCGAGAATAAGGTCGATATCGCAAAGGTTTTCCCAATCTGTTTGTATCCTATCATCAGAAACGGCAGATTGAGCAGTACGAGAAAAACGCCTAACGGAATATTCAGCAGGTGCGATAAAATAATCGATATCCCTACGATACCCCCGTCAATAATATGGTTCGGTACAAGCAAAATTTCCAGACCTACCGAGAATATTGCCGATCCGAATACCATGAAAAAAATGCGCTGCAGAAATTTAGTGCGGGTTACTTTTTGATGCTGTGCTGCAATTTGTTCTTGTGATAATGGCATGTTCGTCATTGAAATCCCCTCTTCTTACACTTATTCATTCCTACTTTGCGGTTAGGTTGGAATAAGCGATGCCCACGTAATCCGAGGTATATTTCAGAGGGGCCAGCACGGCCTTCTTAAGTATTTTGGGTATTTTGGATCGCAGGAAAATAACAAAGGTAACTATCAATAGCAGGTAGCATGGATCGGGACGCTCTTTGTCGAACCAAGGTACCGGAGGAATCAGAACGGGAACCGAAATCTTGGTGGCTTCGGGCACGACCCGCATGAAAGCAGGCGTTTCGTTGAACTGGCTCAACATGTTTTCTTCGAATGTCAGGTTTTGTGAGATGGGAGGGGTTAATGGGAACAGAACGAAGCATACGACAAACCAAACCAGGATGAGCCACTGGCGGCTCCGCCGAGATATGAACATGCTGCCCCCTCCTTTCGTATTTGAATATCCTATAGGAGTAGTTAGAATTGGAATAGAGAAATAACACTATCTTAATAATATACCGATTTGCCTCTTGTTGTAAAAAAAAATGTTGCCAGCAACCGTATAGGATCGAGCTAAGCGCTTGCATGCGCCGCTACTGCCCCTATACTTTGTTACGGCAACCTTCCGTCTATCGTTCTTCTTGCTGATTCATTCCTCCAGGGGTATCCCTATTCCGGACCTGACAGCCTCCCGCACATAATACTGGGCTATGGCAATATCAAATACGGCTAAGCCCATCGGATTGAAATAGATCGGCTCCTCCGCATCATATTCAGATAAAGCATTCCGGCATACCACGTCCGCTATCGAGCGCGTATCGGATTCTTGCAATTGATATTGCAGATGAAGCTGCTCCACATCGGTGTTCTCACGGCATACTTCCTTCCAATCGTCAATGACGATCGCTTTCAACCGGGCTGCGCTGGCAGGCTGATAATCCCGCAGGGATATATTCAGCAGCAGCGCTCCGGGCGGCGGAGCCTCATCAATATACCGCTCGGATGCTACAGTGCATGTAGCGAATATATCCGAGCTGCGGTATACCGTACGCCAGTCATCGGCAATGACTGTCATCTCCCGAACATCTGCCGGCACCGAGCTAGGGTCGATTCCATTCAAATCAAATAAAGCGACCCGCTCCAGCTTATCGCCAACCACCTGCTTAACCATCTCCAAATGAAGCCGGCCGATAGGCCCCCAACCGATAATGCCGACCCGCAACGAGTCCTGTCTTCGAGCTGCAAGGTAAGCCCGAAGCATAAGCCCGCTGACGGACGCCGTGCGAATCGCGTTCAGCATGCCGCTATGGATAAAGGCAATCGGCTTGCCTGTGGAGCTGTCATTCAGCAGAATCGTATTATGAGCACGAGGAAGCCCTTGCAGACGGTTGCCCGGAAAGCTGGCAATCCATTTGATGCCGGCAATGTCGAAGCTTCCGCCTACATAAGCAGGCATCGCAATAATCCGGTTTGCGGGCTCATCGGGGAACCGCAGATAAGGCTTCAACGGATGTGACGTACGGTCGGCATCCTTTAACCGGATGACCTCCTCTATCAATCCAATCAGCTTACCCCAGTCGACCCCTATCTCACGGATGTGGCCGTCGTGCAAATACAGCATGTATTGTCCCTCCTACACAGAATCCGGATGAAGGCCCAGCTCCGTTCGAATCCACTCGTCATTGTAAACCGTGTTCAAGTATCTCTCGCCACGATCCGGCAATATCGCAGCACATACCGAGCCCTCCGGTATCATGCCTCTGCATTGGCGGATAGCGGCTATCACGCCGCCGGAGGATGCTCCTGCCAGAATGGCCTCCTGACGGACCAGATCGCGGCAGCCCTTAACGCAGTCCTGATCCGATACATAGACTACATGATCGGCCATATCGGGACGATACAAATCCGGTGTAATTCCTGAGCCGAGGCCGGGAAATTTACGCGGACCCTTGGGACCGCCAAATATCATGCTGCCTGCCGCATCCACCGCAATGATGCGCGTCGTCCACTGGCGGCTGCGGATATATTCCATGCATCCCCGGATCGTACCGCAGGAGCTGACGCCGCAAAACAAATAATCGATAGGGCCTAATTGATCCCCTATTTCTTTCATCGTCGTTTCGGCATGCGCGAGGTAATTGTCCGGATTGCCGTACTGATTCGTCCAGTAGCTGTTCGGTATTTGCTTCAGCAATTCTCCCACCCTGCGAAGCCTTGCGGGCAAAAATTCTCCGGTTGCCTGATCCGGCTCGGACACCAAATCAATCTCTCCGTGGAAAGCGCGAATCATCCGCTTATGCTGCTCCGTGGTACGAGGATCGACAACGCTAATAAAGCGCAGCCCCAGATAACAGCACAATTGGGCCAGACTGATCGCCAGATTGCCCGAGCTGGATTCGATCACCACACTGCTGCTTGTGACCTCCCCCCGCCGGATGGCTTCGCGCAGCATGAATAGAGCCGGTCTGTCCTTGGCACTCCCGGCCGGGTTCATCCACTCCATCTTCCCGAATACGCAAAACGATTCGTCCCTGAACAACCGGCGCAGCTGGATGAGCGGGGTGCCCCCGATTGTTTCGGCTATGCCTCCTTCGAGCTCCATCTTCATCCCTCGATCTCATAGCTTATTTTTTTGTTTTTGACGGAGCCCCGATGATCCGAGTCGTCGAAGTCCGCTCCTATGACCTGGATACCTTGCAAAATTCCCGCGCGAATCATAGCTCCAATTTCCGGAATGCGATTCTCCAGATCGGCCCGAATGCCCTCCAGAACGCTCCCCTCCGCATGGGGGCTGTATATATAGACGGCAAGCGAGTTCCCTGTTACTTTCACGCGTACACTGGCCGTGCTCAGACGGCGAAAAACGACATCTTCGATATCGTAGATGCTAATTTTCTCTCCGTGCTTTAAATCAGGCCCGATTCGCTTCACTATACTTTGAAAGCTTTGCCGCGGGACGCCATCGACCAGAACGGGACGTAAATCGCGTACGACATCATACGTCACATACCTTATGGCAGGAAACGATTCCCTGACGGTCGAAGTAAGCACGAGCACCTGCTCATCCGGTTCTGTCAACGGCTCCAATCCATCCCCGACAGCCTCGGCGGCAACCCCCTCTGCGAGCAAACCCTCCGTGAACAAATATCTTCCATGCTCATGAGAAAAGTACGCAATAGTCCCTATCTCAATAGAACCGTACGTATCGGTAATTTGCTGCACATTCAAGCCCAATCGTTCGGCTGCACGCTGAGTCCACACCGGCGAAGCCATCTCCCCTACAAGAATGACGTGGCGGATTCCATAGGACTTCGGATCGTCCGAGGCAAGCAGAATGCGCTCCAGAATGGAGGGCATCGTATACAGCACCTCAGGCTGAAATTGCTCTAGCCGCGCCAAGTGCTCCTCTATCGGCAGACGAAACGACACGGATTCCGCTTCCATCCCGAGACGGCGGAATACATCCACCGCAGTCGCTTCCGCATGGCCCGTACCCATATCGGCCAAAGCTCTGCGGAACCCGCCGTATCCGACCAACTGGCGGAAAACATCCAGCTTGATCTTCATATAAGCTTCTTCGTCCGATTCGGAGTAATAGATCGTTTTACGGCGATTGGAGCTGGTTCCGGACGTTCGATAACGGTACAAGTCACTCCTTTCGGACAGCGGATTCTGATCGTTGTAGTAGAACTGTTCCAGCAGCGCCGCCGTAACCAGCGGCAGCTCCTCCCACTCGCCAGCGTTCATCCTCTCTCCGGCTGCAGCGGCATACCAAGGGTACTGCCGTTTCATAAGCTCTAAAGTCAGCCGAAGCTCTTCAGGGATTGACACCCGCCTCCTCCCCTTTCCTCACAGAATATTGCCCCCAGATTCATACTTACTGTATGCACCCCTAGCAACCCGTGTTCGTCCATCAGCCCATTGCGATGCGGAAAAGCCGGCTGCAATCACCTCTGTACATCCGCCACCGTATGATATAGCGCAAGCCACATTAGCTCAGAAATGAGGGTTCAACCGTTGAACAAAATAACGTTCATATCCAGCAAATGGAAAAAAACCCAGGTCGTGCTGCAAGACCGGAGATTGGCAAGTCATGTCCCGGTCACTCGCCGATTGTCGCGCAAGCTTCTGGATGAGATGCTCAATCGATACCGAATGGTCTACGTGAAGCCCGAGTCAGGGTCTTTGGGCATCGGGGTGATGCGAGTGGACAAATTAAAGAAGGGCTATCGGTATCAAAAAGGAGTACAGGCCTTCACCTTCCCTACCTTTCAAGCTATGTACCTGTCGCTTAGCAAGCACATAGGGAAGCGGAGTTATCTGATTCAAAAAGGAATTCACGTGCTGAGATACCGTGGACGTCCTTACGATTTTCGCGTCGTGATCCAAAAAAATCCGGCCGGCAAGTGGGAACGGACCGGGACCATTGCGAGGGTCGCCCACCCCCGTAAAATCGTCAGCAATGGCAGCCAAGGCGGTACGATTTTCATGCCGCGGTCGCTGCTCGTGCCGGCTGCCGGAAAGAAGCAGACCGCTCGAATCCTTGCCGGTATGGACCGTCTGGCTTATCTGACCGCCGCCCAGTTTAGCCGTGCCTATCCCGCTATGAAAGAGCTCGGGCTTGATATCGCCATCGATCACCGATGGTATCCATGGATTTTGGAGGTGAACACTCGTCCCGATCCTTGTCCGTTCACCAAAGTACCGGATACGTCCATGATCCGCAAAATCGTAGCCTATGCAAGAGCCTACGGCAAACGGTACCGCCTGAAATGCCTCAAAGCCCAAAAAGCCCCCTCAGGCCGCCGGTAATCCCTTATTTTGAGCAGATTCCGCCGTTAAACCGGCAAAAGGGAGCCAACCATTATTCATGGCTGACTCCCTTTGCCGCAGTAGTTTGTTATGGCCGTCCGATCGTTCCTGAAGAGGCATTCCATACATAATGGAGCTGCTGTCCGCTGCTCGTCAGCATAAAGTGCAGCTTATCACCTTCCCAATAGTACGTATGGGTTCCTTCCACGCTCGTATCGACCATCCGCTCCTCAAGCGGTATGCTCGTCTTCTTTTCCATATCCAGCAGAACGATATGGGACCGGAGATGAGGAGCATCGTCGGAAAAAAGATCCAGCGCCGCATACCGTCCATCCGGCGAGACCATGATGCTCTCCACGCCCACGTTGCCCAGACCGGCTATCGTTTGAATATGGGCCAGCTCCTTAAACGTCTTCTCGCCTATATCGTATTGAACAACCTTCACAGAAGCCTGCTGATTATGAGAAGGGTCCTGCAGAGCTTGAATCGTAAACACAACCTGCTTCTGCTTCGTCGTATAGGCAAGCGAGGCAATGCGGAAGTCTCCCGCCGGGCGCAGCTGCTGCGGAATCGCCGCTTTGGAGAGCAGCGCTTCCCGCTCCCCGTTCGCCCTCTCCACCGCAATCGCTCCATCCCTTTGCTCGCTTATGAGCACGCCGTCTCCTCCCGGCGTGCTGCCTACCCTTTCAATTAGGTAGCCTTTGTCCGACCGGACCATATAATACCGGGAATACCCTACCGAGTAATCCGGGTTCGCCGTATAAGCCCGCGTTTCCTCCACATCGACATACGGTTGATGGTTCTCCATCCCTGTCCCTATGATCGAAAAGCTGATCTGATGAGGGTTGGAGGTCGTCATCCACTCCTGATTTCCGGCGAGCAGGCTGCGAAGAAATACATCGTCCCGGAGAATGGCCGCCTGATTAAAGGCTCTTACGACCTCCTCGGTCTGCAAGGAAGCGGCAGAAAGATCGATGCGCATCACGCTTATGCCTTGTCCTTCCACATTCCGTCCCTTGAGAACGTACAGACTATCCGATTCCTTGCTCCACACCGGGTTGTAATAGCTGAACAAACCCGAATGAACAAGCACCTGAGGGATACCTCCCGGCTGCAGCGAGCTGACCCATTCCTGCTCATCCACGGCTTCATTAGGCGTATTACTGGTCACCGACCGCTTCGTCGCACCGTTTACATCGGCGATCCATACCTGATCGACACGATCCTCGACGGATGCACCCGGCTGAAGCTCCCGGCTGGTTTCCTCCGTCTTCACATAGGCAATGTATTCTCCGCCTGGGGACACCGATGGGAACCGTCCGTTATCAATAACGGTCTCCTGCCCGCCTTGCAGCTCTTTGCGGATGATTTGCGGCTCGTCGCCCACTCTTTTTTCAAATACGATAGCCTGTTCCTGGCTTGCATAAGACGGTGCTGATCCGTCGCCCAGCTTTTTGCTCTGCATGGTGTCCAGATTCAGTTCATAAATGCCGGATTCCTTGACCATAAAGCCATGCTCCGGGCCCGGCTGTGTAACCTTCTTCACATAGAGGACGGAGCGTTCATCCTTCCAGGAGGGCTGTTCGTAATAAATGTCGTTCTCCTGCTTCAGTAACACCCGGTACTGTCCGGTAGACAAATCATAGATAGCCAAATCGCCCTCGGAAGCGATAATGAGGCGCTTGCCGTTCGAATCGATCTTGGAGCTGCTCACTTCCCGCGCAAGCAGCTGATGGAATCCTTGGCTGTCGTAGGCAAAAAGACCTTTACCCGCAATTGGAATGTACACCGTATCCTTGTACTCCGTAAAGTCGAGCGGGCTTCCCGAGCCGATATCGACAAACGAAATCTGATTCTGCACCTGCAGCGATTGGGCAGCTACGCTCCGGATCCCTTCGGGCCCCTGCAGCGTAAACGTACAGATGCCTATGAGTACTGCCGCCGCTGCCGCGGCAATTCCCCACCGGCGAAGGCCGAACCTTCTTCTTTCGGGCTTAACGAACTCCTGTCTGAGCCGCTGCTTCAGATCCTCGTTTACCGGAATGCGGTCCTTCAGAGCTTGCAGCGACGGTTCCAACCGGCTGTCATCCATTTGCTTTCACACCCTCCAGGCAGTTTTTGACAAGGATGCTCATTTTCTTGAGCAGGCGAAATGCGCGCATTTTAATAACCTCTTCCGATTTGCTCAAGACCTCCCCGATCTCACGATGCTTAAGCCCTGCAAAATATTTGAGCTTTACAAGCTCACGATCCTCCTCCGGCAGAAAAGCCAGCACTTTTTGCAAGCAATCCAGCTCCTCTTCCTGCTCAACTTCAGCAGCGAATGATTCCTGGGAAGCCACCCGCTCCATCTCCTCGCCCGTCGGCACATCCTTCCTTCTTCGGTAAAAATCAATGACCGTATGGCGCGCGATGGTGAAGAGCCATGCTCTGGCATTGGAAGGGTCCTGCAAGGATTCATACTTTTCAAAGGCTTTGCGAAAAATTTCGCTCACTATGTCGTCGGTATCCCACTTATTGCCCACCTTGCTGTAGACATAGCGGTATACATCGTTAAAGCATCCGTCATATATGAGGACAAAAGGCTGTTTCAATCATGGCTCCTCCTCTCACATCCATAACAACGCAGCCGAACGAAAAAGGTAACCGGGAACACCCAAATCATGTTCAGCGTACCACATCAGTCCTCCTGGGTTAAGCTGGATTTGAAGGCACATTAGCGGTAAAAAAAGCGAGACCGCCCTTTCGGACGGTCCCGGTATATTATATTTGCTGAAGCTTGCGTTTCTCCGCCTTGCGCGCCTCTGAACGCGATAGGCCTAAGGATGCTGCGGCTGTGGCAGCTGCGACCGTCACGCCGGCCGCCCCTATCCAGCTGATAGACGTAAGGGAGGCTTGCTCCACGACAACCCCGCCGATTCCGGCGCCTGCCGCCATGGCCAGCTGCAGCACGGAGCTGTTCAAGCTGAGCATAATCCCCGATGCCTCCGGCGCCTGCTGAATCAGGTTATACTGCTGGGTCGGCCCGGAAGACCAGGCGGCGAAGGACCACAGCACGAGCAGCGGGAGCATAAGAGCCTGGGATTGGCCTGCAACGGAGATGAGAACCAGCGCTGCCGCATGAACCAGCATGCCTCCGATCAGCGTACGGGGGACTCCCCATTTGTCCGTACTGTAGCCCCCGAATTTGGAGCCGAGCAAGCTGGCGATGCCAAAGGCGAATAACCCGATGCTCACGCCCTGCTCGCTCATGCCGGTCACCGTGAGAAGGAACGGAGAGATATAGGTGTAAGCAATCGCATAACCGGCGATCCAGAAAAATGTGATCAGCAGCGCTACTGCAATTCTTGGCTCCCTCAACAGGGCCAGCTGCTTGCCGATCGGCACCGGCTCTTCGCCTTCCGACTTGGGAATGGTGAGTGATACGGCAAGCATAGCAAGCAAGGCGAGCACACCAATGCCTCCGAACACCATCCTCCAGTCGTAGAAGGACGCCACGACTCTGCCGATTGGAACACCGACAATCAGCGCGGTGGAGAAGCCCATAACGAGTGTGGCAATAGCGCTCCCCTGCTTCTCGGCGGGTGCAAGCTTGGAGGCCACCGTCAACGCGGTTACCACGAATACGCCGGTACTGAGAGCCAAAACGATTCTTGAGGCGACGAGGAATGTGAAGCCGGGTAATATCACGGCGATGGCATTGCCGAGAACGAAGACGCCAAGCGAATAAAGCAGCAGCTTACGCCGTTCCAGGCGGGAGGTTACTGCCATTAAAACCGGTGTCCCAAACGCATAGGCAAGCGAAAATACGGTAATAAGCTGCCCTGCGGCGGACACAGGCACCCCGATATCCGCAGCCACCTTATCCAGTATTCCGGCAATAATGAATTCCGAGGTGCCGACCAGGAAGCTGACGGCCGCAAGCATATAAATTTTCCAAAGATAGGATCCCATTGTATTGCTCCTCTCTCCACTCTTATTTTTATATTTCTATAAATATGGAAATAATACTTAAAAAAAATTACTCCAGCAAAAAAGGCGCGTATTTTTGTGCGATTTCACGGTTCACGCTGTAATAGATGTAGGTACCGTCTTTGCGAAGATCCAGCAGTCCGCAGTCTGTGAGCTGCTTCAGGTGATGAGACAGCGTTGAGCCGGCTACGGATTCCAGCTTGCTCATAATATCCGAGCAGCACAGATTCCTTTCCTCTGTCAGCAGCAATGCAATCTTGAGCCGTGTCGGCTCCCCAAGCGCCTTGTAGACTTTAACGGCCTGCCGTACCTCTGCATTATCCTCGACCATTGTAATCTCACCTTTGCCATTTCATTATTTCTATATGTATCGAAATATAAGGTATCACAGTTTTCGGCAGATGTAAATAGTCATTTTTCAGATTGAAGCAAAAAGAGAGCCGCGATTGCGGCTCGAGTCTGTCGGGAAACCTATATTGCTTGAAGCATTGCCAATATACTCCAGTGGGGTATGCCCCTCCAGCCGCTGTTGAAACCCGTGAAATGGGATTATATTTAGCGGTATTTTCACGGATTTCAAAGGCGGACGTAAACTCCTACGAGGCATACCCCACCTCCCTATGTAGCAATGTTCATGGAAAACAGGGTTTCACAACAACCTGGGGCCGCGATTGCGGCTCCTTGTTTGCCTATGTACTTACTTCATAGTTCCCCCTGCCGGTATCCACATGCCGCCCATCCAGGTATCGATCAAATACCATTCGTTCCACTGGGCTAGCACATGGATCTGCTGGGCAGATAACCGTCCCGCCGGATTCGAATCCGAAGGGCTTCGATAAAACGGCGTATCTTCCGTTACGTCAGCCAGCTTGTCAGCATCTTGAACTGGAATGGCCGCCTGTCCCAGATACACCCACTTCTCACCGGCCCAGGTGGTTACTTTTCCCCAGCTGCCTTTAGCAGCGGTGACCTGCACGGTTTGGGGTGACAGCGCCATCTGGCCGCGGACCATGCGTCCGTCCGTCAATTCATATAACGGATTGCTGGATGCCGTCAAATAAACGCGAGACTGCCCTGCTACTTCCGGCTCATCCGCCCTGACAGCGAGGGCTAAATTAATTCCTGCCGCAATTCCTTCCGTTAGCTGATTCAAATAGTTGGCATCCGATAGCCTCTCATCTTCGTCCGGATTGGTCATAAAGCCCATCTCGACAAGAACGGAGGGCACGGTGGACCAGTTGAAGCCCGTCAAATCCGAACGCGGCACAACGCCTCTGGATACGGCTCCTGTTGAAGCTACTGCCTCCCCCAGGATGATGCTTGCTGCGTCCTTGCTCCGATCGGTTACAGCTTGCGTCCCTCTGCCTGATGCCGGGTATAGCAAAGAAATTCCCTGCGCTTTGGGGGAATTGTCTCCGTCGGCGTGGATTCGTACAGCCAAATCCGCTTGCGCTTCATTGCACTTCTGTGCTCGCTCCACATTGGAGATATCGACATCATGTGTCTCCCGAGTCATGACGACCGGGTAACCCAGCTTTTCCAGCTTGTCCTTAAGCAGCAGCGAAGCCTCCAGCGTCAGAACGTATTCCGGCTTCTTCGTCTTGATCCCCCTCGTTCCCGAGGTCATCTTCGCTTTCATTTCCTTGGAATCGGGGGCTACCTGCTCCAAAGCATTGTTGCCATACAGCTGATGCCCCGGGTCCAGACATACCACCTGTTCATTAGGCGTCTTGGCGTCAGCCGATGCAGGCATCACCCAACTCCATAAAAGCATCTTAGCCAGAACGATACAACCGATTTTGCCGCGAATTGCGAATGACATGCCTTCCCACCCCTACTTAATGCTCGATTTGCTTTGTATCTATCGATTCAATTACTTTTGTACCCGAATCCATCCGTCCCCCAGCCAGGTTCGAATCATTAGCCAATCCTTCCAACGCTCCAGAGCTTGCACTTCCTGCGGATTCAATTCACCAAGCACTGCAGCATTGTCTTGACCAGGGTATTTGTACACGGCAGCCGGACTATTTAAGTGTATACGCTCTTCCGTTTTCTCGCTAGCTCCTTTAATAATAGGAGTCTGGTTCAAATGAATCCATCTCGGACCCAGCCAGGTAGGGACACGGTACCAATCCCCAAGGCGGGCTTCCGCCTTCACTTTCACTTTGCCCAGCTCGCCGCCAACCGGAAATGACTCATTAGGACGATTATAGAGCTGTGCCGGTTCCAGCAGCTGCAGGTTTTCGTCGATCGTTTCTATCGGATAGCGCTCCCGCCACAGCTTGTATCCTTCGGAGGCCAGATACAGCCCGATTTCCTGATTTTCGTTCCAAATATCGGTGAAGGTCCAAAGCGGCAGCTCGGTCTCTTCCTGGTAAGGACCCAGCTCGACCGTAAAGCCGGGACGTCCGAACTGCGCAATAAACCAATCGGTGAAGCCGCCGCCGGAAGGGTCCTTGACCGGCTTGACCTGACTGTAGCCCGTCATAGCGCTTATGCTATCCGCCATCTTCTTGTCCCGGGCCATGTGCTCGGGTGGAGTATTGAAGTACCAATACAGCACTTCACCGGAGGTGTGGTAGGAAAAGGCGATTTCCGGGTCGATCTGGTATGTAAAATGAATCATGCTCGTCGCTTCCGCCGTTTCCGCGGGCTCAGAGCCTTTATAATTTTTGAACATCGGATAGTTAGGAGAATTGACAATACCGGTCCACATCGCAGGATACTGCCGATTAATGTCGATTCCGCTTGCGTTGGCCTTCCAGCGTTTGAAGTTATCGCTGCCGCCGTTCATGCTGAGCAGATAGTCATGATAATATTCGGGAAAAGCACCCATCCCTTTCTGCTGAAGAGTGACGCCGTCCGGATTGACCATCGGAACGAACCAGATCGAGCAGTGATCCAGCAATTCGCGGACCACATACTGATTGTACTTCATATTATTCTCATAGGCGTAAGCGTAGCGGTCAATCATATAAAGGATGAGGTTGGTGCCCATCCATTCCCTGGCATGCTGAGACCCGTCCATCAGGACGGAAGCCTCTCCTTTCCCCAATTTAACCGCCTTAATGTCGCGTCCAAAATCAGTCGTCCCTATCGATCTGACTTCGATTAATCCGGGATAAGCGGCTGCCAGCTTGTCGATCTGCTCGGACATTAATTCGTATGTGTACTCCTGATAAGGGTACACTATTTCTTTGTTCGCCGGAGGCGAATCTGAAGCCGCAGCTGCAGCACCACCTATGCCGCCCAACATAAGGCTGATCCCCAATACGGCCGCTGCCATTTTACGCATGGTGCCTGACTTTCTCTCTGTCTTCAAGCCTTCTCTCTCCTATTATCATCGACGTATGATTTGTATTCCATGGGGGGAATTCCCTAATAAGCAAATTCATTTTAATAGATTCATAGCGGAATTACTATCATTTGGTCGATTTTTGTCATTTGATGATTATCGTAGAGAGAAAGAGAGGGAGGGAATACGAAAAAGCACCGGCCTAATCTTCGAACATGTAAACGTGATTCTATTACAATAACTGCATATCAATTAGAAAAGAAAAAGGGCTTTGCCATCTATTTTAGATGACAAAGCTCCTTTTCCCTATCCCCCGCCCAACCCCTGACTCGCCTGCCCGATATCCTCAATAAGCACCTGCGGATGCTCCAGGCCGATATACAGCCGAACGATCGAGCCTTGGATAGACCCGCGGCCCGGAACGGATCGCCCTACGGTAACCAGGCTCTCATACCCGCCCCAGCTGACGCCGATCCGGAAATAGGTAAGCCTCCCGGCCCAAGCCTTCATTTCTTCCGGCGGCAGGTCGGTCTCGAAGGAGAACAGGCTGCTGAAGCCGCGCATCTGCCTCTTCGCTAGCTCGTGCTGCGGGTGTGACGTGAGTCCCGGGTGGTTGACCTTCCTTACGAAGGGCAGCTGTTCAAGATGCCGTGCTACCGTGAGCCCATTCTGCTCCAGCTTCTCCATACGCAGAGGCAGCGTCCGCAAGCCCCGCATGGTCAAGGACGCCGAATGTGGCGTCATGATGCCTCCGAGCAGCAGATATTCGCTGCGATTGATCCGACGGAGCATGGCCTCGCTCCCGATCAGTACGCCGCCGATAATATCGCTGTGACCGCCGATATATTTGCTGATGGAATGCAGGACGAGGTCGATGCCGAATTCGAACGGATTTTGAAAGCATGGCGTCGCCCATGTATTATCGATGATCGTGACTGCTCCAATGCTGCGAGCAAGCTCTGCGCAAGCGCGCAGGTCCTGGAGCCGGAACGTCTGCGTCGTCGGGCTCTCCAAATACATCACCCGCGTATTGGATCGTACCGCAGCATGAAATGCCTCCATAGACGTCCCGTCGACAAAGGTCGTCTCTACGCCATACTGCGTAAGAAATACGCTCAGCAGCTCGCGTGTCGGCCCATAGGCTTGGTCTACGCAGAGGACATGGTCGCCGGACCGGACCTGGGATAGGATCGCCGTCGAAATCGCCGCCATTCCCGATGCGAAGCATCGGGCCTTCTCCCCGCCCTGAAGAGCGGCCAAACGCCTCTCTAGCTGCTGCACGGTCGGATTATGACCTCGTGAATAGACAGGGATGTCCTCATCCCCTGCCATGGCCTGATCGAATTCCTCATAAGTGGAGAAGGTGAACAGGCTGTTCTGGTAAATGGGCATGACAACCGCACCCTGATGCTTCTCGTCATGCGGGTCATGAGCAACAAGCGTGCTCGGATCGATAATACCCCGGGGTCCGTTACTCCCGTTGTCCGTTCTTCCCTGCTTAGAGTCCAATGGGAATTCTCCCTTCAGATAGTTTTCACCGCTGTGGCTAACCCTTCACCGCCCCCTGCGTCAACCCTTCGACGATAAAGCGCTGGCATATCGCGAACAGAATGACCGTCGGGATGACGGACAGCACCGTTGCAGCCGACATCGAGCCCCAGTCGATATCGAACTTGGTGATGAACGAATTCATCGCGACAGGCAGCGTCTTGGAGCTTTCCTTATCGATAAACATAATGGCCATGAACAGCTCGTTCCAGTTCTGCACGAAGGCAAAAATAAACGTAGCCGATATCCCCGGCATCATAATCGGAACGATCACGCGGAACAGCGCGCTCATTCGGGAGCAGCCGTCCACCATAGCCGCCTCCTCCAGGCTTGCCGGAATGCGCTGAAAAAAGCCCCTCAGCATAATCGTACAAAACGGGACGAGCCCGACCGTATACATGAGAATCAAGGCGCCCTGCTTGTTCAACAGCCCCATCCGCGACATCATCCAATACAAGGTGCTAAAGCCGATAAACAACGGCACCATCTGCGTCACGAAAAAAGCCAGCATCAGCTGCCGGCTCCCCCGGAAGGTAAACCGGGCCAGAACATAGCCGCTCAAAATCGTCACTGCCAAGACGATAGCCGCCGAAGTAAGAGAAATGGCAAGACTGTTGCCGATATAGATGTGGAATTTGGATATTTTGAAGATTTGCACATAATTTTCGAAGGAAATTTGCCTTGGCCAGTACTGAAGCGGCAGCGTAAATATCTCGTTCCTGGGCTTTAGCGACGTAATGACCATCCAATATAACGGAAACACCATAAACACTAGATAGACGGCAAGAACGATGGTTTTGCCTATTTTTCCGGGTAATGACAATCGTTTGTTCATTAGAAATCACCCGCTTTTTCCGCTTTCGTCGCGAACAAATAAAAGGTCGTAAACAACACTAGAATGGCGATACAAAGGATGCCTATGGCGCTTGCTTGTCCGTAGTCTCCCGAGAAGACGATTTTATCCAGCATGTACGTCGTCAAAATATGAGTGGAGCCCGCCGGGCCGCCGTTGGTCATCCCGTAGATCAGGTCGGGGAAATTGAAAATCCATATGACGCGCAGCGCTGTCGTGGAAATAATCGTAGGCATGATATACGGAATCGTGACCTGGAACAGCTGGTGGAAGCCGCTCGCCCCATCCATCTCCGCCGCTTCGTACAGCTCGGACGGCACGGATTGCAGCGCTGCCAGCAGCATAATGGCGAAGAACGCCACCCCGTACCAAATGTTCGCTACAATAACGGAGAACATCGCCCATTTCGGGTCGGACAGAAATCCGATTCGCTCTGTAATCAATCCAAGCTTCAGCAAAAGGTCGTTAATGACGCCAATTTGTCCGTTAAACAGCCACCGCCATATAATGCCGATCAGGAAGCCGGATAACGCCCAGGAATAAAAAACAAACCCTTGATAAACTCCGCGTCCCGGAAAGCTTCTGCGCATCAACAGCGCCAGCATGAAGCCGATCAGAAACTGCAGGATAAGCGATATAACAACCCATAAAGCGGTATTTTTCAGGATGGTTTTGAACTGGACATTACTTAGCACGGTTTCAAAATTTTTGAACCCGACATAATGGACATCGGTCAGGTTGAAGAGCGAATAATTTTGAAAGGCTACGCTGATGCCCTTCAGGATAGGAAAGTAGGTGAAGCCGAAGACGAGGAGCAAGGCGGGAAGCAGGCATAAGAAAATAAAGGTCTGCATACGGTTCAGCCGAAACGGTCTGCCTCCCTCCCGTAACGGCTGCGCATTGCGTTGTTTCATCCGAGGTCCCTCCCATGATAGAGGTGACGGGCAGCACGAGGTCTGCCCGCCGGTGGATCATGCGTCTTATTTCCCCTGCTTCTTCTCGTTAATCCAGTAAGCGTCCCATTTTTTCAGAGCGTCATCGATCGACATCTGTCCGAGCAGGACCGCCTGCGCGTCCTGCTGGACGATTTTACGCCATTCACCGAAGCCCTTGTAATCCGTCTCCGGCTTGTATGGGATGTAGTGGGCGGTATCGTTCGCCATATCGATATAAGGCTTGTAGGCGCCTTCCTTGAAATATTTATCGACGGAGGCGCTGTTATGTATCGGGATAACCCCCGCGACCTTGGTGAAGACAGCGTTTTGCTCCGGACTGGAGATGAATTCGATGAGCTTCCACGCTTCCTTAGGATGCTTGGAATAAGAGGTGACACCCCAGCCTGCGGCCCCTACCTTGTAGTGGGATGCCCCGGTCGGACCTGTCGGCATCGGTGCGGTTGCCCATGTGCCTTCCTTCAGCTTTTGCTTCACCGGATCAATCGTGTCCGGGTCCTGAATCAGCATCGCGGTAGCTCCGGACACAAAGCCCTGCACCTGCTCGGCAAACGCCCAGTTGACGGAATCCTTCGGCGAGCCTTCCTTATACAGGCTTACGTACAGCTGCATCCCCTGCTTGGCCTCCGGCGTGCTGAAGATGGTGGCCCCGCTCTTCAGGAACATCGCATCGTCCGTATTGACGTTCTTTCCATTGTAATCGCGCAGCAGATCGACAATATAGCCGTCCGCACCGGACCCTCCACGGAACGAATAGCCGAAGCGATTGTTCGCCGGATCGGTCAACGCCTTGGCCGCTTTATTCAAGTCGTCCCACGTTTTCGGAGGGGTCAGACCCTTTTGATCGAACCAGTCTTTTCGGTAAAACAGCATTTTTTGATACAGTCCATAGGGTATGTAATAGGGCTTCTGGTCAATGTAGTTTGCCATGGCGAGTGAGTTGGCGTTGAGGTCCTTGTAGCTGCTCCAAGAGGAGGTATAAGAGGTTAAATCGGCAATCCATTTGTTGGTGACGAACTGCTTCACGGTGACGTCCCGTACTTCCAGTACGTCGAGATCTTCTTTGGCGGCAAGCATCGTGGAGATTTTGTTATCTGCGCTTTCTAGCGGAGGCGAGATGAGCTCGACCTTGATGTTGGGGTTTGCGGATTCGAAGCTGGCGATCATTTTCTTGATGACATCCGTTCGAGCCGGACTGGTTAAGCTTTCAATCATCTTCAATGTGACGGTTCCGGAGCCTCCGCCCCCATCCGTCGATCCCTTCGTTTCGCCGCTGGAGCACCCGCTCAGGGCCCCGGCCGCCAATACTGGAATCAGTGAAACGGCTAACCATCGTTTTGTCCCCTTCACAACAACCAACCTCCACTGGTTTATTTGCTTTTGCTATACAAGACCTGAGTCTGATATAGTCCCCCGCTGAATTGTTACGGAAGCACTTTCCCATGAGATGACCTGTATACCTGTCAGATAGCAAGCTTGCAGCTCGTTACCTCAGGCTTCAGAGATGTTGAGGTTTCCAAATGATCGTATTCCAGTCTCCATTAACCTATCTACCTGTATGACAGGTTAAGGCCAGCTAATTAACCAAATCATAATATGGGGGTGGGACGAAGTCAATAGCATTTTGTTATGTTTCCTAACTCATTTTTATGCATTGGAAGCGGTTTATCGAATTATGCAGAATAATGATGTAACTTAAAGTAACATGTATTATACACCGTGGATCGACTGTTCCATGCTGTCCATCAGTTTATGAAGCTCCTCACATGCCTTTGTCGGATTCCGTTCAACAATAGCGTCGAATAAAGTCTGATGGAACGGAAAGCTGTCGTTGAATATTTCCTGCCGTCCCAGTGGCGCATTCCAGAACACCGAGAACAGCTCCCATACGGACTCGACCAGACTTTGCAAAATGGGATTGCCCGCAGCTTTATAGATCGCCTGGTGAAACTTCATATCTGCCGCCGAGCTTCCCGGCCCTTCCGTCACTTCGATTTCGTACAAGTAATCCTGCATTTCCTCGATTTGCTCTTGCGTCGCGCGCTGAGCCGCCAGTTGGACTGCAAGCACCTCTAACGCCCGGCGTACCTCCATCAGCTGCAGCAAAGCGGATTTCTCGTCCTCGATTTGAATTTTGGCGGACATTTGATAGTGGGCGGTATCCTTCACGTAGATTCCTTTGCCGTTCACCACCTCGACCACATCGGTCGCTTCCAAATAACGGAGTGCTTCCCGCAGGGAAGAGCGTCCGACTCCCAAAAGCTTCATGATGGCCTCAGCCGAAGGAAGCTTGTCTCCCTGCTTCAAGCCCCGCTCCCTGATGAACGTTTTGAGCTCATCGGCGACCATTTCATGCATCCTGAGCTTGTTAATTTTTTTCATGCGTCGTCTCTCCCTTTCCTCCACCCATGACAGCAGCATTTTAGATCATTATAGCAATTATGGTTAGGAAAAGAATCCACCGTCTCCTTATTTTGTGACTAACGCAAATTAGCCGCACCTTTTTATCCCCTCCCTAATACGATGAATTAGGCAACCAAAGACATTAGCCTAGAAAGGTGTGTCGGTAATGAAAGGGACTATCCAACACTTTTTTGCAGGCGGCAATACGGCCCGCGGCTTCTCGAGTCTATTTGACTCCTCATTGCAAGGACTAGACCGGATTTATATTTTAAAAGGAGGACCGGGAACCGGGAAGTCGAGCTTGATTCGCTTCATCGGCGATCACCTGGTTAATAACGGGCACGACATTCACCTGATCCACTGTGCTTCGGACAGCGATTCCCTGGATGGGCTGATCGTACCGGGACTCAAAATCGGCATTGTCGATGGAACCGCCCCTCACGTTATTGAGCCTAAGCTGCCGGGTGCTGTGGAGCAGTACGTCAATCTGGGGGAAGCCTGGAATGCTGCTGAGCTGAGGGCACAACAAGAGACGATCGCGGCCTTGAACGGTCAAATCAAGCAAGCTTATGAGTGCGCTTATGCCGGATTCGCTGAAGCTCTGCGGATTCATGATGAGTGGGAAGCGGTGTATATTGATACGATGGATTTTGCCGCAGCCGATGAGCTGACAGAGGAATATAAGGATATTTTATTCGGTGACCGTAAGCTGGAGAAGGAAAGCCGTGTGGATCACCGGTTTCTGGGAGCCGCTACCCCAGCAGGAGCCGTCGACTTCGTCCCTAATTTGACGGAAGGGCTGCCACGACGCTTTTTCCTCAAGGGACGTCCTGGCTCCGGCAAATCCACCATGCTGAAAAAGCTCGCGGCTGCAGCCATCGATCGCGGCTTCGACATTGAAATCTATCACTGCGGCTTCGATCCGAACAGCCTCGACATGATCATTGTCCGCGAGCTTGGTTTCGCTGTTTTTGATAGTACGGCTCCGCATGAGTATTTCCCTGACCGCGCCGGGGACGATATCATCGATATGTACCTCCGCTGCATCCAGCCGGGGACGGACGAGGCTAACGCTGAAGTGCTGGGCAGCATCAAACAGCGGTATACCGCTCAAATGAAGCAGTCCACGCAGCATTTGGCTGAAGCCAAAGCTCTTCATGACGAGCTGGAGCGGATCTATGTGCAGGCTATGGATTTCCGGGTTGTGAACCGCATTCGCGAGCGGATCTTGCAGGAGATTTCCGAGTTTACGGTTTTGAGCGATTAACGGTCAAATAGGGAAGCTGTCTAGAAGCTTCCCTGGTTGTTGAAAGACCTTGTTTTTACGTGAATTATGCTAAACAAGGAGGTGGGGTATGCCTCGGAAGAGTTTACGTCCGCCTTTGAAACCCGTGAAAATACCGCTAAATCTAATCACATTTCACGGGTTTCAACAGCGGCTGGAGGGGTATACCCCACCGGAGTATACAATCAATAATTCAAGCTCCATAGGTTTTTCAACACAAGGAAGCTGCCTAGAAGCTTCCCTTCTTTTTGCTCAATGGATAAACAAGCTCAAAAACAACACGATAAGCAAGCCGACAACCGAGTTCGTCAGCTCAAGCAAGCCCCATGTCTTGAACGTATCTTTAATCGACAAATGGAAATATTCCTTGAACAGCCAGAACGCGGCATCGTTCACATGCGTAATTGTATTGCTGGCGGAAGCGGTCGCAAGCACCATCAGCGCAGGGTCCACATGGAACGTAGGGACGAGCGGCCCCACAATGCCTGCCGCCGTAATAGCCGAGACCGTCCCCGCTCCGGTAGCTAGCCTCAGAATGACCGTGATGATCCACGCCATAATAAAGGGCGAAATGACCGAGTTCTGCATCAAGGCCGCAATGTAATTGCCCACGCCCGAATCGGAAATGACCTGCTTGAATGCGCCGCCGGAACCGATGATGAAGATGATCATGGCAACAGACCCGATGGCATCGGCGAATGAGACCATAATCTCCGGCATCTTTTTGCCTCGATTTAGTCCGAAGGCGAAGATCCCGACAATGACGGCGATGAGCATGCTGATGACCGCGCTTCCCAGGAAGTTGATGATAAGAAAAGCCTCGCTCTTGGGATCCAGAAACAGCTTGAGCAGGGTCGCAGCAGTTATAATGATGGCCGGAATGAGCGGCACGAACAAGCTGATTCCGAAGCCGGGCATTTCCTGTTCGGTGAACACTCTAGGCTTTTGCAGCATGGGAGGCGCCGGCTTGTCCAGATTTCGCAGCAGCTTCGGCAAAAGAATGCCTGAACAGATAATCGTCGGAATGGCCACGATGATGCCGTAAATGTAGACCAACCCCATGTCCGCATGATAGGCGGATACAAGTGCTGTTGGCCCCGGCTGCGGCGGGAATAAGCTGTGCGCCGTGGTGGCCGCCGCTACCATCGTCATACCGAGAGGAAGAAAGGCGACCTCCGCTTCAATCGCAATGCTAACGACCAGCGGAGCCAGAATAACGAAAGCCACCTCATAGAACATCGACACCCCAAAGATGAGGCCGGACAGCATGATCGCCCACTGCACATTTTTCTTGCCGAATTTATTCAGGATGGTCGTAGCTACCCGCTGGGCGGCTCCTGAATCGACCATCAGCTTCCCGATAACGACCCCGAAGCCGATGATGAGGGCCAAGCTTCCCAAGGTGCTTCCTTCTGGATGGACAGCACCAGCTTGTCTAAAGGCTCCCCTTCCAGTATGCCGACGATCACCGATACGATGAGCAGTGCCAGCACGCTGTTGAGCTTGAACGTAATATTCAGAACCAGCATCATGACGACGCCGAGCGCTATCCAAATGAAAGGCAAAGCTTCCACTAGCCAGGTCATCCTGTTTCCTCCTCTAGTTATGCCTAGATGTCAATTTTTGCGGCAAACCTTCTGCTAATTTTGCATTTTTTGTAAAAACTATCCGACATCTAGTTTGCGAATAGGCTGCCTATTTTATGCAGTTTGGTAGGACTAGAGCAGGTGGCATGCCCGTTCATGGCCTCTCCAAAAACAGAACTAACCCCACAATAGAGACTTGGCTTCAAAGCTGATTCAGTGACTTTAAGGTAACCCCCAAATCTGCGCGGACAGCCTCAAGCAGGAGAGCGGACATCTGATCTTGCCTTATGAAGGCGTTGAAACGATGGTCAGCTTCTATACTTCGCGGGCTACCGGCTGGAAAATTATCGGCGTCGTGCCTTTTACCGAGAAGTCCTGAGGGATTCAAAACGTTCGTCTCGCGCTATACATCATCGTCGCCTTGGCTACGGTATTGATCGCCGTGCTGTCGGTGCGAATGTCCAGAGCGATAACCAGGCCTTTAAAGCAGCTGAAGCACAATATGCGACGGGTTGAGGGCGGGAATTTCTCTGCAGCGGTGGAGGTGTCCAGCGGAGATGAGATCGGACGTCTCAGGACAAGTCTCCGGAATAGAAAAAGAACCGCGCAGAATAGGCATCTGCGCGGTTCTTTTTCTATTGTTTAGGAAATTATGATTTCATCGTCTATGGATAAGATATGTGTAAATTTGTCAATAAGCGAAGAAGTTGCTTATTCACACGAAAGGTGATTGTGTACTATTACCATAATTATACTTGTAATATTTGTATATTATGTTATATTGTATATGTCTCTAGCAAATATTAACATTGAAGGAATGATTATCAAAATTAATCCCTCAATTTGGTAGTTTTGTGAGACGAAAAAAAATTAGTAAAGAGGAGTGTTTTAGCTATGAAAAAACTGATCGCATCCACTTTCGCAACGTGTCTTTTATTTGCTTCTGCTGTTCCAGCTTTCGCTCAAGATAATAATCAGGCTGCTTCTTCAACCGTTGCAAGTGTAGTAGCTGCTAATCAAGTTTCGAATGCTCAGCTAGCCGCATTTTCTATTAATTTTTCCTGGAGGTCAGTTCCTAATCTATATAGATACGACTTCAGTGCTATTAATCTAACTGATAATTATACTATTGAATTTGGTACTCAGACTGCGACTAGTAGAAATATTACCGGATTTGTACCCGGGAAAACTTATAGGGTTGCAGTTACCGCATATGATGCAAACTTTAATAATATTGGTTCAGGGTACGTTCAGTTTGTTGCCAGTTCTTCAACGACCAGCTATTATATTAATTTAAATTAAATAGCACGAAGAAAGCGTACCTACTCAACATTTGTAAAGTAAAATCGACGAATCGCGAGCTCATCGCGATAGTTCAACAGCAAACCAACAAATACCGCTCACTTATTGGTTTCTACAAACCGGTAAAGGAGCGGTATTTTTTTATTCATTCATTTTATTTTTGAAACAGTTTTAGTTGTTACGACCGGCAGCCGCTGGCATTGCGCATATAAGTCTTCAGACCTATACCGGGCAAAATAATTCAATCCTTTATACAATTGAAGAAAATAAATATTTTTTTTAAAAATAATGATGTAGAACTGGATATATTTCCATGAAAAAACCTCTATCGAGGCATTTCAAAGACGTGCGCCCGCGTTTAGAGGTAGGTTTTATCGCCAAATAGAATTTTCACATCCGATGACCTCGGAGTTTTATAAACTCTATTATGGTAAAATATCCCCACAAAGTGGGGCCTTGGCTTCGAAGCTGATTCAGGTACTTTGCGGGGAGCCCCGAAATTATAAAGTCTATAATAGCAAAAAAGAGCCTGACGCTTCATCGCGTTCAGACTCTCTTTATCGAAAATCAGGGTTACTTTTTCCGGCTGGCGTTCATTTCATATTTATTCCGGTGAAATTCCTTGACGATATCCTTTAAAAAAATCGTTTCTTGCTCGGTCAAACCATGCTGATTGCTCTTATGAACCAAATTCCCAATATGGCGTTTTAATATTTCGCTCCGACGTCCCAGCAGCTCCTCGTGATTCAACTGTGTCACTCCCTGTTTTGATATGGTTTCTCTAGTCTATTCTATTAAGTATATCAAACCGTTTTTTTCGAGAAAAACCGCGTTTGGCCACCCAAAACCGGAAATATCCTGAAATGTCCGAAAAAGCGACAAACAATACCACTGGGACGAATCTATACTGGCCTATTCTCATCGTGGTTAGGTTCTTCACCGCATTAACGCGTCTTACCTTCTTCTCGCTGCTAATTCCACAGCATTTCCTTCTACATGAGCGACGATGCAGCGCCGCTCACCTCTTCTTTAAACAACAAAAAGGCGTTCTTATGAACGCCTGGAGTCTGTTGAGAAATCTGCTTGTCCTGAAAAATGGGGAAAGGTATAGGTGGGGTATCCCCTGTAGGAGCGTTAGCGTCCGCCTTTGTTCTCAGAAAATACCCACTGTAAAAAGCGAATATAATCAAAATTTTTCCGAGAACAACAGCGGCCGGAAGGGGATACCTCACCGGGGAACCTACACCTTTTTTCTATACTTTCTAGGTTTCTCAACAGACAAATGTCCTTAAGGACGCCTTACCTACCAGCCCAGATTCAGCGTCTTCCCCGTCTCAGCCAATGTCTTGATGTTGCTCAGGATCATCCACCAGCTGCTGGACGTATTTTTCAACGACGGATGGTTCTCGCTCCATTGATCGTTCACCAGCGTCAGCTTGGTGCATTCTCCGACCGTCTCGAGCGTCATCGTAATCCTCGATTCCAATTCAGCATGGTTAGGATAATAGGACGGCCCCGGATGCTCAAGGACGCTGAACAGGCGGTTCGGTTCAAACGCGAGGATCGTCCCATACACGTGCACGGTTTCATCCCCATCATTGCCGGGACCTACATATTGAAAGGGCTCCCCGACTTGAAAGCTCGATTGCAGCTCGCTGCCAAAAAATATTTTGCGCGTTCCTTCCGGCGTCACAAGGATATCCCACACTTGTTCAGGGGAAGCTCCGATATAAAATTCGTATTTCAGTTCCATCATCCCACTCCTTTATACGAAGTAATATGCTTTAATATAACTATAGCCTGTCCAAGCATTCATGTATTGTAAAAACGCGACATGCCCGCCTGCCCATCCGCAGCATAACGTGAACAGGAGTGAGCGTATCATGAAGAGGCACGAAACGAAGCCCAGCATGGGCATTCTGAATTTTGACAAGGCAAAATATGTTCTCAACCGTTACACGCCTTCGGAAGATATCGGTTTTTTCGTCAAGCACTACTGGATTGCCAGCTGGGATTTAACCGGCCAGGAGCCCTATTTGCAGAGCGTAGTTCCGAATCCCTGCGTGAACCTGCTCTTCCAATCCGGCCGTTCGGCCGTCTACGCAGCCGCGAAGCAAACCTACTCCATTCTGCTTCAAGGAAAAGGCTGTGTCGTGGGAGCCAAATTCAAGCCCGGCGGCTTTTATCCCTTCATCAAGAAGCCGGTGTCCGAAGCCCTTCAGCAGCCTATAGCTGTCCATGACATGCTGGGGATCGAGGCCCGGGAGGCAGAAGAGCTGCTCCTGTCCCAAAGCGATGAAACAAGAATGGTTGAGCTCTTGGAAGACCTTCTTCGGCCGAAGCTGCCGGAGCAGGATGAACAGGTCGTTCTGGTCAACCAGATTGTTGACCGGATTGCGCTGGAGCGTGAGATCACCAAGGTAGAGCAGGTCTCGGAATGCTTCGCTATGAACAAAAGAAAGCTGCAGCGTCTGTTCGAGCAATACGTCGGTCTCAGCCCCAAAACCGTCATCAAGCTGTACCGGCTTCAAAATGCGGCCGAAGCCATGGACCGGGGGCAGCAGCCGGATCTGCTGGAGCTCTCGCTTAAGCTGGGCTACTATGATCAATCCCATTTCATCAAAGACTTCAAGGCTACTGTCGGGAAAACCCCGGAGGCCTATGCGAAGCAGGCTTAATTTCTTAATTTGATTGAACGAAAGAATCCCCCTAATCGGCCGCCATAGAAGCAGGTTAAGGGGATTTCTTATCCAAGCCACGAACCTTGCAAGCGTCGCTCCCTGCCGGGGGACGTCCAAGCATTTGTCACTTTTTCATAGCTGCTTGAATATCCTTGGCGGCTTGCTCCTCCGCCTTGCGGAATGCGGTATTCGCGTCGCTGACCTTCTGTGCGACCTCCCTAAGCGCCGTAACGGCATATTTGGACGCCAGGTCGTCATAAATCGTTCTGGGCGATACAGGCGCCGGTTTAGCCGGGTAGAACGCTTTAATATTTTTGCCCTTCAGCTGCGGCAAGTCTTGACCGAACGAATCGAGCAGCTTTGTATTTTTAACAATCGGCATTCCGGTGCCATCCTTGGCAAACTTCACCTGCATTTCATCCGATGTCAGGTACGCCAATATTTCGAAGGCGATATCCTTATGCTTGCTGTTGCTGTAAACGCTGGCGAAGGTCGAGTACATCTGAGATCCGACTCCCGGAGCTTCCTTAAAGGTCGGGAGAGGTACCGCATCCATATTCATATCCTTCGCGGCGTTGACCATAGTACTGTTAAAGTAGGCGTACATGGCAAGGTTCTTATCCTTTGTAAACATATCCGCTTCTTTGCCGTACTTTTCCTTCGGTAGTTCCGCTCCCGGAATATTGTAAAAACGCGCGAAATTTTCGGCCATGCGCTTGTACGGCTCCGTATTTATCGCAGGCTGATTCGTTTTGCTGTCAACAAACGGCAGCGACAGCTGGTTGGTGTTCAGCATATGGCTGACCGAGGTCAGGAAACCGTAATATTGAACGCCTCCGTCCGTACGCGATACCTGCTTCGCCAGCTCGTACAAGTCATCCCAGGTCATGCCTTCCTTAGGGTAAGGCACGCCGAATTTATCGAAAATATCTTTGTTGTACATCAGGACTTCCGCCGTAGTAAAGATCGGAAGCGAGTCGATTCTGCCTCCGCTGCCGAACTGCTTAATAAAATCGAAGGTCGTCGTTTCCAGACGGCTCGTATCGTAATTGGTTTTCTTGATGTACTCCGTCAAATCGGTTGACAAATTCAGGTTCTGAAATTGCGGGTAGTAGCCGATAGACAGGAGGATAATGTCCATATCCACTCCGGCCGAGATAACCTCTTCCATCTTCGTTCCATTCCCCCAAGGGATAAACTTCGGTGTAACGAACGGAAACTTTTCCTTGATCGCGTTCCCCATCAAATCCATAAACTGCTCTTCCGTCGTTCCGTTATTCGGGCGGTAAAACGTTATTTCGACGGGCTCGCGTTTTACATTGTCCTGACCTTTGGCAGGCTCGGATTCCTTCGTTACTCCACCGCTGCCGCATGCTGCTGTCGTTAACAAAACAGCGGCCATCAGCGAAGATAATAGTAAGCGTTTTCTTTTTGTCATGATATAGACTCCCCTCTTTACTTCATCAGGTGTTCTCTGTCGAAGGCTTCCAGACGGCTCCGTGAGTCCTTCCCGGCAGACGAAGGCTGTGAAAACAGACCTTGCCTGGCTTGAGTACCCCAACCACTGCATACATGGCACATTCTCATCATAAAGGAGAGGAGATAACAGATTGCTATCCAAAAATATCATAATTCTATTCATTCTCTGGATGCGCTTTCATCTTGCTCAGCACCAAAAGAAAAAGCACCGGCCCGATGGCCCGTGCTTATCCCTTATTTCAGGCTGTGATTCAAGAATGCCCTGGTCCTGTCGAACTGCGGATGGACGAAGATTTGCTCCGGAGAGCCGGATTCAATAATTTCTCCCTGATCCATGAACATGACCCGGTTAGCCACTTCCTTGGCAAACCCCATCTCGTGAGTAACGACAATCATCGTCATGTGCTCTTCGGCAAGATTTTTCATTACCTGCAGCACCTCGCCTGTCAGCTCGGGGTCCAATGCCGAGGTAGGCTCGTCAAACAGCAAAATGTCCGGATTCATCATTAAGGCCCGGGCAATAGCGACACGCTGCTTCTGCCCGCCGGAAAGCTTCGACGGAAGCTGTGACTCGCGGCCGGACAGGCCGACCTTGGCGAGCAGCTCCGAGCTGCGCTTGGCGATGTCCGAGGCGGACTCCCCTTTGACGATTCTCGGGGCCAGCTCCAAATTTTGCTTGACCGTAAGATGAGGAAACAGATTGAAATGCTGAAATACCATTCCCATCCTGGCCGTGATCCGTTTGATCTCCTGGGGCTTGGCGTAGACTCCGTTATCGACCAGCGTCTCCCCATGGATCTTGATCGTACCGCCGTTGATCTCTTCGAGATGGACCAGACTGCGGAGCATCGTACTTTTTCCCGAGCCGGAAGGACCGATGACCGCAACGACATCGTTCTTGTTGACCTGAAACGACATTTGCTTCAGCACGTCCAGAGTGCCGTAGGATTTCGTAAGATTGGATACTTCTATGATAGCCACATCAGCCAGTCCTTTTATTCAAATTTAAATCTTCTTTCCAGCCATTTGAACAATACCGTCAACAGAAGCGTCATGATCAAATAAATGATACCTGCGACAAAGAAAGGAACGATCGTAAAGTCGCGGTTCACCACAGTCTGGGCATAGTGCAAGAGATCGGGAACCGCAACGGCATACAGCAGCGCAGTGTCCTTGATCAGCGTGATGGATTCGTTCGATACCGACGGCAGGACGACCCGAACCATCTGAGGCATAATAATCCGCGACAGCGTCTGCCATCTGCTGAAGCCAAGCACCTGGGAGGCCTCGTACTGGCCCTTATCGATAGCCAGCAAGCCCCCGCGGAAAATCTCCGCAAAATAAGCCGCATAGTTCAGAATAAAGCCTACGCAGGCTGCGGTAAACCGGTCCAGCACCAAATATTCGCCGATTCCCGGGATCATCGGAAGACCGAAGCAGATGACCAGCAGCTGGAGCAGCAGCGGCGTACCGCGCATAACGTAAATATACGTGTGAGCGAGCCAGGATAACGGCTTACTGCTGCTTTTGACCGCTAACGTAAGCAGGAACCCCAGCGGGATCGATACTACGATCGCAATCAGAAACAGGAGGACCGTCATTTGAGCGCCTTCCAGCATCGGTTTAATCATTGAGATCCATTTATCCAAAGACATAGAAAAACTCCCCCAAAAGCAAAACGGGATTCCCCGAAAGAAATCCGTTCTCGCTTATCTTCATCCGAAGTGTTACTTCAATACTTTATCTTCGCCGAACCATTTTTGTGAAATTTTCGCTGCGGTGCCGTCCTGATTCATTTCATCCAGCGCCTTTTGCAGCTTCTGCAGCAGCGCTTCGTTGCCTTTTTTCACGCCGATTCCGTATTCTTCAGGCGCCAGCGACTCATTCATCAGCTTGAAGGTGCCCTTCTCCTTCGACATATAGTAGTCAATGACAACTTCGTCGATAACTACCGCATCCACACGGCCGATTTTCAAATCGTTAAGGGCGAGCACGTTGTCCGCGTATTCCGTCACATTTTTCACCTTGGACTTGAGCGGACTTTCATCCAAAGCGTCCGCCGCAGAAGAAAGAGATTGAAGCCCGACGACTTTGCCGGTCAGGTCATCCAGCTTGGACAGATTCGATTTGGCCAGTGTGACAACTACTTGAGCATTTTTCAAATAAGGCTTGGTGAACAATACCTTTTGCTTGCGCTCATCGGTAATGGTGTATCCGTTCCAGATCAGGTCGATCCGACCGCTGCTTAGCTCCGACTCTTTCGTTTTCCAATCTATCGGTTGAAAAACGGCGGTTGTCCCCATTTTCTCTGCTGCCGCTTTCGCGTAGTCGATATCAAAACCGACGATATCATTCTTCTCATCTCTAAAGCCTAGAGGCGCGAACTTGTCGTCGATACCAATAACCAGTTTCTTGTTATCCCCCGAAGCGGAAGAGGCTTCCTTCCCAGCAGAGCATCCTGTAAAGATTGATATTGCCGCGGTAAGTACCAAGGCCATAGCTGCTAAACGTTTCATCCTATTAAGAACCACCTTTTACTAATTTTACTTTACTACGTTACCACTTTATCAAGAACTAAATGATATCATAGATTCACAAATAGTGTCGATAGCTGTTGAGCTAGTAAGATTATTCCATAGAATGAATAGGAAATCTTCGTGAACTTTTATAGGGAATAATACCTAGATCGTATAGAAAAAGAGAGCACCTCGCAGGTACTCTCGGCATCTTCGGGATAATGGACATGTGATTTTGGTAAGAGGCCCCGCACCCAAATATTAAAGTAAAATGACCGTTGGTAAGAAAAGCAGCATGAAACCATTAACTTTACAAGTTTCCTACACGATTAAAAAAAGCACCTGTCAGGTGCTTTCTCCAAACTTATTTCGAAAACATGTTTTCCGCGTAATCTAAGGACATTTTATTTCCCATCGCCGAGTAGTCCAGCCATGGCTGATCGGGAATCGGATAGATATGGTTGGCCTTCACCGCTTTTAGCCCCTGCCAGATCGGACTGGACTGCAGCTGCTGATACAATTTTTTGGCCCCGTCCTCATTATTGACGATGACAAAGATCGCATCCGCATCATAATCGGGAAGCACTTCCTGCGAAATCACTTCATAAGACTTGTCTTTGCTGATCTTCTCGACCCCTTTGGCAGGCTTCAAACCCAAATCCTCGAACAGCATCGGCCCCATCGGGCGTCTAAACCCAAACACCCGCAGCTCCTTGGCCGTTACGCGTACCGCCATAACCGTACCATCGCCGATTTTGCCTTGAATCAGCTTTTTGACCCGCTCCGCCTGGGCTTGATTCTCTTTGAGGAAATCCTCCGCCTGCTGTTCGCGGTTAACGAGCTTGGCGACCTTTCTTAACGTATCTCTCCAGGTTCCCTCGTCCAGGTCGAAGGAAACGGTTTTGGCGATTTTTTCGTATTTGGCGATGTCTCCGGCATACTGCTTATCGATATAAATAACATCCGGCTTCAAGGCGAGCAAGGCCTCCATATCCGGCTCCGTCGCAACCCCCAGCTGCTTCGTATTCTTCAGACGATCTGCGACATGGGGCAAAAAGGTTTTTAGATCCCCGCCTACAACAGAACCGACGGGAGTGATGCCGAGAGCCAGCAGATGATTCGTCAAATGGATAGATAACGAGGCAATCCGCGGCTCTTTATTTTCGGCGGGCTTTTCCCCGGCTGCTTCCTTGTTTGGCTGGGGAGCATTGGTGCCGCACGCGGATAAAATCAGAACAAGAATAAGGCTGCATACCCATAGTGTCTTTTTCATAACGTCTCCTTATTGGGCTATTATTTGGTCTTGCGGAGTAAATAAAGGAAGTACGGCGCGCCGACAGCGGCAACTACGACGCCTGCCGGAATCGCGTTAGGCTGGAAGACGGACCTTCCGATCGTATCGGCCACCACCAGAATGACAAGACCGATCAAGCCTGAGATAGGCAAAATATGCTGATGCATCGGACCCACCAGGCGGCGTGCCAGATGGGGTGCCACCAAGCCGATAAAGCCTATGCCCCCTACCATCGCCACACTGGCGCACGATAAGGCGACCGCTGCGGTCAGCAGCAGGAGCCGCTGTCTTCGTACCGAAGCCCCGATCCCGACAGCCAGCTCATCGCCAAGCGATAAGGCATTCAGCTGCTTGGATTGGGAGAACACATAAGGCACAAGGATTACGATCCACGGAAGCAGCGCATACACATGGACCCAATCCTTCCCCCAGACATTGCCGATCAACCACCTGGAGGCAAAGGCGTATGTCTTATCGTCAAGACTTAGCGACAAGAAGAGCGTAGCCGCGCTAAAGCCCGCTGATACAGCGATTCCGATTAAGATTAAACGGACCGGCAGCCAGCCTTTCTGGCGGTCATACGACAGCAGTACAATGAGTACCGCCGTTATCATGCCTCCTGCAAACGTGAATAACGGGATCAGAAGCGCGATCGCGCCCGTCATCGTATTAAAATAAGTCACAAAAACAATAAGGCCTAGCGAAGCGCCGGCATGAATGCCGAGAATACCGGGGTCCGCCAATGCATTGCGCGAGAGCCCCTGCAAAATGGCGCCCGTAATGCCCAACCCGATCCCGGCCAGCATGGTGATTAAAATACGCGGCAGCCGAAAATCGAACAAAACCATCGTATCGTCCGGGCTACCCCGTCCAATCAGCGTTTGGATTACCGCTGCCGGAGACAGCCGAATCGAGCCTGTGTTTAAGCTGATAATGACCGCGCTTAAACAAATGAGGATTAAGATAAAACCGACGTTCACCGCTTTCTTCTCTCTTGCGCGCAGGTGCTGCATGGCTATAAGCTCCTCCTTTCTTTATGGGCCAGATAAAGGAAGAAGGGAACGCCTACAAGAGCAACCATCACGCCGATAGCCAGCTCTCTTGGCGGGTTAACCATCCGTGCTCCCAAGTCGGCAAATACCAGCAGGACCGCACCCAGTACGGCGGACACCGGAATAACGAACCGATAATCGACGCCAACGAGCCTGCGGGAAATATGCGGAATCACGAGGCCGACAAAACCGATTGAGCCTACAGCCGATACGGAAACTCCGGCCAGAATCAAGGCTGCTATCATGGCTAAGATCCTTACCCGCTTCGTTTTGACCCCAAGGTTAACGGCCACCTCGTCTCCTAAGGAGATTAACGATAGGGATCGGCTCATCAGCAGCGTCCAAAGGATCGTCACCGTAATGATGGGCACTAATAGCTTAAGCTGTGACCATTTGACGCCGGCTACGCCGCCCGCATACCAATAAGCCAGATCCTGGCTTAACTGATAATAGATAGCGACCCCGGAGCTGAGAGAATGCAGCAAGGCTGCAACGACAGCGCCCGCAATGGTCAACCTTAGAGGAGTTAAGCCTCCGGCCGTCGTAGAGCTGAGCGCAAAAATAAACAGGGTGCTCAAGGACGCTCCCGCAAACGACAGCAGCACCAAGGCGGTGTACGGCACGTTCGGAAAAAACGCGAAGCTAAGTGCCACCATGAATGTCGCACCCGCATTGACTCCAAGAATCCCCGCATCCGCCAGCGGATTGCGCGTGACGCCTTGCATTAAAGCTCCGGCAACGGCGAAAGCCGCACCCATGACAGCGGCGGCAATCACCCTGGGGAGCCTCAGCTCGTGAATAATCTGATGCGTCGTCAAGGCCGGATTATATTGAGCGACGGCGGTCCATACGGTTCCGATGGTCATCTCTTTCGCGCCGAACGAGATGGCCAGAAACATCGAGCATGCGAGAGCGGCAATCGATAAAAGCAGGACAATACCAAACACCGAGCCCTTCACCCGGGTCCGATTCTGCTTGAACACCCTATGTAAGAAGCCTGGATTCATGTGGCAGCCGTTCCTTTGCTTTTAATAAACAGCTCAAAGGGCAGGCAGAGCGGAACGCCCGTACGGGGATCTGTTAAAATATCCGCCTCGATCCCGAATACTTGACGAAGGACGTCCTTCGTCATGACCTGCTCCGGCGGCCCTTCGCTGACGACGCGGCCTTGCTGAATCGCGACCATGTGGTGGGCATAGCGGGCCGCATGGTTCAAATCGTGGACCACCATGACGATCGTTCGGTTTTCCTCCGCATTGAGCTTCTGGAGGAGCTTCAACACTTCCAGCTGGTGAGCCATGTCCAAAAACGTGGTCGGCTCATCAAGGAACAATATGTCCGTCTTCTGAGCCAATGCCATGGCAATCCAGGCGCGCTGTCTCTGCCCGCCGGACAGCTGATCCACCGGACGATCGGCGAACTCCGTCATCCCTGTAATATCCAGCGCCCACTGGATGACATCCCAGTCTTCCTTGCCGAGGGAGCCGAAGCCCTTCTGGTGCGGAAACCGTCCATAGGAAATAAGCTCGCTCACGGTCAATCCGTCAGGAGCCGTAGGATTCTGAGGCAGGATAGCGAGCTGCTTCGCCACTGCTTTGGTCGGCTGTTCGTGGATGGACTTTCCGTCCAGCCATACTTGTCCCTTCTTGGGGTGGGTAATCCTCGCCATGGTCTTCAAAATAGTGGACTTGCCGGATCCGTTGGAGCCAACAAGCGCTGTAATTTTGCCGATGGGGATCGACAAATTCAAGTCGTTCACGATCGGTCGATCGTCATATGCAATATCCAAACTCTGGGTATATAACTCTTTCGCCTCGGAGGTCATCTCATTTGCCTTCCTTACGTCTCATAATTTATGAAAATGAGAATCATTATCGTTAATGATTGTAACTTCAAGGATTTGGATTGTCAACAAAAAAAAAGCGGCCATCTCCCCACCAGATACAGGGAAATGGCCGCTGCCTCGTCTTGATCTATGCGCTGCCGGGTCACCCCAGCCAGGCATACCTATGCCATACTAGAATCAACTGACTTATTTGCTTCTCAATACCTTTTTCCGGCCTAGGGCTGCGCCCAGGATTATCAATAGGAAGCCTGCCAGCTGCACGTATAGATGACTGGCTTCCCCGGTTACGGGGAGTGTCTCTACAAGCGTTCCATCCGCATTTAACGTTGCCTTTTCGTTCCCCTGCGGCTGGTTGTTATCCCCATCACTAGTCGGGGAGCCTCCCAGAGGTACCTTGATATTACCTTCTATCGCCATATCCTGGTTCGGCACTTCCTGCGTTGCAGGAGTCTCTGGCTTTGGTTCTGTGCCTGGCTTTTCTCCAGGTGCCGATGCAGGATCTGGCTTCGCTGAAGCTTCCGGCGTCGTTGTCGATCCAGGTCCTGAGGAACCCGGCGTCCCGGTAGAATCCGGCCGCTTCGTCGGCTCCGACGAGTCACCGGAATCGGAATCCGACGATCCGCCGCCAGGAGTTACTGGCGGTGTTACTGGAGGCGTCACCGGTGGATCAACCGGCGGTTTCACCGGAGGCGTCACAGGCGGTGTTACCGGTGGTGTTACTGGTGGTGTTACTGGTGGTGTTACCGGCGGTTTCACCGGAGGATCAACTGGCGGCTTTACCGGCGGAGTTGATGTCTTCACATTCGATATGCGCAATATGTTACTATTTGTAGAGTCTACAGTTACAAAATGTATCGTTGTATCCAAAACATATCCCACTGGAGCCGCCTTTTCCTTTATGGCGTAATCCCCGGTGTACAGGTTAGGAAATATGATTTTTCCCGCTGCATCTGTTGTCTGGGTTTGAATATACAGTAATTCTGAGCCCGATTTCCGATACAAGTCGAACGTAGCGCCGCTTAAATGCAACCGGCTATCAGCGGAATCTGTCTTCTCAATGGTCAGCCAGCCTCTCTTACCGCTGCCTGTACCCGACCCGCTGGAGACACCGACCACAATATCTTGTGTCGTTTCTTGGGTCACCGTTCTTACGTTGTTGCCGCTGAAGCTGACTTTGTTGGACACCGTTTCCTGATCCTTGGCAACGATGAGCGACTGATACTCCAAAATATAAGCAGAACGGATCTCGTTCTTGAAGCTTAGCTCAAATGTCTGCTTCCCGTTAGCATCGGTATGGAAGACAACCGTATAATCCGTTCCCTTCACTAGCTCCGACGACTTGGTCAGGCTTCCGTCAGCCGCAACTGTTGTGGCATATAAGTGGAAGGTATCCGGTAACAGCAGCTGGTTATCCGTAGGCGTGTCGATGATTTTGGCATCGGCAACGGTTGATTGCCCGCGGTTAATGTAGATCGTCCAGTTAATTTTGTCCCCGTCCTGCTTACCGTTTTTACTTGCATACTCTCCCCCTCGAGGGATAGTTACGGAAGCGGTCAGCTTGCCGGAAACAGGATTCGTACCGTCGAACAATTGCGCTGTGTTGCTGACACTGCTGCTTATCAGCTCTCCATCAAGACTTGTATTGAAGACAAGATAATACGGAGTCGAGATCGGTTGTAAGAACTTCACGGCCAGCTTGTTGCTGCTATCGACCGTATAGCTGTAATACGTGCTATCGACTACCGTCCCCTTCGACGGGTTTCCGTTCGGAGGAATCGTCATATTATACAGCTTAAGGGAGCCTTCAACCAGCTTCTGCTTCGATTCCAATAGATCCTCGATCACGGCATCCGCAACGGCTTTCCCATTGTAATTGACACCTACCGTCCACGTGATCTCTTTAGACGAAGCATTATAAGAACCATTCTTGAAGCCGTTTTGCTTCACTTCATTTCTTGGAGTGAAGGTTGCGGTAACCTTTTTCGTCCTTGCGTTTGAAGCGTCGTCCATCCAGTCGATTTGAGCTTCATTAATAAAACTAATCGTGCTCCCCGCAGGACTGATCCAATCAGCATGGAATTCCGTCGTGTAGCTTACCGTGACAGGCTCCGTAAGAGGGTCCTTCCAATTCAATATGAACCCTTGATCCGGTTGAACGCTGCTGTCCACAGCATATTGGGCTGCCGGAATCACCGTGCCGTCTTTGGCTTTCACAACGAGCGAATCAGGAATGAGGCGCAGCCCTTTTTTAGGGAAGGTGTCCGTCACCTTGATGCTGCTCATCGGCTGACTGTCGCCATTAATGGTGAGCTTCCATGCGACGGTCTTGGCGGCATAATCCACGGATCCAACGCTTTTCACGATAACCGCTTGCTTGATATCCTGCTTGGACGGATTTGCGGAAGTCCCGCTGCCCGAATAAACATTGTTCGTTATCGTGGCATCGTCAATCACACGGTTGACGCCTTTCGTCTGATACGTAATCTTGTAGGCCGATGTCACCGGATGCTTGAACTGCAGCTTGAAGCCTGCTTTACCCGCGGCGGCAGCTACAGGGCTTACCGTATACTCCGAGGCAGGCAGCTCCGTGCCCAGAAGCTCCTTGCCGGTAGCATCCAACGTTACAGGATATACGTGGAAAGAGCCGGTAACCAATTCTTGCGAGTCATTGAAAGAATCGAATAAATAGGCCTCTGATTGTGCTATGGACTTCTCGTTGTAGTTGTACTGGATGGCCCAATCGATCGTTTGTGCAGCCTGGTCATACTTGGAAGGATGCTTGTCCAGATCGCTCACGCGCTGGATGGTCACCGTCGCCTCAGATTGAGAGGCCGGCTTGTTGCTTCCTTCAAACGTTGCCGTATTCACGAACGTTCTTACGCCGGAATCCGTGATCGGAGTCGTATACTGAATCCGGTATGCACCTTGGATCGGGTTATTCGTAAAGCTTACTTGCAGAACATTTCCTGCCGTGTCCACCTTGTATTTGCCGGCGTCAACCAAGGAGCCTTGGGTTACTGAGCCGTCCAGGTTTACATTAAGGCTATAAACGGCAACCGTTACCGGTGCCGCCAGGCCTGCCGGCATAGGGTCGGTGACAACCGCATGCTGCACGGAGTCCAGCGACTTGTTCACATCAATCGTCCAATCGATGTTCTTAGGGTTAAAGCCTTGAGGAACACCGCTTTTTCCGATGGTCGATGTGACGTTAGGCTTAAAGATAAGGGTAAATACCTGCTCTCCGGATTGAACCGGAATTTTAATAACTTGCGTCGTGCTTCCTGTTACTGTCTTGATGTCGAATTGCGTGTCAATGGTGAGGGTCCCCCGCACCTGGCTATGACTTTCGATATAGCTGTTGAAGGTCATGAGCACTTGGTGACTGTCCTTGCTGACCTTGAACGTTCCTATGTCTTCATCACCGTTCCGTAATGGCCCGCTGATATCATTGAAGAGCAAGAACGCTTGCGGCAGCGTGAAGGCAAAGGTATCCCCGCTGTGGTAACCATGGTTGTCAGGCAAGGACCAGGTGTAATCCAATCGGACCTTGGAGCCCTGCTCGTATACATTGCCGGTGACGACTTGTCCTGCTTTGTCGTATACCGTCATGGTTACGCTGTTGATGATGTTGCCGGTAATAGTGCCTGAGGCAAAGGCCTGAGTCAAACAACCGACTCCCGATAGGCTCTGGATAACAAACAATAGAGCGATCAGCAGCGCACTGGTTTTTTTCCTCCACATATGTTTTTCCCTTCCCTCGTCTTACTATGAATGAAACCCTTCTTATCACCCCTTTCACGTAGTCTAATTTCATAAATCCTTCTACGGTTTCATTACCGAAGTCATTGTAAATCACCGATCTGAATAATTTCTGAACAACAGGCCGCTGTTCGATTGCACAAAAAAAAGAACCCGCATCAAATGCAGATTCTTCAGGCTGCGATTTCCCGCCGGCTAGGCGAATGGAAGTTACTTAATAGATCTCAGTAACAACATAATCGGCACTGTTTTTTATCATAGTTGTCTCTTGCCCGCTTTGTACACGGGACGCGTCATAGGTGGTGTCGATAATGACCCATTCTTGAAGATCCTTGAGATATACTTGATTCCACGCATGATACACCTCGGGGGCATGGACCTCGTATCCCATTACCAATCGGGTCGGGATTCCCAAGCTTCTGGCCATTGCCGTGAAGGTAGCAGCATAATCAAAGCATATTCCGCCGGATTCCTCGTATACCTTATCCAAGTCAGGGATATAGCCTGTGTCTACAGTTTGTGCTTTACTCTCACTATATTTGTAGTTTTGCGTCAAAAAGGCATAAATCGCTTTTACTTTATCTTCATCGGTTGCAGCATTCGCGGCTAGTTTCTTTGCCTCCACTACAGCTTTGGTCGTCTCGTTCCAGCTCGCTATAGATATGGACTGCAAAAACACGGCCTGCTCATTCACCGTCTTCACGTCGACATTTTCCTGCAAAATCACTTGATATTTGTTGTCGGAAATCTGTTTCGCAACCAGTACATGGTAGCTGCCGTCACCCAATTGCAGAGGGTAGGATGCCCCGTCCACCAGGTTATAATCCATTTGGACCTCGCCCTTGGTTACACGCACAAGTGCCTTATGCTCTAGATCCGCATAATGGACCTTAATAATCCCGTTGCTCAGAGAACTCTTATCCAGAACAGGTTGTCCGGCAGCGGCATGGGTAACTTTAGGCGCCGTAGTCAGAAATAGCGCAGCGATCAGCAACAATGCTCCTAATGTACGAAACATAGACTCTCCTTTCGGTAACTGGCTGCCATCCTGGTAGTTTGACCAGGGAAGGCCCTATAGCTTTGCGTCTCCAGCTTTCGCTGAATTTGCCTTTATCGGTGGAAAGCACCGAAAACTTATTTGGTTATCTATGAGTATAGCATACCATTTGTTTCCTCTCTAGTTCTAAATGCTCACTCTTCTATCAATTTTCCTTTAACTATGATGCGATGTGTCGGATTTTCCATAGGATGGCAGGTAATTAGCGTAATTTGCCGATCTTTGCCGTTTCCTTTCAGCACCCATACTTCCTCGGGAAGTACGTATTGCTTGCTTTCTACCTTATAGCGATACTGCTTGCTCCCCGTATCTACCTCTATGAGGTCGCCCTCGGTCACTTCATCCAAGCGGTTAAAATTTTTGCCATACGTAAGATTCCTATGTCCCGCAATGGCATAATTGCCGATTTCTCCCGGCTTGCCTGTATTCGCCATACTGGCAACCGACAGCTTCAGATTCGCCGCCGTTGCGTTCTTGATAATAGGAAGCTTCAAGTCGATCTTATCGATCTTGAGGACACCCTCCACATTCTTCTGCCCGATAGATAGAGGGACTGGGGTCGGTTCCGCCTTCAATGGCGCGGGCTGGACCTCTACCACATCCGCACTCAATGGAACGGGCGCAGGCAAAGGAACCGTGACCGGTTCCTGCTCTGGCTCCGGATCTGAACCGGCTTGATCTAGATACTGCAAGCTTTCCTGCCACTGCTCTAAAATCTGCTGCTGCTTATAGCTCTCGTAACGGTCATTCACCGTCGGGTAGGCCATCACAGCAATTCCAACGACAATGCACGCTGCGGAAATGATTTTTTTGATCCTCATGGCTTCTACCTCCGGTGATGGTTGGATCTATCTCATTCATTATAAACATTTTCTATTTGGTAAAAAAGGGAAGCCAATCTGAAACCTATCAGCTTCCGTTTCGGCAGACTATCGGATCCTATCACTCGTATACTAACAAACGCATTGCTGAATACATTCGTTACACATGCAAAAAGAGCACTGTGCGGTGCTCTTTCCTGTTTAGTATCCTCTATTCTACGATGTGAGCGTCGATATCTATAATGTCCTGGTGGTTGACGGCATCGTCTCCGAAAAGATCCTTCAGCTTCTCTTTGGCTTTTTGCTTAACGGAATTGTCTATGTTCATGGCAACGGCACCAATGGCCAGCATCAAAGCGCCTAAATCATCCACATAGCCTACGACAGGCAGCATATCCGGAACGATATCAATCGGCAGGATCAAATAGCCGAGCGCACCATAAATTTGAATCTTCGCTTTTGTCGGCGTAGAAGGACTTTGAAGCGCATAGTATAAGAGCAGCCCGCTGTAAACGACTTTGGATCCGGCATCCTTCGCATGCTTTTTCAGCTTGGACCAGAATCCTTGCTCCGAATAATGCTTTTCGTATTTGGAGTTTTCCATTTCCGATCACATCCTTTTCTCAATCAGCCGGACCCTTATACGAACATAGCGCAGGTTCAGCATCCGCTCCATTTCTACACTCACCGCCCTATTTCCTTCTTTTTCAACAAATTTATCCATCATCCTATCAGGAAGCGTTTACCAATTATTTTCAACCTGTTATTATGAATATAATGTTACCAAAGGATCCGAAGGGATGTTTGCACCATGTTTTCTATCCTTTATGTCTTTTTAGGATTATTCTCTTTTTTCTTCCTGCTGTTTATATTCAAAACCCTCCTATCCCTTATCCAATGGAATGGGCGGTTCAAGCAAAACCTTCTCATCACAGCAATCTTGTTTGCGGCTGCGTTCGTCCTGTCACGATTCATTGAGGATGGCCTTCGAATTCCTATCGTCGACGATTTCCCTATCGTCAAAGGTTTGTTCATCATCGCTCTCGCCATATGGCTTATTAAGACCTATGTGAACAACAAACGGCTTGGGAAGCAGTATCGAATGGGGGCTCACAGCAGCTTTTCATGCCTTCATAAGTACGGCATTCCGCAAATTCCACAGACCGCAATGACCGCAATATATGTTACACCGGATAAGGTTGTTATAGATTGGAAAAACAAGTATTTTGAGCTGCCGCTATATAAAATCACGGGGGCCGCTGCGGTGACGCAATCCATTTTGTCCAACAACTACGGCTATCTCACTCCTGAAGCAACGAAAAGGATAGGCCGGTATCTGTCCATTCAGTATGGGCTTCCCGGAGAACCGGCGAAGCTGCTCATTTTCGATATGAGTACGGTATTCAAAGCGAAAGCAGCAGCAGCTGCGGTAACCTATCATTTACAGGAGTCGGCACAGTCTACGAATGGGACCATCCAGCTGTAGCCAAAATAAGTGATGCTGCGAGACATCCATAGGGATGTCTTTTTTTGTCGGGAAATCCATTTCCGTTGCGGAGCCGCCCCGAAACAAAGGTATATAAGAGCCCCGGACTTTGTTATACTCAAATGGCTGGACATTTCCCCTCAAAAGATGGTGGCTCCTAATGGATTGGCTCTTGGACGCAAAAACAATCTTTATCGCTCTAGGCATCGGACATTTATTTACCTTAATCCTCATTAGCGCTTATTGGCATGATCACACCAAAGAGGTTACCGTCAAAGCCTTCTTTTTAGCCAAATGCGCTCAGACCGCGACTTGGTTTCTTCAGGCATTCCGCGGAGAAATTCCCGACTTGCTGTCAATATCCCTTGCCAATTCCATCCTGTTTATTGGAGCGTCCTTTGAGATCTTAGCCATTATGAGTCTGCAAAAAGAGCTTCGCCCTGCGACACGAAAGATATATTTTATCGTTACGCTCCTCAGTATCCTTGGATTCCAGCTGATAGTACTCTTGTATAACAAAGAAAATTGGAGAGTTGCATACTCCTCTTTTATAACTGCAGCTATCGTATTCCCCGTCTACCGGCTGGTCGTCGTAAAAGCCCATACCCTGCTTATGAAGATTATGGGATACCTCTATCTTTTTGTTATTGCCTCCTCTTTGGTCAGAGGAACCGTTGCTCTGCTTGTCCCTGCAAAGAGCAGCCTGTTTACCCCCGGAATTTTTCAGACGATTGCGTTCCTGGCTCTCTATATCGTGATGATTTTGGGGAACACGGGATTTATTCTGCTGTTAAAAGAAAAAGCGGACCAGGAGCTGATCCGCCTCGCAAGCTATGATGATTTGACAGGCACGCTGAACCGCCGAACGTTCACTTCCCATGCAGTTCAGTATCTCAACGATTATGCCAAGAGGAAACAGCCGCTATCTTATATGCTGTTCGATATCGACTGGTTCAAAGCCATTAATGATACTTACGGCCATAACGCCGGGGATCAAGTGCTTCAAGATCTTACTGCCCGAATCAAGCAGATTCTTGGTCCGGACGATTTGTTCGTACGTTATGGCGGCGATGAATTTGGCATCCTGCTGCCCGGCAAAGACGAAGCCCGGTCCAACGAGGTTGCCCAGCAGATCAAAGAGACGCTTAATGGACCCATGAGCTCTCATTTACCGATGAAATACACCATTAGTATGGGAGTTCTCACTGTCGTTCCCGAGCCGCGCACATTGCCGGAGACGCTGTACACTTCTTGCGACAAAGCCCTTTACATGGCCAAAAATAATGGAAGAAACGGCTGGTATCGCGGCCGAGTGGAAGAGCCTGGCACGCAAGTGCAGCCGATCGATTAGAAGGTCATTACTTGCTTATCTGTCCCTGAATTTGCTCGAATAGCTGCTTCGTTTGTGACGGATCCTTCTCATTATAGAAAATGTACCCCTCATCCAGCTTGATCCGAATATACGGCGGATTGTTTTTGAAAATATACATTCTTGCATTGCCTAGATCCTTGAGGCGAAAATGGCCGCGGGCCTGCTTATCCGTCGCTTCCCCGTTCGTTTTGATTCCGGAAGGAACCGTATCTACAAGGTCCATTTGTTTAATATCTGCCAGCTGAAAGTCATAAGAATACATCGGGTAATCGATTTGGATTCTCTGCCCGTCGGTCACGGTTAGGACAGGCGGGGTCAGCTCGGAACGGATCAGCATGAACGAGACCCCGATGATGACAGCAGCCGCCACCCCGATGCTTCCTCCCACGATGATTTTTCCGGCCCAAGTGCCCGTGTTCACCGTTTCCCCTATCCCGACCCGCTTCGGAACTAGAATACTCCGGTCCTGAGGATTATGGTACGTAAATCCATTGCTCCAATACTCGTCGTCGTCCGTATAGATTATTTTGCCGTCCTGTTCCAATGTTTCCCGCTCCAAGGATGCAATCTTGCGATACACATACAAGATAACCCCTACAGGAACCACTATAAACAGCAAGGTAACTGTGACCCATACACCCTCCATCGGTTCATTGCTGCTAGTCATAAACAAGCCAATGAGCCAAAAGTGAATACTCTCAACAATCGCTATTACCAACCACAAGTAAGACGTATACCGGCGCCTTGCCTGGTTCAAGACGAGATTCACTTCGCTGTTTGCGCTGTATACCTTCGCCTTGGTTCTGCGCATCATGAGTGTAGCGAGAAAGAATAAGAGAGTCAGGATGGACACGCTTAGGGTGATGCCCAGCAGATTCGGATCGCCTTTTCCCCAAAGCAGCATACCGATAGCCATGGCAAAAGGAATCGCGAACAGCCATAGGGGCGCGGAACGCTGGTTTTTTAAATGCGCCACACGCAGATCGCTTCGAAGCACCCGTTTGGCGCCGACGAACCAATCCCTCTCACGTTTTAATGCAAGTGTTTCCCGGAAAGCATGACGAAACGGAGCAGACACCCATAAATGAAAAGTAACAAGCCATACAAAAAAATAAATCACTTGGTATGCGGACCAATCATGGAGCAGCGCCAATGGAATCATAAACGCGGCCATTCCTACACTTGCTCGGGTCAGCCGCTTGTTGAACCGAGCTTGAATCCCCCGTATATCCGCATCGTCCATCACGTGAGCGGGCAAAGTAACGGCAAACAGCATGCCTTTGCTGTATTTAGCCTGGGGCTTGTAAGTTGTTAATACCACAATGAAAATGAGAATGGCTGCGCCACATAAAATCGCCGTGAGTATGGCAATCCTCTCCTCTCTCTTATACGTTGGAAGGCCGGTAAGTCATTTTGGAAAAAATCTGTGAGCATAACGTCTGGAACCGCGACTGGTCCATCCCTTGGATCGTTGCTTGCGCAATAATTAATTGAAGCTGCGCTTCTAATTGCGCGGATGGTTCAGCGTCCTCTGGCATCCTGGGACTTACTTTAGCTCCATGCCGCCGGTCAATGACAATATAGCCTTCCTGCTTCAGGATCGAATAGGCTTTGTTCACCGTCATCGTATTGATGCCCAAATCATCGGCCAGCTGCCGAACGGTCGGCAGCTTCTCTTGAGCCGCAAGCTCCCCTGTCGCAATACCGATCACGATTTGGTTGCGCAGCTGTTCATATAGAGGAGTTTCGCTATCTAGTTGCAAGGAGATAAGCATAGGGTTCATCACCTCCGAGTTTTGTATTATATATTATAATACAAATAATACTTAAATTTTGCAATAGCAGCAATGAACCCCGTCCTCTGCTTGAGTTCTTTACCCACTTATCTACCTTTGTTCTGTAAAGTCAGAATTGTGAATAGATAGGATTGTGGATATGTTTATATCTTTGCCAAAAGTTATACACAGTATAGGTTTCGGGCCTGTTTATAATGTGTATAACTTGTGAATAACGAACAGTGGAATGGATATTTTATTCCTCTGGCTGCCCTGAGGCCCTTCGTAATTGATTCGCCAGCCAATGAATATAATCTGCCTGCTGCTGGTGCTGCGCCGCTGCAGCTTCATCGCCTTTCGACACGGCTTCCGCCTTAGCGTCCATGCATGTTTGCCAGCCAGGCCCCATCCACGTGTTGATAATCGTATTGGCTACATCAGCATCTAGCATCGGCTCTTCCGCCTCCTTATCAAAATGTTCAAGCCCGCAGCTCGTAATGAGACTGTTCAATTTGGAGGCATACATCGGATCCGTGGCGTATCCGCACAAATACAGTGCATTCGTCTGATCCTGCGGGCAGCCAGCGGCCCGAACCCGGTCATACCGGCTCCAGTTGAATAACAAGTCTTGATCTTTAAAGCAATCCTCAATGCAATCGTAAGCGCGCCAATTGGCCTGCACTCCGTCTACTTTAATGCCGTCATATACCTCCCATGTTGTTGTGCTAACACTTCGACCACGCCAATAGGCATTAGGCTGTCCGCTGCCGACTTTAAAGCCAACGAGATTGTTCCACTCATGCAGCACACAGCCGGTTTCCAGCATTGCCTGGGCTATCCGCACCGAAGGAAATAGCGGTGATCCTTCCCTGCGCAGCTTCACGGCAATGGGGGCGATAGTGGAGATGAATTCTGATCTTTTCAACGGTTGCTTTCTCCTCTCTGCCTAAGCTGTTCCAAAAATTGCGTTAATGCTGCTGGCATAGGCACTCCTAGTACTCCAAGATTTTCAATAACCGATAACCCTTCGCGGCCAGCGTAAAAATACAATGCAAGGGTTCGAAATACAGGCGCTTGCCCACCTATAAGCTGATCACACGCTGCCGCTAGAGCAATAACAAAAAAGACGATGCCTTTTCGGACACCGCCCCAAAACATAACTTCGCTATTAAGACATTTGTTCTTGAATGCTCCCAGCATACCGGAGAAATAATCGATGACCATAAGAAGCACGAGAATCTTCATAGCATTGTCCCAGCCGCCTAAATAGTCACTTACGATAACCCCAATAGAAGCAATAATTCCGCCAAGGGAAAACTCTCTAACATTGCCGCCAAGAGCTGCTTCAGTTAAAAGTGATACCATCTCTTTAATATGCATTTAGAATCTCCTTTCTGTCTATTTAGACTTAATTGATTAATCGTGAACCTATGTTGAACTGAACTGTACAGATGCTTCATACCTCAAAGGTAAAAAAAGAAGTCCCGAGAATACCCGGGACTTTTCTGATCCTTATTTTGATAGAGCTTTGATACCTTGGGAAGTCATTAATCGTAAAGCCGATGCACTTGCATCTGAGGTTGACACGAGTTCAAAACAACCTGTACCGGAAGGGAGGGCGATTCGCAATTCTTTGGATCCTAGTACACCCGAATTCATATCATAAACCGGAAGATGACTGGTCGTACCGCCAAGCGAGACTTCACCTATTTTCTTCTTGGTGACAAACTCATAATAAGTATAGGCACTTTCATTCTGAGCTTGATCGAAATGTTTTACGGTGTAACGATATCGGGTCCCAGGAATCAAGGTGGTGACAGTATGCTCAAGTTGGTTTTTATCCGGTAGGACATACCATGGATCGGGGCTACCATCGTTATTTATGTCGACATCAAAAACCCAGTCGGTTCCATTCCACCGGTCAACATGGAGTGCTGTTCGATCTAATCCGGAGGATGGCGTAGGATCGTTAAATGGAAACCAAGTAAAGGTTGCCATTGTCGTTCCCCAAACGACGGACGGTTTAGGGTCATTAGCCCGTTGGGAGTCGACGAAGAAAGATGTGGTATATCCACCCTGTTTCACATTTCCCGCCCTGTCATAAGGATAAAAGATGACCGTATACTCTCCATTGACGCTTACAGGTACATCAACATAAAAATCAGTACCGGATTGACCTGCATTACCTCCGCTATAAATCGTGCTATCGCCTGGTTTTTTATACTGCGTCTCCACACGGGAAACGCCAGAGCCGCCATCATGGACTCCATAAATCCAGACACGTCTTGTCCCTGTCGTTTGATTCGTACAACTGTAGTCCTGGACACTTGTAACGCCTGGAGGTGTTCTATCGACAGAGGTTGTCACACGAGGGTGATCGGATTCATTCCCGGCATTATCGTATGCGTATACATCCGTATAATACACTCCCTCGGCATTTCCAAAATCCGCAAGCTTAATATCGCAAAACCAGTTGTTCGTATTTCCGTCTCGAACCCCGTCATACCATATCCAGGTTGTTCCACCTGATTGCGTCACGTTGCATGTGGGGAATCTTACGCGACTTATTCCTGATCTCTCGTCCGTTACGTTAAGTGCCCATACCCGATAAGTTTCGCTTGAAATATTCGTATACTGCGGGTTATCTATTTGATTATTACCGGTAACCCTTCCTATTTTAGGGGCCGTATTATCGATCGTTATTTTGCGGTTCGTAGCTTCGATGGGGCCAGAGATATTGCCAGCCATGTCCATCACTGCCATTCTAACAAAGTAAGTGACATCGGAGCCCATGTCGGGAAGATTGTAGGTTCTAGCCCACATATCTTCAATCCAACCGCTATTCCATAAGATCGCATTATAAGCTTCATTGACGATTTCTATGAAGTATTGCTTCTGATCTAGCAGATTGTCTCCGTAATCCCACTCTATGGAAATATTTCTAGACTTACCCACATAATCGGTACCCCGTATACTTACAGTTGGTGCAGTTCTGTCCACAACAATGTTATAACCGTTAGACGCATAATTACCTGCATTGTCATATGCATAAACATGGCAAATATACGTACCTTCTTCATTATTATGGTCGGCTATAGGAATATGGGCATACCAATGGTTACTGTCCCTTATTCCGTCGTACCACTTAAGGTCATCTTGCCCATTTTTATCGGTCCAAACAGCAAATTTTACTTTCTGAACTCCCGACCAATTATCTTGAACATTGTTCGCATCTACTTGAAACGATTCATTCAATGGAACTATTCTAAATTGAGTGCCTGGAACCGAAAAGGTAGGCGGGGAGTTTTCTATGCCGAACCACGGAACCCATGACCATTGGCTTACAACATCGGCCTTATCCCATGTACGAATTCGATAAAAATATTGGTTATCCCCTAATTCAGTCCAGTCATGCTGCCAAGATTGCTGACCGCTTCCTATTTTGCCTGTATCAAGTACAATGTTTGAAAAAGCCCCTCCATCTCCAGCTGAGACTTGCAGCTGCCAGGCTGTTTGGTAATCTTCCGGATCAGAATCACTAAATGACCACGAAAAATAAGGATGACGATTATTTGTAATAGAACCGTTGACCGGAGAAGACAAACTCGGTGCGTTGGGTGGGCTATTATAAGTAATAGTTAAAACCGGAGGTCTGTCTGATTCCCTCGCATAAAACAATTTGTATCCATTCGGGCTCTCGTTTGACAACCCGAACCCATAGGCTCTTGTAGTATTAACGTCATCTTGTATTAATTGTCTAACATCGAAATTAACCTCTTGGCCATCCGTTTTTGAGGCGATTGCAGATTGATAAGTACTAGACCTACTCGGCTGATTAGTGTACTTTGTGTTCATTTCCGACCAATCTCCTAGAACTCTTTGCACTCCTATATTGTCAGTAGTATTTGACCCAGCAATTCCTTTTACTATAACCCTAAGATTAGCTGATACAATTGCAACTCCTTGGGGTAAACCTGACAAATCAAATTTAATAAATGCTACTGCCTCATCGTATGGCATATTGTTTACCATGAGAGTTCCAGGACTATGGACTACTCTATCTATGTCGGCACCATTCCTAGACACATCGGTATCAGCAATTGGATATAAAGTTAAAGTCGGCATTCATTTAGCCCTCCTTTCATTATCATAGATCACTTCGGACCCACAGACGGCCCAATTCAGGATTTACCGGATCTGATGTTCTAACTTCCACAATGAGAGGCTTAGCTCCATCCGATCGAATCGCATCAACTTCCGCTTTTCGTGCCACATCATCACTAGCAACCGGAGCCATTGCTTTAAATCTTCCGTCCATATCTCGCTCAACAAGGGTGTTCGGATCAGCAGCGGGAGTGGAATCATCCAGCTTGTTATAAGCTTCTTGGATGCCGAGTTCAATCCTGTTAAAATCCTTCTCCGTCACAATCTCATCAAATTTCCAATTCGTTTTTGCGTTATACGTCACGTTCTATACCCCCTTGATTCCTATCGTTTGTTTTATAATCGTGTCGCTGGTAATCGGCACATAGACGGCGTTGGAGCTAATGACGGCGTCATCTTGGCTTTTTAGCTCGATCAGCGTCACTTCCGTTACGGAGCCGTAAGGGATAACATACTCCATTTCAACCGTGCCGGCCGTCACTTGCTTTATAGAAAAACTGGATATCGCATAGCTCTCATTCACAACAACCTTGGCAATCCGATTATTCGTAAATGAAGCCAGTTCAGACAAATATGTCGTCGGTATCATACTAACTGCACCTCCTGCCCTTTTACTGCAAATGGCGTTTGACCCAGCTTCCAGCCGCTCCCTAACCGGGTTCCGCGAATTAGTGGCGTAGCACTCACATGCTCCTGTAACACGATAGTATCGAGTAACGAGGTCGATTGATGGTAGACAATGTTAGCCGGTTTAATCGTATGAATCGTATATTCGATCTCTTTAAAATAGGCGGCGTCCGGAACGTCAAACGTCACTTGGAGAATATAATTTTTCTCGTCGACCTCCACGGTGGCACGCCCCTCGCCGGCAAGTACATCCAATCGGGTCTGTAGATAACGCGCAGTAAAGGGGGGCTTGGTGGAGTAGCGGTTGATCAGTCTTCTGCGCCGGAAATCCAGGGACTCTGTCGTTGAGTCAGCTCGAATCCCCAGCATTTGCTCCCTGCGTTTGATAGCCTGGATGCTGGACGTATCTACGAATTGGTCATCCAGCAGCCTTTGAACGGCTTCGGCTAGAGCGTCAAGCTCCGCATCTTCCGTTGTAGCAAGCTCCGCGAAATCGGTTATCTCCGCATAGAACTCAGGTAAGTAATGAATCAGCTTAGACAAACAAGCTCACCACCCCAAGCACCGGAATTTGCTCGCTCGTTAATGTCAGATTAGCACCGGCTCCATTAAGCATCGTATTGGATACATCCGTAACACCAGGTACGGTCAGAATTCGCGCTTCAATCTGACTGACCCTGATTACAAGCTGTGACTCACTCATCCACGCTTGCCGCAAGGATAACAGGTACGCTTCGAGCACCGCTTCGATTTCAGCTTGAACTTGTCCCAATGTCATGCCATTTTCTAACGTAAGGCTTGTTTCTAGATTGAGAGTGACATTCTCAACTCCAGCTATGGTGACCTTATGTCCGATAGGGGCAAACCCAAGCCCTTCCGCGCTGTTAACGGTTGGATCCATAGCGGTCTGGACATCGTTAACCAACATGGGAGACGGTGAGCTGTAGTCGGAAGAAATTATAGTGCATTTCACCGTCCCTCCGCCCTGCCACACCGGAAATACTTTGACTCCCCCTATGCCTGGGATATCCCCGATCTTCTTCTTATAATCGGCAACATTGCCGCCGAAGGGCTGTTCGTTCAGGGTCGCAAAGTACCGCTTCCGTAGTGAAGCGTCGCTTTCCACATCCTCGCCGGGCACGAGCACTTCCGAAAGCTCTGCTTTGGCCAGCCCGGACAAATGATTAATAGGCAGCAGCGTACCGTAATATTGGTTTCCGGCCGTTCCCGCCGTCTCGCACTCCAATTCATAAGCACCGGCTGCAAGCTTTCGAACGACGGTGTAATTCAGTGAACTGCCTGAGAATCGGCTGCCGATAGGCACATCGAAGGGAGCATTGCCCGAGCCATAGAACAACGCTTTGCGAAGCGATTTTGTAGCCGGCTTACGCTGAATTCCAAATTCCAACGTACGACGCTCCAGATAATCTCCTGCCGCTGTGTCGGCAAAGGAGAGATTACGGTTAATGTCCAGCTCGGTATACAATCCTGCAAGTTCCCAAGCAGCCGGTGCCAGCGCATCATAAATGATGCTGCCTTCCCGTTTATCTATATCCGAAGGAATCCGGTCCAGCATTCTATTTAAAATGGCTTGAAATGTTTGATGCTCATACACTTTCTCCAACCCCCTTGGTTAATGCGACATTCCCATACAGTGAAACAACCGTAAAGGAAGCCGTAATGTCATCCCCGTTTATTTCGACTTCAAAATGCTGAATGTCTTTGATCCGGTCATCCTGCAATAATGCTTCCCGGATTCGCCTGTTCAGCTCGGTTTGAACAAAGGACGGGCTGCGGCCCGGAATATTGGAAAATTCACTGCCGTAATTTCCGCTATAGATGATATGTTCAAACCGCTCCGTCGCCAGTATTTTTATTGCCGCTTGCTTTACGGCTTCCAAACCATCTACCATACCCAGGATCCTCTTCAAACCCGGATCGATCCGGTAAGTCCTGCCGGGCTGCCGTACAGTTTGAGTCACCTTGCCTAATATGCCGCCTTGCGGAATCATCCCTCCACCACCTTATCCAGAACGATGAACTTAAGCCCGCCCTGCATTCTAAGCAGGAGCACCACATCGCCTGCTTCCAATCCTTTTCGAATGACGATGGGTTCGGCAAGGGCTTCCTCCGTTTTTCCCCCGTTTATGGAATGCGTATGCTTCAAATCCAATTGCAGAGGGGTAAGGCTTTCCGGAACAAGCAAAAAATCCTCCGTAAGCGGCTCTCTTTGCGGATCGAAGCTCACTTCTAGAGGATTTACTTGTGTTACATTTCCTGTAAATATGGAGACGGGATATCCGGCATGAACCGCATCGGCCCCCGCCTGCTTGATTAAATCTAATAATCTCATTTCTCAATCACCACCTTAGGGTCATCCATTCTGATATCAAACAGGTCGAGTGACATGGAATGGTCGCTGCCTTCAAATTTATGCGTACACTCATTGACCAAAAACCTCATGTTAATCCCCTCTTCCGCAATGTTAATAGATAAATAGCTGCCGGCTCTTACGCGAATATCCCCAATAGCCTCCACCTGAAAGCTTCTGCCCACTCTATTCTTAAGATTCATCAAGTTGGCCAGCGACTTCTTCACCTGGTCATCGTCCATCTTCTCGTCCACCGATTGGTACAGCATCAACAGTCCCCATTTGGCGATATTGCTGCTGTCCTGTTTTATAAATAGCTCGCGCTTTCCAAGCTCCTTATTGTCCCGGCCGAGAACAACCATATTGTATGAATTCTCGATGGTTACTTTTTGCTTGTAATCGTACAGAAGACTTCCGTCACCTAGGGATAGATTAAGCACCCTATCCTCAACGTTTTGGATAACCAGCTCGCCGAAGTCATCCAGAAGCAGGAACTGTTTGCCGGTTCCGAGCAGCGTATTGTCCATAGCCTTGCAAATAATATCCATCGTCTTCACGCCATCCTCCGATATCTTCGGAATCTTATACTCGGTATCGATCAGCGTGCCTGTTTTCAACTGGTATTTATCTGCAAAATGCTGTACGACCTCCGTAGCCGTCATGTCGGATTTTAGAAGGTAATCATTGACCATCAGGTATCGCATTTGATCATATGCCGTAATTTTGACTTCCTCGTCCCGGCCGCTGCTAATCACAAAAATGTACCCATAGAATACTTTGACGCCATCCTTGCGTACGCGGACTATATCGCCGACGTTGTACTTAAAGTCCTTATCCTCGTACCAGCCGCCTTTAATCAGTGTAAACTCAAAAGTAGAAGCGCTGCCCTTTCGGCTTGTCTTATAGGTCGCATCAGAAATGATTCCTGAGACATCCCACAAATGACCGTCCCGATTATCCAGGATAATCTCTAACATCTATGACCACCTCCTAGTACTGGGGAATTCTTACCAACGTACCTGCCGGTAGTTCCATAACCTTATCGTTTGTAATTCCGTTAAATGCTTGAAGCTCAGTCCATCTATTTTCATCACCAAACAAACGTTTCGCTACTTCCCTCAGCTGTTCCCCCGCCCTTAAAGTGTATGTTTCCGGTTTAACCCGTTCATCCGGGCGCATCGGCTGCTGCTGCACTATTGCCGTTTCTCCATTTTCCAATTCCACCGTGCTTACACCGCGAGCTGAATAAAATACATATTCCTTAAGCTTCAAGGTGTATTCAATATCGCCGGAGGATCCTGCCGATTGCTTCCATTCGAAGGATTCAATAGATGCAGGGAAGTTGAGGTCTGATAATCCCGTAACGCCGCTTGCCTTGGCCAAAGCATTGTAATCTCCCGCGAAAATAAACCGGATGGGGTGCTTGCTCTCCATCCATTTTCGGATCAGGTTAACATAATACATAGGCACAAATAACGTGACCTCTTCATTGACAAAAGGGTAATACTGATTGGGGAAAAAGCTGCTGAAACTGACTTCCTTCAGCTTCGGGTTTTTGATGACATTGATCTCGCCCGCCCGAGTCTCATCCGTGCCTCCGCCTCTTCCGACAATATTGTAGGTTTTCCCCTGCCCTTCTTCTTTGACATCCAACGACTCGGGATTTACGGGTAATTGGAACCCTTCCGCTTGATTGTTCCAGCTCAGCGATATTCTGTAGTTGTTCAATAGCTGTACTCCTTTCCTTTATTTCCCACATTAAAAAAGAAAGGCACCCTGGAGGGTGCGGGGTTTGTTGAAAAACCGCGGGAAATTTTGCCTTGGTAACCCGGTGGAGTATCCCCTTCCGGTCGCTGTTGTTCTCGGGAAACATTGATTATATTCGCTTTATAGCGGAGGTTTCCCGAGAACAAAGGCGAACGCTATCGCTCCTACAGAGGATACCCCACCTATCACCTTTTAAATTTTTCAGTATAATAGGCTTTTTCAACAACATGGGCACCCTGGAAGGATGCACTTTTTACTTAATTACCCATATACACCTTGGGCTGAGTTAGAAATTTCTCTTACCATAACGTCTTCAATACGGCGAATCATCTCATTCACATCGGTCGGATTATTAATATCTCCCGTTGTGACTTGAACCGTAGGGGTTAAAGTAACGAAGTTCTGGATATTTTGCATTTCCGCCAGGTCTCGCATCACCTTGATATCCTCGCTCGTTACGTCAACCGTATCGTCGATCTGGCCGACGACGCCAACCCTGTCGATATTATTGTTTTTTTGGTTCCAACCGTCCAGGATAGAGGTTTGCTTGTTAGGGTCAAGGGAGCCTTGCAGTGAAGACAGCTTATTGACAAGGGTCGCTCCGCTGCTATAGCCAAAATCGAATTCGTTCTTCAAATCCTTGTAATCCATCCGTCCTATGACAGCTACGTCCTTGTCACTGACAGGCTTCTCAAGCTGGTCCATCATATCCCTCATACTATCGCTGATGGCATGAATGTTATTCTCGTCAAAGAGCTTGGCTTGGCCGATATTGAGTCCGAACATGCTGTTTACTCCATCTGCCAGCCAATTAAAGCCTTTCAAAATTCCGTTTATACCCTTCAGGATGGTTGTCATAAAACCGCCTGCGAAATCTTCAACACCCTGAGCCATGCTTATTAGGAAGCCGCCAAATGTCACAGCTAAATCGTAGAACAGTTTTTTCACGGAATAAGTCGAGTCTATAAATATATTGATTAGACCTTCTCCAAAGCTCGCGAAAACGTTCCATAGCATGGCGACAATATTCCATACTACTCCATACAGCACCATGAAGCTTCCTACTATAACACCGACAATTTGCTCTGCAGTAATGCCGCAGTTTAAAAGATAATAAACCAATATTCCTACAGCAGCAGCTACTAATAGGATGGGCCAGCTTGCGAGAGCCAGCTCCAATATGGGAACAAGCGCGGCCCATAGTACAGGAATGAGCATGGTAGCAATGGCTGCAGCAACAGCCAGGATAATATTGCTGGCAGTGGACCAATTACTTTGAATGGCATCGGATACTTGCAGGAATCTGTCCACTAAAGACGTTACGAGCCAAGCAACTACGTTCAAGCCTGCTTGCAGTGCGTTAAAAAACGGGTCAAATTTCCCTTCCTGGAATGCCGTGTTGAGTGTCGCGAGCAGAGGCTGCAGAGCTTGTAGTGCCCCTTGGCCAGCAGTGGCGAGAGATGTCTGGAAATGGTTACCCAACGCCTCCACTTGCTTGGCCGGTGTCGCTAACATCGTTTCAAGTGCTTTTTTTCCCATATTTTCCTTTTCAAGCAGTTTATCAAAAGCATTTATAAAACCATTCAAATCGCCGGCTTTTCCGAAATCCTCAATTTTTGAGGCCTTAATGCTTGCCTCGGACATGTTGTAGCGCCCTGCAAGCGAAGCAGTATTTCCGCTCATCGCTTCTTTCAGTACGGAGATGTTATCCCCCAGTCCTTTACCCTCATTATCGAATGCATTTAGGCGAAGCGCCAAATTATTGATTTTCTCAAGTTGATTCGTGTTCTTGGTCTGAGGAAAGAATGATAACGTTCCCTTCAAAAATTCATTGACGTCCACACCTGACTTGACAGCATCCGCCTTGAACTTTTGAAACATCGCAGTACCTACTTGATCGTCACCAGTTCTTGCCTTAAACGTATCTTGCAGCTTCTGCAGCTCCATTCCACCGGATAGGGCTTTTCCTCCGAGCTCTTTGAACGTATCGAAGTTTAAATACTGGCCGGCCAACCCTTTGATTTTGTCCAAAAGCCCGCCCCCGGCACCCCCGCCTTGCTTGCCCTTACCGTTCAATTTATCCTGCAGCTGATTGACCTTTTCCTCCAGCTCGGCGATTTTCTTTAGGTCCTCCTGCATTTGCTTTACTCCGGTATTGGAAAGCTTAAACAGTCTGGCCGTTTGGACGATTAACGTCAATAAGCGTAATACATTTGTTAATCCTCCAGCTGATAATTTAGGCATTGCCGGTGCTGGGTTCATTGGGGGATTAGCTGCACCCGCAGACTTCGCGACATTAGCGACATTAGCGACATTTGCAACCTTTGCTACACTTGCCACGTTCGCGACTTTTGCCACGTTCGCCACATTTGAAATTTTTGCATTTGTAATATTCGCAGTCTTTACTGCATTGGCAGCGTTGGCAACAGTGATCTTGATATTAGCCTGTATAGATTGTTTCAACAATACAGTAGAATTGAAAACCGTGCCCATACCCGATTTGGATATTGTTGACGCTTGTGAAAATTGTTTAATCAATTTCAACGATGCTCCTATGGTTGCCAGCGGCTCTCCCTCCTTTCTTGCACAAGTAAACCTCTCTGCGGCTACCTGCTTTTCTTCGCTTGGGCCTTTTTCTCCTGATCGATTCGAATATCAATCATGGCATAGATCACGGCCCTTTGACGGGAAGTCATGTTCATTAGATCATGCGGTAAAATGTTTAATTCGTGGAGGGCGTAGTAAGCATAATTAGCCTCACCGTCCCCCTCCATAACTAGTTTTTTGCTTCTTCGACCAGCTCGTTCATATTTTTGTCAAAGGCGTTAAGCTCCTGGATTTTTTCAATCAGCGCCGCATACTCCCCTGCCAACAGCATTTTCCGGAGAAGGTTCTCTGCGCCCATGACGCCGTAGGATTTTTGCAGCTCGGCGTCTTTCAGATTCGGGAATACGACGCTGGCAACCGCCAGCTTCACCATATACTCCGTTGGATCGGTTTCCTGCGTTGCCACACCTCTCTTTCCTTGAATGCGCTTGGTCGCCGACTTACGAATCGATTCGTTCTCTTCCTCCGTCATACTTCTCAGCTTCCAAGGGACCGGCTTCCCGTCCTTGTCCTTAAAGCGTTCCGAAACAACCAGTTCCTCCGTCAAGCCGCTAACATTTTGTGCATAGAATACGCTCAAATCGCTCATTGTTTAATACCCTCCATTAATTAACCCAGAACGGGCTTTCCGAATTGGTCTAGAATATCCACATCATCAAACGTAAAGCTTACTTCCTCTTCCAATGCATCCGAGCCCGTGTCCAGCAGCGCCATAATGACACTATCCAAATTCACGCCCTTCAGGACAACCGTTTGTTTCCCTACCGAAGAGGACGGATCCTCGTTGATCACCTGCACATCGAAATAGGTATCCTTGCCCTGCTTGATGTAATCCAGCATCATTTCTCTGAACACCGAGGTGATGTAATAAATCGTCATGCTGCCTGAGCCTTTCCAGCCCTTAGCCTTATGCTGCGTGCCGCGTCGTCCCAGAGTCTTCACCTCGGACTTTTCCTTCTCGACCTTGCCCTCAAGCTTCTTGATGTAGAACATCTCTTCCACCTGACCGTTAATTGTGGCATAAGCCCGGCCCTCCTGACCGGAAATCGTATCGCTCGCTCTTAAGAAAGACATATTATTGCACCGTCACTTTCATATAAATTTTTTCAACCGAATCGACCGGCTGTACTCCAACTTCCACATACACGCTATCCGCCTCATTGCCTTCCAGCACCACTACGTCGCTTTGAGAATCGAAGTTTTGTACCGCATTGATTCCCTGCAATGTGCTCAAGTACGAATTGCATTCGCCGCGCAGCAGATTTCTGCCATCCGCGTTATTGTCCACTTTTCCGATAAAGAATGATTCGAAGATTCGTTTGAAGTCATTGTTGATGCCGTCGAGCACGCGAATGACCCGATTTTTGCGGAACTCCTTGCCTTTGGCCGGAGAAAAGCCCGTAAAGGTATTGATGTCCAACTCCACCTTGGCTTTCCCTTGGCTTGGCGTAAACACAAATTCCCCATTATTGATGGCTGTGATGATCTGCTCGTTGGTATAGCGGGGCTCCACGTCGACAGCATCATCGTAAGCATCATAGGTCAGCGATTCGTTCACCTGCGCTCCGGCCGTTGCAGCAGCAACCCATGCCACAGCTTGTGCCGCCGTCAGCCTTGTCCCATCCGAGAGAATAACGCCGTTCTTGACGCTAATGACGCCTTCATAGTCCGCCGTTGGATAGTTTTCCAGCACGACCTGGACCTTCTTGCCTTCATCATCCCGAAGCCGGCGCACGAAGGAAGTGAATACCGATTTGAGGGTGCTGTCCGTTGACGGGAGAGCCATCGTTTGGAAGTCGACCAGCTCGGCAGCCGCCAAATAGTCCATATGGTCCTGGTTGGTAACCGTACCGTCCGTACCGCCGGCCAGCGCAGTTCCTGCCGTTTCCGTTAAAGCACCGGTTCCGCTGAATGCAACCCAGTCATTAGACTTGAGGCCATCCGCATCGGTGACCGATTGACTATCTGCGATTTTCCTCGCCAGCAGCGTCTTCACGTCCCATTTGGTTTCGTCGTCGAAATTCTTTTGGATAACCAGGGAGATATCGTTGCCGCGCAATCCGCCGTATTGGGCAGTTGCCGTTAGAGTACCTAGCGTTGCTTTCGCCTTGGCTCCTTCGTTCAAGCGATAGACAAGAACCGTCTTGACCCGCTTCAGCGCTTCCTTAACAAGCAGCAGCTGCGATGCTGTTACATCGTATCCGAGCAGCTTGGATACATCCTCGCCAGCTTGAATCTTGAGCATTTGCTTCGACGGTCCCCAGCTTAGCGATAAAGGCATGGTCATCACGCCGCGGTCCCCTACGGCTCCAACTGGTTTCCCCTCCCCGACAAATTCAATGTATACCCCTGCACGATCTTTATTTTGCGTTGTCCATGTTCCTCCAGCCATTTAGTTAGCCACCTTTCTTGAAAACTCCGTCATATATTTTTTTACTTGCTCCATGGTGTAAGCTGCATCCTCCTGCAGTAAGGCGTTCAGCACATCTTTTTGCTGCGCCGTATACCGGCTCGATTCCAAAAACTGCTGCTTGGTATATGTGGATACCGCAGCCTCATCACTTTTACTTCTTGTACTCATTTGTACCGTTCCTCCTGTTCTAAATGCATCATTTTTACTGCGGGCGGCTTCTGCTTCATCATGCGGATATCGAAGCTGATATAAAATCGGAGCGAATCCTCCGCGATTTCATGATGAAGATCATATCCCCGGTATTTCTTTCCTTCCCGTTCGATGGTTTCCAGCTCCTCATACAACCGTTCGGCCATCGCATGATAGCCTAATGGGCTGTTCCGGTCTGCCGGATCCGGGTAGTATTCGATCCTGAACAAAGTAGGATATCGATACCGTCCATTGACTTCCTTGACTTGCTTGCTGCTCACTAAATGAACTAGTAAAGCAGGCTTCTGCCAATTCTGATCCGGATACTCATCGTAAACGGGGAGATTAAATCCCAGGGACTGCAGCCGCTGTAGTAAGGCTTGTTTCATTTCCTCAAAAATCATAGATCCACCCCAAATGCGTTGGATAAAATGGTTCTGGCTTAGTCCCAACGCTGCTAGAATTCCATGCTTTGAACCGGAACCGCCGTCTCTCCCTTGGGAAGCTCGTCTGTGTTTTCCCTGTAAACAATAGGGCTGCTAGCTACTTCCGCCAGAAAGGCAGCCGGCCGGCTCTTGATTCGAAACCTCGTGAACGGACTGCTATCGCAATCGTTCATCTCCAATTGCCTTATCCGCTATCCTATGCGCTCGAAGATGCCGCACCTCCTTCATTCATGGTGTTGGTGATTGCTGCTGCAACCCGGAGTGTTTCTCGGCGATCCAAGGGGTTTCTAACCCCGCCTCATCTTCACACCATCGACGACTAGCGTCTAAGGTGGAATATCATGTCCACCCACAGCATGACCGAGTCCTCCGATGATCAGGGTACAGTAGGAATCACCCGAGCCGTAGCTCTATGAACCTAATGTACATCCTGACCGTAGACATTTTGTTGACACGCTTTGGACATGAATTGGACATCCTCATTCCAAATAGAGAAGCGTATTGGCGACGGAGACGACCCCTTCATCCAATTTGCGGTCAATGGTTTTATCGCAGTAATTCCACCCGCTGAATTTGAGAATAGTCGCCGCGCGGGTATGGCCTTGGATATAGCGAAAGGTCACAACAGCCCTGATATTCTCGTCCGCAATCTGCTCTACGGCTCTTTCTATTAAGCTGGTGAACCGCAGCAGAGATTGCTGAACATGTTTTTGCATGTCGTTAGCAGGGGGATTTTGCTCAAATAGCTCCAGCTTCTTCTTTCTGTCTTTGTATTGCTTGAGATATTCCTTCGCGATCTTGATTTCCTTTACCGTTGCTGCCGGAAATGCTTCATTCTTCATAAGCAACATGCTTCTCACCCTTCTTCATATGAAATAGAAATAAGTACTTTCCTGTAGAAAAACAAACAGGCAGTTATTCTTGGCGAATCCAAGCTTGCCTCAAAATAATTACACCTTGGGTTCCTTGCTTCCAAAAGCTTCTTGCAAGGAATTGCTTCCTTGCCAGCTTGTCCACTAACAGCTATACTAAAAACAAGCATCTTGCTTCATAGCTAACGTCTAAGCCGCCCCGCCAGGCGGCTTTTTCGTATTGCTGTCATGCATTCTCCACATCTTTCACCCAGCCCGCATAACCGACGAAGTACATTTGCTGATATCTCAAATTGGTCTCCCCCCTTTCTATCAATCACTTTTTAGCAATGGATGACACTATTCAGTCAACCATTGACCAAATAGTACCACCGTGTCACTTTATAGTCAACGATTGTTCGTCACTTTTTAGTGATACCGTTGAATTTTTGGTCAACTTTTACTAATATAAAGATAGAGAGGGGATTGAGACCCGTGAAATACCATGAACTGTTATCCCGTTATATAGAAGAAAGCAAGCTAAGCCTTGGAGAGCTTGTCTTGAGGCTTAAAAATCGCGATATCGATATTACAAAGTCGTATATCAGCAAGCTCAAAAACGGCAATAAACCCCCAGCCTCGGAGGAAATTACCCGCGCTCTGGCCGAAGTCACAGGCGGTGACCCCGATGCTCTGGTTATGGCCGCCTACATAGATAAAGCCCCCACGGAAGTGAAGGATGCTCTCCGGGAGGCCGAGAAATATAGATTTGCCTTTCATCTGACTCGCAAGCTGATGGATTTCATGGAGTTTTACAACGAGCACCAAGAAATTCAAGAAGACTTGATGCACGAAATTCAGTCCATGGGAGATGAGCTAAGGGAAGCCTACCATTATGACTATCCCTTCGATAAGCTTAAAGAGGATCCCGAGTCCGCTCTGCAGCTGATAGGTTCTCTTCGTTCCCGCTTTTTCCCGCAGTCGCCTTCAGTCACTATGGGAAGCGAAACGATCCATTTTACCAATTATCTTGACGATAAAGGTCAAATCGTACGCCCGTTTCCTCGGACAGAAAACGCTGCTTCTCCCTCTTACAATAAAGCGGCGGATTCCGGGAATGATCCGGATGTAACCCGGCGCATGCTGGAGGCTGCCCGCGATCTTATGAAAGAAACCGACGATTACATCGATTTTCTTGAAAATATGGGCGTCGAAGCGGAATATGTCGAAGACATTCTCAAAGACGTCATCTATATGAAACGCTATATGAATAAGCTGTATAACAACATCCATGGCTTGCAGCATACTCTTCAGGAAGGGAAGCGGCCAGGGAAGTCAACCCGTAACCCTTTAGGAGCCTTGGGGGTTGTGACGGAGGAATCCGGAGAGTACCTGAGCCAGGCGGCCTATAATGGCAAACCGGCCCCTCTTACCGAGCAAGAACGCAAGGAGTTTGAAGCCAAACGGAAATTATTCGAAAAATTTAACGGCGAACACTAGGCTATTGTTGCCCTCTGCTAATTTGGAAAGCCCCTACAGGGCTTTTCTTTATCAAATAAAATAGAACATACGTTCTGTTAGGAGGTAAATATATGGATCTTTCTTTATACAAACCGACTGAAACAGAAGAATGGATTTCCTTCATATATCAAAAACATGGAATCTGCTACGCGGCAGATATGGATATAGATCATATCGCAGCTATTTTTCGTGCTATGGTAGAGCTTCACCCTCACGAATCCAAAGTGATCTGGAGCAGCAATTTTGCCTTAATTTATTTGCACGCCCTGCTAAGCAAAGAACAACAGCGCGAAAATTTCTTTCACGAGCTCGGGCATATCGTCCGCCATTGCGGTGATCAATATGGAATGCCCGAAACATTCATAGAGCTGCAGGAGCAGCAAGCGGCGCAGTTCCAGCTGTATGCTGCCATGCCGGCCTTTATGCTGCACGAGTTCATACATGATGTGTACAGCTGGGGCGCATTTGAAAAGGTGTTGGCCGAAGCCTTTTGTCTTCCGATCCGGTTCGTTCAGAAACGGCTTAATCAAATCCTAAATCGTCTCTGCCTTGCGCAAATAGATAAGGAGCGGCGGGATCGGACGGTGGACACCAGCTATATTACGACCGATTACATAAGGCAAAAGCAGGCTGAAATGGGGCGGCAGAGACTAATTAGAGAGAAATCGTGGGGGATCCTATGACAAAAATCCGTGTCTATTATGAAGAACATCAGGGGCTCGACGGCGTTTGCCTGGTTCCTATGAAGCTTATTGTGCGGTTTCCCCGCGGTAAGATGCTCTGGGACAAGCCTGCGGTGTATATTCCCTTAGACGTCCCGTTTCGCCGTCACTATTCGGAGGATTTTCTTGAAGATCTAATGAGCATTGCCATCGGGATTGACGACATGATGATGAGCTTTGATAAACCAAAGCATATCGGTATCTCACTCACTCGTGTGATGGAGCGTATGGAAAAGATGAAGGAACGCGATATGCTGGTGTTTCAATATGAGGACATCGAACAGTTCATTATTCAAATCGACGATATCGAGCAGGTATTACAAATGCAGGTAAGGCCGTTCTATGTATTATCATAAAAAACACAAAAGAGACGCGTAAACCGCGCCTCTTCCGTCCCATCTTTATTGTTCTGCTTGAATAGGCTTCACTTTGCCTAACAGGAACAAATAATTCAAAATACCGATAACGATCAGCGCCGCGGAGAACAGCAGAGCCGGTACGAAGGAGCCGTAAGTCGCTACGAAAAAGCCGGTGATGATCGGTCCGACGACGCCGCCCATATTGGATACCGTGTTCTGCATACCTGCAACGACCGAGGTCATATTTTTCGGAGCCACGTCGCTCGGCAGCGCCCACACCTGGGATGCCGCCACTGTGGTACCCGACTTGGCGATACAGAGGAGCACCACGGCCAGTACGGCCGATTGAGCGAAGGCGGCGAAGCCGATGCACGATGCCATCAGCAATCCGATGACAAGGAACAGCTTGCGTGTCGCTGTCAGCGACAACAGCCCCTTGGCATAAATGCGGTCGGACAGCCATCCGGCGATAACCTCGACAACCATCGCGCACAGCAGCGGCAGCGACGCCATGAAGCCCATCTCGATCAGGCCCATGCCTCTTTCCTTGACGAGATACGTCGGCAGCCAAGTAATGAAGAAGTAGGAATTGTAGTTGATCATGAAGAACCCGATACACATCGCCCAAATATTACGATACTTCAGCAGCTGATACCATTTCATCGGCTGCTCGGTGTCCAGTCCCTCCTGCTTGGACTGTCCTTCCCGGATATGCTTCAATTCCGCTTCGTTAACGCCCTTATGCTCTTCCGGCGTTTCCTTGAAGTACAGAATCCAGACGATTGCCCAAACGATCCCGAGTCCCCCGATGATCAGAAAGGTCATCTTCCAATCGAACATGGCGATCAGCCAAACGATGAGCGGCATCGCTATAGCTCCGCCGAATTTGGATCCGCTATCAAAAATTCCCGCTACCGTCGCGCGTTCCTTATCCGGGAACCATTTGGACGAGATGCCCGCATTGCTCGGATAAGCCGCGGCTTCCCCGACGCCTAGAGCGACACGAAAGCCAAGAATGGACTTGAAGCCGGTTGCAAGACCGGTTACCGCTGTAGATAGCGACCACCAGGCAACGGCGAAGCCGAGCGTTTTCTTCTGTCCGATCCGGTCGGCCACCCAGCCGGAAGGAACCTGCAGCAGCGCGTAGGACCAGAAGAAGCCGGAGAGAACGACGCCCATTTGGGCGGCATTCAGTCCGAATTCCTTCGTAATGTATGGCGCTGCGGCCGAGAGTACTGTTCGATCGATATAGTTGATCGCTATTGCTGCCCACATAAGAATGGCGACGACCCAGCGCACATTGGATTTCTTAGTCAGTGTTTGCAAGATGTATCTCTCCGTCTCTAGATGATGTAGTAAAAGAAAAATGTATGAAGATGGCATTCCGATGAGACTGATGTTGACGAATTACAACCCATTCATAACGTGATCAGGTCTTTGCCCGTTCACCAGGACGTTCACGATATTGCGAACGCAAGTCATGCCGAGCGCGTTCACCGCCCCGCTAGTATAGCCGGCAATATGAGGCAGAGCAATAAAGTTAGGCAGAGCGAACAGCGGATGCTCCTTCAGCGGCTCAAGCTCGAATACATCCAATGCCGCCCCGGCTATCGTCCCGGCAGTCAGCGCTTCATACAGCGCCTCCTCATGAACGATCCCGCCTCGAGCCGCGTTGATCAAATAAGCGCTTTCTTTCATCCGCTTCAGCTGATCGGCACCGATAAAATGCTTGGTCTCTTCCGTCAGCGCGATATGAAGGGTAACGAAGTCGCTTCGGCTGAGCAGCTCGTCCAGCTTGACGAAGGACACTCCATGCTGCTCTGCAAAGGCATGATCCGGATATGGATCATACGCCAATACGTTCATATCAAAGCCGCCCGCTCTTCTCGCGACCTCCTTGCCGATGCTGCCGAGCCCGATAATACCTACCGTTTTATTATATACATCGGAGCCGAAGATTCGAGGCCATTCACCCTTCTTCGTCAGCTCGTTCGCCAGCGGAATTTGCCGAGCCAGCGACAGCATCAGGGCGAATGCGAAGTCGGCCACCGCATGCTTGTTGGCGCTTGGGACATTCGTCACCCAAACCTGATGCTTCTTCGCCGCCTCCAAATCAATATTATCCACGCCGACGCCATGCTTACACACCAGCTTCAGGCGAGGCGCGCGGGCGAGAACCTTCTCCGTAATCTGATTAAAGGCTACGATAGCCGCGTCCACATCCTGAATCGCATCAATAAACGCTTCCTCTGTAATATCTTCCGGCAAATGCTGAAGCTCGATGCCGTACTTCTCCAAATATTCAATCGGTTCATTAGAGTATTTGGCGAAGGACGGCGATGTCGATACAACCTTCATGGAATACTCGCTCTCCTTCTATGTTGTCTATAATCTATGATGTTTAACGGGTCGCTTCCGTCTTCGGTGCCAAATCCGCTCCGGCCTGGATCGCCGCGAGCATGCTGCGTTCATCGGCGATGTTTTTCCCTGCAATATCGAAGGCCGTTCCGTGATCGACGGAAGTGCGCACGATGCCGCCTTTCAGGCCGACCGTAATATTAACGCCTTCCTCAAGCCCGAGCACCTTGATCGGTACATGGCCTTGATCGTGATAGCAGGCGACGACGATATCGAAATCTTTGCGGACAGCGCGGAAAAACAACGTATCCGCAGGATAAGGGCCGGTAACCTGAATGCCTTCGGCGGCCGCCTTTTCGATGCCCGGAATCAGCTTCTCCTCTTCCTCCCCATTACCGAAAAGACCGTTCTCTCCCGCATGCGGATTAATGCCGCAAACCGCAATGCGCGGATTCGCATATCCAGCGCGGGTTAATGTCTCATGCGCCAGCTTGACGACCTTGTAGGTCCGCTCGGGGTTGATCGTCTCAATAGCTTTGATCAAGCCTACATGCGTCGTCAAATGGATGACCTTCAGCTTCGGCGAGGACAACATCATTGAATAATCCTCAGTACCTGTCAAATCGGCCAGGATCTCGGTATGCCCCGGATACAGATGCCCTCCCTTTTGCAGCGCTTCCTTATTCAGCGGCGCTGTGCAGATCGCCTGAATCTCCTGCTCCTTGGCGAGGTCAACCGCTTTCTTCAAATATTGAAAGGCCGCGTCGCCGGCTTGCGGAGACATCACACCGAACGGCAAATCCGCCGGAAGCAGGTTCATGTCGAGACAGTCGATCGTGCCGTGAACAAAGGCCCCTTCGCTTACCCGCTCAACCCGGCGAAGCTGGACCGGCGTTCCCGTAACGTCAACGGCACGCTGCAAAATGCCGTAATCGCCGATGACCACCGGGCGGCAAATGTCATAAACCGATGCATGTCCGAGTGCTTTCACAATAACCTCCGGGCCGATGCCTGCCGCATCTCCCATCGTAATTCCGATAATTGGCTTCATAGTTCTCCTCCTTGCAGCTTGCGGGCAGCCTTGATCATAGCTGACTCCGAGCCGAAATTTCCTGCCTTGGTCACGGCATAGATATCCTTCCCCGATATACGAACGGCTCCAAGAGGAATCCCCGATTCGACTTCATCCAGCAGATGGAACTCATCCGCCTTCAGCTGCTGGAATACTTGGCGTGCCGTATCGCCGCCTGTCAGGAACATGCGGCGCAGATCATATTGATCTGCAAGCGCCATCGCCCACTCCCCAAGCACTCGAGAAATCCGATTGCTGATGTCGACAAGGTTGTAGCCGAACTCCCGCCCGAGCCGCTGCGTCCGATCAACATCGTTGGAGGAATACAGCGCGATATGACGCCCCGACTTTAGGGCGGCCTCCGCTTCCAGCAGCACACGCCTCCATTCGGCTTCTCTGGAAGCCTCCTCCCGGATGATCTCCTCCGACCGAATCTCGATTCCGGCCACATCCGGCTCCTGAAGCAGCCGTTCCAGCTGCTTGCGGCCGATAGCGCTTACGCTGCCTACAACAAGGAGGACCGGCGTTCCATGAGCCGGGATCGTAACCGGCCTCGGCTCCGGCTCGAGCCCATAAGCCAGGGGCAGCACATTCATAAGTCCGGCCGAGCCTACCCAGATAACCGACTTACCGGTGCCCAGCATATGCCGGACAAGCCTCTCCAGATCGGAGACGTCTGCCGAATCCGCCACTACGTACACGACGCCCCGCTCCTGCATCGAAGTGAGCTTGGCAGCCACATGCTCCGACGTTTGCTGCAGATCGCCGCGGGACAAGTGCCCGACCTCCCTGCCTGCCTGCTCCCGAATGAGCCGCGTGATGAGCGAGTCGCGGACCGGAGTCTTCGGGTCCCTCGCCACTTCGGTCTCATGAAGCGGTTTGCCACCCAGGTACATGACGCCTTCCACAATGGTACGTCCGTTCTGCGGAAAGCCCGGGGCAATGACGACAAGATCCGGACGGAACACATCGTATACCGCGTTGATTTCCTGCCCGATGTTTCCTCTCATTGTGGAATCGATTTTTTTATAAATGATATCGAACGGCTCGCCCTGAAGCGATTTACAGGCTTCCTTCACCCTCCCGTACGCTTCTTCGGGAGTCACAGATCGGCTGTCCGTATCAATGATGACGGCGTCCTTGCTTCTTAAGCCCTCTGCTTGCGGCTCCAAAATAACCGATACCTGGAAGCCATAGCGGATCAGCTGACCGCCGCAGTCGCTCGCACCTGTCAAATCATCCGAAATGACAGATATTCTCATGCCCGTTCACTCCTTTATCATGGAAATGGGAAATGCAGGCTCCAAGCTGCGACCACTTCATGCCAATCTTCCTGATCTGTAGCCTGAAGCCGCATTATTTTCCATGACTTCGTTTCGTTGTATCTAGTTATGCCAGTAATTTGCGGTAAATCGCTTCCATGTCCTGCAGGCTGAGCTCTTTTGGATTATTATTCAGCAGGCGGGTTACTTTGGACGCCGATACGGCGAGCTCAGGTACGTCATCCGGCTTAACTCCGAAGCTGCTCAAATCCTGCGGTATTTCCAGAACGGTCGTCCATTCGACGATACGCTCGACCACTTTGGCCGCGGCCTGTGAGGAAGTCAGCCCTTGCACCTGAATACCCATAGGTTCAGCCACTTGATATAACCGCTCCTCAATCGCATCCATATTGAACTCCATCACATGTGGAAGCAGCATCGAATTGGCTACGCCATGCGCGATTTTGAATTTGCCGCCGAGCGGATAGGCCAATGCATGAACTGCTGCGGTACCCGCGGCCGTCAATGCCATCCCGCCGTACATGGAGCCGAGCAGCATCTTTTCTCTGGCATCAACGTTAGTTCCGTTCTGATAAGCTTCCACAATGCTGGACGAAATCAGACGAATCGATTCCAGCGCGAACATATCGCTGATCGGATTCGCTTTATTCGAAATGAAGGATTCAAGCGAATGGGTGAACGCATCCATTCCAGTAGCCGCCGTAATCGGCTTTGGCAATCCCAGTGTCGGCATCGGATCAAGGAAGACGACCTTTGGAAGCATATGCTTGCTGACGATGCCTATCTTCAGCTCTTCGTCAGGCAATGTAACGATAGCGTTCGGAGTAACCTCCGCCCCCGTACCTGAGGTGGTCGGAATCAGAATCGTCGGGATTCCCGGCTTCTTGACCAAATCCGTTCCGAGCAGGTCGCGGATGGAGCATTCGTTCGTAGCGAGAACGGCCAAAATTTTGGCGGAATCGAGAACGCTTCCCCCACCGAACCCGATCAAGACATCGTAAGCTTTGTCCGCCATGCCGGCAAACACCTGCTCAATGTTCTCTACCGTCGGTTCCGGCAAAATGTTTGTATTAACGTCGGCAGTCACGCCCTTGGCTGCCAGTTGGCTGACCAAGGCATCGACAAAGCCTAATGATTTAATCGAAGGCTGTGTAAGGATAAGCACCGATTTCACATCGACGCCGGTAAGGTGCAGATGCTCTCCCACGCTTTGCAGCGAGTTTCGCCCTGCGATAATATGATCTGCGGTTTGAAACTGGTACAGCGTTTTCATGAATTCAACCCCTTGGATGGATTTGAAACAACTGAGATTTAACGGCTTTGATAGGAATCCACCATAGCCTGAACCTTCTTCAGCGCCTCTCCCGAAACAACGGATACAGGCGATTTCGGCGGTCCTACCGGAATACCGCTCAATTCTACGGCCTTTTTCAAAACGGATGGGAGCGTTCCCAGAGCAAACGTATCGCGAAGCGGCTGCAGCGCGTCCTGCGCTTTCTGTGCTTCTTCGATATTGCCGTTCTGCCAGTGATTGTAGATCGATACAACGGTTTCAGGAAGCATATTGGCTGTCGCGGCCACCGCACCCACGCCGCCGGCAAGCAATGTTTTCAAAATCAGCGAATCCGTGCCTGCGAAGACGGTAAAAGCTTCGCCTTGGGTTGCCTTAATGTAATTCTCGATATTGGCGAAATTGCCGCTGCTGTCCTTAATACCGACAATGTTAGGAAGCTTGGCCAAGACGGCTGCCGTCTCCGGCTCCAGGTTCACACCGGTTCTCGAAGGAATGTTGTACAGCACGATCGGTAGCTTCGTCGATTCAGCGATTCGGGTATAATGAACGATGAGCTCCTCTTGTGAAGGCGCTATGAAGAAGGGCGTAATAATCGAAACCGCATCGGCTCCCAATTGCTCCATCTGTCTGGAAAGCTCAATCACTTCCTCCGTCGTCCCGCCCCCAGTACCAACAATCACGGGAACTCTGCCTTTTACCTCTTCTATCACGATGCGAGCCATAGCCAGCTTCTCTTCCGTAGAGAGCAAATGGAATTCGCCGTTCGTTCCGAGAATAAAAATCCCATGAACCCCGGATTCAATAAGCCGGTTCGTCAACTGGCGTACCACGGGCTCGTTAACCTTCTGATCTTCCGTAAGCGGTGTCAGCATAGCAGGAATAATCCCTTTTAATTCCACCATAAAGGCCTCCTTCTATTTCCTATCCTATAAAAAACGTTTTATTTAACAACAGTTATGATCGTTCTGTCTTTCGTAATGAATTATAAATAATATAGTTCGAAATATCAACAGTTTTATTGTATATTGCATCATATTGTTTCTAATTGTTGCGTTATGCAACATATATAGTTGCGATTTGCAACACAAATAACCCTACATCCGAACCGGATATAGGGCTTAATGCACACCACACTTCTGATGATTTATATCGGATCCTTCAATATTCTCCACAGCGTTGAACGATTAATCCCGAGCCTTTTGGCTGCACGGGACTGATTCATGTTCTCCTCCTGGAGCACCAGCTGAATGATCTCCTTCTGGATACTTTGTAAAGGTTGATCCAGATTAATCGTTCTTGCACCGCTTGCCGGGCCGTGCCCGATTCTTTGCTTTTCCAGCACGGCGAGAAGCTCTTCGTCGATATACTCGCCTTCAGCCGCCTTTACCAGCTCTTTCACCGTATCTCGAAGCTCTATCAGATTGCCCTTCCACGGGTATTCGTAGAGCGCTTCCTGCGCTTTAGGACGAATGCCGACTACCTGCTTGCCGTATTTCTCGTTATTCTCCGAAATAAAAATGCGGATCAGCTCCTCCAGCTCCTGAGGATTCGTTCGGAGCGGCTTCATCTCGACGGCTGCCCCTTCGATCAGCGAGAGCAGCTCCGGCTCCAGAAGCCCTTCCTCCCGCAGCTGCCCGGGCGCCTTCTCGAAGGAGCAGATCAGGTATGCAGCGCATTGGGGCACCGACTCCGCCAGCCTTCTCTGGTATTTGGGCGAGAGCCGTTCCGCACCGCGCAAATAGATCATGCTGCCAGGCAGAGCCTCTCCCAGCAGATGCTTCAAGTGCATGAAGGCCTCCTCGGAGCCTCGTACAACGTTCACCTCCAGCAGCTCGCCTCCTTCAGGATGCAGCTGCCGCCATACCGTGCCCGCAAAAATCCGTTTTCCTGTTCCCTGCTCTCCGTATACGGCGAGAGGACGTACCCGCTGCAGCCGTTCCGCAGCTGAGGCAAGTGCTTCCTGGAAATCGGAGCGGGCCCGAATCAGACGAGGAAACGTCTCGATAAACGGCTCCAACCGCCGAACCTGAATATCGTTCTCGTTATCCGTTACCGGACGCACATAGAGATTATACGCAGCCTCCGGCTCCCCTTCCCCACAGATCACAGTAAGCTTATGACGGAACGTCATGTCGTACAGCTCGAAGGAGGAGGCTTCCCCCTCCTTGCCGCTTGAATTGGTCATAAGAGCCAGCAATTTGGGGAACCTCTGCCGCATTATGACATCCGCATCTTGATCGTGGCGAATGCCCAGCATATCCCGAAACGCAGCATTCATATAATGCAATCTGACGCCGGTCTGCATCACCGCCATCCCCTGTTCCGCACCTTGAGCGAGCGAGTTCAGCATCTGCCCCTCAGCTTTGTAGCGGCTGACGGCCTGACACACATTTCTCGCGTTCTCGAAAGCCTCCAGCACGGATTCTTTACCGGACGTGATCAGAATGCCCTGAAGCCCTTGCTCCTTGGCCAGCCGAACCGTATTCGTCCCGCCAACAATCACAAGAGCCCCTTTGTCCCTTGCCGCCTCCAGGACCTCGTTCACATCATCCTGCTCGTTAATGATCGTATAGGGAATATCGACATCCAGCAGCCGCGATACGGCGACAACCGCCTCGATAATATTGGGAAATCCTATCATTTCAATAGGAATTTTGTATTCCTTCAGCAGCGTGATTAGCCGCAAAATGTCAAAGCCGGATATTTTGATCTCCACTACCGGAAGTGAGCTGAGCTTACGGATCAGCCTGGCCGTCCCGCCCCGGCTAATAATGATGTCATAGCCTTCCTTTTCATATTGATGAACAGGCAAAGGCTCCGACAAATCGCCTTGTATCACCGTTACTTCAAAATCATCCAGTTGATCTTTGAGATTGGAGGTCAGCTCCACCAACCCGCGGTAGGGCGCGATGACCAATGCCTTTATTTTTTTCATAGAATGCCCCTCTTCTAAACCTCGCTGGAAACGATATATTGATTTATTTTCGTTCACTTTATAGCTAAAATATACTGATTCATCTCCAGAGTGTCAATTTGGTGTGGCTTATTGCAACGATTCCATCAGAGGTCCTGCGGTCAACACGGGAAAGAAGGTTAATCTTTTAGTCCCATTTACATCCAACTGCTGCTAGTATATACAAGAATAGAGAACTTAACTTGACCAGGGAGAGGATTAAATGACATCCCAGCAGCAAGCTGCTATGCAATCTATGATCAATTGGCTGTCGGATGAACGAGAACTCGGCCAAAAACCTAGCAAAATTGAAATTGCAGCTGAATTCGATTTGCATGGTATGCACTACTACATCTTCAAGTACAAAAAAACATGGCTGGGAAAATGGCTCCTTGGTGTCTGCGGCGGCTATGAGCATCCATCGGATACGGAGCATTGCGGCCATATCTTCAGCGAGATGCAGCCATACGACCCCGCTACTGCGAAGCAGGAAGCTATAGCTATGGTAGAAATGATCCGCGAGTATTGGATGAAGCAGGCGGCAGCAATCGAGGCGGCTCAAACGCAAGAAGACGCCGCGGAGTCTCAGAACGAGTCCTCCGGAGGCTTATTTAACGGGTTCGTGCTGCTGAACTCTCCGGAATGCGATCTGGATCAGGTCAAGGAGAACCTGATGAAGGATTGGAATATCTCTTGTTCATCAGCATCAGGGGAAGGTGAGGGCCATGAGGAAGAAAAGGAAGGAATCCTCGTTTTTGAAACGGACGGCTTCACTGCCGCTATAAGCTTTGTGGATGCCCCTATCCCGGACGGGGAGGCAGAGCATTATGCAGGAGGCAACTATCTCTGGCGGGAGGCCGCTGACGTTACCAAAACCCATGTGGCCCAAATCATTCTGGCTGTATTTACCCGCTCCGGCTCTCCGTTGGATAGCGGCAGGCTGTATACCAAGCTTGCGGCCAGCTGCTTGAAGCTTCCGAACGCAATCGGATTCTATTCGTCGGGTACCGTATTCCAGCCGGAGCTTTATGTGGAAATGGCCGAGATGATGAAGTCGGATGATATGTTTCCTTTATTGAATCTGGTTCACTTTGGTCTTGTCAGAACGGAATCGGGGATGAATGGATATACCTGTGGACTGCGGCCATTCGGCAAGGAAGAGATCGAAGTGCTGAACAGTCAGGCTTCCCCCGCCGATCTGCGTGATTTTCTGATCGATATTTCCTCATATATCGTGGAAAGCAACGTCACTTTAAGGGATGGGGAAACCATCGGCTTTTCAGCAGAGCACAAGCTTCCGATTACCCGTTCCCAAGGCGTATATGTAGACGGAGAGAGCCTCAAAATCGAATATTAATCCCGAGACGTCAGGGAGGCGGAGGATTTCGATCCCCCGTACTCCCTTCGCTCGCTCCAGACCGTGCAGGCTGAACATCATCTTTATTTAAAAGCACTTGTGCTACCGGCATTGAGGGCACCGTTGCGGAAATTGCAGTCCTTCGCTCGTGTAATAATCCGGATTCGACTCGTCCAACAAGAACGGATTCCCGCACTTCCCGCATGCTAATATAATGGGATTATCGGACCGAAGGAGCAAGGAGTGGGCCATCTCACCCACCAACTGGTCCCACTGCTTATCATTCATTCCCTCACGTTGCTCCAACGCTTCAATCACATGCCGAATCTCCCTCTGAACCTTCTTGAATTCCACCTGCTCCCACAATCTCAAGTAAGGAATGTATTTCTTATTAGCGGAGCACAAGACTTTATACAGGAACAGGAGCATCATCCCCCGGTTCCGTTCTTTCAAATATTCCATACTGACCGGTGTTACGTTATGATCAAGCCAATAATCCCACTCTTGTAAAAACTCTTGGGCGCGCTGTTCTCGTTCGACAGCCCATCCATACGGTGTGAAAATGATCATGGGCAGCTTACCCTGTCTTTCCGTCCTCAAAAATCCCGTGTCTATCATAGTATCCACTTTGTCCATGATCTGCTCCAACGTAAGATCTCTGTAGAAACCATAAGAAGGGTTTTGATCCAGTCCTAGCTCCAATACTTTCCGCTCTTTCGAGCCCTTCAATATTTTGGCAAGCAACGTCCTTCCGCCTTGGGCAATGATATCGTCTGCTGCCCGCAAAATAGCGCGGTATTCCGTTTCTGGCAACGTCCTGCGGCTTCGCTTCATTTTGGTATCAGTCCTGTTATTCAAAGTACTAGAACCATAATACCACAGAAAGGTAAAAAAACTTTCAAGTTCCTGATTACCGAAAACGAACGGTAAATGATTTTTTAGACAGTACCTGGAATCTAAAGCCTTGCCTTCTCAGCCCTTTGATTACAGCCGGCAAGCATTTGGGCGTATTGGGATTGAAATCATGGAATAGGACGATGATTTTACGTTTGTTTTTGCTGCCGCGCAGTACATTGCGAATCATAGCTTCCGTGGTGGGACGAGGGATTTCGGAGTCGCCGGACTCGACATTCCAATCAAAATATCGGTATCCTCTTCTCGTCATGACTTGGTTCACCTTGGTCATCTGGGCCCTATTCCCATACAACGGGTTCACTGCGTTTTGGGAGCCCCCTGGAAATCGAAATATTTTCGGTTTTACATGTACGTATCGCTGCAATAGGGACTCCAGCTTACGGAAATCCTTAAGAAATGCCGATATGGAGCTGTAAATGACCGGATAATTGTGAGAAAACGTATGATTGCCGATGGCATGGCCTTCTTGTACCATTCTTTTATACAAGCGAATTCCTTTGGGAGTACGGTTGCCAAGGACAAAAAAGGTCGCCTTAACCCCATGCTCCCTTAGCTGATCCAGAATGGCTCCTGTATAGCGGGCAGGACCATCGTCAAAAGTCAGATAAGCTACTTTAATAAGCCCGTCCTCCTAAGAATCGATAGCATACGTTTGGCCCGATTCGTGTAATTATGCCTATAAACCGTACGGTTCCCTTGCCTACGAATGCGTTCTCGAGCTGATGGATGCTCTAGATAATGATGTACCAGCCGCACCGTATCCTCAGGCGAGGTCGACACTGCAAAATCGCGTCCTGGTTTACCGACCCGTCTTACCCCCGGTGTGTCGATGGTAAGAAGGAACCCCCCTGAACCTAATATTTCATAGGTTCGCTGGGTTACCATATCCCTGTAATTTTGCAGACCCAGCATGATTTGCGATGAACTATAAACTTGATTTGCATTTTGGTAAGGCAGCTTCCCATGTATCCAGCCTCGTGGAATGGTTTTACCCAAGTAAGGCTTCATCTTCTCCCAATCTGCCCCGTAGAAATCTACCCGAATCCCTGCAGAAAGCAGCGGACGTATCAGAAGATTCAATGCCTTTCGCCGAAAATGCTTCGGATATCTGCTTAAGACTTGAGGATAGGCGTTCGCTACGACAGCAATTTTATGTCTATACTTTTTAAGCGGCTTTACCCTTCGATGAATACTAGGAGAGAAACCAAAATCGAGATGAGCTGCGCGGATACCAAGCTTCCGATAATGTGCGGCTGTCCGGGCGGAAATGGTAAATACAAAATCCGGTTTCATTCTTCGGATCAACGGAAGTGTAAATTCTGCTGTGAAATTGGGATCCTCCGTTGACCAATAGATCAATGGAATACCCGAAATGCTGGCGTATTGGCGCATCCACCGCTGCTTTTCCTTTGTTTGTTCAGGGCCCCAACCCACGGTCATAAGCAGCTGCGGCTTGTAGGAGGAAATCAATGAAGCTATTTTTTTCTTGGTCAAGGGACCTGAAATCTTTACGTTATGACCCAAATCACGCAATCCATCAGGGAGCCCCCTCGACCAGATGTGCCCACTTTCCAAAAAGAGAATTTTCATAGTCACTCCCCTTCGCAGGCCGCCACACAGTCAGGCTTTCCCGCTTTCGGAATATAATGCGAATGAATAACTTTTAGGAGGAGATCCGTTTGGGCGATAGTGATGCTATTTACCGTTTACCGACAAACAAGCGATATATTGCGCTCACATTTGATATCGGATGGGGGAACCAGGTATCAGGGACAGTACTGCGGGTGTTACAGCGAAAAAATGTAAAAAACGCAACTTTCTTTTTGTCGGCCACCTGGGCCGCCCAATATCCCCGATCAGCACGCAGAATTCGTTCCCAAGGCTATGAAATCGGCTCGCATGGGTATCTGCATCATGACTATACCAAACACAGCGAAAATTGGATTCGGAGCCAGGTAAAAAAGGCGGAACGGGTCATAAAAAACGTGACAGGGGTTCGGACCCGGTTGATTCGGACGCCTTACGGCAGTATCAATGGCAAGGTCGTTAAGCTGCTGGGAACGTTAAACTATCGAACGATCCATTGGAGTGTAGATTCCCTGGACTGGACCAATCCAGGGGTTGATGCCATTGTCAAGCGGGTGCTCTCTCAGACCAGGTCCGGGGACATCATTCTAATGCATGCAAGCGATTCTGCAACCCAAACGGCGAAGGCCCTTCCGATAATGATAGACCGATTAAGAGCTAAAGGATTCCGGTTCGTCACGGTTTCCGAGCTCATAAACGGGCGAACCGGTTCTGGTTCATCGCGCGTTAAATGATTTTTTTCGGTTTGCTTTAGGACGGATCCCGGATAGCAGTTCATTCACGGTTACCAATGTGTAACCCTTCTTTTTTATTCCATCCAGAATAATGGGTAAGGCTTTCAACGTCTGGGGCCATGGGTCACAGCCGTGGAGCAATACGATCGCACCCGGATGTATATTAGGCAGCACCCGCTGAACGATTTTTTTTACATTCTTGTATTTCCAATCTAACGAATCCGTGTCCCAATGAACAATCGTTTGCTTCATACTCAGCAGCTTCTTAATAACTCGCGAATCGAGGTCTCCGCTTGGCGTGCGAATCATATTGGTCTTGACTCCGGTTGCGTTAACAATAGCCCGCTTGGCAGCTTTCACTTCCCGCTCAATCCAGGCATTCGAATGAGAGGTGTAATCCTCATGACGATGTCCATGGGAAGCAATGTCAAAACCCATCTGCTGTATTCGCTTGGCAATACCAGGGTTGAGCTGTACCCACTCCCCAGTGACAAAAAATGTCGCTTTTTTTACGCCTCTTGCTTTCAATAAGGAAAGTAATTGGACAGGGACCCGATGACCGTAAGCCATATTGAAGGTTAAGGCGAGGATCCGTTTACGGGTCGGCACATTGTAGATAACGCGATTTATCTTCACGGGTGATCTTCTCTTTCTTTTCCTTGTTATTTTAGAATGCTTCGTTTCTTTAGCTCAAGTATCATCCGAATGGCACGATGCTTGTACGTATGCTTGGCGACAGCCTGCTTGCCGGCTTTTCTAATTTGCTCCCTTTTGTCAGGGTGTTTGAGATAATATCTGACAAGCCGTACCGTTTCTTCCGGAGAGCGTGAGACAACAAGGTGCTTTCCCGGCTTAAAGAGCCGTCGTATTTCCGGTGTATCGCTTGTAATCAAGAATCCTCCCGACCCGAGGATTTCATAAGTTCTTTGCGTTACTTGCTTTAATTGGTTCTGCGGACCAATAATAATTTTCGCAGAGTTGTAAACCTTATATGCCTCTTGATAAGGCAAATAACCGTGAATCCACTTCTCAGGAATCCGAATGCCTAGTACAGGCTTGACTTCATTCCACTGCCTTCCCCAGAAATCGACCCTGATTTTCCTTTTTACCAGCGGACGAATCAAAGTAGACAAGGACTTGATGCGAAAATGGCGAGGATATTTTTGTAATATTCGAGAATAGCCGTTGGCTACGATGGCGATATTGCTGCGAAACCCGGCATGCTCCCTGCCGTTCCTATGAACGTTCCGGTGGTGGCCGAAATCTGAATGAGCAGCGGGGATGCCCATTTTCTCGTACTTCTTTACCATGTCACGGCAGATGGTAAATACAAAATCCGGTTTGACCGCTTTTACGTATGGGAGAGTGAACGTATGGTGATGCGTAGGATCTTCTGTTGCCCAATAGACATGCGGAATGCCGGATCGGCCAACATAGTGCCGAATCCATTTGCGCTTAAGGGGGCTGTGTTCTTCCGTCCAACCCAAAGTAATGATCAAATGCGGCCGGAAATCCGCTATCAAGCGAGGAAGCTTTTTTCTCGTGAAAGGACCAGACACTTTCACCTGGTGCCCTGCATCCCGGAAGCCATTGGGAAGGCCATGAATCCACATGGGGTGGCTTTCTAAAAAAAGTACCCTCAAAGTCGGAACCCCCTGTTGTTATATTTCGCGGTCATTGCCTGCATCCAGGAAGCCTTGACCATAAAATAGATTATGCGTGCAGAATACAAAGGAAAGTTGTCCGTGCGCTGCAGGCGATGCCTAAATTCGGGCAACAAAAAAAGCCGGCTTTTCGAAGCCCGGCTGGCGATAGACGATGCTATGTTTAACTAGCATTGCTGTACCTTTTTTAAAAGCTGAATCCCGCCCCACTCTCTGAACAGCCTTTGTGTTTTTACTATAATCTCCCTTCGGGTAGGTATGTGCCCATTTCCCCTTCCGGACTTCGGAAAAACTAAATAGAATACATTCTCTTGATTTCCTGTTCCGCCCGTTCTTGGATTCGAGTTGATGCCCAGCACTCTAGCTAATGCAATGGAGCCTTCACCAATACCAACATCCGTATCCGCGTAAACAGCAAAAGCCAATCTTCCATTCTTTATGTTATAAACTACGGCCATATCGCCCAAAACTGCACCAAAGGTTCTCCTTTGGGGTAAAACGATAAAGGGGATTTTCTCCGAATTCACATAGGCGTTCGGATCGGTAAATCGCTTGTTAAAATCACTTAGGGCTGTTTGGGAAACATAAAAGCCGGGGGCGGGATCCGTACGTTTTTGTATGACCGGCCTTCCCGAAGGCTTGCCGTTGTGTGTAACAATCCCTACCCAATGGCCGGGTCTGCCGGCGTGGCTCAAATCGTCAAGCCCGGTATTTTGGGGATTGTAGGCGCGGGGGGATCCATCTGCGTCAATGTCCATGATGCTGCGGTAGAAAAATGCCGGAGGTTTATGCCCGGGAATCGTATAAATGAATACCTTCCTATTCAATCGGTTCAGCACGACGCCGATTCTACGCACCTTAACAGCTGCAGGCTTAATTTTTTTTATACGGATCATTCCTTCCGGTAAGAACCTTTATTGCCTATACTATTTTTATTTGGTGCGCATGGTTCCTATAAGCTCGCAGCCTGCATGAAAAAAGGGGCTTATAAATAGAAAAAACACCATTTCCATGGTGTTTTTTCTATTTATAAGGGTGAGGAAATACCGAGCGCTTTACAGCAATTCCCTTCTAAGCTGTTCGCCCGATTTGGGGGATAAGTAGCTGAAAGGAATATCGAATGCCGTTTTGGCCCCTGTAAAGCCTTCCTTCGCGAATCTGCTGATAGCTCTGGCATAGGCGACCAACACGCTTCCCGTAAATTCGGGATTGCTGGCAAGGTTGAGTCCAAATTCGATAATCTGCTTGCTGTTGTCACCGGTCTTCCCGCTTCTGAGAACAAGTCCGCCATGAGGCATGGCGGAGTGCTTTTCCTGCAGCTCATCTGCACTAATAAAGTTCACTCGAGTCTCATAATCGGCAAAATAATCCGGCATAGTGGTAATTTCATGTTCAATTCGGGACAAATCTTCTCCTGGCTCCACTACAACATAACACTCTCTCAAATGCTTGTCCCTTGCGGACAGCACCGGATCCTCCCCCCTTCTTACCTTATCCACCGCATCCATGCTGGGTATCGTATATTGAACCGCATTGTCGACGCCCCGAATTCGGCGAATCGCATCCGAATGCCCCTGACTCACGCCTTTTCCCCAAAACGTGTACTCATTTCCTTCCGGCAGCACCGCCTCAGCGAGCAGACGGTTTAATGAAAATAAGCCCGGATCCCAACCCGTTGAAATCACGCTTGCATGCCCGCCTCTTCTTGCCGATGCATCTACCGCATCGAAATATTCAGGAATTTTGGCGTGCCTGTCGAAGCTGTCCACCGTATGGAACATGGAAGCGAAGTACGGGCCTTGCTCCGGTAAATCCGTTGCAGAACCGCCGCATAATATCATGACATCGATCTTTCCTATGTATTGTTCAGCTTCAGAGATGTGCTTGATTAGCCCTGTCGAGGCCATGTCCCCGGGCTGACGTCTCGTGAAGATTGCTGCAAGCTCCATATCAGGGTTTTGCCGAATGGCCTTTTCAACCCCGCGGCCCAAATTGCCATAACCCACGATCCCGACTCTTATCATTGACATATAATTCCCTCCACGCTTTTATATCTATCCCTGTCATAACGGACAAGACCTTACGTTCAAACAAAAACATCGTGCCTGCAAGCAAATCGCAAGCACGACATGATCTCTTTTTTACATGATGTAACGAAAGCTAAGGCTTAACGACGGAAAGCAGGAACTCGTGGGCCTCGGAAATCACCGTCACCTCAGACGCAAACTCCACATCCTTGACGTACAACGTTTCTCCAATGCCCATCGTGCTAATATCCAATTCCACTACATCCGGCAAATGCTTAGGCAATGCCTCTACCTCGATAGCTGAGCATTGAATCTGCACGACGCCGCCTTCCTTTGTTCCGATCGGAGTTCCTTTGAACTTGACCGGAATCTTCGTGCGAATGCGCTCGCCCATCTGAACCTGCTGAAAATCGACATGCAATAAATCCCTCGTCACCGGGTCCCGCTGGAAGTCCTCCAGCAGTACGGTCAACGAGCCTTCTCCTTCAAAATGCAGCTCAATAAATCCTGACCCGCCATGCTTCAGCCATTTTTGAAACTGGGTCGCCGAAATATGAATCCGCTCATTCTCCGCATGTTTTCTGAAAATAACGCCCGGCAGACGTCCGGATCTGCGCAGTTCCCGAAGTCCGGATGAATTTAACGGTACGCGGGGTTCCGCTTGAAACCTTGTAGTCATGCTATGCTCGCTCCTTCTCATCAAATGATCTTTGCCTGCTGCCCACGGTCATCCAATATCCCCTTAACGGGGCTGCAAAGAGAAACATAGCATCACCACCTCCATGTCCTATCGAATCGATTCACAAGACATTTAATGTAAATTTCCCATAAATATGCACCAAGGCACCCTACTCCGAAAGAGTAGAATGCCTATGGGATACTTTTACCATATCATAGATATCCTGTTTTGTCGATCTGATCTAGATATGTAAAATTCATACTTCTATAATGATCGTAATTAGGTATTACCCGGTTATCCATTCATTTCAAAATACTAAGTAATAATGTATAATTGTTATAACAGTTGAATAATATGATAAGGAGTTGATTACAATATGAGCAAGGTGATAGAAATGGAACGCAAAGTCTCAAAGTTTGGAAACAGCTTGGGCTTAACGATGACAGACGCTCTTAAACAACTCGGATTGGATGCCGGTGATTCCGTCCGTATTGAAGTCCATGAAAATGATGGGGAAATCGTTATTAAAAAAATCAATAAGGTAAACCTGCCGACTGGAATCAGCACTGATTTTCTAAATACCCTTTCCAAAGTTATGGAGGAGTATGACGAAACATTAAAAGGACTGAAAGATAGATAATGGACAAAACCCGGTTTATTACCGTCCAAGAGGTTATAGCCATTAACGTTGCTATGACACAAAAATATAGTCCCGGAGAACATATTGGCGTAAAAAACAACAGTCTATTGGAATCCGCTGTGTTACGTCCGCAATCATCAGCTTTTGGCAAAGATGCCTACGAAACCCTTTATGAGAAAGCGGCTGCGCTGTTTGAATCCCTCGGTCAAAACCATCCCTTTCAAAACGCAAACAATCGAACGGCTTTTACTGCCCTGGTCATCTTCTTGCGATATAATGGCAGTCATTTCATAATGGGCAGCAAAGACGCGGAGAATTTTACTGTAGATATGGTAAATCATCAGTTTGGTTTTCAAGAGCTCACTGAGATTATTCAAAGGAGCTGCAGGATGCTAGAATAAACCAAGAGACACCAGCCCTGGAAGGCCGATGTCTCTTTTTTATAATAATCTGTTCATTCTTGAACAGGCTGTTCCTGCACACCCTGGTATGTTTGCCTGGCTCCCTTGCCTTCTTTCATCATGCTGTTCAAGCTTAGGGCCGCAAGGATTGCGATAGCTACACCAATGGCTCCAAACCATGTGATCGAGGATAAGGATACCTGCTCAACGGCAATGGCTCCTATCCCTGCACCTGCCGCCATCGCGAGCTGCAGCATAGATTGATTGAGACCCAGCATAATCCCGGAGTATTCCGGCTTAATCCGAACCAGATTATATTGCTGCGTAGGACCGGTAGACCATGCCGAGAAAGACCATAAGATCAACAGTGCGGCAACGACGAACATATTAGCTGATACGGCAATCGCCAAGGAAAGCAAAATGAGAGCCGCGAAGTGCACAGTCATTCCGCCGAGTAATGTGGAGGATACCCCCCATTTATCTGTGCTGTAGCCCCCTGTTTTGGAGCCTATTAAGCTTGCAATACCGAATGCCAACAATACTCCGCTTAGCATCCCCTCATTCACCCCTGCAACGTTAAGAAGATAGGGAGAAATGTACGTATAAGCTATTGAATATCCCCCTAACCAAAAGAGGGTAATAGACAAGCCAACTGCAACCTTTTTGTTTTTCAACAACGCTAACTGTTTCGTAAGAGGTACGGGGGCGTCCCCTTTAATTCGAGGAATGGTGTAGAAAAGAACAAAAACGGCCACAAGTCCCGCTAAAGCAATGAAACCGAATACCGATCGCCATCCGTATTCAGCAGCAGCCATTCGCCCAAGAGGAACGCCAATAATTAACGATGCCGTAAATCCCATAACGACCGTAGCGATTGAGCTTGCCTGCTTACCTGCAGGGGCAATTTTGGCTGCAATATCCAAGGCTGTAACCACCACCACTCCCGCTCCCAAAGCCATGATCACACGGGATATAATAAACAGTCCAAAGCCAGGCAAAGCAAAGGACATCACATTGGCTAAGATGAATATTCCCAATGCTCCTACCAGCAGGTTCTTTCTATCCAGCTTCGATGTCAGGGCCATTGTAACCGGTGTGCACAGCCCATATACCAAGGAAAAAATAGTTACAAGCTGTCCCGCCGCGGTAATCGAAATTGCCATCGAGTCCGAGATCTTATCCAGGACACCTGAGATCACATATTCGGACGTCCCCACTAAAAAGCTAACCAATGCTAAAAAATAAACCTTCCAAGTACTAGACAAAAAAATCACCCATCCTTTACTATATTTCACATCTATACATTATAAAATGTCGATGTGTTGATTTATATAAAAACATATCGTAATATGTCGATATGTTTTTCTTAAATAAAACTGAATTCTCAAGATGAGCATTCAGTTTAGCCTTGCTTATATTTCATTGTTCAGAAATGCGGCAATCTCACGCAGCTTTTCGTCGTCCCTTGTATAGTAGGTGTATTTGCCGATACGCTCTGTCTTGATTAGACCTGCCCGTTGAAGAATGGACAAATACTGGGACGCCGTTGATTGGGTCATATTTAATTTTTCAGTAACCTGACTGACGCATACCCCGGTCTTTCTCATATCAATCCCTTCATGGGGCTTAAAATGTTTTTCAGGTTCCTTTAACCACTGTAAGATTTGCAATCTCGACTCGTTGGACAACGCTTTGAAAATTTCGATGGGATCCATACATATAATCATATCGAGAATTATCGATTTGTCAAGTGACCTCTAGAATACTCACCTAAAAAAACATCATGATTTAAACCTATATAGTTTCTTAACTTTATTATTTGCCTTATTATGGTATTATTTGGTATAAACCAGCAAGAGTTATCGAAACAGGACTATATAAAGTCGTTGAGAAAATATGGGGGGATGCTCTGCATGAATAAGTATCAAAGACTTATTAATGATTTGAATAACGACCTTGAATCGAACAATGAGACCTTGACCATACACTTTTGGAGCACAGATGCTTTTCTTGAAAAAATGGACCCAGCACAGGCAGAAGATTGGAAAGAACAGTTTATTTTGAATATTATCCAGAAGGACAAAACCTAACGGTAATGTCCCGAAATGCAAAAAAACACCGACTGAATCGTCGATGCTATTCGCATTTATTGGGACTAACTACAGTTTAGCAAATCTAAAACCATCGGCGCATAATGGTGTGGATGTTCGGGCCTAAAGGCAGAAACCATGCTTTATATTCGGGCCGCGGCTTTTAACTTATCCTGCTCGATGGCCGATAAAGCGATCTTTTGTATGGTAGCGTCATCCATAGGCGGATTATGCAGGCCAGCCCTAACATCCCGATAATATCGCTGCAATGGATTGCTGCGGTGGATGCTTTTGATTCCAAGAATTCTCATCGCTTTGTCCACAACAGCAATCGCCGAATTGGTGACTGCATGCTTGGCAGCGCCGAGCTCGTTCGTCAGGAACGGTCTACGCGATAAATCATCGTAGGCTTCGGCAGCACTATATAAAAAATGCCTTACTTTCATCAGCTCAAGATCCATTTCGCCTATGAGTTGTTGAATATTGGCCAGCTGACTGATCGGCCCGCTTATACTATTAGGCGAATATTGATTGGCAAACCGGACCGCATAGTCTCTCGCAGCCTGCGCGACGCCCAGATAACAAGCCGGAATGTGAAGCAGCCAACCGTTCACGTCTTTTCCTCTGCCAAGAATATCCGGCTCGACAAGCAGATCCTCATGAATAGTGACTTGTTCCAGGACGAGATCATGGCTGCCGGTTCCCCGTAACGAAATGGTGTCCCATGTTTCATCAATTCTAAGTCCCTCTAAATCCTTATGCACCAGGAAATACCCTATCGTCTCCGTTTCCTCCATCCATGCCGAAACAAGAAAATAAGTTAACATAGGAGCAAGCGATGTAAACACCTTACGTCCCGAGATCACCCAATGATTCCCTTTTTTTATGGCCTTGGTCTCGGGGCGGCCGCCTCTTGTCGGGCTTCCTGTCTGCGCTTCGGAGGCAGCTCGGTTGATTAAGGCCCCCTTGGCAATTTCTTCAGCTATAAAATTCAGGTCTCGTTCCGACCATAATTTTTTCTCGAACAGCTCCCCGATCACGGACAGATGCCAGCCAATAGCTAGGGCAGTAGAGGCATCGAAGCTCGCGACCGTTTCCTGGAGCAGCACCATATCATATACGTTCAGCCCTTCCCCGCTATAAGCTTTTGGAAGTGTCGACCGGGTGTAGCCCAGTTCGATTAAATCTACTATATTTTCCGTAGGAAAGAGCCCCTCCTCATCGATTCGCGCGGCTTTATTTTTGAAATCAGCCTCCTTCTCGTATAGCTTGTTCAGCCATTCTTGTTGAATATCCCGCCGTATAAATAAATTCATCCTGATTCCCCCTCTATGCGATAAAAGTACCCTCTTGCCTAACGATCCAAAATATCATATAATTCCGATTGGATTTATTTAGTATTATGTTATTTCCAATGCCGGTTATTTGTCAAGAATGAAAGACACCTTTGATCCATTTTAATTCCTACTTTACTGATTGGTTTTCTTGTGTTAATATTTGGTTCATCAAAAAAAGGTTCACGTTGGTTTATCATTCTACCGGGTTTCTAACAAACTTTATAGATCATTTCAAAGGAGATTTGCGTGATGAGAAAAAAATGGTTATCCATGGCTGTCACTAGTTTAGCGTTGGTCACTCTACTGGCGGGATGCGGTTCAAACACAACGGCTTCGACAGATGCATCGAAGGGTTCGTCGGATGGTAAAGATTCCAAAGCCAGAGTCGTCAAAATCGCGTATGATCAAGCTTCCAAACCTATAAGCTACACGGACGACAAAGGAAATCCAACGGGATATGATGTCGAAGCTATGAAGCTAGTAAGCCAATTACTCCCTCAATACAAATTCGAATTCGTTGGAACATCCAGCGACGACTTATTATTAGGCGTTGAACAAGGTAAGTATCAAGTGGGTATTAAAAATGCCTTTTGGACAGAGGAGCGAACCAAAAAATTTATTTTCCCCAAAGAATTTCTGGGCTTAAGCAGCACCGGACTTGTATTGAAGAAAAAGAATGAAAACATTAAAAACCTGTCGGATTTCGCTTCAGCCGGATTTACGCTAGCGCCTATTGCCGCAAATAACGCGCAATATACCATTATTGACGAATACAACAAGACGAATCCTAATAATAAAGTAAAATTGCAAGCCGGCGATTCGTTCACAGTGGATGTAGTTCAATGGGTAAATGAAGGGCGCGTGGACGGAGGAGTCATGATTGAAGGTCCTTTCCAAAAGCAAGTCACCGAGCCGGACGGCCCCTATTATAAGTTCAAGGATCAGATTGTCTACAATGAGTTCGCCGTAATCAAAACCTGGCCGTTGTTCAATAAGAAGGAACAGGAATTCGCAGATGCTTACGATGAGGCTATTAAAAAGCTGAAAAATGACAAGAAGCTCAATGAATTGAGCACCAAATTTTATGGCCGGGATTTGTTCGAGGTATTAAATGCCGTTAAAAGGTAATGGCCTATTGCCTAGCCAGTTTCCCAAAGTCAAATAAAAGCTTGTCACTTGAGTGGCAAGTTTTTTCGATTAATGCTTTTACCTATTCATAAGCCAGAATGAAGGTGAACCATGAACCAGTATTTCGATGCAAAATATATCTTTGACTCCATTCCCGTGTTAATTCCGTTTTTAAAAGTAACCTTTATGGTTACCGGTTTCTCTGTATTGTTCGGCACCCTTCTGGGGTTCCTTCTAGCGGCGGCAAAAATAGGGAAGAATCGCTGGGCTAGTAAAATGGCTCATGGGTACACCACTATAATCCGATGCACGCCGTCCATTGTGCTTCTATTTCTAACGTATTACGGAATCCCGTTCCTATTCAATCAGTTTGGCATCGACTTGAACAGCATTGATAAATCAGTATTTGTGGTTATTACGTTCTCGCTTCAATTTGCGGCAGCGATGTCCGAGGTCATCCGAACCGCCTATGAATCTGTAGATAAAGGGCAGTATGAAGCTGCGGTAAGTGTAGGATTGAGCAGCACGCAGGCTTACAGGAGAATCATTTTTCCCCAGGCTTTTGTAGTGGCACTGCCCAATTTTGGCAACAGCCTGCTAGCGCTGATTAAGGAAGGCTCCTTGGCGTATACGATCGGATTGATCGATGTCATCGGGAAAGCAAGTTTAATTATTTCAAGCAATTACAACGCTCACGCGTTAGAAATTTATTTGGCCTTGTCCCTGATTTACTGGGTGATTTCCATTGCTATTGAGCAGCTCTTCTCGAAGCTGGAACGAGTATTCAGCAAAGGAAAACAAGCTCTAAAAACCGTATAAGGAGGTGGAGAACGTGTCGGAAGGGCTCGATTGGGAATTTTTGGTGAAAACCTTTTTCATAGCATTATCCGGTGCTCCTACTGCGCTAGCCATTACAGTGGTTGCGCTGCTGATTGCGGCTCCACTAGGCTTTATGGGGGCGTTAACCAGAATTAACAAAATCCCGGTTTTGCACCAGCTCGCTCACATCTATGTTTCTTTTGTAAGAGGAACACCTATCATCGTCCAAATTTTTATTATCTACAGCAGCGTGCCCTTATTGTTAACTAATCTTTTTGCCAAGCTTCATATTCAAGTTGACATTTACAAAGTGAATCCTATCTGGTACGCATTCATCGTATTTTCCTTGTACACGACCGCTACACTGATCGAGGTATTCCGTTCGGCCATCAACACGGTCAACAAAGGGCAGCTGGAAGCCGCTTTGTCTGTCGGATTAACTACCGTCCAAGCTTTTAGAAGGATTATCATTCCGCAAGCATTAGTCGTGGCATTACCCAACATTTGTACTGCGACAACCAATCTCATTAAAGCTACCTCTTTGGGCTATGCGATGTCCTTGCAAGAAATCACTTTAAAAGCTAAAGTGGCGGCCAACGTCGGCTACAACTACGTAGAGGCTTATATCGATATTTTTCTTATCTATTTGATTATTTGCAGTCTGGTGGAATACGGATTTAAGCGGTATGAGAAGTATTTGAGAACCTACAAGACGGCACATGCCTAAGAATGAGCAAGGGGGGCCATACACGTGTTAGAGATTCGGGATGTCTATAAATCATTTGGTAAACAGGAGATTTTAAAGGGAGTCAGCCTAAAAATAGATAAGGGCGACGTGGTCGTCATCCTTGGTCCCAGCGGTTCGGGTAAAACCACCTTACTCCGATGCATTAATTTTTTGGAAAGATCCGACCAGGGGCACGCCATTTTTGGAAATGTCGATGTGAACCTTCGAACAGCAACAAAAAAACAAATACACGCCATTCGGCAAAAGGTCGCTTTCGTATTCCAAAATTATAATTTGTTCAACAACAAAACAGCGTTAGAAAATGTGACCGAAGGACTGATTATCGGAAGAAAGGTACCTAAACAGGAGGCGGATGAAATCGGCAGGGCCATGCTCGATAAAGTAGGGCTTTCAGACAAATACAACGCGTATCCCAGCCAATTATCAGGAGGCCAGCAGCAAAGGGTTGGCATTGCGAGGGCTCTTGCATTAAATCCTGACATCATTTTATTTGATGAGCCTACTTCTGCGCTTGATCCGGAATTAGTCGGGGAAGTGTTAACCGTCATGAGAAACATTGCGAAGGAAGGAACAACGATGCTAGTGGTTACTCACGAAATGTCCTTTGCCAGGGATGTGGCTAACACAGTTATTTTTATGGATGGCGGAAGCATTGTGGAGCAAGGAACGCCGAAGGACATATTTACAAGTCCAAAAGAAGAACGTACCCAACAGTTCTTAAGGAGAGTTTTGCCGGCGGATTACTCTTATGACATTTAAGTGAGCTACAGATTCGGATAGGTTGATAGTTTCCATCGAGCAGGAAAAGTACCCTATAGGCAGACTACTTTATGTGTCTGCTCTATAGGGTTCAGTTCGTCGTGTGGACAAGGTTCCACTATTCCAAACCCGTTAAGCGTAAGCGTGCTACTCTTCAAATATCTTCGTAAGCAGCCCGCCCAATTGGGTTAATGCTTGCTCCTCTTGCTCGCCGTCTATTTCCAGCGTTACTTCATCATTTTGCTGAATGCCCAGGGTCAGCATACTAAGAGAACTTTTCCCGTTCACCTTCTTATCCCCTTTAATCACGCTGATCTTGCAAGGGAACGCGCTGGCGGCCTGAACAAATTCTTTTGTAGGCCGTGCATGGAAACCGGATGGATTCAGTACTTTAAAAGTTTGAGTTTTCATATCTGACTACTCCTTGGTCTTTTGATGTACGAATTGAACAATGCTCTCATGACTGCTCATCGCCATTATTTGCTCCGTATAATCAGCCCACTCTCTGCGGTTTAACCGCTTGATGAGAGCTCTCGTCGACAAAATGGAGCCTGCACTCATGCTGAACTCATGGAGCCCCATTCCGAGCAGGATCGGAACCGCCGTTTCATCCCCGGCCATTTCTCCGCACATGCCAACCCATTTGCCCTCTTTCGCCGCGGCTTGAATCACCATGCGGATTAATCGCAGCACAGAAGGGTGGCACGGCTGATATAAATACGCCACGTTCTCGTTCATGCGGTCGGCAGCCATCGTATATTGAATCAAATCGTTGGTGCCGATGCTGAAAAAGTCGACCTCTTTGGCTAATTGATCGGCAGCCAGCGCCGCGGCAGGAATCTCTATCATAATTCCGATCTCGATGTTATCGGATACGGCTGTTCCTTCGCCAATCAGCTTCTCCTTCTCCTCCTGCAGCAGACGCTTCGCTTCCAGAAGCTCTTCTCTTACCGCAATCATAGGAAACATGATTTTTAAATTGCCGTAGCTGCTCGCGCGAAGTAAAGCTCTAAGCTGGGTGCGGAACAAATCCTGCCGGCTGAGGCATAAACGCACCGCGCGCAAACCGAGGAACGGATTGCTTTCCGTCGGAAGCTTCATATACGGCAATTCTTTGTCGCCGCCGATATCCAGCGTACGAATGACAACAGGCTTGTTCTTCATTCGTTCCAGCACATGTTTATATACCTGGAACTGCTCATCTTCGCTGGGAAGAGCACTACGGCCCATATATAAAAATTCCGTCCGCAGCAAGCCGATGCCTTCCGCTCCGTTCTCAAGCACCTTCTGCAAATCTTCCACGCTGCCGATATTGGCCGCCAGTTCTACATGGTGGCCATCCTTCGAAACAGTCGGCTGATCCAGCAGCTTGCGCAGCTCGCGTCTACGCTCGTCATACGCCGCTTTGCTCGCTTGGTACGCCGCTAGCTCCTCATCGGTCGGATTGACGATCACGGTTCCGCCCACAGCGTCCATAATGATCGGTGTTCCCGTATCGATGAGTGCCGCTGCCTCGCCTGCCCCCACGATGGCAGGTACCTCAAGGGAACGCGCCATAATCGCCGAATGCGAGGTGCGGCTGCCGATTTCGGTTACAAACCCGAGCACATAATCAAGATTTAACTGCGCCGTATCCGAAGGGGTCAAATCCTCCGCAACAAGAACACACGGCTCATGGATGGCCGATACCGATGCATGAGGGATACCCCTCAAATGGCTCATGATACGGCCTGATACGTCGCGCACGTCTGCCGCCCGTTCCCGCAGCAATTCATTATCCATTGCGCTCAGCGCCTCGATGAAGACAGTGGAAACCTCGTGGAGCGCATATTGGGCGTTATCACCCTCGTTTTCGATTTTCTCAATGATGGCATCGATCAAATCGGGATCCTCTAACAGCATAAGATGCGCTTCAAAAATTTCCGCCTTAGCCGCACCCATTCGAGCTTCCGTCATACTGCGAATCTGCTCAAGCTCCTGCTTTGCGCGCTCTACCGCCTCACGAAAGAGCGTTAGCTCGCGTTGTACGTCGGCTGCCTTGTCAGCCCCAGGAACATACTGCTCCTGACGCAGGCGAAAAGCTTTGCCGATAGCAATACCCGGTGAGGCAGCGATACCGGACAGACGATTGGTTGCTATTTCAGTCATGCTCATACCTCCTTAACACCCGCTTTTAACTGTTCATAATGAATAATAATGGCTTTATGCAGCGGGTGCTCTTTGTCGATCGAAGTATAGCCCGTAATGGTTTGATCCAAGCCATGCTCGGATAAGGACTTCTGAATTTCCGCAGCTTCCGGGTCGGACGCAATGTCAAACAGAAGCGCGGCAGCAATGCCCATTGTTAGGTACCGTGTGGACAGACCAAGCTCGAAAGCCTGCAAGGCCGGACGAACAAAACGGTCGTTACGGGATATTTTGCGAATCGGCGATCTGCCGATACGTTCGATGTGATCCGTCAAATAAGGGTTAGAGAAACGGCCTAATATTTTCTCAATATACTGCTCATGCTCACCACGATCAAATCCATATTTACGGGTAAGCAGCGCTCCTGTTTCTTCCATGATGTTCCTTACATTCTTCGCAATTTCGGAATCTGCCATCGCTTCTTGAATGGTACCGTAGCCTTGCAAATATCCGAGGTAAGCCGCGAAGCCGTGCCCTGTGTTAACTGTAAACAGCTTACGCTCAATATAAGGCTCTAGCTCGGAAACGTAATGTACGCCCTCGATTCGATGAAAGCCCGGAAGCATTTTCGATTCATCCACGACCCATTCATAAAATGGCTCCACCCTCACTTCGAGAGGGTCCTCATTCTGCTGAATAGGAACGATGCGGTCAACCGCCGAATCCGGAAAAGCAGCGAATTTCCCTACGATCTCTTGAAGCTCCGGGCTTAAATGGCTGTATACATGCTCCTTCAGCTGAGTGCTTCCTCCAATCGCATTTTCACAGGCGATAATGTGGAGCGGGGCGGCACCGCGTTCTGCACGTTTAGCAAGCCCCATTGCTATTCCTTCAGCAATATGTTTAAGAATGTTAACCCCAACCGCCGTCGTCACAAGATCGGCCTGTGCGACGGCTTCCGCAACGTTCTCCAGATTCTTGCCATTTATCGCTGTCACGTTCGATACATAGAACGAATCTTGTGCGGCATTCGCCAAACGAACGGTATATGCTTTTCTTTCCTTCAGCAATTCCACCAAGCTGTCGTTCACATCGGAGAAGCAAACTTCATAACCCGCTTGGGACAATACTAGCCCGATGAAGCCCCTGCCAATGTTCCCGGCGCCAAAGTGCAGAGCTCTCATGATTCCATCCCGCTTTCGAATATACCGATAATTTCCTCAGCTGTGGACGCTTTTTGAATACTCTCCATATTTTCCTCTTCAGAACAAACCATCGCTACATTGGTCAAAATGTCCAAATGCTCACCGCCGGCGGCAGCAATACCGATAACGAGCGTTGCCTTTTCTCCGTCTCCGAAATCGACACCCTGCGGAATTTGTACAATCGACAAGCCTGTGGAATGAATCAACGATTTGGAATCCTGCGTACCGTGCGGAATGGCCAGCCCATTGCCCATATAAGTGGACAGCGTGGCCTCGCGCTCAAGCATTTTTTCGATATAACCTGCCGAGGCGTGACCGGCATCGACCAGCAGCTGGCCGGCCATGCGAATCGCTTCGAATTTGTCTTTAGGTTGTGCGTTTAGTTTCACTTTGTTTGCAGACAGTATGCTCATAGTAGATCTCTCCATTATCCGTTTATTTTTTATTTTCCACAAAAACAGCCAGCTCTCTCGATAGAAATTGTTTGATTTCCGCTGTTTCGCCCGTTTTGAGCAGCTCGATCATTTCCGGATTGATCAGGTAGGAGCTTATTTCACTAAGCACCTCCAAGCTTTCCTTGGAAAGCTCTTTCGGACCCAGCATCAGAAGCAGCTGCCTGACACCCGCGGGGGCAGGCTCTAGAAGCTTCAAATCTTCCCTCAGCCGAAACAATGTAAAAGAAGGTGCCTTGACCTTATCGCTTCGTATATGAAACAACGCAATGCCCAGATCAGGGATGATCTGGCTGCTCTGTCGTTCCCTTTGCAGCAGCAGCTCGACAACCGGCTCCACTTCCTCAATCGTGCCGGACTCCTTGACATATTCACACATGGCTGCAAGCATTTCGGATAAGACCTTGAACTTCTGCTCCAGATAATAAACCTTGAATTGGTCGATAATCTTCCTGATTTCATCCGTGTATCGTTCAAGCCGTTGAAGCCTATGCGAAGCTACCTGATCTTCTTCTATCCTTTCGCGTGGAGTCTCTTTTTCTCTCTCCTGTTGAAGCGTTACATTATGAATAAACAAACGCAGCCTCTCTGCTTCATCCTTCGTTAGCAGCGGGCTTACCTTGATATATTGGTCGTCTTGCAGCGGCAGATCCACGGTGGAAATGATCAGATCGTACTCGCTTTCCGGTATGCGGGCCGCTTCAAACCACGAGGCCTGACCGGCGATAACGACTTGAGGAAGCACATTGGAAAGGCGAACCGCCAGCATGTTGGACGTTCCGATCCCGCTCGTGCAGACCAGGATCGCTCTGACGTTGCGGCGAAATTGCTTCTGCTTTTCAATGGAAGCTCCAAAATGCATAACCAGAAATCCGATTTCCTCATCCGGAGCGTAGAGCTCCGGCATGGTCTCATCCATCGCCTGACGAACCGCCGCGAACAGCTCTTCATAATCTCTCTTGATTTGCCCGAGCAAAGGATTGCGTATACTCCCCTTCGAACGGAGACGGGTAATCGCAGACTCCAGATGATGAAGCAACCCATCTCGAAGCGATCGGTCCTCGCTGAACCGGATGCCCATGCGCTCTTCCATATTGCGGATCAGCCGCCATACAATTTCCATATAGCTCAGTTCTTCAGCCGGAAGCAGCTGATTGGGATGTACCGTCTCTTCAGGCTCAAGCAGCGTGGAGAGATGGGCTATCTCCGCTGTTATAAACTCCACAGGTATCGCTTCCGTTAGCTCCTGAATGATGCGGATAAGCAGCTCACTGCGGCGAATGGAGGCATGCTCGGCTTGCAGTGCTACCTGCTTTCCCTGTTTGATTCGGGCGATAGCGACCGATATCCCGAGCAGCAGATGCGTATATTCCTCTTCTCCAAGCTCACTTAGGCCGGATTCCTCGGCATGCCACAGAGCAGCCTCCACCTTGGCAAAGTAAGGCTTGCCGATAAGCTCAAGCAGCTTCCCTTCTGCAGACTGGGGCGGGGGAGGATGCTTCCCGAACATATCGGATTCATCCAGATATTGCCTTGCCAGCTGATTGATCAGCTTTCGCTTATTGGCCTCCGTTCCGGTTAACTCCACTCCATATCCCCTTCTGCGCACAAGAAGCAGGTTCGCCTTCCGGATCACATCCTCAAGCTCATTCAAGTCGTTCGTAACGGTCGGTGTAGAGACGTGCAGCTCGTGCGATAAGGTAAATAGCTTTACAGGCTCCTCTTCCGTAAGAAGCTTGCACAAAATAAAGAGTTTGCGCTCCTGTGCCGAGTTTTCGAGCATGGCTTCGCCCTGTAGTCTTCGTCTTAACGCATCAAGCTGCTCAGGCTTTCCCTGGAGCTGAATGCCTTTGCCGGTTTTTTTGAGCAGCGTCAGTCCGAATGCAGCCAGACTTGTCTCCAGCTCATAGAGCTCCCTGTGAATAGTTCTCGTGCTTACACCGATTTCCGAGGCGATTTCTCCAACGGTGATCTCCTCATGACGGCTGAGGAGTAAATCCACGATTTGACGATGCCGGTGATGCTGGCTCATGCCTATGCTCCTTATCAGTAGAATGGAGATAAACGCCGGCAACGAAGCCGACGTCTGAAATTGGGCATTATTTTAATCGCTCTACAAGCTCGTCGTACTCCGGGCTCTTCAAGAAATTATCGATCGAAATGTGTTCCGCTTGCGGAGCTTGTTTACGAGCTCGGTCTGTCAGCGACTTGTGCGTCACGATGATATCAGCGTCGCTTGGAATCTCGCTAATCGCTGTATTGATTACCGTGACATTCACACCGGCTTGGTTCAGCTTCTTTCTTAGCATAGAAGCCCCCATAGCGCTCGAACCCATGCCCGCATCGCAGGAGAACACGATCTTATGAACTTCCGAAGCTGGCTTCACTTGAACCGCATGTTCCGCCACAGCTGCAGCAGCGGGTACCGATGCGTTTGGAGCTTGCTTCATTTGCTGCACTTTTGCTTTAGCCTGTTCCAGATCCTCTTCATCCGCCGATTGCTTGCTTGTTTTCAAGAGCAGAGCAGCCACTACAAAAGAGACGATGGTTGCCGTAATAACCCCGGTAAAGATGGACAGCAAGCCGCCCTTTGGCGCCATGGCAATGTACGCAAAAATACTTCCGGGCGAAGGTGGAGCTACGAGACCTGCATGAAATAACGAGAAGGTGAATGTACCCGTCACGCCGCCGGCGATAACCGCCAAAATCAAACGCGGGTTCATTAGAATGTATGGGAAATAAATCTCATGAATACCGCCAAAGAAATGAATGATCACGGCACCCGGAGCGGAAAGCTTAGCTGAGCCGCGTCCGACAAGCCAGTATGCGAGCAAAATGCCGAGTCCTGGTCCTGGATTCGATTCCAGCATGAACAAGATCGATTTGCCCGTTGTAGCCGCTTGATCAACCGCAATAGGACTGAGTACGCCGTGATTGATGGCGTTGTTAAGGAACAGGATTTTGCCCGGCTCAATCAGTACATTCGCAAGAGGCAGCAGGCCGGCATTGATAAGCATTTGCACACCTGCGGCCAAAGTTTTGCTTACGACCTGAACCGCGGGACCTACAACCGCATAGGCAAGCACAGCCAATATGCCGCCGATAATCCCTGAGGAGAAGTTATTCACCAGCATTTCGAAGCCGGACTTAACCTTACCCTCGATGGATTTATCAAACTTTTTCAATACCCAAGCCGCGAACGGCCCGACGAGCATAGCTCCCATAAACATGGGAATGTCCGTACCGATGATAACACCCATCGTGGTCACCGCACCGATGACACCGCCCCGCGTACCGTGAACCATGTTCCCGCCCGTGTAACCGATCAGCAGTGGAAGCAGATAAGTAATCATAGGTCCGACCAGCTTAGCCAAATATTCATTTGGAAACCAGCCTGTCGGAATAAATATTGCGGTAATTAATCCCCAAGCGATGAAAGCTCCGATATTAGGCATAACCATACCGCTTAAAAAACGCCCAAAGCGTTGAACCTGTACGCGAACGTCAACTGAAGACTGTTGCTGGTCATTTGTCAATGCGCTCACTGTCATAACCTCCTACTTCGTTATGAGCTAATGGTATATGATGTACGCTTTCATGATCAATAAAATCAAAATCACCTTTCGTCATCATCAATGTTGACAAATTTTTAATTTATCGGTTTAAATGAGTAAAATGTTCAATGAAGATGCGGTACCGGAGCTTAGCATCACGACTTACTATTTCCTAAGAGATCAAGATTTATGATACATTTTCCAGACTGCCCGCCCATTATTGGCAAAAAAAAATCCCCGGGAGATTTTCCCGAGGAGCAACTCTTGTTTGACATCTAAATCCTTACCCCATCAGCACTACAGCGAATACGCTCTAAATCTAAAAAAAGGGCCATGCAAATTGCTTCGCACGGCCAAATGTACCAATTATTTTACTTCGTCTTCGATATTCTTCATCCAAGTTTCGCTTCCATCCTGGTTACGGATAGATTCATGCGATACCGTTGCTTCTTGTACATCTCCGAAGGCCCAGTGGCTTTCCGCCACATCCGGGAATTGAGGAGCCAATCCTTTCAACGGTCCACGGTAAAGCATCCGGTTGATCATCGTCACCGCTTCAGCCCGGCTAATTTTTTCCTTAGGCTTGAACGTTCCATCTTCATACCCAGAAATGAATTTGCCGCGATAGAGCGCCTCAATCTCGGCTCCTGCCCAATGGTCTTTCATATCGGAGAAGTGCTTATCGCCGGATGCGCTGACGTTCAGTTTCAGGAAGCGTGCCATAACGGAAGCAAGCTCCCCTCTTGTTACAGGCGCTTCAGGACGGAAGGTTCCGTCTTCGAATCCGCTGAAGTACCCGTGCATCGTAACAATCTTAATGTAATTCGCCGCCCAGTGTCCTTCGCGGATATCCGTGTAGGACAGCGGATTGCTTATTTGTTCATTCTCGGTTAGTCTCGCCACGATAGCGGCGAGCTCCGCACGGGTTAATGAGTTGTTCGGCTTAAACTGTCGGTCCGGATAACCCAGAATATACCGTTGATGCTTCACATTGCCGAAACGGTCGGAGAATACCTTCACCTTCACGGATGCATCGGCTTTAACTGAATTTGCGACATTCCCGTTCACTGTAAATTGAGCCGGGAATTCGAACTGTGCATCCGCTGCTGTCAGTTGATTCCACTTAACCTCAATCTTATAACTTCCAGCTTCTCCTGCAGCCAAATTCGTAACCTTCCACGTTACGGTTCTTCCGTTAACAGTTCCACCGTTCGCACTTACTAACTCGGCTCCTTCTGGAATGGTAACGGAGATTTCTCCCTCATTCAACGCAGCGGTTGATTGGTTCTTGTAATCCAGCGTGATGGTAGATGTATTACCTTCTTTTACAAGGCTGTTATCTATGGAAAGACTGAGCGTTACATCCGGATTCGGTACAACGGAACTTCCGCCGCTACTGCTGTTATGACGTGAAGAAGAAGTACGAATCGGCGTCAGTTTAAGATCGAAAAGCACGATATCGGTTCCGACCGAGATCGTCGGACTCGAAAATGGCATATAGCCGTCTTTCGTTACAACCAGATAGTAATCCGTATTCGGGAATACCATGAACGCATATTTACCGTTAATATCGCTAAATTGCGGATTCTTGTTATTGTTAGGAGCAAAATCTTCAATTATCGGCAACGCTACTTGAGCGCCCGGCACGATGCCTTTATTCTCCCTGTTATTTGTCGTATCGGCATAATATAACGTAACTTGCGCTCCCTCGATCACCGAGCCGTTTAGCGCATCCGTAATCGTACCATACGGGTCGATCAGTTCCTGCGAGATGCTCAGCTCGCCATCCGCGGTTATGCTGATCGTCAAATTTTTAGCAAGCGTAAGCTCTTTACCGGCCTCGAATTCATAACGGATTTCCATTTGATAATTTCCGACGGACAGGCCATCAGCAAGGAACACACCGTTGCTTTGCAATTCGAACGCTTTTGGCGCTCCATTCTCTGAAATATATTTACCGCTTGAATCTTTCAAATATACGTGTACCTTATCGGCAACAGAACTGCTCAATAGTGAAGTTTGGCCATTCGGTTGTTTGCTGAGTACAATGCCGGCAGCCGTCTTCACGGAAGCGACATTTTGTCCGTTTGTACCGTCCGCACCTACCTTCGCTTTCTGTGTGAAGGTTACCGGAGTGTCCTTACCGCCAATGCTGAGTGTTTGTGTGAAGGTAAGGGTGTATTCTGCATCGCCCTGTGGAACCGCAACGGAATATGCTCCGTTCTCATCAGTGACGATCGTTTGGTCAAAGCCGGCTCCCGTCACTCTGACGGTTGCATTCTTGATAGGCTCATTCGTACTTCCGTTCCGTAAAATCCCGTTTATCGTCGCAGGCATTAGGATAACTGTCGCTTTACCTGTCGCATATATACCTTTATTGGAATCGTTAACCGTTGCGGTAACCGTAACTTCCTCTTTAGCAGTACTGTTTGTTTGAGCTGGTTTGTAGTAGACAATGGCAATGCCTTGTTCATTCGTCACAGCTCGGTCCGAGCCGACGAAAGTTCCCTGCGGGACGCTGAAAATGACTTCCTGACCTGCAATCGGGTTTCCGTCACGATCTGTCAGTACCGCCGTCAGCTGTGCAGTCGATTGACCATCGCCGACCATTTGTACCGGATTGGCCGTTAATTTCAGGTTCGACATCAACTCCGGAGGCTTAGTTCCACTGATCAGACTTCCGTTGCTCACAACCGCTGTCCCTTCCGGAGCACCAGTTTGCGCCTTCGGTGTTACTCCGAAGAACAAATATTTGCCGTAATCCGAATTAGTGATTGTGTAGTTCAGACCGGTTGCTCCGGCTATCGCCACTTTGTCGCTGCCGTCGCTCTTGGTGCCGATATACCATTGATACACGGATCCTGTTACACTTTCCAAATCACCGTCTGCATCCGTATAAATATAACTTCCCTTTACCGTTTGTCCTGTCTCGACCACACCGGTAATGCTAACGTTGGTCGCGACAGGCGGCGCAGTATCACTTACCTGAATCCCGCTGCTCACAATCGTTGTACCTGCCGGTGCACCGGATTGCGCCTTCGGTGTTACTCCGAAGAACAAATATTTGCCATAATCCGTATTAGTAATTGAATAATTCAGACCGGTTGCTCCGGCTATCGCCACTTTGTCGCTGCCGTCGCTTTTAGTGCCTATGTACCATTGATAAACGGATCCCGTTACACTTTCCAAATCACCGTCAGCATCCGAGTAGGTGTAACTTCCCTTTACCGTTTGTCCTGTCTTGGCCGTTCCGACGATATCAACGTTTGAAGCAACAGGTGCAGTATTACCTACCATAGCTCCGCTGCTGACAACTGTTGCTCCTGCCGAAGTGCCAGTCTGTGCCTTCGGTGTTACTTCAAAGAATAAATATTTCCCGTAATCCGCATCAGTGATCGTATAGTTGAGACTATTTGCTCCAGCAATTAGTGCTTTATCGCTGCCATCGCTTTTGCTGCCAATATACCATTGATAGACTGATCCCGATACACTTTCCACATCTCCATCGGCATCAGAGTAGTTGTAGCTTCCACTTACCGTTTGTCCTGTTTTGACCGTTCCGATAATGGCAACGTTTGAAGCAACAGGCGGGTTATCTCCGACCAATCTTCCGCTGCTGACGACCGTTGCTCCTGTTGGAGTTCCCGTCTGCGCTTTCGGAGTAACTTCAAAGAACAGATATTTACCGTAATCCGTTTTGTCGATTGCATAGTTCAGACCGCTTGCTCCGGCAATCGGCTGTTTGTCGCTGCCATCACTTTTGCTGCCAATGTACCATTGATAGATCGATCCGGAGTCACTTTCCAAATCATTGTCATCATCCGAATAGATGTAGCTTCCGCTTATCGTCTCCCCTATCTTAACCGTTCCTGCGATATCAACGTTCGATGCGACAGGCGGACTCCCGACTATACCGAAGAAAATATCATCTAGCATATTTCCGGTAGTTGTCTGACCGTTAGAAGAATATACAGCTGTGAACGCGAAGCGGGTCATCGTCTGACCTTCGGGCACGGTATAGTAACCTTCATAGAGACCCCAAGCCGTTCCGTCATCCATCGTAAATGTATTCGAATACGGGGTGGTGAGCGTAGTTGTTACTCGGTTGCCTCCTGCATCCGTTTCTGTCTTCGTATAGCTAATATTAGGGCTGCTGATTGCTGGTGTGGTGAGTGTAGTCCCCGACTTGGTGAAAGTATCTGGAGATGCAAGCTGCAGCTTCATTCCATCTACTCCATTTTTCCCTCTGTGAGCTAGACGCCATACTAACACTTGACCAGGTTCTGTCGCGATATCCTGATACAAGGTAGATGCTTGATTGGCATTCAACTCTGCATGCTGGGTTCCTTCATAAGCTGGTATCTCCTTAAAATTCTTAGACCAAACTTCAATTTGATAGTCTGTTGCAGACGTCTTCCACTTAATGGATGTATCGGTATTAGCATTAATCATATTAAAATTTGAAGTGGGAAAATAGGGTTCTTCAAAACTGCCATTTGCAATCAGATTGACGTCTGAGCTCGCAGCGCTAGATGCGGGAGTAAAACAAAACGCCTGCACAGCAATCAAGGCCGACATCAGTAAAGATACTTTTTTCTTGTGAGTATTCCATTTCATAGCTTTGGTCTTCTCCTCCCCGGTAATCATTCGGACTTGCTACCGTAGAGCTCATCCATATCACTCTGTCAGCGAATAGGACTAGAGCGATGTCTTTAATTTTTTCCTGTTTGTCCTCAGCCTTCTGAAACTTTCCCGTAGTTGTATACCTTAAAAAGGGGCTGTCATGCTAATAGCAACTACGTTTATACTATTATATTTCACTCTGCCTCCTTCCTAGCAACCTATCCTATGGGACTAAAGTAGCATGCTTCCCATTTTTCGATAGAAAGTTTTGCCATTCGACATTGTAAATAGTACCATTAAAGCAAAATCTGGACAAGACTTGTTATTAGCTTTGAAACGCTTGTTAGACGATGAAAATGATGTGGCTCAAGCCATACACTTATAGAAAGCCCGATTGGACAAGTTCCAGAATTCAATGGTTGTCTTTATGCCATTTAGACAAATTGCGACATATTGGGCGCTTCATACCTCTAGGAATTTGGTTAACTGACCGGGCCAGACCGCCGCTGTTATTCTGCCCCCGCTCCATTCGAAGCTTTTACACGGTTCTTTGTGTAAAGGAAAAATCCCCGGGAGATTTTCCCGAGGATATGAGTATGATAGTCACGCCATATTACTTTCCAGTTTGCGATTGAACGTATTTATTAATCTCATCTTCTGCTTCACGAAGCGCCGTATTCGTATCCTTTGCCCCGTCAACATATTGTCTGAAGTGACTTTCCAGAATGCTGACAGCCTTGGAATAGTAGGTTGATAGCCGCGGCGCAGGCGCAGGCTTGCTCTTGAAGATCCCTTCCAGATGCTTTCCTTTCAATATAGGCATATCCGCACCGTAAGCCTGCTGGAATTTCGGATCGTTTAATAGCGAAATGCGTCCGGTCTTTTTCGTAGCGATCATTTGCACTTCATCCGAAAACAGAACCTCAAGCACTTTCATCGCTTCTTCCTTGTGCTGGCTCGTTTTGCTGATGGACATGATGTGTAAATCGTACATTCCGGCGACGTTAGGTTTATCCTTGTAGCTCGGATACTGGACAACATCCCAATTGAATTCAGGAGCTTGCGCGATGTAAGGGAACATATTGACGGTGGCCGTCATGGCGACTGTTTTATCCTTAATAAAAGAATCGTTTGTGCTGGTCCCCCATTTAGGCGGCTTGTTCTCTGGTAAAGCGTATACATCCTTGCCTAGTTCAAACAGTTTTTTGAACGTGTCGTAGTTATCGCTGATAGTTGTTTTATTTGTCGCAGCATCCACTATATTTAAGGACAAAGGAAAGCTCAATCTTTGGATGCTCTCCGGATCCAGCCCGCGATATGCAACGCCGTCTACCGTCCTTGTTAGCTTCTTGGACAGCTGGATCACATCTTCCCAGGTCATGCCGTCCTTCGGATACTCGACTCCGAATTTATCAAAAATGTCTTTATTGTAATAAAGAGCGTTAAACTGTCTGTTGTAAGGCAGGCCATACAGCTTCCCGTCGTTAGAGATGGTTTTAATGGTCTCGAGCGCTTGCTGATCGAACCGGCCTAAGTCAAACCCATCTGCTTTCGCCAGAGGCGTCAGGTCCTCGAACACGCCCAGATCCATTGCCGCAGACATGCTGCCGTTCCATGTAGTAATGAGATCCAATTGACTTCCTGAAGCCACATGATTCTCCAAATTATTTTTGGTCCTGTCTATCACCTGCACGGTAATATAGGGATATTTACGATGGAGCGGTTCATTAATCATAAGCTCCAAGTCTTCCGGTGTGATCATTTGGCCTGGGTGCAGCATTAACGTCACAGGCTCATGATGTTCTTCGGTTTTCCCCGTACCCGTGGCCGAAGATGCCCCTGAATCCATACCGCCCGAACTGCAGCCCGCCAACAGACTCGTCAAAAAAACGACAACTAATGCAAATCCCATGTTCAACTTCGCTTTCATTGGTTTCAATCCCTTCATTCCAGTTTTACAAAACCTTAATAAAGTGGAGAAAATTGCAGCAAAATTTGAATATTTACATTATGTATTGCCTTGCACAAGTTGAATATTATAATAGATTTAACTGGACCTCAATGGTAATGAATTATTGTAAAAGGGTAAAAAATTGCAAGGAGATGTGCTATGAGTGTTTACGGTTTTCAATTCAAGGATGGTCCGACTACGCCATTTGCTGAAATCGTTTACGTAGGCTGGGAAAAGAGGAATCAGAATTACTATTGGGATGGATTGCAGAGGGCAACCAACCATCAATGCATTTTCCAGTACACGCTTGCCGGGAGAGGGGAAATTCGCATCGGAACCCAAACCTACCCGCTCGAACAACATTCCGCCTTTCTAGTCGTAACCGGAACCGACCACCGATACTATCTTCCAGAAGACAGTGAGCTTTGGGAGTTTATCTTTATTACCTTGATGGGGCCGGAAGCTTTGGAGTGCTGGTCCGCGGTCCACAATCATTCGGGTCCCGTCATTCGTTTCGTCCCTGACACGCCGGTGATTCGCACATTGGAACACATTTATCTGGAAGCGAGCAAAAAGTCCATCACCAACGGCTACAAAGCATCGGGCTTGGCCGCCCAGTTTGTCATGGAGGTTTACCAGTCCCTGAAATATAATCAGGCTTCGCCGGATACTTGGCCCGAAGTGGTTGTCAAAGCGTTAAAGCTCATTCATGAAAATTACGCAGTCATCAACAGCATTGAAGAACTAAGCCGGTCGCTTGGCATCTCCAAGTACAAATTTTCGAGGCTGTTTCACGCCACATGCGGCGTAACCGCTATGCAGTATTTAACAAAAATCCGCATGGAAAAAGCGATGGAGCTGCTTCGCCAAACCAAGCTCAATTTGAGCGAAATTGCACGGCTTACGGGGTATTCGGACGAGAACTACTTTAATAAAGTGTTCCGCAAGTTAACGGGTGTATCTCCAGGTAGATTTCGTTCAAGTAAGCAAACGATCCGTGTCGATCATATTTCGTTTAATTAGAGCTTGCGATGCCTTTCGTCGCCTAGGGCAAGAAAGAGTTGTTTCGCATCAATCGAGTGATGAAACATAGAAAGGAGCTTCCCCTCCACCAGTGGCAAGCTCCTTTTCGTTATTGTGAATGTAATGAAATACTTCCATGTAGAATTAATTATCCAATAGCAAATGGATTTTATAATTTACATATATCTTCTAAATACGATTTGAATTTGGCCTTTAATCGTCATAAAACATGCACCCCTTAGAATTTATTGGATTACCCAAAGGGGTGGTCCCATTTCTAAGGGGTACACTTCACAACTTAGATGTTCTTTTTTTAGAAGAATTGCGTTGTAAACTATTCCGGGTCAAAAGGCACCTTCTCTTCATCTCACTCTTCAACCCTTGACCTATCCAGCTCGTCCGCATAAGTAATGTAGCATTCTATTCCTTAGGGAAGGACTGAGTTATCGAGGCTTTCCTGATCAGCAAGCCACTCACTCTCTTCCCATGTAATGCCATACGGGATCCCCCAGGCCGTATATCCGGCTATGAAGGCATAAGTCTCGTCGGACCAAGGAATCAGGATCACTTCCTGCAAACGCTGAACTCGCTTTGCTTTGTGGGCCTGCTTTCCCCGCGCTGCAGCTTGAACACCCACCTTGGCACTCCGGACCGCTTCATCGGATAGCGACACGCCAAGTTGGCGCAGCTCTACAATGGCCGTACCCGTGTCAACCCCAAAGTGTTGGCAGTAACCACGGATATAATGACTGCCGTTGTATTTCTTAAGCCAGCTTACTGCCGATTGAAGGCGACCTTCGCGGTTCATACGTTTGGCTCTCGGTGTGTTCGGCCTTTTCTTCTTTGCCAACTCCACGTCCCCCCCCCCTCAACATCTCTCTATTGCCTAGTCGCGTAAAGACTTTCCAAGCCCAGCAGTAATTTATCCACCCACAATTCCTGATGAAGCTTGACGCCTTTGTCCAACATGACACAGGCGAGATCTGCATCCCAGCCGTAACTGGTTGACCGTTCACGCAAATAATCACAGGGGCAACGGATTCTATCCGCCTCTTTTCATTCTTCCAAACATCGGCGTCCATAAGCTCGGCGAAAACGTATCAAGTGAACATTCAATACCTTTTAACCCTTTATTGAAGCAATGAAAAATTCCTTCCCTTGCCCTCAACTTCATCCTTATATCCCAGCAACATACGCGCCAACGTGTTAGGATACTCCATCAGTTTACGGTATTCCTTTGCAGGTAGATCAGGATTCTTCAACATGATCGCCTGAAGCTTGGCTATTTCTGAAACATCGTAGCGAACCTTGTATACCATGAATTGAGACACGTAATCGCCTATAGATAGTTCTGACAAATTCTCATTGCCGTTCCATGAATACAGCTTGATCTGTTTTATAAACCGATCTACATTGTTACCTTCGGATAAAAAGCGATACACCAAATCACTCTTAATCAGAGTCGTTTTTGAATCTCCCTTATAGCTATGCTCCATCAGAAACACTACAATCCCCATAAATGTATCAATGATTTGCAGCGGGATGGACTCATGCGATTCTTCCGACTCAACAGATGCAATTTTGTACCTTTTGCTCCGATATACAGAATGAGCATTCATCTGCTCTTTGATTTTTGAATGTAGTCCTAGTGCATCATATTCGTCGTTGCGATCAATTTTGATGTTAACATCCACCTGACCCCGCAAGTGACGTGTCACCCCATAAAACAATCTTTCAGGAATTTTGATATAGAATAGATTCCTTAGCTCCATCATTGTCAGATTTAGCTGTTTAGCAATGCTGTCAGCTTCTGCATTATTGACAATCAGAATGTTGATATTAACATCCTGATTGATGATGTATTGAAGGACCTTGAAGTATTTCTTTAAGTGCTGGTCATGATTGTATTCTCTGAAATGTAATTCGCTGTTGGTGCCCAGTTCTTCATATATGTGTTGAATTTTCTGCGTTATGTCTGTCATTGTCTGTTCACTGCCGCCATATGCACCGTAATATGAATTCGCTTTTCCCGGCTGGTCAATTTTATTCGCTTCATCGAAATAGATATTATAGATCATTGTACACATCCCAAATAAAGAAAATGATAACGGATGACTTGACTTTCATCCACATACATAATATCATGATTATATAGAAATAATACGGATGAGTATAGTCTTCTCCGCTTCGTTTAGCTAGAGTTGACTATACTTAATAAAAACCCTTCTCCGCTTCGTTAGCAGAGTTGGGTTTTTTGTTTACAAGCTTTCCATTAGTTTTTAATCCACCTATAAATTCTGTATGATATCTCCACAATAAAACCAATCGACATCCAGAAGGGTAACAAAAATAGTATTATCGTATTTATTAATGGATATTTAAATATTGGAATAGGAGAATAAGTAGATAGTAAAACTGAACAAATAGTAAAAGCAAGAATTACAGTACCAAAAGAATAGTATCTTTGTTGCCAATTAATATTTGAGTATCTTCTAGCTAAAGAAACAATCGTGTATATAAGCCCAGTAAAACCAAGACATATCATAATCAAGTGTTCTGCAAACTTTTCATCTCCACTAACCCAAACCACCAACTTATTCCACGATAAATCCAGTATTTTTGTTAAAAAGTGTATCCAATTATGCAAAAACCACCACATGAAACCTGAAAAAAGAATCCCTAAAATTGTTGTTCTAATGTAATGCCACTTATCCCCTAAATTCCAACTAAACTTAATAATAGTATACTCTAGCAGGAGTTCATCCCTTTTTCTGATCAGAACAATCAACAATGTATCAATCGAAAATCTTTGATAATATTCATTCCACAGATCATCAATTGGGTCGGAAAAATATTGATATAGTACCTCAAACAACTTAAATCCTTTATCAGCAACAGTTGGCATTGTCAATACAAAACCAAAAACTATGGAAGCAATCGCCACAGCACTAGGAGTTGAAAATGCAGATAAATTAATATTTATTTGATATATGCTAAAAATGATGACTCCACCAAGTACAGAAAGCCATAAAATAAATTGGCGATAGGTTCTAACCAATTCATCTGCTGTTCCGTAGCTATATAAAAATGCAGTAATAGCAAAAGCAGCGGAAAATGAATAGGTGGCGATTTTAACCATCGTATGATCAGAAAGATAATGTCCTTTCACTACTAACATATATCCCACAACCAAAATTATAATAATTCCTAATACCATACAAATAGATAGAAAATAAATGAATGCGTGTAAAAGTTCCCTTCTCAGTTGAGAAAGAATAATTGAAGCATACAGAACATACAACATATCAGGTAGACTAAAATAGACATTTCTAAAATTTAATAAGACAATTCCCGTAAGGCACACAAATAAAAATACCGGAAGCATAAGAAGTGTTATTCCATTTAACAAATTTTCTGTTTCTGCAAATGTTGATAGAATACCCAGACCAAAAGTCGAAATAATAACCCCAATTATCAATGAAATAATCGCATTAAAAACAGAATGGATGAACCATCTTATGATGTGGTGTAAATTCCTTTGCTGATTAAAACGAAGTAATAAACTATCAAAAAAAACTGCAGCAGCAATAAAACTATTTCCCAAATAATACACCAAATAACCACCTCTAACCTCTAACAGGAATTTTATTACTACACCTCATTGATAATTTCCACTCTACTTCATTTAACAACTACGTTATTTACAATTATAACCTAAAGGAACATTTGTTCTCAATATAAGTTAAACTCTTCAACGTAGATGATTTCTCACTCCTTAAACCTTCCAGCCCACTTTTCATAATCAAAATAGAAATGGCTTATTTCATTTCAATCTACAAAATAATTAAAAAAGCGATAGCACTGTCAGAGCGTCTTCATTACGCACCTGATAGTACTGCCGCTATTGGAATTCATTCTCAAGACTTCACCTTAACCATTGTGGTTTTATATGGACAGGGGGTTCATTTCTCTGAAGCGTGGCTTAGCAAATCCACAATTCGCCGCCGCGTGACGATCCAGATGTTTGGGGAGGTGTCCTAAGATTCAACCAGCCTCTTGAGCAACGATCCCTGTCTGAGTTGAGTTGTTAACGAATAAACAACACCATCGTCAACCCTGAAATATTTATCACCATTTGATGTATTTAGTTTTATTCGTTTTATAATTGCCTTGGCTCGTTCCCAATACACTTGAACATCTTCCGCTTCGAAAATTTGGTAAGCATCAATCCATACAACAGGCCGTTCACCGTTATTAACCTTTAACAAGGCTGGTTCAACCAGACCTCCAAGTGTTACCTTAATGGTTAATCCTCGGCCTCTTCTTCTTAAATTATCGACTTTTTTTAAAACATTGAAGTTAAAATAAGAAACACGCTCTCGATTCTCGGCAAAGGTAAAGTAATCGCCGCATCCTTCACAAGTTAATTCAATTGCATGAATCTCATCATTTTGATGATCCCGAGGATTCTTACAGTGTCTAAAGCGAAAAACAGTGCAACAATTTCTGCATTTCAAAACACTATCACAAGCATCTTTCAACAGTTCCATGAGATCTCCGATAAATTCATTTCGAAAATCTTCTGCATCTTCTTCCGTTAAATCACGAGTTATCTTCATTAGTAATTGAAGAACTGAAAGTAGTTTCCCTTGCTGAACCTTTTCACTAATTAATTTCTTGAAGTCGGTCAGTTGAGCATTGCTTTCCTTATCAAGAGTCGCCAATAACACATTCATCCCCCCAAAATCTATTGATCCTCTCAACTATAATTAGCAAAATAGAAGATTAATATACTTGGGAAAGACGAAATGAAAGACACTCTCATACATCACAAAGATAGAACTTCTAAAAATAATATTACCATCAGTCGCGTCATTTCAAATTACTGATAGTACTTTGATTGGCGCCCTTACTGAACCCCCTGTCCTTGATACTTAAATATTGTGGTTTTATATGAAGAAGCATTGATACATCAATCAGCATGAATGCTTCTTCTTTGCAATTCAAATAATAATGAGTTGTAGCTTTATGTTCTAAGGTCACTGGTAGAATTAAGTACGGAGCATCGTCATCGGACAAAAGCGTAAGCTGAAGAAAAGCGGTGTCAACTGCTGAGCTTAACCGAGAACCTCGACGGTTCACCTCAGAGCGTCATTGTGGAAGTCCTTGCTCGAAGGCATGGCCGAATACTACTCCTAGAACCTCGCCAGAGAGGTGATGAAGGGGCTGAAAGAGACTGCCTACCAGTGCAAACATATCGGTGACTACGCCGATAGGCTACTCGGTCGATCCGGCTACAAAGCGATACGTCATCAATGAGGATGAACGTGGCATCGTCGAGACGGTTTTCTCAATGTTTCTCACAGGCTACAAATCCCGCTAGGAGAAAATTTTCAACGAAGAGGCCATTCCGATGCTAGCCAAGAACATAAAAGAAAAAGCAGCCATCACAGAGGATACTCTGCGACAACTGCTTTCTCAGTTCGGAGCCCACCTAGCAAACCGCGATCTTCCTGAAATAAAGAAGTTCATCGGTGGCTATGTGGAAAAGGTAATTATCTACGAAAAGCATGTAGAAGCTACCTTTAAGCTCCCTGTTGTGGATTTAACATATGGAGATGAGGGGAGTATCGAAATCCCTATTCAACTTGCTCCCGTAGCACAATCGACGAGGACAACCTTAGCGGTAGATTTCGATGCCGTGCTCCCTCCACTTCGCTTCAGTCCGAGCGGACTGAACCCCTTGCAGGGCTTCACCTCCCTCCTTGCGCCTCAAAATGCAAAAAAGCCCCGACCGAATGGTCGATGCTTTTCGCATTTTATGGAGGCGAGGGGAGTCGTTACCTAGAAAGTACTTATCATTAGGCTTCCCCTCTGAACACTAATTTGTGCTGGTTCTTAGCGCTAATAGACAATTATTCTACCCGTAGGATATATGACGATTAAAACCCGTCCCGTTACTTGACCACCATTTAGTATGTTTACCGTAATGTAACTAAACTCAATGTTCAGTTTGACCTCAAGTATATAACGATCATACTTGGAGATATTACACATTTTGTGCTACTCAAATACAATTGGTATTTCAGTACTTAAAGTAGTCTCGCTACTAGAGTAGTCGCCTGTTTTATCATAATTATCTGAATTTTTTAAGTATGATGCTTTAACACCAATTTTGTAGTTCCCTGGTGGTAAAGTTCTTGAAGATGATGCCATTAAATTTCCCTGACTACTATAAAAATTATTATATTGTTGTATCAATATTGAAGAAAAGGTTCTTTTAAATTCATCCCCCTGGTTAATTTGCGATTTTTTTACCATATAAGGGTTCCCAAGCTCCGCTCTATTTCCTTTTTCATCTATTATGTAAAACGAAATAATATTGTATTCGTGTGTAAGATTCAAGCTTGTTTGCCCCTTAAAGTTTAGGGTAGACCATATATCAATATATTCGGTATGTTTAAATGCTTTCTTACTGGAGTATAGTGAAAGCACGAAATTGTTATCTTCTGCGCGTGAGTTCACTTCCGATTTAATAGATTCCATAGGCGGCGAATTAATGCTTATTGTTTGGGTCGAATCATCATAATCAATGACGGAACCTATATTTTCTGCAATAAATCGAGTTGGTACATAAGTATTTCCATCGATATTTAGTGTCTTATAATCAGATGTGAGTGATTTTCCAATACCGTTAAAGATATATTTTGCATTAAATATCAAGGCCTCAATTTTGTTGAAATCAGAAGCGAATGTAACACTTGTAATAGAAATTAATATACCAAAGGATAAGCCAAATAAAAATTTTTTCATAATTAACTCCTTTCAAATATCAAATACTACTAGATGCTGTTAAGTCATTCTTATAAATCAAATTATAGTGAAATAGCAAAAAAAGGTAAACGTATTTATAATATTTGGTAAATATAATAATATTTGCATTGTAATGATTGCTGGACAGTACCCAAATATTACTAGGAATGGTAAATATATATGAGAAGATTTAATAAGTTTCTTTTATTAACTACAATTGCATTTTCTCTAACACTACCAACTACAGGCTATGCAGAAGCAAATGAATACTCTGGTAAAGACAATGCAGCTCTAGCCAAGGAATTCAGATCACAATTAGGTCTATCGACAGATGTCGACCATGTAAGTAAGCTTAAGAGTAATTCAAAAAGTATTGGAAAGCAAAAATGGGGGGGGCGCTCTTACAGATCAGGAAAATGAAGAAATTGAGCAAAGGCAATCCCTTATAAATCAGGGATCTGAACTCATGAATGAATTTCGCGAAAAATATAAGGACACTTCAGGCGGTCTATACTTTGACCATCATAAAGAAGGTGGAGTTCTATTCATAGGATATACTGATAAAGATAAAGATAGATTTATAGCAGACGTTAAAAATAAGTTAGATAATAATAAAAGAATTAGATTTTTCAAAGTAGACAATTCATATTTTGAGCTTAAAAGAAACAAGATGGAGTAGATACATATATCAAAAAAAACAAAATCAAGAGTTTAAGTACAGCTTAACTGTTCAGGAAAATAAAATTATTATCGGGTTGGAAAAGGATGATACTGATCTCAAGAATACTTTAACTAATTTGTTCGGTTCCAAATATATTAATTTTAAAATTGAAGGTACTGTTTCTAAAAAAAGTTTCGCAACAACTACTCCAATAAGACCTCTCGTTGGAGGACTATCAATATCTACCTTTGCTCCTTGTTCGGGGGCATTTAGTGTAAAAAATTCGAGCGGATATTTCTATGTTACCGCAGGACACTGCATACCCCAAAATTCGGCGCCACTGAATGTTATTCAAGGTGATTCAACAATAGGACAGATAACTTCTACACTTCCCTATAATGGTTATTGGACCGGAAGAGAAGTAGATGTTGCTGCTATCCCAATAAATACTGCTGATAAATCATATATGGAATATGACGGTAACATTATAGATGATGAGGAGCTCAATCCTATCTATGGTCAGATCGTTTGTATTTCTGGAGCCGCCTCTGGTAAGGCATGCGGTACAGTTACTAACGTAGGCGGAGGCTATAGTGACGGCAATGGTATTTGGCTCAAAAACCAGTTGTTCTATTCTGTAATGGGTACTCATGGCGATAGTGGGGGACTCGTATATGTTAACGGTGCTTCCACTGGTCATATAAAAGCGGTTGGAGTGGTTCATGGGGCTTACGTGGATAGGGGAACAGCTACACAAATTATTAATATTACAAATTTTTTAAAGGGTAGTTTAGTAACTGCGAAGAATCCTTAAAGAAATAAATTTCATTATTAAATGTTCTAGATAAAAAAGGCACAACTCGTCTTTTTCATGAGATTGTGCCTTTTTTTCTGTCCTATTTCTCCGACAGAGTACTAGAGACGAGGGGAGTTGAACTCCTGTCCGAAGATAACGCCACATAAGCTTCTACGAGTGTAGTCACAGTTTTAATGTCACCCGAGTGGCGCCCCGTAACCGGCTCCACGTTGGGTCAGCCTGGTTGTCTTCTTCAGCTAGCCACAGGCGGAGACTAGACAGCGTATCCCACTAAAGGTTGAGCCCCTATCCCACCACATGGGCGATGGAAGGTAGGAGCGCTCCAGCAGTTTTTTAGGCTGCTAAAGAGCAGGTTGTTGTTGTTTGCCATTTAATTGGCTTTAGCGTTGATGAATTGGCCGCGTCCCACTGCTCGCTACTCATACTCGAACTATCCCCGTCGAATTCAGAAACGTCCCCGAGGTAAAACAGCTTCAGATTTTTTTAAAGCAAATGTTTGCCGCGGCGGCAAGCATATGGTTTAACACTCAGACCGAATGGTCGATGCTTTTTGCATTTTTATGGAGACGAGGGGAGTATCGAAATCCCTATTCAACTTGCTCCCGAAGCACAATCGACGAGGACAACCTTAGCGGTAGATTTCGATGCCGTGCTCCTTCCGCTTCGCTTCAGTCCGCGCGGACTGAACCCCTTAGCGGGGATCTTCTCTCCTCAAGGTCTCCATAAAGAAAAAAGCACCGACCTCGAAAGGTCGATGCTTTTTTGTGCTTTATGGAGACGAGGGGAGTCGGTACCTGGAAAGTACGCAACCTATCCCCCACGATCATATTAAACAATGTATTTGAAAGACAATATGAAATTAAAAAGAGTCTCTACAGTTTTGAGACTCTTTTTAAACTACTGCTCTTTCGATTTGTACACCACTATCTTCTGGGTGCATTAATTGTACCTTAATTTTACAAAGAAAAAGATAATAGCCTAATCTATTTAGTGACCCAACTTTATTGATCTTACCCTGCTCAATACGTGTAGTGATAATTTCACGCGGAAGTGAATTTAGCCAACTTAGGTCAACGTAGTATTCAGATATTATAGTGTCAGGAAAATAAAGAAACTGATAAATAGTATTACTTTTAATTATTTCCTGATTACTTACTGCGGCAAGAGATAACAGTGGTGCAAAAACAATAAAGTCGTCCCTCTCTGCGTCACATGTATTAGATAGCAAGATCCCCTTAGTTTTTAAATAAGAAAGATCTCCTGTTGCGTTTGGTTTGTAAAACACTAGCGATTTTACTCTCGATCCTACGATGATATAATCTCATCTTGAAAAACTACTCCTATATCTATTTAATACATAGACGATGCCTACGTTAAAAAAAACATTTCCCATAAAAATAACCTGCTGCGAGTTAGAGTATAAAAATAAACTAACAATTATCAAGTACACACTGTATGCGGTCAAAAAATAGTAACCCCATTTTTTAAATTTTGATATTCCATACGAAATAAACAGAAGTAAGCATCCCAATACTACTTTGAAAACTGAGTCATTTACGAAGGGCAATCCATTAGCAACACTTAATCTTGGTTCGAAACTTATATTTAAAAATCCGAACTTAAACAAAGAAAGCAGCACCAATACTGCGTAAAAAAAATACATATAACCAATAAATAATATTGCTTGTGGCCTCATTATCAAGTTCCTCCAAATTAAATTGAACTATCCCCTTAGTCAAGGGGACAGTTCAATTTTTCAGTATTGAGGTTACGGTGATGACGTGCTAACAGAATGCGTACCTGTAGTTGTTGTATATCCAATAGTCCCCCAAGGTGTAGGAATCCCAACCTTCATTGCATAGGTATAAGTGCATCGCAAGACTGCGCCGTTTTGCCAATCATCAGTTATTTGCCATTGAGGAGCGCTGACCATTTGGATGCTGTACAACAACGTATCAACACCAGTGAGATAAATATTTGCTGCGTCCCCACTCTTAAAATAGTTATGAGGAGGAGCGCTCTGAAGATCAGGATTAACTCCGTACACATACGTATAATTAAGAGTTGTATTTAACCATACAAAAGTCCCAGAAGGGAGTGTTGGAAACCATTCTGTTATTGTTCTCATTCCTGCTGAATTAGTGCTGATTCGGTTCTCATCCACTATTTGAGCTTGTGAAGAATTTTCTATAGCCTTCATTAAAAAATCAGTATCTTTTTGGATTTCATCAAGTTTTTTTTCGAGTTCTTCAATGGAATACACCCTATTTTTCTCACTTACCTTAAAACCTTGATCGTTATTGTCTATAAGCTGGATATGACCATGGTATTTACTGAAAAGATTATTTAATTTTTCCTTTTCAATGTTCTCTTTTGGTTGAGCAGCGTATGCTGATGTCGTAAACGCTAAGATCAATGTTAAACAAATTGTGAAAATAAAACTAGTCCGAGAAATAGACACTTAATCACCTCAACTAAATTTTTATGATAATACAAGCTGGCCAGTTGTATATCACCAAAACAATTAACCATATACTACCATTAAATAGTTTCTTTGTATATACTCATTTTGTAATTTTTGTTTTTTATACTCTATTTTGTAATATATTGGAATCATCATTGTGCTGTACCGGGTACTGAATAGTGAAAGTCAAGGCACTACTCTAACAGAAACAATCGCGCCTATTCTACTCTGAAGTGTCAAAAAAACCGTTAGGTGATACATTGAGGCTTCTGACACGGGCGATCTTCCTGCTCTACAGATGAATCAATCACTAGGAGTACTAGCCCGCTAAAAATGGCCATCCTTTACTGTTTGCCAGATTAATAGTTGTTAAACTCCGAACAGCCAAAACCAAACGGAATCTCAGGCATAGCGCCGAAGATCCCGTTTTTTTGCAAGTCAAGCTTTAATGCTCCTCGCGTTCGACTGCAGGAGAAGATATTCAGTGACGAGGCCATTTCTTTGCTCGCAAGCAGCTAAACGATTTTCAGAGATCAAAGGAAACAGGCATCAAAGAAGCGAAGGAACGGCTGGAAAAGGGCCTGGAGGGCATCGAACGGCAAGTCTCGAACATCGTCAACGCCAGCGGCGTATCCAATGCCACACTGATCGACAAGTTGGAGGAATTAGAGAAGCAGAAACTTGGTCTTGAGCAAAAGTTGCTTGAGGCTCGGACACAAAACGAAAAAGCAGCCATCACAGAGGATACTCTGCGACAACTGCTTTCTCAGTTCGAAGTCCACCTAGCAAACCGCGATCTTCCTGAAATCAAGAAGTTCATCGGCAGCTATGTGGAAAAGGTAATCATCTACGAAAAGCATGTAGAAGTTATCTTTAAGCTCCCTGTTGTGGATTTAACATATGGAGACGAGGGGAGTATCGAATTCCCTATTCAACTTACTCCCGAAGCACACTCGACAAGGACAACCCTATCGGTGGATTTCGATGCCGTGCTCCCTCCGCTTCGCTTCAGTCCGCGCGGACTGAACCCCTTGCAGGGCTTCGCCTCCCTCCTTGCGTCTCCAAATGCAAAAAAGCACCGACCGAATGGTCGATGCTTTTCGCATTTTTATGGAGACGAGCCTTGGCTTGGCAAATCCACAATCCACCGACGCGTGATGCTCAGGTTGTTTGGGGAGGTGGAACTTCTGTCAAGATAGTAGACACAGATTTTTTCCCAACGCCGCTCGATCCCAGTACATACGTTCGTAATCGGACGGTGTATTATAAGCAATAGAAGAATGGATGCGTTGATTATTGTAGAACACCCCGAAGTACTCAAAGCAAAGATGCTCTTCCTTGCTTCTTCTCGAGTTTCATACTTATTAAGGTAAATCAGTTCCTTTTTCAGAACACTGTGAAACGACTCGATACACGCGTTATCGTAGCAGTTGCCTTTACGGCTCATGCTACCAATCATCTTATAAATTTGAAGTTGCTTTTGATAATCTAAGGAGGCATATTGGTTGCCGCGGTCTGAGTGGTGCAACAGCCCCTGTTCTGGATGCTGACGTCGGTATGCCTGTTTTAAAGCCTGTAGAACAAGCTCTTCCGTCATCCGTTCACCCATGTGCCAATCCACGATTTTACGTGAGTATAGGTGGCACATCTTCTCCAATCGGTACTCAGAGCGGTGTTCATGGATAAACGTATATCTTACCGACGGTCTTTCGCGAGGAAGTGCATCGCCTTTTTTAATATCTCGTTCTACTCTTGGAGGTCACGAATCTGCTTATGTAACTCTTTAAGCCGATGGTCTTCTGACTTAAACGCATGTACAGCAACGATTTCCGGCTCTCCCGCCATATTTCTTTATCCAGCCATACAAGGTATTGGCGTTTATCTTTAACTCATGACCGATCTCGGCTACCGACTTCCCACTCTCCTTGATATATTGAACCGTTTGCTTCTTGTATGTTTCATCATATTCGACCTTTTTCATAGACACTGACTCCCTCGCTCAAGTTATTGAATCCAGCTGTGTCTACTATTCAATCTAACTGCAAAATAGCTCGACGAGGGTTCAGGTAACGGAACCGTTACAGTTTATTGTCATCCAAGCGTCGCCCGTCTCTTCCTTATTCAACGCTTAAATTGATTGGGGCTTGTATTCGCCACGATTGAGAGCATTTTCTCGCCTTTCTCCATGAAGGAATTGCATTGGACACAAATCGGTTGGACCAATAAAACAAAGTTGTCCCTCATCCATCCATTGCACTTTTCATTGGTACACAACCAAATGGCCGTTAGTTTCTCTGGAGTATCATCCATTGATTTTTTCCGTGAATAGTACAGGAAGCATCCCTCTTTCTCTCCTGGAGTTTTGGCAGAAAAAAAAATGGCCCCGACGCGATGTTCGGGGCATTTGACAGATTTACAGTTTAACAACATTTTCGGCTTGTGGGCCTCGATTACCTTGTACCACATTAAATTCAACACGTTGACCTTCGTCCAACGATTTGAAGCCATCGCTAACGATCGCGCTAAAATGCACGAATACGTCGTTTCCACCTTCAACCTCGATAAAACCAAAACCTTTTTCTGCGTTAAACCATTTTACTGTTCCTGTTTCCATGATATATTACCTCCATATTTTCATTTACATGACCTCTAGATTCCGCAAAAAATAAAAATCACATATTGTACAAGGTTATGCGATCAAAATCATAACCCTCTACAATATGTGAAATTCAGGCCAAAATTCCAATAAATTTATTATAGCATATCTAAATCCGGTACACAACTTTCTGCATTTTATAACCTTTCGTTTACCGCAGCACTCGAGCCATCCCTGCATCCGCAACAGTAATTCTAGCTAATGGCTCCTCACCCCTATTTATCTTCACAAATAATCCTATACTCAAATTCCGAAGTCTGCATCCTATTTCTTTTTCTTTCCCCCGTTAAAATACTACTTCTCTCATCAGTTTCATCAATCACGGAAATCTTCACTTGCTCCAGATCAATTGTCCGCTTCTTAAAAGGGATCGAAATGAAGCTTATCCAAACTTATACGTAATTTCTGTGCCACGGAGAGTCCTCCCGATATAAAATTAATAACTGCAAAAAGAGTGATGAGGACGTAATCCGAGTAGAGGGTGGGATGCCCGCTATCATCTCGAAAGCAGACTTCGAAAAAGCGCAAGAAAAAATGAACGACAACAAGAAATCCCCGGGATCGTACAGGGCGAAGGAAATGTACCTGCTGAGTGGCCTGTGCGTCTGCGGTGAACGCCTCAAGAACGTCGGCACCGCCTTCTCCATGATGGGCAACACCAAGTTCAGCGGGCGCAATAAGCTCAAGTATGTCACCTACCGCTGCGGAAACCGTGATCGAACCAAGGAATGCAAGAACCCTGAGCTACGCCGAGAGTACATCGAAAGCTACGTCTTGTCCCAACTGCAGGAGAAGATCTTCAATGACGAGGCCATTCCCCTGCTCGCAAAGCAGCTAAACGATTTTCAGAAGTCGAAGGAAACAGGCATCAAAGAAGCGAAGGAACGGCTGGAAAAGGGCTTGGAGGGCATCGAACGGCAAGTCTCGAATATCGTCAACGCCATCGCCAGCGGCGTATCCAATGCCACACTCATCGACAAGCTGGAGGAATTGGAGAAGCAGAAGCTCGGCCTTGAGCAGAAAAACGAAAAAGCAGCCATCACAGAGGATACTCTGCGACAACTGCTTTCTCAGTTCGGAGCCCACATTGCAAACCGCGATCTTCCTCAAGAAGTTCATCGGCAGCTATCTGGAAAAGGTAATCGTCTACAAAAAGCACGTAGAAGCTATCTTTAAGCTCCCTGTTGTGGATTTAATATATGGAGACGAGGGGAGTATCGATATCCCTATTCAACTTGCTCCCGAAGCACAATCGACGAGGACAACCTTAGCGGTAGATTTCGATGCCGTGCTCCCTCCGCTTCGCTTCAGTCCGCGCGGACTGAACCCCTTGCAGGGCTTCGCCTCCCTCCTTGCGTCTCCAAATGCAAAAAAGCACCGACCGAATGGTCGATGCTTTTTTGCATTTTTATGGAGACGAGGGGAGTCGAACCCCTGTCCGAAGATAACGCCACATAGGCTTCTACGGGTGTAGTCACAGTTTTGATGTCACCCGAGCAGCGCCCCGTAACCGGCTCTGCGTTGGGTCAGCCTGGTTGTCTTCTTCAGCTAGCCGCAGGCGGAGACTAGACAGCGTATCCCACTAAAGGTTGAGCCCCTATCCCGCCACATGGGCGATGGAAGGTAGGAGCGCTCCAGCAGTTTCTTAGGCTGCTAAAAGAGCAGGTTGTTGTTGTTTGCCATTTAATAGGCTTTAGCGTTGATAAAGCGGTCGCGTCCCCACTACCCGCTACCTATGCTCGAACTATCCCCGTCGAATCCAGAAACGTCCCCGCATATGTGGGCTTTCTGCCAGGAAAGCCGCAATAGATGAAGCATGCATCCGCTTGGGATGCTTACTTAGTATACCATATTTCCGAACAAAGTGAAGCCTATCTTGCTGGAAGCCGAACCAATTTCGCATTGAAATTGGCGACAGGTGCTATCGGGCAATCTTCTGCTTCTCGCGAAGGACCCGTTGAATATCACGCTGCGCATCGCGTTTGGCCGCGGATTCGCGCTTATCGTACTGCTTCTTCCCTCGACCGAGACCGAGCAGCAGCTTCGCATAACCGTTCCGCACATAAATCTTGAGCGGCACGAGCGTATATCCTTCCTGCTTGGCTTGACCGAGCAGTTTGCGGATCTCCGCTTTCTTCAGCAGCAGCTTGCGGGTACGGGTCGGATCAGACGGATTATGCCGGTTCCCCTGCTCGAACGGGCTGATATGCACATTATGAATGAAGGCCTCGCCGTTCCGTATGGTGGCAAAAGCATCACCGATATTGGCTCGTCCCAGCCTTAGCGACTTGATCTCCGTGCCGGTCAGCACCATGCCGCACTCGTAAGTATCCTCAATAAAATAATCATGGGAAGCTTTCTTGTTCTGCGCAAGAACCTTACCATCGGCTTTTTTGGTAGTCATCGTTCCCCAACTCCTTCCCTACAGCGCTCCGAAAAAGGGATTGGAGTTCATTTTACCAAACTCCAATCCCCCGAAGCAAGCGAAAAAGCTACTTTTTCAGCTTTTTCTTGCGCTTGCGCGGCGCCGGACGCCCGCCTTCGGCCGCAGCTCCCTTGCCGGAGCCATGCGCCTCCAGCGCGCGCGCCTTGGCGGCCTCGACCCCGGTGCCCCGCGAGGCACCGGCCGACAGAGCCGCCCCGCCGCTGGCGCTGCCTTTGCGCGTCCGCGCGCTCTTGCTGCCGGCTGCGCCTTTGCTCGCGCTGGCGCCGGACTTGCTGCGCTTGCCGCCGCGCGCGGCCTCCGCTGCTGTACGCTCGCGATCGCCTCCGCGGCCAGCGCGTCCTGCGCGTCCGCCGGCAGCTTCGCCACGGCGTCCGCGAGCCTTATTGCCGCGGCGCGCACCATTCAGCGCGTCGACCAAGCTCATCTTCTGCTTCCGCGGCTTCATATCCACCAGCTCAAAATCGATGGTGTGTTCATCCATGCTGACGCGGGAGACGCGTACCTTCACTTCATCGCCGAGGCGATAAATTCGGGATGTGCGCTCTCCGATCAGCGCGTGCTGCGCCTCATGATAATGGTAATAATCATCATGCATATCACTCAGTCGAATAAGTCCTTCGACCGTATTATCCAGCTCGACGAAAATCCCGAAGTTCGTCACACTGCTAATAATGCCTTCGAATTCCTCGCCGACCTTATCCATCATATATTCGGCCTTCTTCAGCGCCTCGGTTTCCCGCTCCGCGTCAACAGAAGCACGCTCGCGCTCCGATGATTGCTTCGCGATATCCTCCATCCGCCCTGCCAAATACTCGAGACGCTTGTCATCCAGAGTACCGCTTTCCAGCACCTCGCGAATCACACGATGAATAATCAAATCCGGATAACGTCGAATAGGCGACGTAAAGTGAGAATAAAACTCGGCCGCCAAGCCAAAGTGCCCTATGCTTTGAGCGTCATACCGTGCCTGCTTCATAGAACGAAGCATAACCGTGCTGATAACCGTCTCTTCCTTGGTTCCCTTGATTTCTTCCAGCAGCGTCTGAAGCGCACGTGGATGCACCGTATTGCCTTTGCCGCGAACGACATAGCCGAAGTTCGTAATGAACTCCATGAAATGCATCAGCTTCTCCGAATCCGGTTCCTCGTGAATCCGGTACAGGAACGGAACCTTCAACCAGTGAAAATGCTCCGCCACCGTTTCATTAGCTGCCAGCATGAACTCCTCGATAATCATCTCGGCGATGGTACGGTCCCTTTTGATAATGTCTGTCGGCTTCCCGTTCTCATCGACCAGAATCTTCGATTCCTGGAAGTCAAAATCGATTGCTCCGCGATTCATCCTCCGGCCGCGAAGCTTCATAGCCAGCTCTTCCATCAGCTTGAAGTCATCCATCAAGTAAGCGTAACGTTCCTGAAGCTCTTCATCCGCCTCGCCTGTCAGCAGCTTACGCACATTCGTGTAGGTCATGCGCTCGCTGGTCTTAATCACGCTTGTAAAAATATCATGGCGAACGACATTCAAGCTGGCGTCGAACTCCATCTCACAGGACATCGTCAACCGGTCTACTTGCGGGTTCAGCGAGCAAATTCCATTCGACAGCCTATGCGGCAGCATCGGGATAACCCGGTCCACCAGATAGACGCTGCAGCCGCGATTATACGCCTCTCTGTCCAGCGGAGTGCCCTCCCGGACATAATAGCTTACGTCAGCAATATGAACGCCCAGCAGGTAGTTTCCGTTCGGCAGACGCTCTACGTTAACCGCATCGTCCAGGTCCTTGGCATCCTCTCCGTCAATCGTGACAATCCGCTTATTCCGCAAATCACGGCGGCCGGCCAGATCCTCCTCCGAAATGACCTCGGGCACTTCCTGCGCTTGCTCCATAACCTCATCCGGAAAAGCTTCCGGCAGCATATGTTTGCGGATGATGGAAATAATATCGACCCCGGGATCATTTTTATGACCCAAAATCTCAACGACTTCCCCTTCCGCTGCAGCGCGGCCTTCCGGGTACGACACGATGTTGACGACAACCTTATGTCCGTCCATCGCTCCGTTAAACGCATGCTTAGGAATAAAAATATCCCGTATTACTCTCTTATCATCCGGAATGACAAAGGCGTAGCCGCCCTCATGGGATTGAAACAAGCCTACCATTTGCGTATTAGCCCGGGTAACGACTCGGACTACCTCACCCTCCAGCTTGCCGCCGTGGGTGCTTTTCGTCGTGATCCGAACCAGAATCGTATCTCCGTTCATAGCACCGGCCATGTCATTGGCGTGAATGTATACATCCGGATGATCCCTGTCCTCAGGAATAAGGAATCCAAAGCCCTTGGGGTGAGCCTGCAGCTTGCCTCGCAGCAAATTCATTCTTTCCGGCACGCCGTAGCGCTCCGTTCTAGTCCGCAGAATCAGGCCCTCATTTTCCAGCTCGTTCAATAATTTAAGGAAATCTTTGAACTCCAAGGCACTTTCGATCTGAAAATGCTTCTCCAATTCCTGGTATGTCATCGGCTTGTAGGCCGTTTCCTTCATGAAGTCCAATATCGCTTCTCTTGTAATCAACATTTCACCTTCCTTCTCTCTTTCATATAGTTTTACCCATTTCTCTGCTAAGATAACACCGCACCGTCACTTGACCAGCCTAATGCACGCACAAGCGCCGTATGATGCTGAACCATCATCACAAAACGATGAATATCTTCATATACCTTCTCCCGCTCTTTATCCAACAGCACGGCATGAGAAGAGTCGGGATAATACGTAAGCTGCTTCATTTGGGACGATACGTGCTGATAAATATAGGCAGCGCTTTTGGGACGAACCACGCCGTCACGCTCCCCTTGGGCGATAAAAATCGGAACATGCACCTTCTCCAGTCTGGATTTGACCAGCTTCATCAGCTTTCTCAAATCGACGATGCAGGGAACCGGCATTTTGGTATATGTACACGCTTCCTCAATAATATAATCGGCAGCAGCAGGCTTTGCCTCCATATAATTCATCACATATTTCAAAAGGACAGCCATGATCGTCTTCCTGCTTTTCAGAAATATCGGCGCGGACAAGGAGATAACGCCCTCCAGCCTGCGTTCCATAGCCAGCTTCATCGCCAACAAGCCTCCCATGGAATGGCCAATCACGATAACCTGTTTCCCGTTCCGGTTCTTAATCGCGTCATAATGCTGCACCACATAGCCTGACCAATCCTTCCAGCCTGTTGTCATCATATCCTCCGGCGAGGTCCCATGACCAGGAAGCAGGATTCCGTCTACCGTGTAGCCGATGTCATGCAAATAATATCCGAGCCGGCGAAATTCCGCCGGTGAACTGGTAAACCCGTGTATCATCATTATATGAGTCGAAGCACGTTCCCCGTGACCCTGTAGAAAAAAAGGTTCCGTTGTTTTCTCATTGCGGCTCATGACCCGACCTCCGAAAGCTGTGCTTGAACAAAAAAACAGCAGGAGTATCATTCCCCTGCTGCGTGTGTTTTATTACCCTAATTTTACGAAGTAAGCAGCGACCAGCGACAGAATGAAGAAAGCTGCTGCCAATCCGATCGTCAATCGCGATAAAAACAACTCCAAGCCGCGCGCCTTTTGTTTTCCGAACAGATGCTCCGCACCTCCGGAGATGGCACCGGACAACCCTGAGCTCTTCCCTGGCTGAAGCAGTACGACCGCGATCAAGCCGAGAGAGGCGATGACCAGTACGATTTTCAAAACAAGTTCCATGTTTCCACCTCCTGCGAGCAATCATTCCTGGATTAAACAAAAGCTAACGGTATAGCCACAATAAGACCCTAAAATAGACAGCATTTGTATTATATCACAGACTTGTCCTAGTGGCAAATAAGCCCCCTATATCCTCTTAACGGTATTCGTTATAACGGGACTGTTCCGATTGCCGTGCCGGTCTCGGTTTCCTGCGCTCCAGAAAGGCGGTGATCGCTTTTTTGGCGCACCATAACCCGAATAGGCTGAAAAAGACCGCCCAGCCCAAGGCCGGTATGAACGTGATTCGGCTTAAATTGGCCGCATCCCCTGCCGATGCCGGATTCTCCAGCGCATACACGATCAGCGAGATCGGACCGACTACCGATTCCTCCAAGGTGAGGAACGCGAGCAGCAAATAATAAAAATCCGTCAGCCAGCGTGGAGATAATGCCAGCATAATGATATTCAATGCGATGAACCCGACCAGCCACATGACGCCGAACTCGTTGCGAACGAATAAAATGAGGGAGATGATAGCAATCACGGTAATGACCTGAAGTCCGAGCCGCTGTCTGCCCCCAGCCCGCATTTTGAATAAGAAGACGGCGAACAAGGACGCCGTCATATAGCCAGCTAGCGATACCGGAATGGAGCTCCAATTATTCATGATCTGGGAGTACGTAACCCCGCTGTGATTGGCGTACAGCTCAATGTACATAACCTTACCCGAAAGCGCCAGCGTCATCACCGCATGGCCAAATTCGTGAATCATCGTGTCCAAGTTACGGAAAAAAGATGAAAAGGGGATCAACCGTGTCAGAAAGGCTGACCCTATTAAAAATAATACAGTCTTTAACCCGTTACCCATGATTGACCCCCTGGAACGGGTTGTATGAACAGCGCAGAGTCTTATCGAACCTTTGCTTCTGCCTGCGAATGAGACACTGCCTCCGGCGTCTGTTGAAAACGGGTTCTTTAATCATTTCCCTTGCGGTAACAACCCGTTTTCAAAGGCCGCACGTAAACTCTCCGGCAGCTGTCTCTTTCTCCGGCCGAATCCTTCGATGAAAATAGCTGTTCATACAACCCGTTTATTATTAAATAAGCACAAAAGACGGATTTAGAACCCGTCTTTTGATTATACCAAGTACTACTATCTTATTTGAAGTTCTTCAGGTTGTAGAACGCTTTTTTACCAGCGTATTGAGCTGTGCCGCCCAATTGGTCTTCGATGCGAAGCAATTGGTTGTACTTCGCTACGCGGTCCGTACGGGAAGGAGCACCTGTTTTGATTTGACCCGCGTTAGTTGCAACCGCGATATCGGCGATGGTGCTGTCTTCGCTCTCACCGGAACGGTGGGAGATAACTGCAGTGTAACCAGCGCGCTTAGCCATTTCGATAGCATCGAAGGTTTCAGTCAAAGTACCAATTTGGTTCACTTTAACCAAGATGGAGTTTGCGATGTCTTGCTCGATACCTTGGGACAAGCGAGCTGTATTCGTTACGAACAGGTCGTCGCCAACCAATTGTACTTTGCCGCCCAATTTCTCAGTGAGCAATTTCCAGCCTTCCCAATCGTCTTCGGAGCAGCCGTCTTCGATTGTGATGATTGGATATTTTTCAACCCAGTTCGCCAAGAAGTCTACGAACTCAGCGGAAGTGAAGGATTTGCCTTCGCCTTCGAGGTGGTATTTGCCGTCTTTGAAGAACTCAGTGGAAGCCACGTCCATACCCAAGAATACGTCAACGCCTGGTTTGTAGCCAGCACGCTCGATAGCGGTCAGGATGGAAGTGATAGCTTCTTCGTTGGAAGCGAAGTTAGGAGCAAAGCCGCCCTCGTCGCCAACTGCTGTGTTCAAGCCTTTTTCTTTCAATACGGATTTCAAGCTGTGGAAGATCTCAGCACCCGTACGAAGAGCTTCTTTAAATGTAGGTGCGCCTACAGGAAGAACCATAAATTCTTGAACGTCCACGTTGTTGTCCGCATGAGCTCCACCGTTGATGATGTTCATCATAGGTACTGGAAGCTGTTTTGCGTTGAATCCGCCCAAGTATACGTACAGAGGGATGTCCAAAGCTTCAGCAGCTGCACGAGCTACAGCCATGGAAACCGCCAAAATTGCGTTAGCGCCCAACTTAGCTTTGTTAGGAGTACCGTCCAGCTCGATCATTTTGTTGTCGATTGCAACTTGATCCAAAGCGTCGAAACCGATCAATTCAGGAGCGATGATATCATTTACGTTCTCAACAGCTTTCAGAACGCCTTTACCCAAGTAGCGGGATTTGTCGCCGTCGCGAAGCTCAACTGCTTCGTATGCGCCTGTGGATGCGCCGGATGGAACGATAGCGCGGCCTTTTGCGCCGGACTCCAGATATACTTCTACTTCTACTGTTGGATTCCCGCGGGAATCCAGCACTTCACGAGCATAAACATTAGTAATCATTGTCATGACTTGATACACTCCTTATTCTTTGTAAGATGGTTATTGAATTAAAGCTTGACCGGTCATTTCCTGAGGCTGCTGTACTCCGAGAAGCTTCAGCACCGTAGGGGCGATATCCGCCAAAATGCCACCATTTCTTAGTGTAACATGTTTGTCGGTCACAATAAAAGGTACCGGATTGGTCGTATGCGCCGTGTTGCGGCTGCCGTCCGGATTCGTCACCACATCGGCATTTCCGTGGTCCGCTGTAATCAAGGCTACGCCGCCTTGTGCAAGGATCGCTTCAACGACTTTACCCAAGCATTCGTCCGTAGCTTCAATCGCTTTGACCGTCGGCTCAAGCAAACCGGAGTGGCCTACCATGTCCGGATTCGCGAAGTTCAGGATGATGACATCATGGCGTCCCGCTTCGATCTCCTTCACCGTCGACTCGGCCAGCTCATAAGCGCTCATCTCCGGCTGCAGATCATACGTCGCTACTTTCGGAGAGTTGATCAAGACGCGGGTTTCACCCGGAAGCTCTACATCGCGTCCGCCGCTGAAGAAGAACGTTACGTGCGGGTATTTCTCCGTCTCTGCCGTACGCAGCTGCTTCAGGTTGTTTTGCGCCAACACCTCACCTAGCGTGTTATCCAGGTTCTTAGGCTTGTAAGCAACGAATCCGTCTACGCTCTCGCTGAACAGCGTCAAGCAGACATAGTGCAGATTCGAAGGGCATTTGGGCCCGCGATCGAAGCCGCGGAAATCGCTGTTCGTGAACACTTGAGACAGCTGAATGGCGCGGTCCGGACGGAAGTTGAAGAAGATAACGGAATCGCCCGATTCAACCAATCCAACAGGAGTTCCGTCGGCCTTCACAATAACGGTTGGCATCACAAATTCGTCGAATACCGATTTCTCGTACGATTCGACGATCGCTTTCATCGGATCCGTATAGGTTGGGCCTTCGCCGTATACCATCGCGCGATAGGATTTCTCCGTACGCTCCCACCGTTTGTCGCGGTCCATCGCATAGTAGCGGCCTTGCACCGTAGCGATTTTACCTACGCCAAGCTCGCTGATTTTGGACTGCAATTTCTCCATGTACATTTTAGCGCTGTCCGGAGCCACGTCGCGGCCGTCCAGGAAGGCATGAATGTACACTTCTTCGAACTGTTCCTTTTTGCAAACTTCCAGCAAAGCGAACAAGTGAGCAATGTGACTGTGCACGCCGCCGTCCGACAGCAGGCCGTACAGATGCAGCTTTTTGCCATTTTGCTTCGCACTCTTAATAGCGTCCAGGATCGTCTCGTTCTCGAAGAACTCGCCGTCGCGAATCGATTTGGAGATCCGAGTCAAGTCCTGATACACGATACGGCCTGCGCCGATGTTCAAATGGCCCACCTCGGAGTTGCCCATTTGTCCCTCAGGAAGCCCTACGGCTTCGCCGCAAGCGGTCAAAGTTGTATGAGGGTATTCCGTCCAGTAACGGTCGTAGTTCGGCTTTTTCGCTTGAGCAACGGCATTGCCCATCACTTCGCCGCGAAGGCCGAAGCCGTCAAGTATAATCAGTGCTACCGGTTTCGGTCTGGACATCTTACTTCGCCCCCTCGACGAGTGCGATGTAGGAAGCCGGCTCCAAGCTCGCTCCGCCTACGAGAGCGCCGTCGATGTCGGACTCTTGCATATATTCGCTGATGTTGTTAGGCTTCACGCTGCCGCCGTATTGAATACGAACCGCATCCGCTGTCGCTTGGCCGTACAAGCCTGCCACCAATTCGCGGATATAGCTGATAACTTCGTTAGCGTCCGCAGCTGTGGAGGATTTGCCCGTTCCGATTGCCCAGATTGGCTCGTATGCGATAACAACTTGAGCTGCTTGCTCTGCGCTCAGGCCAGCAAAAGCCGCTTCCGTTTGCACTTTGCAAACATCCTTCGTTTGACCTGCTTCGCGCTCTTCGAGCTTCTCACCTACGCAGAGAATTGGAGTCAAGCCATGCTTGAAGGCCGCTTGTACTTTTTTGTTCACGATTTCGTCTGTTTCCGCAAAATAAGCGCGGCGCTCAGAGTGTCCGATGATCACGTAGTCTACGCCAAGGTCCTTCAGCATCACACCGCTGATTTCACCTGTGAACGCGCCGCTGTCTTCAAAATGAAGGTTTTGCGCGCCAACTTTCAGCGTCGTTCCTTTTACAGCCTCAACCAGGGCAGGCAGGTTGGTGAATGGAGCGCAGATGACGCTCTCCACGCCGTCTACTTCGGCTTTGCCTTTGACTTCGTTAACGAAAGCTACCGCTTCGCTAACGGTTTTGAACATTTTCCAGTTACCGGCAATGATCGGTTTACGCATTTTCGTCACTCCTTGTAGGTAGATTTCCGGCGAGTAACCGGACCTGCCTCAAGCAGGCCGGTCATTCACCGGTCTATGTGAAATGTCTTATTTATCGTTCAAAGCTACAACGCCTGGAAGAGCTTTACCTTCCATGAACTCGAGGGAAGCGCCGCCGCCTGTGGAGATATGGTCCATTTTGTCAGCAAGATGGAACTTCTCAACTGCTGCTGCGGAGTCGCCGCCGCCGATTACCGTATAGGCGGAAGTAGCAGCGCAAGCTTCTGCAACCGCACGAGTACCGTGGGAGAATGGCTCGATTTCGAATACGCCCATAGGCCCGTTCCATACAACCAGCTTGGATTCCGCAATCGTTTTGGCATATTTCTCGCGGGTTTTCGGTCCGATGTCGATACCTTCCCAATCCGCAGGAATTCCGCTGATGGCAACAGCCTTCGTATTCGCCGTAGGGCTGAAATCGTCGGTTACAATGATGTCTTCCGGAAGCAGGAAGTTCACGCCTTTTTCCTTCGCTTTGTTAATGAAGCTTAGCGCCAGGTCGATTTTCTCGTTGTCTACTAACGATTTGCCGATCTCGTGGCCTAGAGCTTTCAAGAACGTGTAGGACAAGCCGCCGCCGATGATGATGTTGTCTGCGATGTTCAGCAGGTTGTTGATAACATCGATCTTATCTTTAACCTTCGCGCCGCCAACGATAGCTGTGAAAGGACGCTCCGGATTGTTCAACGCTTTACCCAATACATCCAGCTCTTTCTCCATCAACAGACCGGAAACCGCAGGCAAATGATGCGCGATACCTTCTGTAGAAGCATGAGCACGGTGAGCTGCGCCGAAGGCATCGTTCACGTACAAGTCTGCAAGCTCAGCGAACGCTTTGGCCAATTCCGGATCGTTCTTTTCTTCACCAGCATAGAAACGTACGTTCTCCAGCAGCAATACGTCGCCTTCGTTCAAAGCCGCTACTTGTGCTTTTACCGCATCGCCGATAGCTTCGTCCGCTTTAGCAACCGGTTTGCCCAACAGCTCAGCCAGACGGACAGCAGCCGGAGTCAAGCGAAGCTCTTCCACAACTTGTCCCTTCGGACGGCCCAAGTGGCTCGCCAAAATAACTTTAGCGCCTCTTTCCGTCAAATATTGAATCGTAGGAACCGTTTCGCGAATCCGCGTATCGTCAGTGATTTTTCCGTTTTCCAACGGCACGTTGAAATCTACCCGTACAAATACTTTTTTGCCTTTTACTTCTACGTCACGAACGCTTTTTTTGTTCATTATTCTCCCGCGCCTCCTCTATATTTTACCATTGCGACTGGACCTATCCAAACATAAAAAATGTGGTTCTGCCTGACTCCGTTACAAACGTCCCGCCTATAAAACAATAGAGGATGTACTACAAGAGCGCCAGCGTGGTTCCTTTGAGATTCTATTCATACCGCTATGAAGTCCAATCAAAAGAATACCCTCTCAACAGCACCTGAAAGTACATCCCCTTTGCATAATAGAGCGAAGCGTTTTATAACCCGTTCAGTTCATAACCACAGTTGGTTGATCTAAATTACAGACCTTTTTTTGCGATGAAGGATACCAAGTCAACTACACGGTTGGAGTAGCCCCACTCGTTGTCGTACCAGGAAACCACTTTAACCAGGTTGTCGCCAACTACCATAGTCGACAAAGCGTCGATGGTGGAGGAAGCTGGGTCACCGTTGTAGTCGCTCGATACAAGCGGCTCAGCGGAGTAGTTCAAGATTCCTTTCAAAGGACCGTTAGCTGCTTCTTGCAATGCTGCGTTTACTTCGTCAACCGTTACGTTCACTTTCAATTCAGCAACCAGGTCAGTTACGGAAACGTTAGGAGTAGGAACGCGGAATGCCATACCGTTCAATTTGCCTTTCAACTCAGGAAGCACCAAGGAAACGGCTTTAGCTGCACCTGTAGTGGAAGGAATGATGTTCTCAGCCGCTGCACGAGCACGACGAAGATCTTTATGCGGAAGATCCAATACGGATTGGTCGTTAGTGTAGGAGTGAATCGTTGTCATCATACCTTTAACGATACCGAATTTGTCGTTCAACACTTTAGCGAATGGAGCCAAGCAGTTGGTTGTGCAAGAAGCGTTGGAGATGATAGTGTGACTAGCTGGATCGTATTTATCTTCGTTAACGCCAAGAACGATAGTGATATCTTCGTCTGTTGCAGGAGCGGAGATGATAACTTTCTTAGCGCCGCCTTTCAAGTGAAGGGAAGCTTTTTCTTTCGCTGTGAAAATACCTGTGGATTCAACAACGATCTCAACGCCGTTAGCAGCCCAAGGCAGGTTCTCTGGGTTACGCTCAGCAAATACTTTTACTGTTTTGCCGTTAACGATCAAAGCGCCTTCTGTTGCTTCAACAGTGCCTGCGAATTTACCGTGAGTTGTGTCATACTTCAACAGGTGAGCCAAAGTTTTAACATCAGTCAAGTCGTTGATAGCTACAACTTCTACTTCAGGGTTGTTGAATGCTGCGCGGAATACGTTACGACCAATACGTCCAAAACCGTTAATACCTACTTTAGTTGCCATGTGAGATAGCCTCCTAATTATTAGTCATTTGGATTTATGTCAAGACAGGATAACCTGTCATGATGGCAAAGTCTGAACTATGACCTGTGCTGCCGCTTCGTCAATGACGACAATATCTTCTCTCCCGAACCGCAGCACCGCCGCGATCGCTTCGCCCTTGCTCTTGCCTCCGGCTACGCCGATCACGCAGTCCATTTCTTGAATATCTTCGATTCTCAATCCTACGGTCGGCATATTGTGCAGGATTTTGCCGTCCCGGTCAAAATAATAACCGAACGCCTCCGCCAACGCGCCGTCGTTCCGCAAGCTTGCTGTGGTAGCCTCATCAACCTTCCGCCGTCTGGCCATCACCATAGCGTCACCCATTCCATGAATAACGATACGGGCTTTGCGGATAAACTGGATAATCTCCAGGATGTTGCTGTCCTGCATCAAGGTTTGATAAGCTTCCTCGCCCAGATGATAAGGCACATGAAGCAGCCGGTACTTGGCGCCCGTCTTCTTGGCCATCGTCGAAGCGATTGTGTTCGCCTGAACATCCATGCTTTCTCCAAGTCCGCCTCGGGCCGGTACGAACCAGCTGCCCTTAAGCGAGGTGGAGGAGGACAAATGATAGGCGACCTCTGCCATCGTAGAGCCTCCGGTTACGGCAATCACTTCATCCTTGGATACGTACTTGCTGAGTACGGCAGCTCCGGCGCGCCCCAGCTCCTTCTTCGTATGAGGAGAAGTGTCCGAATCTCCGGGCACGACAACGACCTGCTTCAGCCCAAAGTGCGCGCGAATTCGTTCTTCAAGCTCCGTTAAGCCGAACAAATCTTTTACGAGCGGCTCAATTTTCTCCAGAAGCTGTCTTCCGGCTTCGCTGATTTTCATGCCCGAGGCATCGACATTCAGCAATCCCTGCGCCTTCAGAAAATCGACCTCGGCCCGAAGGATACGCTCCGTCTTGTTCAGCGACGCCGCAAGCGTTCTGCGGCCTACGATACCGGATACCATGATATGGTGCAGGATGGTATACCGTTCTTTCAAGGTGTCCAGCAAGTCCGGCAGAAGCTGCTTTTGAATATCGAGTAACTCTCTCATAAAACACACTCCCGCTGGCTATTGGACTTTTTTCGTCCCAGTACTACATTTTAAGTCCCACAGACTTCAAAAAAACAACTAAGCTTTCACTTAGCTAAGTTCATTATATAAAATCTGAAAACCATTTTCAACTAAAACTCACAAAATGGACAAAAAAATAGTTCTATCCTTGAAACATCTGACCTCTGAATCCGGAATCTTTTTTCACCGCTATGTACCCAATGCCAATTTTAATCAGAGGGTTGCTTTTTTGCGCCCGGTATCATATAATAACTCTTGCTTCACTTTTTGTTAGACAATCTATTATGCGCCCGTGGTCCAATGGATATGACGTAGGCCTCCGGAGCCTGAGATTAAGGTTCGATTCCTTACGGGCGCGCCACTTTACTTTACGAAGATCAAGCCTCTATACCTGGCAGCTATGCAGGTTGGAGGTTTTTTTGCAGGTGTTGTTTGACCTTTCTTGACCTTTGTTTGTTTTTACGCTATGATGGTTATAGTGTTACCATATATGATCCTTAAGGAGGCTGCAGCATATGAGTTTCATTCCAATGGTCGTTGAACCGGATGCAAGAGGAGAGCGCGCTTATGACATTTACTCCCGTTTGCTGAAGGATCGCATTATTTTTCTGGGAACTCCGGTAAACGACGTTGTGGCCAATGCGATTATTGCCCAACTGTTGTTCTTGGCCGCGCAGGATCCGGATAAAGACATTCACTTGTACATTAACAGCCCTGGCGGTTCCATCACAGCCGGGATGGCCATCTACGATACGATGCAGTTTATTAAACCGGACGTGTCGACGATCTGCGTCGGTATGGCCGCGTCCATGGGAGCGTTCCTGCTTGCGGCAGGCGCCAAAGGCAAACGCTTTGCGCTGCCTAACAGCGAAGTGATGATTCACCAGCCTCTGGGCGGAGCGGAAGGACAAGCAAGCGATATCGAGATTCGTGCTAAGCGCATCCTGAAAATGCGCGACAAGCTGAATCACATCTTGGCTGAGCGTACCGGTCAGCCATTCGAGAAAATCGAGAAGGATACTGACCGCGACAACTTCATGTACGCTGAAGAAGCCGCAGCATATGGCTTGATCGATAAAGTAATCGAACGCGTATAACCACACAAAAAAGTTCCGGCCGCTGCCGTCAGGCAGTACCGGAACTTTTTTGTGTGTTTGTATTACTCTTTATCATCTAAAGGATAGAAGATGAGATCGATGGGGAATGCCGAGCCTGCTGGAGGTGTAAACTCAATATCCAGCGATGGTTCCTTGCCTGTCGTCTTAGCCAGAATTTGCATGCCGTCGAATGCAGTCAACACGCCGGATTGCGGCACGAGCTGCATCTCGCCATTAATTTTGAACGGGCCTTTAAATACGCCGCCGTACGCCAGAATCATAATGGCCATTTTGCGCGGCTTATCGGAATGAATCTTATATACCACGCCGTAGTTGCCTTCGTTCTTCACATTCTGCTTTCTCATCGGGTCATAGCCCGGCTGGAACGGATCCGTCTCACCGTCACCGATAATAAGCCGCGATGGCGTAGTGAACGAGCTTGCGTTAATATTCCAGGTCACTTCCGATACCGGGAACGAGCCGCGAACATGACCAGTGAACGGCAGAAGCGGAAGCTGTGTCAACGTATTTTGTGCAATCCGGTCTGTCGCGACGAAGGAGAATTGGATTTCTCCGTCCGTTTCAACATCATAGAACAAGTTCACACCTTGACCCGGGTAGAATTCCGGCATCTGCGAGTAAATCAAGGTCTGATTGGCCGGAATGACCATCTCTTCATTACGGGGGTCTTTCATCAAGAATTCAACCGACGCTTCGTTACCGATCAAATTCGCATACACAGAAGGCCATACCTCGCCTTTGTTGGTCGTCTTGATAGTGACCGGCTTGTTCGACGTATTCTTGGCCAGAATAGCCATAGTCACCTTTTCCTTCGTTCCATTCACGTGGTCGGCATACAGCCTTCCTTTTCCGTTCACGGTGTCTTGATACAAAATACCTTTTTCCGTGAATTCCTCCGGACTATCACTCACCAGAAGCTTTCTGGTGGAATCCGCGGTGACCTGCTTGGGCAGCTGCGGCAAATTCCAGAAATTCCCCCACAGCGTGGTCCAATCCGTTTTGATGAAGCCGCCCGGAGGCTTGGTGTAGATAGGGTATTCTACTGCGCTTAAGTACGTTTCACTGCTTATCGTTATGTTTCGGGTATAAGGCTCACTTTTGTTCCCATGAGCGTCCCATACAGTCAGAGTAATCGGATACGTCCCCGGCGTGAAGAAAGCTTCGTTATTGCCGGTCCATTCATATTTTGCGATTCCTTCTGCATCCGGATCATAGCTGAGATCCACGTATTTCACCGGTTCGCCGATCCGGTAGGTGTCTTTTGCAAAGGCGAATTTCGCTACAGGCTTCGAATTCCCCGAGTTCGGAATATAAATCCCAGCCGGAGTTTTCGTATGGATGATCTCTACACGTCTCAATTCGTCATTGTACGTATAGCGGGCACCCATGTAGTCGGCCAGCCAAGTCAGCTTGATCAGCAAACGCCCTTCCGGACTGATCGCGGCTACGGAGTCAAACGGCTCCATCACGCCATTGATCCATACAGCTTTACGGTCGCTGTCAAGCACGATGTTGAAGCCTGGTGTTGCCATTTCAATCTGACGTGACTTGTCGTTCCATTCCACCTTCAGACCCATTGCATCCCCCAGGAACTTGGCAGGCACAAACATTTTGTCTTTGATGATCGTAGCTGGGGAGTCTAACGTTACCTGTTTCCCGTTCAAAAACGCCTCCGCTTTATCGACATAGAGCAAAATGTAGGTCGAAGTCGACGCTACGCTCTGTGCCGAAGCCAACGGAGAGAAGAGGACGGTGAACAACAAGGTGATGATCATCATCAGAGACATTTCTCTTTTCATCTGTTTCATCTCTCTTACTCCTTCTAAAAATAAAAATATAAAAATAAGAACAGCAAAAAACCTTTTCTGCAGAAGACACGTCATTATAGACGCTCCGCTCAAGAAAAGGTTGCGCTTTTCTGTGCATCCCATACCACCCATTGTCTTCCATCCGGTAACGTAATCTCATTACCCGAATTCTCAGCATGGGCGACTGCGTATAGCAGCAGGTTATCGCCAGTAAGATATGCTCTTTGCTGCGCCGATCGGGCGCTTAAGCGAACACTTAAAACCTTCCCAAGTGGTGAAAAAGCTTCCTTAACGGAAGCCTGTGGCGGTTGTTATTGATTCTCCAGTTCCTCTTTGCTGACCAAAGCAACTAAAGCGTTTACAGCCTGCTCGGCGTCCGAACCTTCTGCACTAATGTACACTTCCGTACCTGTGCTGATAGCCAAGCTCATTATGCCCATGATACTCTTGGCATTGACTTTCTTCTCGTCCTTCTCGACGAAGATCTCCGAAGAAAACTTGTTAGCTTCCTGCACAAATAGTGCCGCTGGTCTGGCATGAAGGCCAGTTTTCAACTTTACGACTACTGGGCGTTTCGACATTCCAACCCATACCCCCTACTTCTTAATAACAAATGACCATCCAGATGAATGACCATGAAAAAGCGATTTTTCAAATATTATACCATTTATCCATCCGATACACTAGGCGTATCGTAAAATAACACAAAAAATCTATATTTTCCGTAAAGTGCTATGATTTACGAATTTTTTCCGCTAGCTCATCAATTTTCCGTAGACGGTGATTGACGCCGGACTTGCTGACATTGCCTTTTAGCAGGTCGCCGACTTCTTTCAAATTCATGTCCGGATGCATGAGACGGATCTCCGCAACCTCGCGAAGCTTCTCAGGCAGATTCTCCAGGCCGATTTCCTTTTGAAGCAGACGTATATTATCGATTTGCCTTACGGCCGCGCCGATCGTTTTATTCAGATTCGCCGTCTCGCAGTTGACTAGCCGATTGACCGAATTGCGCATATCCTTCATAATACGCACATCCTCAAACCGCAGCAGCGCCTGATGCGCGCCGATCAAATTGAGAAACTCGATAATTTTCTCGCCTTCTTTGATGTAAAATACAAAGCCCTTCTTCCTCTCGATGCAGCGGGCGTTCAAATCAAATTCGTTGGCCAGCCGGCACAACGCTTGACAGTGCTCCTCATACATGGAGGAAATCTCCAGGTGATAGGAAGAACCCTCGGGATTGTTGACCGATCCGCCGGCAAGGAAGGCTCCGCGCAAATAGGCGCGCTTGCAGCAATCCTCCTTGATAATATCCTCTGCGATACCGGGTGTAAATAGAAACCCTTCGGATACGATCTGCAATCTGGACAAAATCTCCTGCACCTGATTCGGTACACGGACAATGTAGACGTTATTTTTTTTCAACCGCATTTTTTTACGTACCAACAGCTCGGTATGGACATTGAATTCCTTCTTCAACAGCGTGTACATACGACGTGCAATAGCCGCATTCTCGGTTGAAACATCCAGAACGATACGCTGATTGGTCAGCTGAACGGACCCGTTCATTCGGATAAGCGCGGACAGCTCAGCCGTCTCACAGCAGGCATCGGACTGGATCATCGTCAGTTCTTTTTTCGTTTGTGCGGCGAAGGACATGGCAAATCACCTCTTCTTGTGCATCCAGCTCTCCACCAGTTGATATATGTGATGACTTAATTTGACGGCATCATGGCGCAGATAGGTCCGGAATAGAACAAGCTGGTCGCCGATTACCTTGTACCCGTTTTTCGTGACCTCTTCGAGGTCCAACGGAACGACCTTGGCTCCCTTTTCGGCATATCTGCTTTGTACTTGGGCGGGGATTTCTCCGTTATTGACGATAACATAATCGAACAAGTGATGTCCGACATGGTGGTATACGGCTTTCAAATGGTCGCTGACCGTATAATTATCGGTTTCTCCGGGCTGGGTCATAACATTGCAAATAAACATTTTCAGCGCCTTGGATTCTACAATCGTGCGTGTGATTTCTGGTACAAGCAGGTTTGGCATAATGCTCGTGTACAGGCTGCCGGGACCAACAAGAATGGCATCGGCCTGCTTGAGCGCATCAACCGCTTCATCCAGCGGGGGCACATCGGAAGGCTCGATAAAGACGCGCTTGATCACCTTGCCGGCCTTCGGGATCTTGGACTCTCCCACGACGACCGTTCCATCGGTCATCTCCGCCTTCAATACAATGGGATCATTGGCAGCGGGAAGGACGCGCCCGCGAACGGCAAATACACGGCTTAGCTCGCGTACTCCGGTAACGAAATCACCGGTAATATCTCGCATCGCTGCCAAGATTAGATTGCCCAAACTATGGCCGGCTAATCCTTGACCTTTCTCAAAGCGGTATTCCAGCATGTTGCCGAGCAGGGGCTCTACATCGGCCAATGCCGTCAATACGTTGCGGATATCACCTGGGGGCACCATTTCCAGCTCGGACCTGAGGATGCCGGAGCTCCCTCCGTCATCCGCTACAGTCACGATCGCCGTAATATCCATCGGCTTCTCCTTCAAGCCGCGGAGCATTACCGATAGGCCAGTGCCTCCCCCTATGACAACGATTTTAGGGCGCGCACTCTCAAGACGGGTATCCGTCATTTCTTCACCTCAACCCGGTCACGCTCGGAGTCCCGGTGGCTGACCCGTACCGTCTCCGTCTCGCTGTTCCCCATCACTTTACCCAGATATTCAGCAATAGCAACGGAACGGTGCTTGCCCCCTGTACAACCGATGCCTACGACAACCTGACTTTTGCCTTCCTTCTTGTACTGGGGAACAAGAAAGTTCAGCATATCGAGAAGCTTGCTGAGAAATTCCTGCGTCTCGTTCCATTTCATGACATAGTCGTATACTTCCGGATCTTGGCCTGTATTAGGCCGGAGTGTCTCCACATAATGCGGGTTAGGAAGGAACCTGACGTCGAAGATAAGATCCGCATCGATAGGAACCCCGTATTTGAAGCCGAAGGAAATCACATTGATCGAGATACCGTTCGATTCCAGATTCGTGAACCGCGACACGATCCGCTCCTTCAGCTGCGCAGGCTTCAGACTGCTCGTATCGATCACCTGGGTCGCCATGCCCTTGAGTTCCTCCAGAAGCTTGCGCTCCTGTACAATGCCTTCCAGAGGCGCGCCTGCAGGCGCCAGCGGATGCTTCCGCCGGCTTTCCTTGTACCGCTGTACCAGGACGGAATCCGTCGCATCAAGAAACAGAATCTCATACGTCAGCGTATGGTTCTCCTTAATATAACGTAACGATTCCGACAGGGAAGTGAAGAATTCCCTTCCCCGAAGGTCAATAACTAGAGCTACTTTGCCGATACGGCCTTTGGATTGTTCAATCAATTCGGCAAATTTAGGTATGAGTACGGGGGGAAGATTATCCACGCAGAAAAAGCCCAAGTCCTCCAAGCTTTGCACGGCAATGGTTTTGCCGGCACCTGACATTCCGGTAATAATCACGAGTTTGCCTAAGGTATGCATTTCTTCCATGCGACTTTCCACCTCCAGAGCCCGGATTCCCGTCGGCGTGCCGCCTAGAGCCCGAGCTGTTTTAACGAAACAAGCTCTTAAAACAAGCAAAACTCTTCTATCTTTATTTATATCAAATCGCGTCGACTAGGAGTGCAGATTCAAACCGGCGGCTCCTACCACTCCGGCATCATTGCCCAGGCTTGCAGGGACGATCTCGACGCCCTCCTTGGCGGATTCCTGAGCAAATTCGTTGAAATACTTGCGAATGGCATCAAACAGAATATCTCCGGCCTTCGATACGCCGCCGCCGACGATAAACCTCTGCGGGTTCAATACGACCGACACAAGCGCCATAGATTTGCCTAAATAATAGGCTGCACGGTTAATGATCCGCAGTGAGACCTCGTCTCCGGATTTCGCCGCGTCAAAGACGTCCTTCGCCATAATGTTCTCTACCAATGCAAGCGAGGTGTGCTCGCCGCGTTCCACCGCTTCTTTGGCCATACGGATAATGCCCGTCGCCGAAGATACAGTTTCCAAGCAGCCTTTCATCCCGCATCCGCATTGAATAGCTTCCAGATCGGGAACGACGATCATATGGCCCAATTCGCCGGCCATTCCCTTAAACCCTTGGACGATGCTGCCGTTAACGATGATGCCGCCGCCGACACCGGTTCCAAGAGTATAGCATACGAGGTTCGGAATGCCCGCTCCCGCGCCGCTCCAGGCTTCTCCCAATGCCGCTACATTCGCGTCATTGTCGATTTTTACGGTTTTGCCGAGTTTCTCTTCAAGAATTGTTTTGATAGGTACGTTACGCCAGCCCAAGTTGGGGGATAGCTTAATAAAGCCTTCCGGGATATCCATAAATCCGGCGATGCCTGCTCCGATCCCGGCAACCTGATCCCATTCATATGGAGAATCCGCCACAAGCTTGCGCACATACTGTGCGATGTTCTCCAATACGACGTCGACACCATGTTCCGTTCCTGTCGGTCCTTCAAAGGTTTGCAGCAGCTTCCCATTCTCGTCGCAAAGCCCTACCTTAATGGCTGTTCCTCCCAGATCGACTCCAACGTACACTTTCTCTCCCATTATCCTGGTCACCTCATAAACTTTGATCGCGTATTGTTTCCTGTTCCAACTATAAGCCAACCCCTTGCACAGGTCAAGAAGCCGAAATGAAAAAACGCGGAACCCCGGTCCCACGTTTTCCCCATTATTACAGCGATTGACTCCAGTCGTGAACGGCATGTCCTTCCAAGAACTTCTCACACTCAAGAGCGGCCATACATCCGCTTCCGGCAGCGGTGATCGCTTGGCGATACTTGCTGTCCTGTACATCGCCGCAAGCAAAAACGCCTTCCACATTTGTCTGCGTCGTGCCTGGCTTCACTACTATGTAGCCGTGATCGTCGGTTGTAATCTGTCCGCCCAGGAAATCCGTATTCGGCTTATGGCCGATCGCAACGAAAATACCGTCGGTTTCGAGAACCTCTTCGTTACCTGTCGCGTTATCCTTCACTCTCAAGCCGGTAACGCCCTTCTCACCCATAACGACTCCGAGCGGAGTTTTGTTCAGGCTCCACGTCACTTTGGAGTTCGCGCGAGCGCGGTCCTGCATGATTTTGGAAGCGCGAAGCTCGCTGCGGCGATGCACCAGACGAACCTCGGTTGCAAACCTCGTCAGGAAGTTCGCTTCCTCCATGGCCGAGTCTCCTCCGCCGACAACAATAATTTTTTTGCCGCGGAAGAAGAAGCCGTCACAGGTTGCGCAAGTGCTTACGCCGCGGCCGATGCTTTCCTTCTCATTCTCAATGCCAAGCAGCTTCGCCGAAGCTCCGGTGGAAATGATCAGCGTTTCCGATTCGATATCTCCCAAGCCTTCAACCGAAAGCTTGAACGGACGCTTCGAAAGATCCACTTGATTCACCCAGCCGGTTTTAAATTCCGCTCCGAAGCGTTCCGCCTGCTTGCGCATGTTATCCATTAATTCAGGACCCATAATGCCTTGAGGAAAACCAGGGAAGTTCTCAACCTCCGTAGTCGTTGTCAATTGTCCGCCCGGCTCCGGACCTTCAATGACCAAAGGATTCAAATTCGCACGAGCCAAGTAAATGGCTGCCGTAAGCCCGGCAGGACCGGTTCCGATTACTATTGCTTTGTACATGTTCAGTTCCTCCTTAAAGTTTCCCTCTTCATCGCCATCCGTGTTGCTTGTTACTTCACCTTATTATCAAAGCTTGAGAACGTCGGGAAGATCGCTTCCATCTTCTCGCGAATGCCGCAAGCCTCATCAATCATTTTGACATTCTTGCTGATCGTCGCCGGAGTAACCTGGTAACGAGTCGACAGCTCGTGAAAAGAGATGGAGCGGCGGTGCATTTTGGCCGTCAAATATTCCAGCGCTGCCGCCCAGCCCTCGCTCTTCGTTATTTTCGGCACATTCGGGTAAACTCTCGATAGATATTCTACCCATAATGTTTGCAAATCGTACTGCTGTACCATATCATACCTGCGGTTCATCTCCTGCATGGCACGATCCATAACCTCCTGCCATTTCCGCTCCCAAACCGGCAAATTCGGCGAGAACGGCGAAGCAGGAATCGTCAGCCGATTCCCGTCGATGACTGCTGTGACCGGTTCACGCAGCCCGATATTGCGCAGCACGAAGATGGCTACCTTTTTCAGGTAATCGTCCTCTTTCGGCTCCTGGATAAAATCCAGAAGCGCCTCCTTGACCTCACTGTCGCCAATCAGGCCAAAGGCTTGAATGACCTGCAGCTTCGTCTCGGTATCTCCATGACGCAGCGCCCAGAAGAAGGACGAACGGACCAAAGGATCCCGCTTCAAGTGATCGGGCAAGCCCTCCGTAGACTTTTCCAGCCCACGGAACTGCTCTTCAAAAGGAAGATGGTAGTGATAGCTGACCGAAGGCTTCACCTGCTCAGTGCGGGCCTTCTCCAGCTGGCTCAAATAAAACTTCGGAATTTCGGAGCCGGGATCGAACTTATCCGCCTGACGCCATTGACGCTCCGCCTCGTCGTACCGTTGGGTATTATAAGCCGCCACCGCCGTATAGTGGAACAGACACGGATCAAGTCCTGCCTCCCCCGTCTTCAGCAAGCGCTTGAACAGACGGTAAGCCGTCTCGTGCTCACTCAAGATCCCCATCGTTGTGGCCAGCTTAAACACATGATCCTGATGGAACGGATACGTTTTGCGCAGAACGCCGAGCAGCTCGGATAAGTTCTCCTTATCTCCGAAATGCTGGTAGAAAATGGCCAGATTGCACAACCCGTGCAGATTGCCCGGATCCAGCTCGAGCACCTGGCGTATCATATCAACGGATTTTTCAAAATGCCCCATGTAATAATAGGCCAAAGCCAGATTATTGCGTGCAGCCATGAAATCCGGATGCTTCTTGATAATTTTCTCTAAAATACGGACCGCTTCCGCAAATTTGCCCTCTTCCAGCATACTGCGTGCCCGGTCATGCTCGAACATGCCTTCCCGGCTTTTGATCGAGGTCAGCTTGGTCGGACGGTCCAGCTCATAGCTGAGCAGCTCGATCATCTCCTCCGACTCTTCGAGGAACTGGCCTGTAGGGTCGTTTTCGAGGTAATGAATGATCGCCTTTTCCGCCGATTCATAATTCTCCATATTGGCATAATTGTTGGCCATGTAGAAGTAACATTCCGTCATACTCGGATCAATATGATCCAGTACGTGCTGAAGAATGCGGTTGGATTCCTCGTAATTCCCCATCTCCGAAAGCAATCCCGCCAGATTGCAATGATTCACCGGATTCTCCGGTTCGTAATCAGCAGCCCGACGAAAATACTTTAATGCCTTATCGTAATGATATCGGTCCAAAGACTGAACGGCTCTTTCGAAAAAGAACGTGGCATCCATTTTCATCGGTATGACTTTCTCATGCTGACTCGGGTTAGCACGCTTTTTCTTTTCCATTAAATAAGGCACCTCCGGTTCCGACTGGAATTCACATAGGAAACCAGTGTTAGTTGATACAAAAAGTATAGCATAAAGAGTATGATACCCATACGTAGATTACATCTTATACTCCGCCGTATTTGAACAAGGAGCTGATGGAACCGCCGTCTTTTATAATTCGAATCGCATTGGACAATAATCCGGCTACAGAAAGCACCTGGAATCGGGATGAATGATCTTCAGGAATCGCAATGGAGTCTGTAATCACGACTTCCTTAATGTTCGGGTGATCCAGACGCTGCAGGGCAGGTCCCGAGAATACCGGGTGCGTCGCACAGATGTAGACATCGTTGGCTCCCCGTTCCTTCAAGCCCTCGACAACATTGACAATGGTCGTTCCGGTATCGATCAAGTCCTCGAAGATCACCGGCGTTTTGCCTTTTACGTCCCCGATTACGTGAGTAACGACCGCTTCATTGTGCGCATAGCGCTTTTTAAACATCATAGCGATAGGGGCTTCCAGCACGTTCGCCAGATTCTCCGCTCTAGTCACACCGCCCGCATCCGGAGATACGACGATCAGATCGTCGATTTCCTTCTTCTTGATATGAGCGCTCAGCAGATCCAACGCCGTCAAATGATCAACAGGAATGTTGAAAAATCCTTGGATGGCAGGCGCATGCAGATCGATCGTGATAACACGGTCCGCACCGGCCGCATTCAACAGGTCCGCAACCAATTTCGCAGAAATCGGTTCGCGTGGAGCCGCTTTACGCTCTTGGCGGGAATAACCATAGTATGGAATGACAAGATTGATAGTTTTTGCCGACGCGCGCTTGGCTGCATCCATCATAACCAGGAGCTCCATGAAGTTCTCGTTGATGGGATGAGAAAATGTTTGTACCAAAAACACGTGGCAGTTCCGAATCGTTTCTTCGAAGCAGCAGTAAATTTCCCCGCACTTGAATCGGGAAAGCTTGACTTGGCCTAATGGAACACCCAGCTCGTTACTTATCCGTTCGGCTAGCTTAGGGTTGGATGATCCGGAAAAGATTTTCAATTTGTCGCTATACATGGTTACAGGTTACCTCCGCTATGGAATGTTTACGTAAATTTTCGTGGGTTGTTTTCCGATGCATCTATAACATCAACAGTCATTATACAATAAAAATGTCCACAACCCCAGTATACATGAAAACAAACGAATTATAAAAAGGCATTTCCGTGAAAAAAAGGGGATAAAGTGCATAACAGCGGGCTTTTTACCATTATAAGGGGCGTTTTGGGCATTGATTATTTCCGTTTGCCAAGCTTTCCCTCGTTAGACACAGAGCAAGGGCATAAACGGAAGCCCTCTCGTCGAACGGTCGGTCTTGCGCTCCATGCCCTTTTGTACTATAGCGGATTGCACCAGTTAAGAGGCTGCAGCGAGCTGGCATAGGCGGAAACATCACCTTACTTAGTTGTACGCTGCGCTCTATCGGCGGTTTCGGTTATTTTTTATGTCTTTTATCGAGTTCTTTCATGACTTCGTCCAACGGAAGCTTCGCTTCGCGAAGAAGAACCATCAAGTGGAAGATCAGGTCGCTTGATTCATAACGAAGCTCGTCATTGTCGCGGTTTTTGGCTGCGATAATAACCTCGGCGGTTTCTTCGCCGACTTTCTTCAATATTTTGTCGATTCCTTTTTCGAACAGGTATGTCGTATAAGCGCCCTCCGGACGTTCCGCTTCGCGCTGAGCGATGACGGACTCCAGCTTGGACAGCATGGCAAAACGATCGTTTGCAGCCGTTGCAGGCTCTGCGGAAGCCTGGCCCTTGACCGGAACTTCATTATAGAAGCAGCTGTAGCGCCCCGTATGGCAAGCAGGACCGTTCTGAATGACTTGGACGAGCAGCGTATCGCCGTCACAATCATACTTCAGAGCACGAACCTGCTGCGTGTGTCCGGAGGTTGCACCTTTGTGCCACAGCTCGCTGCGGGAGCGGCTCCAGAACCAGGTTTCTCCCGATTCCAGCGTCAGCTTCAGCGACTCCTCATTCATGTACGCCATCATAAGGACATCCTTGCTTACTGCATCCTGCACGATCGCTGGTACTAGACCTTGAGCATCCCACTTGATCGCTGCCGAGAGCTCCTCCCAGGAAAGCCCGGCTTGTTGTTCATTGTCCACGTTACTCATCGCACTTCGACCCCTTTATGTCTGAGGTTGCTCTTAACCTCATCGATTGTAAGCTCTTTATAATGAAAAATCGTCGCGGCCAATCCCGCGTCCGCTTTGCCTTCTGCAAACACATCGTAAAAATGGTCCTTCGTCCCCGCACCGCCGGAAGCGATAACCGGGATGTTCACCAGCTCGGACACGGCACGGGTTAACGGGATGTCAAAACCGTCCTTCGTACCGTCGGCATCCATACTGGTCAGGAGAATTTCTCCTGCGCCGAGCTGCTCCGCCTGCTTCGCCCATTCCAGCGCCTTGATCCCCGTGCCATTGCGCCCGCCATGGGTGTATACTTCCCATTCTCCCCATGCCTCGTTAAACCGGGCGTCGATTGCCACAACGATGCATTGAGAGCCGTAACGGCGCGCTCCGTCGGAAATCAGCTGCGGATTCTTGACGGCGGCTGTGTTGATGCCGATCTTGTCTGCGCCTGCGCGGAGCAGCCGCTTCATGTCATCCACGCTGGAGATTCCGCCTCCTACCGTAAACGGGATTGTGATCTCGCCTGCGGTTTTCTTAACCACCTCGACCATCGTCGCCCGCCCTTCGACGGACGCGGAGATGTCGAGAAACACAAGCTCGTCTGCACCCTCCCGGTCGTAAATCGCCGCCAGCTCGACCGGATCGCCCGCATCGCGCAGATTGACGAAGTTTACACCTTTGACAACCCGCCCATCCTTAACGTCGAGACAAGGAATAATACGTTTGGCAAGCATCGGTTCGTCCTCCCCGTTTCTTTACTCATTGATTCGGCTGTGCAGCCGCAATCCCCATTCGTCGGAAGCTGCTATCAACAGCTGACCCTGCACAGCTCGAGAAAATTACCTAGCAGCTTCATGCCGATGCTGCCGCTCTTTTCGGGATGGAACTGCATCCCGTATATTTGATTCCGTCCGACGATGGCCGTTACCTGCTGATAATAATCCGTCGTCGCAAGCAGATCCGACCGCTGCTCCGGTTGAACATGATAGGAGTGCACGAAGTAGACATGCCCTTGCTCGATGCCCTTGAATAACGGGCTCGACTGCACTAATTGCAGCCGATTCCAGCCCATGTGCGGCACCTTGTAGCTGCCGCGGAAGCGGACCACGCTGCCCGGCAGCAGGTTCAAGCCTTCGTGCGAGCCGTGCTCCTCACTGCGGCTGAACAAAAGCTGCATGCCGAGGCAGATGCCGAGAAGCGGCTTGCCGGATTCCGCATAACGCTTTACCACACCGTCCAGCTGCGATTCGCGCAGATGCTCCATCGCATCGCCGAAGGCGCCTACGCCCGGCAGGATGGCACCGTCCGCAGCCATAATCTGCTGCTCGTCGGAGGTGATCACCGCCTCATAGCCTAGGCGCTCAACGGCCTTGCTGACGCTGTGCAGATTGCCCATGCCATAGTCGATAATGGCGATCATGGCTACAGCACTCCCTTCGTGGATGGCACGCCTTTCACGCGCGGATCGATGCTCGTCGCTTCGTCCAGCGCACGGCCGAGCGCTTTGAATATCGCTTCGATCATGTGATGCGTGTTTTGGCCGTAGTGGACAATGACATGCAGAGTAATGCGGGCTTCCAATGCGAATTTCCAGAGGAATTCTTGAACCATCTCCGTCGAGAAGCTGCCGACCTGATTGGATGGGTACTGGGCACGGTATTCGAAGTGCGGACGGTTGCTCACGTCGATCACGACTTGGGCCAGAGCTTCATCCATCGGGATGAATACGTTGGCATACCGTTTGATCCCTTTCTTGTCGCCCAGCGCTTCGCGCAGCGTTGAGCCTAAGCAAATCCCGATATCCTCCACCGTATGGTGGTCGTCGATATCGATATCTCCGATAGCCTTAACCTGCAGGTCAAATTGGCCGTGCTTCGTAAACAAGTCAAGCATATGGTTCAGGAACGGCACTTCTGTTTCGATTTCCGAGACACCGGAACCGTCCACGTTAAAGTTCAGTTGAATGTCCGTTTCATTCGTTTTACGGGCAATGCTTGCTGTACGAGTCGCTTGCAGTTGTTCAGCCACGGGAGTCCCCTTCTTTCTCAAGTCGTATTTGTATCGCCCTTGCGTGGGCTTCGAGCCCTTCATGGCGGGCTAATGCGATAATTTTGTCCCCGTTCTTGAGGAGCGCATCCTTGCTATAATAAATGACGCTCGATTTCTTCATGAAATCATCCACATTCAATGGGGAAGAGAAACGAGCCGTGCCGTTCGTCGGCAGCACATGGTTTGGACCGGCGAAATAATCGCCTACCGGCTCTGAGCTGTACGGTCCAAGGAAGATGGCGCCGGCATTTTCGATAGCGCTCAAATACTGGAACGGCTCCTTCACGAGCACCTCGAGATGCTCGGGCGCCAGCCGGTTGACGGCGCGCACGCCCTCCTCGAGACTGTCTACCGTGAGGATCGCCCCATAATCGCGGATCGATGCAGAAGCGATGTCCTTCTTCGGCAGCGTCTCCAGCTGGCGCACTACCTCCACCTGCACCGCTTCGGCAAGCGGCCTGGACGGCGTGATGAGGATCGCCGAAGCCATCTCGTCGTGCTCCGCCTGCGACAGCAGGTCGGCCGCCACGTAGGCCGCGTCGGCCGATTCATCGGCCAGCACCACGATCTCGCTCGGGCCGGCGATGCTGTCGATGTCCACTGCACCGAACACGTAGCGCTTGGCCAGCGCTACATAGATGTTGCCCGGCCCCACGATCTTATCCGCTGCCGGAATCGACTCCGTACCGTAGGCCAGAGCGGCTACCGCCTGCGCTCCTCCGACACGGTAAATCTCTTTGACACCCGCTTCCGCAGCTGCAACCAGGATGTGCGGGTCGATGCCTTCGACCCCGGCGGTTGCCGGTGGGGTGACCATTACAATCTCGGGCACTCCGGCTACCTGTGCGGGAATGGCGTTCATCAGCACGGAGGACGGATACGCCGCCTTTCCGCCCGGAACATACAGGCCTACCCGGCGAAGCGGACGGATCACTTGCCCCAGGATGCTGCCATCCGGCTGCAAATCCATCCAGGAGGTGCGCATCTGCTTCTCGTGGAACCGCCGAATATTATCCGCCGCTTCCCTGATCGCGGTGAGGAAGCTCTCGTCTACCTTCGCGTAGGCCGCCTCAATCTCTGCATCGCTCACGCGCAGCTCATCGACCGTAATTTTATCGAATTGCTGTGCGAACCGTCTGAGCGCTGCGTCGCCTTCCCTGCGCACGCTCTCAATAATGCTTTTGACCCGCTCGTTCTGCTCTTCCGAGCCGTACTCCACTTCACGCTGAAGCGCAAATTCGCTGGCCGGCATGATTTTCATCACGATTTCCCCCTTGCCCTTGTAATTGCCATTTATGATATAGATAAGCTCTTTATTTTCTTTCTCTACGCTTTTCCTGAGGCTGCCATCATTTGCTGCAGCTTATCGCACAAAACCTGAATCGCTTCATTCTTCATCCGGTAGCTGACACGATTGGCAATCAGCCTGCTCGTGATAGAGAAGATCTCCTCCTGCTCGACCAGTCCGTTCTCTCTAAGCGTTTGTCCGGTCTCCACCATATCCACGATACGGTCGGCCAGCCCAATAAGCGGAGCCAGCTCGATGGAGCCGTTCAGCTTGATCACTTCCACCTGCTGCCCGCGCTCGCGAAAATATTGCGAAGCCACATTCGGATATTTCGTGGCAACCCTCGGATTCAGTACCGGCTTCCAATCAGGAAGACCGATGACGGACATCCGGCACCTTGCAATGCCAAGATCCAGCAGCTCATACACATCGCGGTTCTCTTCCATCAGAACGTCCTTACCGACGACGCCGATATCCGCAACGCCATATTCCACGTACGTCGCTACATCGACCGGCTTGGCCATTATAAATTCCAGCCCCGCTTCCGGCACCGGAATGATGAGCTTGCGCGAATCATCCATATCGTCCTGAATCGGAAAGCCCGCTTCTCGGAACAGCTTGGAAGCCTGCTTATATATACGCCCTTTGGGCATCGCAACTTTCAATACATCCTGCATATCCATGCTCCTTTACCCAAACTCGATGACGTCTTGGTAGATAGCTCCGTTAACGGAGAACGTTCCATCATCTTTACGTACCGGCTGGAACTCGTTCAATCTGCCCGGGATCAACCGCGTTTCTACCATCGTACCGCCCTGCTGACGCATTTCGTGCGCTTTCTTGAACGCTTCCCCGCGTTTAGACGCGGTATATGCAATCAGCACCTTGGAAGGCGTTATAATCGGCTGTTTGCTCACAGCCTCGAGAATCCGGTTCGTCTTCAGAGCAAAGCCCGTTGCCGGAGCCGGACGGCCGAATTGGGTCAATAAGTTGTCGTATCTGCCTCCGCTGCAAACCGGAAATCCCAGATCTGCCGCGTAGCCCTCGAACGTCATTCCCGTATAATAGGAGAAGTCTCCGATCATGGTCAAATCGATGACTACATGCTCGCTAACACCGTAAGCCTCCAGTACATCCCACACCTCGCACAAGTGCTCGATGGATTGCTGCGCCATCGGATCGCGAGCCACCTGCTTGGCTTGAGCGCAGATTTCCTGACCCCCGCGCAAGCGCAGAATGCCTTCCAGATCCTGCTGTATGTCAGCTGAAAGCCCCAGGGATTTAATCGTATCCCGGTAGCCTACATAATCCCGATTGAGCAAGCATTCCTTTAATGCCTGCTGCGCTTCGCTTCTCTCTTTCAGCGTTTCATTAAATAATCCGGTCAAAAAGCCGACATGACCCAATGCGATTTTAAAGCGCTCTACCCCCGCCGCCTGTAAGCTCGCGATGGCAAGAGCAATAACCTCCGCATCGGATTCCGAGGAAGCGTCTCCTACCAGCTCCACGCCTGCCTGGAAAAACTCTGCGTCCCGCCCCGCTTCCGCTTCAAAAGCACGGAATACGTTAGCATGATAGGATAGCCGGATCGGAAAAGGCTTCTCCTTCAATAACGAGGATACAACCCGAGCGATCGGCGCCGTTACATCCGAACGCATAACCAGCGTCGTCCCGTTACGGTCCAGCAGCTTGAACAGCTTCCGATCCTCTGTCGAGCTGGCTACCCCTACTGTATCATAGAATTCCAGCGTCGGCGTAATAATTTCCGAATAACCCCAGCGCTCCATGCATTGCAGAACATTGGTTTCAATAGAGCGGAGTTTAGCTGCCGCCTCTGGAAGATAATCTTTAACTCCGGTCGGTTTTTCAAACACTTTTGGTTTCGACACCGATCTTCACCCGCCTAATAGTAACAGTCATCTTTTTTCAACGTATTCGCTTTAGTTCGCTAATATGCTACCATACTACCAAAATAAAGAATGTATTCGTAAGTGTACCACCGAACACCTGCGGCGTCAATGAATACACAGCAAAAATTGATGGAAAAAAGCCTTTGTCAGCGCACTTTTACAGAAGTACTTACTCGTAAGGCGAACTACCTTATACATGATGAAGCGGGACAATGCCAAACCACAACCGTCTGTCATTCAGCGGAACCGGCTTACTCCGGACATGGGATATGAATTATTGCTTATTGGAATAAGCCACTACATCTTTGTAGGACAGCTTCCCCCCGAAGATATCCAATGCGCTGCCTATAGTAAGATCCAGCTTTCCATCACAAAGCGACCGGAACAGCTCCATATCCTCCATAGACCTTGCTCCCCCCGCATACGTCGTAGGGATCGACACGCATTCGGCTAGATGACGGACCAGACTTTGCTGAATGCCGGACTGCTTGCCCTCTACATCCACCGCGTGAACGAGGAATTCATCACAAAACTGCTCCAAATAACGGATATTATCCGGACTCACTTCAAAATTACTGAACGTCTTCCACTGGTTGGTGACCACGTACCATTTGCCGTCTTTTTCCTTACAGCTTAAATCGATCACTAACCGGTCTTTCCCGACCTCTGACACGATGCTGTTCAGGTTGCCGGTATTCAACTCTCCGTCCCGGAAAATGTAGGAGGTGACGATAACATGCGATGCTCCCTGCTCCAAATAATAAGCCGCATTGTCCGATGTGATGCCGCCTCCGATCTGGAGCCCTCCTTCATACTGGCGCAGCGCTTTCACAGCCGCTTCTTCATTGCCGCCGCCCAGCATGATGACATGTCCGCCTAACAGCCGATCCTGCTTGAACATTTCGGCATAGTAAGCGGAATCATGCTCGGATACGAAATTTTCAACGACGCCCTGCTGACCTGCATTCAGCGTTTCCCCTACAATTTGCTTCACTTTCCCCTGATGAAGATCAATACATGGTCTAAACTTCATTCTTGTTCCCCGTCCCCTCTGTAGATTGTCCCTCTCTCACATCTTCGCGGATCACGCGCAGCGGATTTCCCGCGACAAAGCTGTACGCCGCTACATCCTTATGAACGACGGATCCCGCCCCAATCACCGCATGGTCACCGATTGTGACCCCCGGCAGTATTGTCGTGTTCGCTCCGATCATTACGTTCGACCCGATACGCACGGTGCCTATCCGGTATTCTTTAATCAAGTATTCATGCGTCAATATCGTAGTATTGTATCCGATAATAGAATTGCTGCCGACCTCGATTCGTTCAGGGAAGAATACATCCACCATAACCATTAACGCAAAGGAGGTATGCTCCCCCACCTTCATCCCAAGCACATGGCGGTAAATCCAGCGCTTAAAGGACAAGAAGGGTGCATACCGCGTCAATTGGATAAATATAAAATTGCGGACCGCCTTCCAAAAGCTGACGGTCCTGTACATTTGCCATAATGAATTCGGTCCTTCCACCGAAAATCTATCTGTTTGTCTCAAGCGAACTCTCCTCGATTCCTGCAATAGGAAGCAGTTCTCTTATATCGTCAATAATATAGGTCGGATTATATTGCTTTAAATAAGGGATTCCCTTCAAGGACCAGGCAACGCCTACAGCAGGGATTCCCGCATTATGAGCGGCCTCTAGATCATAGTGGCTGTCACCGACCATTAACGCTCCCGACGTATCGGAGCCAAGCTCCTTCAACGCCTTGCGTATTCCTTCCGGATCCGGCTTCGCGCGCTGCACTTCATCTACTGTTACAATCGCACCGAAATAATCGTAAATGCCGCAAAGCTTCAAGCCCATCTCCGTAGTCAGCCTTACTTTGCTCGTCACGACGCCCAGTTTGATGCCCGCGGCATGCAGACGTGCAAGCGTATCGCGAACATGCGGGAATTCCTTTACCAGTTCGTCATGCTTCTCGACGTTGAACTTCCGGTATTTCTGAACCAGGTCATCCACCGTATCTCTACCGGAGAAGAACTGCATTTGCTCTACAAGCGGCCTTCCCATATTGGGAATAATGTGCTCGCGGGTAACCGGCTCTTTCGTTACGCCTTCAAACGTATGCAAAAACGATTGAATGATCAGCTCATTCGTATCGAGTATCGTTCCATCGAGGTCAAATAACATCGTATGAATCATAAATTAAGCTCCTTTATCATGCTGTTCGGGTAGAGAGAGTTTCGGCTCTCTCTTAATGGTCTGTGGTAGGGTCCGACGGCTTAGCGGAAGCGGATGATTCCACAGTATCCTTAGGGCCGCCAGACGGATGCTCTTGAGTATCCTTTCCCTTCACTCGCTCGATAGGATCGGAATAGCGGGCCAATGCCGCCCCGGTCTTTCTGCGAACGAACATCAGAATGAAGGCTGCAATAACAATCAGCACGGCCAATAGCTGCGAAATTCTAACATTGCCGCCGTACGTCATGTATCCGGGCTCGAAGCCCATCCATGTCATCGGCGCCCACAAACCGTTCATCAAAGAAGCCAGCCATTCCGGACCCGTGAAGTCCAGACTATCCGTTCTCAGGCCTTCCACGAAGAAACGGCCGATGGAATACCAGATGAAATAGCTCATAAACAACTCCCCCGCACGCAGGAAAGACCTTCTGCGCAGGATAAGGAGCAACACCAGCCCTACAATATTCCATAGTGACTCATACAAGAAAGTAGGGTGGTAGAACTGTCCGTCAATGAACATTTGATTCACAATGAAATCCGGCAGATGAAGCGAGTTCCTCAAGAAAGTCTCGCTGACAGGCCCGCCGTGAGCTTCCTGGTTCATAAAGTTGCCCCAGCGTCCGATCGCTTGTCCGACGATTAACCCGGGAGCGCAAATATCGGCAATGCGCCAGAACGAGTATCCTTTTCTCCGGACATAAATAAGGGCTGCTATGATCGCTCCTATCAGAGCACCATATATGGCGATCCCGCCATGCCATACTTTAATAATTTCCGATAAATTATCTCTGTAATCTTCCCATTTGAACGCTACATAATAAATCCGGGCCCCGATAATGGCTGAAGGAACGCCTATCAGCACCAAATCCATGAAAAAATCCGGATTCATTCCGAACCGTTTGCCTTCCTGAATAGCCAACAGAAGTCCGACGAGAGCCGCCGTACCCAGAATAATCCCGTACCAATGTACCTGCAGAGATCCTATGCCGAACGCGATAGGATTAATTGCCAGCAGCATGTTGCTCCTCCTTCATAAGAATGACTCAGCATTCTAATTATTCCATATCGTCGATATCTTCCGACAACGATTCGGTCAGCTTGTTCGTGAACTGAAGCGCTGCGTTATAGCCCATCCGTTTCAGACGGAAGTTCATCGCCGCCACTTCAATAATGACCGCCAGGTTACGTCCCGGACGAACCGGAATGGTAACCAGAGGAACGTCGGTGTCAATAATGCGGGTCGTTTCCTCATCCAGACCAAGACGATCGTATTGCTTCTCCTGCTGCCAAGTCTCCAGCTTGACAACAACGGAGATCTTCTTCACGTTACGAACCGCCCCTGCGCCGAACAGGGTCATAACGTTAATAATACCGACACCGCGGATTTCAAGCAGATGGCGGATCAGCTCAGGCGCATTTCCGTTAAGTACATGGTCCGCCGTCTGGCGAATTTCTACCGCATCGTCCGCAATCAAACGATGTCCCCGCTTAACAAGCTCCAGAGCCGTTTCGCTCTTACCGATACCGCTGCTGCCGGAAATCAGCATCCCGATACCGTAAACGTCTACAAGAACGCCGTGAATCGTTGTAGAAGGGGCCAATTTATTTTCCAGAAACCCCGTAATGCGGCTTGCCAGGATGGTGGTCGACACTTTGGTACGAAGCACCGGAATATTGCAATCATTGGCAGCAGCCAATAGCTCGATTGGAACATCCAGCCCGCGGCTGATCAAAATACAAGGTGTATCCTCCGGCTCGCACAGCTTTCTCATCCGGGTCATTCGGTCATCCGAAGTTAAACCGTCAAAGAAGGTCAGCTCCGTTTTCCCGAGAATCTGCACCCGTTCTGTCGGATGGAATTCGTAAAAGCCCGCCATAACCAGCCCGGGGCGATATAAGTCAGCGACAGTAATGGGACGTTTAAGACCGCCCTCACCGCAAATCACTTCGAGGTGAAACTCTTCAACCAAGTCAGATACTTTTACTTTTCTAGGCATCTTTGTTCCGTCTCCTTCGTTTTCCCAATAATCCCATCGTATAAAAAATACAAGCATAAATCAACAAGCTTTGGGATTTCATCTATGGAAGATTTAACGCTGCTATCCTTGAAATTGTCTAAGCTTTTGAATAAACATTTTGGCTGCCATCGTTTCTACGGCCGACCTTTTGTCCTGCAGAAGCCTAAAATCCCGGAGCAGCCGGGTCTGTTTCACCGGAATGCTGCATAATTCCCCTGTCTCCAGCTCCTTGCGTACGACAAGCCTGGACAGCATGGCAACCCCGAGACCTGCGACAACGGCTTCCTTTACCCCTTGACTGCTGCTGAATACGTAGGAGCGCCTCATTCTGATGCCCGATTTCTCCATGAACTGATCGCTGAACGCTCTTGTTCCCGATCCGGGTTCCCTCAAGACCCATACATGATCCTGGAGCATCTCGATATCGACGGCTTTTTTCACGGCACATAACGGGTGGTCCGCCGGAGCGACAAGAACCAACTCATCTTCCATAAAAGGGGGCTGCAGTTCAATTTCGGCATGTTCCACTTTCCCTTCAACCAGACCAATATCCAGTTCATGGGAACGAACCGCTTGGGCAATTTCCTCGGTATTCCCGATCGTCACGCTAATATCGATTTGCGGGTACTGAGCTGTGAATTCCGCCAAAAACCGGGGCAGCACATATTCCCCGATCGTCAGGCTCGCTCCTATCTTCAACGTTCCGGCCACCTCATCGCGCAATTGGCGTATGGCTTCCTTCGCCGAATCATAGAGGGCCAGCATTTGCTTGGCCTGTTGATACAATATCTCCCCCGCTTCCGTAACCTTTACCTGTTTGGAGGAGCGGTGAACAAGCTTGGCGCCGAATTCATTTTCCAAATTGCGTATATGCAGACTGACCCCTGGCTGAGAAAGATTCAGCATTTCAGCGGCCCGTGAGAAATGGCTCTGTTCTACTACCATGACGAACACTCTTAATGTATCTACAATCATAACCTGCTCCTTCGCTGTCTGCCCTGCCTGCAAAGCTAATCCTGCTGTAATCCCCATTGTATCCTTTTCATTCCAACGGAACAATCCCGTATAGTCCGCGCTTGAAGCATAACAATAACTAATCCTACGCATAGCATATCGGTATTTCACTTTTCATTCTGCTCATCTTATAGTTAGAGGCAAGTTAAAGAAAAAGGAGTCGATAGTACCATGAGTCAAGCACAGGCGCTTTCCTCGCAAAAACAAAGCAAACCGTGGGTCGGTTTCCTCATAGGCATCGCTTTAACCTTGCTGATTGCATTGGCTGCGAAATATTTGTCCGGCTTTCCGTTCCTGAGCATTATGGGTCAGCTGGTCATTGCCATATTACTAGGCATCATTTGGAGGGCATCCATTGGCGTGCCGGCCAGGGCTGCTGCAGGAACCCAGTTTTCCAGCAAAAAGCTGCTCAGGCTAGGCATAATCCTCCTGGGGATGCGTCTCAACCTGGTGGATATTGTTCACGCCGGACCGAAAGTATTTGTACTGGCCGTTATCGTCATCGTGTTTACGCTGAGTGTCGTCTATGGACTGACCCGTCTGTTTAAGGTAGAAAAAGGGCTGGGCATTTTGACGGCCTGCGGAACCGCAATTTGCGGGGCTGCCGCCGTCGTCGCCATAGCGCCTCAAATTAAAGCCAGAGATGAAGAAACGGCCATAGGCGCTGCCATCGTAGCTATTCTGGGTACGATATTTACTCTGCTCTATACGTTCCTGTTCCCTGTGCTGGGTCTTTCCCCTCTGGGTTACGGAGTGTTCTCAGGAGCTACCCTTCACGAAATTGCCCACGTTATTGCCGCCGCTGCGCCGGGGGGGAACGATGCGGTAGATATGGCGGTTATCGTTAAGCTCACCCGTGTCGCGCTTCTTGTTCCTGTAGCCATTGTCATCGGCATTTGGGCCAATCGTTCCCAGCGCAAGGAAGGGACGGGTTCAGCCCCAGCCTCGTGGAAATCCATCCCGATTCCCTGGTTCATTCTCGGGTTCCTCATTGTTAGCGGGATCCATTCGCTTAGTATCGTTACGGAAGCTGCAGCAAGCGCTCTGGTTACGGCTGCTTATATGCTTATCGCAATGGCCATGGCCGGACTCGGTCTGGGTGTCGATCTTGCCGCATTCCGCCGACTGGGCATGAAGTCCTTCGCCGCAGGGCTTATCGGCTCCGTATTGCTATCCGGATTAGGCTTTGCGATGGTGCATCTGCTCCACTTAGCCTAGAGAATGAGCCTTCGCTTTAAGGCTCCCTAATTAGCTCCTCTTGCTCTGCAAGGGGGCTTTTTTTGTGCCCTTTGCATCCTTCGGCCGATCCTTTGCGGGGGTCCTGGCAAACGACAAGCAATACCAAAAAAGGACCAGCCATTACGACTGGTCCTCAGTTTATATCAATTAGTTGTTTACAAGGATAGACAAAGTAGTTTGTGGATCGAAGAAGTGAACTTTGTTCATATCGATCGCCAACTTCACGTTTGTGCCTTCTTTGACGCTTGCACGGCCGTCAACACGAGCTACGACGCTGTTTTTGCCAATGCCGTTCAAGTGCAATAGCATTTCGTGACCCAAATTCTCGGAAACCTCGATGTGAGCGTTCACGATAGTGTTAGGGGAAGCTTCCAGGAATACCGGCTCTTCATGGAAATCCTCTGGACGAACACCCATAACCACTTCTTTACCGATGTAGCCTTTTTCGCGAAGCAATTTTGCTTTGCCTTCTGGAACTTCGACGCTAACGCCGTTAGCTTTGAAGTAGACGCTGCCGCCTTGCTCCGCCAAAGAACCAGGAACAAAGTTCATGGATGGAGATCCGATGAAGCCTGCAACGAACATATTCAACGGGAAGTTGTAAATTTCTTCCGGTGTAGCCGCTTGTTGAATGATCCCTTTATCCATAACGACGATACGATCGCCCATGGTCATAGCTTCTGTTTGGTCATGCGTTACGTAGATAATAGTTGTTTCAAGGCGTTTGTGCAATTTGCCGATTTCAGCACGCATCTGTACGCGCAATTTAGCATCCAGGTTGGACAACGGCTCATCCATCAAGAACACTTGCGGTTCACGAACGATCGCACGGCCCAAGGCAACCCGCTGACGTTGACCACCGGAAAGAGCTTTTGGCTTACGATCCAGCAAATGCTCGATGTCAAGAATTTTTGCAGCTTCGCGTACGCGAGCTTCGATGTCGGCTTTTTTGAACTTACGAAGCTTCAAACCGAAAGCCATGTTTTGATACACGTTCATATGTGGATACAAAGCGTAAGATTGGAATACCATCGCGATGTCGCGGTCTTTAGGTGCAACATCGTTTACCAAACGGTCGCCAATGTAAAGTTCGCCTTCAGTGATCTCTTCCAAACCTGCAATCATACGAAGAGTTGTGGACTTACCGCAACCGGATGCGCCTACAAGAACCAAGAACTCTTTATCTTTGATTTCAAGATGGAAATCTTTCACTGTCGCTTCTTCAGCACCTGCGTATCTTTTAACGATGTGGTTTAAACGTACACCTGCCATGGTTTATTCCCCCTACGAATTTTAGTATCAAGTTATATTGTTATCTTACCGTAGGAATGGTTTTGTGACTATGCACAATCTTCACAAAAAAATCACTTTCTTTTCGTTACTTTGTACAATAGCAATGCGATCTTGACCAAAACCGCGTCGTTAAAGGTCCGGACATCCAGTCCAGTCTCCTGCTTGAACTTGTCCAATCGATATAATAACGTATTCCGGTGAATATAGAGCTTCTTGGCCGTTTCGCTGACATTGCAGTCCAATTGAAAAAACTGCTCCAGCGTCGTCATCGTCTCCGCATCGAGAACCGCATCCAGCCGCTTCAGCACGCGTTCGAGGAAGCTCGCCTTCTCCCCTTCGGGGATCAGGTTAATCAGCTTCTCCAGCTGCAGCATCCATGGAAGATGCATATTACTGCCCATGTGGTAAGTACGGCCGAGCATCATCGTTTCTCTTAGCTGCAGCACCGTAGCGTAGAGAGATTTGGACGGCATAATCGGATAGTGAATGGCCAGGTGGCAGTCGCCGACCCATTCGTTTTCGAGCATTTCATGGAGGCCGTAACCGATAGCGGCGAGTGTATCCTCCAGGCTATCCTCCTCGCCATAATCCCGTTCGTCGCTGGTATCCATCGTCAGCATTTTTTCCGAACCGAGAATAAGCCATTCCTTGTCCATTAACGGAATAAGCACGATCTCCGAATCAAAGAACGACTCCAGCAGCTTCTTGAGCTCCTGGTAGCTGACTCTCCTGGACTGTGAATAGTCCCCGTACAGCAGAAGCGGAATTTTAGTAGAGTATAAAGATAATTGCGATACCAGCGTGTCCGGCATCTCTGCATTGGTCAAGCCCAAATCCTGCTGCTGCTTGAACCAGTCGCGGACCATTCCTGCCCTGCGCTCTTCTTCGCTGATAGAAAGGACCGGCTTCTTCTCCTGCATCCGGTTAGACTCCAGCATCAGCTCGATCAGCCGGCGCTCCGCCTGATTCACCCGGTTCGCTTCAATGCTTAGCACGATGGCATCCGCATGATCCTTATTCAGCAAAAAGATGAGCTGCTGTTCCTTCTGCAAGCTTTTGGGCGGCGCTCCTTTGCCGAGAGCCTCTGTATCCGCCTCACGGAGCCATTGCTCCCATGTCCATCTTGTCAACCTTACGGGTGCATCAAATATTTGTTCAAGCTGCTGCCTTAACGGTTCCCAGTCCATACCCGAACTCCCAACGTAAGTGTATTTATCTATATACCTTCATCATAGCAAAAAAAAGCACAGCATAAAACCAAAATTGCTTCACCGATCCCCGGCATCCGCAAAGCCTGCTTATCCCCCTCCCAAAGCAAGTCACAACCCAATCAGTTGACTGAAAATAGTATCGGTTTCGCAGGATATTTTCGTACGGTTTGGTAATAATTGAACTGTTCGAATCTCGACTAGGGGGCCGCCGCAATTTTCCATTTACCTTATGGCAAGACGACCATACCTCTTTCAGTACCCGAGGGCCTGCCGGCGGATATCATCACGTACCGGGCAGACCAAACCGAGGAGAAGCAACTTTCGTCCCGGAACCGGATTCTTCAAGCACTGTCCCAGCCCATCGGGTCACCGAGGCTCTCCGAGCTTGCGGCAGGGCGTCATAGCGCCGTTATTATCATTAGTGACGGAACCAGGCTTAGTCCGAGTCATCTGCTTCTTCCTCCGCTATTGGAGGAGTTGAACCAAGCGGGCATCCCGGACCCATCGATTGATATTATCATTGCCCTGGGCATGCATAGGAAGCATACGCGGGAAGAAATGGAGCAGCTCGTAGGGCCGGCCGTCTACAAGCGGATCCGGGTTCACAACCACTCGGCCGCAGCCGAGGACTGTATTCGACTTGGAACCACCTCCTTCGGGACGCCGATTGAAATCAACCGGCTGGCCGTCAAGGCCGATCTTCGAATCGCAACCGGTAATATGGAGCCGCACGCTTTGGCGGGAATATCGGGCGGAATCAAAGCCGTCGTACCGGGAATCGCCTCCAGAAGTTGCATTGAGCATAACCATAGCTTATCGCAGCAATTCAAGGCAGTTCCAGGTCATCCTGACAATCCGATTCATCAAGATATGGAGGAAGCACTCCGCTTTATTACGGTCGATTTTATGCTTAATGTCGTTGTCGACCATGAGAAGCATGTGCTGGAGGCCGCAGCAGGCCACATTACGGCAGCACACAAAGCGTTAATCAGCCAAGCTGCATCCCGTTTCGTGGTCCCTGTTAAGCAAACCTACGACCTTACGGTGGTCTCTCCAGGCGGGCATCCCAAAGATCTCCAGCTGTATCAAGCCATCAAGGCGCTTCGTAATGCATCGGCTCTAACGAGAACGGGCGGAACGATTATTATGGCGGCGGAATGCCCGGAAATGTTCGGGAACGGCATCTTTCAATTCTGGGTAGAGACGATGAAGGACCGCCAAACCATGGTAGATCAACTGAAGCGGGAGTTTCAGCTGGGCGCTCATAAAATCCTTCATTTGGACGAGGTTTTGACCAAACAGCGCGTTTACCTTTATTCGGCGCTGCCCCGTCCTATTGTAAATCTGCTGGGCCTCTTGCCTGTGGACGATTTACAAGCCGCTTTTAACGAATCGATTTCCGGACAAGGCAAATCCATTGCCCTAATGCCGTACGGCTCTCTAACCTACCCTCAACTGCCTAAAAAACTAACCGTATGACGAATGGAGGAAGCCCCATTGCAGCATTGGACCTACTGGACATTGGACCGCATGGTCATTTTATTTGTCGGGATTGCCTTTATAGCAATCGGCGCTCAAGTAACCCTGTCCCATTACCGGCAAAATTTCCATCACAAATCCATGTGGCTGCCTGTTATCTCCGCCCCTATATTCAGTCTCGCCGGTATTGTGCTTGCCCTTGTCCGGCTGGAGTGGCTTTTCTACCTGTTTACCCTTCTGATGTGGGTGGGTGTTGTCATCGGTACCGTAGGCTTCTATTTTCATTTTCACGGTGTCGGTGTCAGAGTCGGAGGGTATAAAATGCGCAACTTCCTGGCCGGTCCTCCCGTCATTCTGCCCGTTTTGTTTATCGCCATGTGTGCTCTTGGCCTACTAGTCATGTATTGGAGGTAGCTTGTATGAACCCGAACCTAAGCCGTTACCCTACGTACGACGTCATGTCCGCACAGCACGAATGGGATCAGCATACCCGCACCATTGTCAATGAAAGGCTTCATACCGGCGGGGACTATCTGTTTTTGTCCGTAACCGAAGCGGAAATACTCCGAAGCTGGTGCTCCCTTCTTATGGATGACGCAAGAGGAGAAATCATACAGTATGTCATTGAGCATATCGACCATACCTTATCAGCAGGCATAGAAAGCGAACGTAAATCTGACGTTCCCCACGCTGCGGCGCTCATTAGAGCGGGACTGGGGGGGCTTGATGACTCTTGCCAGATTCTTTATACGGAACGATTCTTTCATTTGGATACCGAACGGCAGCTTCAGATCATGACCTCCATCAGTGAAAATGACGCCTTGCCGCACGATACATGGAAGACTATTCCTCAAAGCGTTTTTTTTCAGAAGCTGCTGCGCTTGACTACGGAAGCCTATTATTCCCACCCCCGTGTTTGGTCGGATATTGGGTATGGAGGACCCGCTTATCCTCGGGGATACGTACGTATGCATCCCGGGCAGCTGGACCCATGGGAGGCGAAGCCCAAAAATGAAGCGTAAATATGAAGGACAAGAAGTCGATGTTGTCATCGTCGGTGCCGGAGCTGCCGGAGGCGTGCTGGCCAAGGAGCTCAGCGAAGCCGGAATGAGTGTAGTCGTGCTGGATGCCGGGCCTTTCCTTGATCCGCAGCATGACTTTGCCAGTGACGAGCTGTCCATGCAGCGGCTTGGCTGGCAGGATACCCGAATCGTCGCAGGCGATAACCCGCTGCAGATGGGACATAATAACTCGGGCAGAGGGGTCGGAGGGGGGACCGTCCATTTTACAGGTGTGTTCCTAAGGTTCCACGATACAGACTTCCTGGCCCGAACGCGAGACGGCGTAGCGGAAGATTGGCCCATCCGTTATGAAGATCTGGCGCCTTATTACGACAAGATCGAAAAGGAAATTGCAGTGGCCGGTCCCAGACATTTTCCATGGGGGAATTTTCACGGACCTTACCCTTATCCCGAACGGGATAGATTAAGCCCCAACGCTTTCATGTTCCAAAAAGGGTGTGAAAAGCTGGGCATCCGTTCTACGGTTACCCCTCTGGCTATTCTTTCAGCGCCGTTTGAGGACAGACCGCCTTGCATCAATCGCGGCTTTTGCAACCAAGGATGTATGCCGAACGCCAAATTCAGCACTCTCATCGTACATATTCCCAAAGCGATCCGTGCCGGCGCCGAGGTGCTCGCCGATTGCATGGTGACCCAAGTCCTGATGAAGCCCGACGGAAAAGCGGCAGGCGTTACGTTTATTCATAACGGGGTAACGTATGAGCAAAAGGCGAAACTGGTCATCCTCTCGGCCTATGTAGTGGAGACGCCGCGGCTTCTTTTGAATTCTGCAAACAGCCGGTTTCCCGATGGCCTGGCCAATAGCAGCGGTTGGGTGGGCAAAGCTATTATGACCCATAGCAGCCATGACGTGTATGCAAAGTTCAAGGAGGATATCCGGCTGTACAAAGGAACCCCGGTCTTGGCCAGTACGCAGGACTTTTATGAAACATCGCCTGATCATGACTTCGTCAGAGGCTACACGCTTCACTCTCACGGGGCGAGACCGGTCAGCTTCGCTCAAGGCGTCACTCAATCATCGAGCACTCCGGTTTGGGGATCACGGCTGCGCCAAATCATGCTTGATTATAATTATTACGGCCGAGCCACCATGGTCGGCGAAGTGCTTCCCCATCCGGACAACCGTGTAACCTTAAGCGATGAGCTGGACTCATACGGGCTCCCAAGAGCCAAGGTCACCTTCAGCTATGGCGAAAATGATCAACGGCTCATCCAACACGCAGTTCAGAAGATGAAGGATATTTTAGAAGCGGCAGGAGGTCTGCCTGAAATGACCGTTTCCGATACCGCTCATTTGATGGGAGGCTGCCGGATGGGCAACGACCCGCAGGAATCGGTTGTGAATTCGTTTGGCCAAACCCATGATATTTCAAATCTCTTTGTCTGCGACGCCAGCATATTCGTTACCTCCGGGGCGGGGAACCCGACGAATACCGTAATGGCTCTAGCGGCGCGAACCGCAGATTACATCCGCAACCAAGCTGCCCGCTTGGAGCTGTAAGAAGCCTCTTGCCTCCATCCGGGGGAAAGAGGTTTTTATTTGATGCTTCCTGACATAAGCGATACAATGAGAGACAAACCTAATTTTCAATCAATGGAGGAAGCTTTCATGGCTATTGTTGAATTAACCATTATCCCCATAGGCACTGCAACGACCAGCTTAAGTCAATATGTTGCGGATATTCAAAAGGTTCTGGAACAGGCCAGCGAACCTATTCATTACGAAATGACCTCGATGAGCACCATTATCGAAGGGGAGCTCGACGATTTGATGACCGTTATCCACCGCCTTCATGAGGTTCCTTTCAGCCACGGTGCTGAACGTGTATCTACGTCCATCAAAATCGATGACCGGCGGGATAAAAAGGCATCTATGGAGCAAAAACTAAAATCGGTCGCAGAGAAAATGAAATGAGTTATTACCTGAACCTTGGATTCTGTTTCAGGTACTTTCTTTAGTAGTGATCCCAAAAATTTAGAACGATAGCAATGCCATAATAGCAGTATGAACAAAATCAGTGGTGCTTCTGCCACGACGGCATAGAAGTCTATAAAACCAAAAAAGCGAGGCCCAAGAGGCCAATATCATTAAGTTACGTTTAGAGACAAGACTGGGAATAAAAAATGGAATCTAAAACGGCGTGGGAAAAGCCCTGTGCCGTTTTTTTTATGTGCAAGCAAGGAAAAAAGCGTACAGCAAACAAAGCGGATGGAATATCCGCTTAAAAAAATGTTCATGTGAGCCGAATTATGCTACTCTATAGA